>NZ_CAJVAP010000009.1 GCF_910593785.1 Leucobacter soli | reverse complement strand
GGCGGGGCACGATCCTGCTCGACTGCCGGATCTCCCCGTCGGTCGTGGCCCCCTACCAGCGCGAGGTGCAGCGCTTCAACGGCCTCGACGTCTGAGCGCCGGGACGCCCGGGCGCGCGACCGGCGCCGCTCCGCACCGCAGCGGCCGCCCGCTCAGCCCAGGAACCGGCCGTCGCGCGACTCGCCCGCCAGGCGCCGGAACTCCGTGGGCGAGACGCCGAACGTCTCTTTGAACACGCGGCTGAAGTGCGCGGCGTCCATCAGGCCCCAGCGCGCCGCGATGGCCGACACCGGCCGATCCTCGAATCTCGGATCGAGCAGATCCTGGCGGCAGCGCTCGAGCCGGCGCTCGCGCACCCAGGTCGAGACCGTCATGCCCGTCTCATGGAACAGCGCGTGCAGGTGCCGCTTCGAGATGTAGTGCGCCGCAGCGACGCCGCCGGGAGAAAGGTCGGGCGAAGCGAGATGGTCGTCGATGTACTCGTGGATCCTCCGCAGCAGGACCTGGTGCGGATCCTGCTGCGCCGGATCCGCACCCAGGATGGTCGACAGCAGGGTTCCGATCAGGTCGAGGCTCGTGTGCGCCAGCTTCGTCTGCACCCGCGGGCCGAGGTCGGTGAGCTGCTCCGGGAACTGCGACAGGAAGGCGGTCAGCACCGCGCCGAGCCCCGGGTGCTCGGCGCCGAGCGACTCGGCGGTCAGCTGCTGGGCGTCGGGCCCAGGAAGCTCGAGCCGATCCTTCGGGAACATGACGATGAGGTTGCGGAACTCCTCAGTGAAGAGCAGGGAGTAGGGGCGCGAAGTGTCGTAGATCGACAGATCGCCCGGCCGCATGACGAGCTCCTTGCCGTCCTGCACGAGGATGCTGGAACCGGAGAGCAGCAGGCTCACCTTGTACTGTCCGCTGCCGCCCGACTCGATCGTGGCGGGCGTGCGCTCGACCAGATGCGGCTTCGCCGCGACCTCGGTGAAGGCGATGCCGTCGGCACCCGCTGTGCAGAGCCGCGCGGTGAACGCGTCGGAGCGCTCGGCCGTGACGTCGAGCGGTACGAACGAGGACGACACGAGGGCGCGGAAGCCCGCGAGATCATCGGCGCGCACCGTCGCGGGAGCGGCTCCGGAGACCCGCGTCCTTGCGGAAAACTGAGCGAGCTGCATGGGAATCACCTCTCGAGGCGAGGATAACATTCTGAGGCGAGCGGGACACCCCGGCGAGGGCGACCGCCCGGCGGTGCGATACTGAGGGCAGCGGCCGGCCGCTCGCCCGCGCGGCGCCCGAAAGGAGTCGGTTCCGATGACGCACACCCCTGACACGACGCACACGCACGGGCAGCGGGTGACGACTCCGCTCGAGGTGCGGCACCCGCTCGATCCGCTCACCGCGGACGAGATCGCGGCGGCGCGGCGGATCCTGACCGACGCCGGGCACGCCACCGAGCAGACGCGGGTCCCCCGCATGCTGCCCGTCGACCCCGACAAGGCGGCGCTCGCCGCCTGGCGGCCCGGCGATCCGATGGACCGCCGCGTCCTCGTCACCCTGCTGGAGCGGAGCACGGGCGTCGCCTCGGAAGCGGTCGTATCGGTGAGCCGCGGCGAGGTCGACGCGTTCCGGGTGCTGCCGAACGCCGAGGCCCCCTACGGCCAGCCGCAGTACCTCTTCGAGGAGTACGAGGACGCCGCGGGCATCGTGAAGGCCTCGTCCGAGTGGCAGGCGGCGATGAAGCGACGCGGGCTCGAGGATCACATGGAGCTCGCCTTCTGCTCCCCGCTCGCCCCCGGCTTCTTCGGCCGCGAGGACGAGGTCGGCCGGCGTCTGGTGCGCTCGCACACCTACCTGCGCTTCTTCGAGGGCGACAACCCGTGGGCCCACCCGATCGAGGGCCTCGTGGTGCACGTCGACCTGACCGAACGGCGCGTCATCCGCATCGACGACGAGGGCGACACCCCCGTGCCCGAGCAGCACGGCAACTACGGCCTCGACGTGCAGGGGCCCGCGCGCACGAGTCTCAAGCCGATCGAGATCACGCAGCCCGAGGGGCCGAGCTTCTCGGTCGACGGCAGTCTCGTGCAGTGGGAGAACTGGAAGTTCCGGGTCGGCTTCACGCAGCAGGAGGGCCTGGTGCTGAACCAGATCACCTGGCGGGACGGCGACGAGGATCGCTCCGTCGCGCATCGCGCCAGCGTGCCCGAGATGGTGGTGCCCTACGGCGACACCTCGGTGAGCCGCTTCTGGATCAGCTACTTCGACGCCGGCGAGTACCTGCTCGGCAAGAACGCGAACTCGCTCGCGCTCGGCTGCGACTGCCTCGGCGTGATCCACTACTTCGACGAGTTCGTCGCCGACGACCACGGCAACCCCGTGAAGATCCCGCAGGCGATCTGCATGCACGAGGAGGACTACGGCATCCTCTGGAAGCACAGCGAGCTCGGTGCGGCGCCCGAGACCCGGCGCAGCCGCCGCCTCGTCGTGAGCTATTTCGCGACTGTGGGCAACTACGACTACGGCTTCTTCTGGTACTTCTACCTCGACGGTTCGATCCAGGTCGAGGCGAAGGCGACCGGCATCGTGTTCGCGGGCGCCGGCATCCCCGGCAGCGAGGATCCGCACGGCCCGGAGATCGCACCGGGCATCTTCACTCCGATCCATCAGCATCTCTTCTGCGCGCGGATCGACGCCGCGATCGACGGCGAGGACAACACGCTGCACGAGATCGAGGCGGTCAGGATCCCGACCGGTCCGGAGAATCCGCGCGGCAATGCGTTCACGTGGAGCGACACGCAGTTGAGGACGGAGCGGGAGGCGCAGCGGATCGCGAACGGTCTCACCGGTCGCGTCTGGGAGGTGCGGTCCGCCCACCGCACGAACTACGTCGGCAAGCCGACCGCGTACTGGCTGATCCCCGAGGGCAAGATGCTGCTCGCGGCGCAGCCCGAATCGACCGTGCACGGCCGCGCGAACTTCGCGACCAAGCATCTCTGGGGCACGAGGTTCGAGCCGGAGGAGCTCTACCCGGCGGGCGACTACCCGAATGCGCACGCACCGGGGGCCGGGCTGCCCGAGTGGACGGCGCAGGATCGTTCGATCGACGGCGAGGATCTCGTGCTGTGGCACACCTTCGGCCCCACTCACATCCCCCGCACCGAGGACTGGCCGATCATGCCGGTGGACTACTCGGGGTTCTGGTTCAAGCCGCACGGCTTCCTCGATCAGAATCCGGCGATGGATCTGCCTGCGGACGCCCGATCGTGCGGCACCGGATCCGCCGAGGGCGGGAGCGGCTGCTGCGCCGACGGCGGATGCGGATGCTGCTCGGGCGACGCGTGCCGCTGCGGCAACGCGGCGTGCGCCTGCGGGAAGCCGCGGGCATAGGGCGGTCGACGAGATCGACCCGGACACGGTCCGGGATTCCGGCGATTCCGGGATTCGGGCGACGCAGCGGCGCCCGGGCCGGCTATCGGGCGAGCACGAGGATCAGGCAGAGCACCGCGGCGGCGAGCACTGCCGCGGTGAGGAGCGCCACGGGCAGGCCGTCCGCGGCGGGGAGGCCGCCGCGGGTCGCCGCGCCCCGCACGAACCGGCGGTGCTCGAGCACGGCGACGGCGGCGCCGACCACGATGCCGATCGCGCCGAACAGCAGGGACCAGGCGCCCAGAACAGGGGGCAGCAGTCGCATCGACAGCAGCGCCCCGATGGCGAGCGCGAGCGCCGTTCGGCGCCAGGCGAGCGCTGTCCGCTCGGCCTGCAGGCCCGGGTCCCGCGGCGCGGGGGCGGCTTCGTTCCGGCCGCCCCCATCCGGCGGGAAGGTCATGCGAGCAGCACGCCGAGGAGGACGAGCACGGCCGTGATCACCACGATCACCGCGAGCACGGCCGAGAACGCTGCGGGCGGCAGCGCGCGGTCGAGTCGCAGCGCATGCTCCGTGCGCAGCCATCCGAACCACGCCTGCAGTGCGGCGAGCGCGCCTGCGACGATCAACAGGATGGACGCGGCGAGTCGCAGGCCGGGCTGCATGCCGAGCCCGAGGACTTCGAGGGCCACCCCGCCCGCGAGCAGCGCGAGCGAGGTGCGGATCCAGGCGAGGAACGTCCGCTCGTTGGCGAGCGAGAACCGCGCATCCGGCTCTTCGCCTGCAGAGAACAGACGCGCCGGAAACCGTCGGTCCATGAGTGGTCGGGCTCCCTCGGCTCGGTCTGCGGCATCGGTCGGCGGCCGATCCGGGCCGCGTGATCTGGGCCCAGTCTACAACTCAGCCTCGAGGCTCGGTACGGTGGGCGCATGAGGAACACGACGGAACACGCTCCGACATGCTGCGCTCCGGCCCGCTCAGACGGTGCGGAGGATCCGAGCGACGCTTCGGCGCCCGTCGCCGTACGCGCGGGCTTCGAGTCCGCGAGCGCAGCGAGCACCGGCAGCGCAGCGAGCGCCGACAGCGCGGCGAGCGAGCAGCTCGTACGGCACCCGGTCGAGCAGTGCGCGATCCCCGCCGGCGGCTTCGCGATGGGCGATTCGTCGGGCGACGGGCTGCCCGCCGACGGCGAGATCCCGGTGCACGACGTCGAACTCCGGGGCTTTGAGATCGACGCGACACCGGTCACCAATGCCCAGTTCGCACGATTCGTCGACTCCACCGGCTTCGTCACCGATGCGGAGCGGTTCGCGTCGTCGGCGGTGTTCCATCTGCTCGTCGCGGCCCCGGCCTCGGACATCACGGGGCCCGTCGCCGGCACGCCGTGGTGGATCGGTGTTCGCGGGGCGGACTGGAGGCACCCGGGTGGGAGGGCGACATCGCTCGCGGGCATCGACGACCATCCGGTCGTGCATGTCAGCTGGAACGATGCCGCCGCCTACTGCGACTGGGCCGGGCGCCGCCTGCCGACCGAGGCCGAGTGGGAGCGGGCCGCCCGCGGCGGGCTCGATCGCGCGGCCTACCCGTGGGGGGACGACCCGATCGACGGCAGCGACGGCGTCTGGCGCGCGAACGTCTGGCAGGGCGCGTTCCCGGTGCGGAACACCGCCGAGGACGGATGGATCGGCACGGCGCCCGTCCGCTCCTTCTCCCCCAACGGCTTCGGCCTGTGGCAGGCGGTGGGGAACGTCTGGGAATGGTGCGCCGACCGATTCGACGCCGCGTACTACGCGCGCTCGCCGCTCGCCGACCCGGCGGGGCCCGATGCGGGGGACGAGCGGGTGCTCCGTGGCGGCAGCTACCTCTGCCATCCCTCGTACTGCAACCGGTACCGCAACTCGGCCAGGTCCCGCAACACCCCCGATTCGAGCATGGGCAACGCCGGTTTCCGGACGGTCGGCCTCCGGGCCTGAGGCTCCTGACGCGACTGTTCCCGGTGAGACAACCCCGAAGCCCCGAGCGACAAGGACCCGCCGGCGACCGCGACGTATCCTGATCACGACCCCGAAACTCGAAGTGGAGGACCCATGGATACCTACGACAGCCTGCTGGCGGCGATCACGCCCACGAGCGGTGAGACTCGCGAGGTGCGCGACCCGGCGACGGATGAGCTGATCGGCACGGCACCCGTGCAGGACGTGGCGGATCTCGAGTCCGCGATCGACCGCGCCGAAGCCGCGCAGAAGTCCTGGGCGGCCCTCGGCGACGCCGAGCGCTCGGCCTACCTCCACAAGGCCGCGGACGCGATCAAAGCGGCTGCCGAACCCCTGGCCGAGCTGCTCTCGCGCGAGCAGGGCAAGCCGCTGAACGGCCCCAACGCACGTTTCGAGGTCGGCGGCTGCGAGGTGTGGACCCGTACGGCGGCCGATACGCCGCTCCCTGTCGAGGTCGTCATCGACGACGAGTCCGGCTACGCCGAGATGCACTACCGGCCGATCGGTGTAGTCGGCGCGATCTCGCCGTGGAACTGGCCGATGATGATCTCGATCTGGCAGATCGCTCCGTCGCTGCGCATGGGCAACACCGTCGTGATCAAGCCCGCCGAGACGACCACGCTCTCGGTGCTCGCACTCGTGACCGTCATGAACCAGGTGCTGCCCGAGGGCGTGCTCAACATCGTGACCGGCCCCGGCCGCACGGTCGGCGATGCGCTGACGCGCAGCCCGAAGATCGGCAAGATCATGTTCACCGGCTCGACGCCGGTGGGCAAGCGCATCATCGAGGCATCGGCCGGGAACGTCACCCGGCTCACGCTGGAGCTCGGCGGGAACGATGCCGGCATCGTGCTGCCCGACGCGGATCCCGCGGCCATCGCGGAGGATCTCTTCTGGGGCGGATTCATCAACACCGGTCAGACCTGCGCCGCGCTGAAGCGCCTGTACGTGCACGACTCGATCTACGACGACGTCGTGAAGCATCTCGTCGAGTTCGCGAAGAACGTGCCGATGGGCGTGGGCCTCGACGAGAACAATGTCCTCGGCCCGCTTCAGAACCGTGCGCAGTTCGACGTGGTCGATGGGCTGGTCAAGGCGGCGAAGGAGAGCGGCGCGACGGTCGCGCTGGGCGGCGACCCGGACTACGACGCTCCGGGCAATTTCTACCCGACGACGATCGTCACCGACATCGACCCGCACAACCCGCTCGTGGTCGAGGAGCAGTTCGGCCCCGCCCTCCCGATCATCCGCTACTCCGACCTCGACGAGGCGGTGGCGCTGGCGAACGAGCTCGAGGTCGGACTCGGATCCTCGGTGTGGTCCTCGGATCGTTCGAAGGCCCTCGCGGTCGCCTCGCGTCTGCAGGCGGGAACGACCTGGATCAACTCGCACGGCGGCCTCCACCCGATGGTGCCGTTCGGCGGCGCGAAGCAGTCCGGCTACGGCCGGGAGTTCGGCGTCATGGGACTCAAGGCCGTCGCCGAGCCCCACGTCATCAGCGGCTGACCGCTGATCGGGCGCCGCCCCGAGCATGCGCTTGAACGGGCCCGCACCGTACCCGAGACTGGGTGCGGGCCCGTCGCATTCGGGCCGGACGAGAAGGGGGCGCATAGTGGCGCGATCCGAAGCAGGCGAGATCTATGGCGCGCCCTCCGGGCGGAAGGCGCGCGATCTCGGGCTCGCCATGGGCGCTCTGCCGAACGGCCCGTTCAACGCCATCACCGACGTGGCGGGCGTGCGGGTCGGGCATACGACGCTGATCTCCGGCGAGGGCGAGCTCGTGCCGGGCGAGGGCCCAGTGCGCACGGGCGTGACGGTGATCGTTCCGCGCGACGAGCCGTGGCGCCACCCCCTGTACGCCGCGCCGCATCGCCTGAACGGCAACGGTGAGATGACCGGGCTCGAGTGGGTGCGCGAGTCGGGACTGCTGACGAGCTGCATCGGCCTCACGAATACCCACAGCGTCGGCGTCGTGCGGGATGCGCTCGTCGCGCACGAGGTCGCCTCGCGCCCTGCCGGTGAGGAGTACTGGTCGCTGCCCGTCGTCGGTGAGACCTGGGACGGCGTGCTCAACGATCTGAACGGCTTCCATGTACGCCCGGAGCACGTGCATCGGGCCATCGAGCAGGCGCGCGGCGGGCATGTGCCCGAGGGCAGCGTCGGGAGCGGCACCGGCATGGTCTGCCACGGTTTCAAGGGCGGGATCGGCACCGCCTCACGAGTGGTCCCCGCGAAGGACGGCGGTTACACCGTCGGCGTGCTCGTACAGGCGAACCACGGGCGCCGACGCCGGCTCACCATCGAGGGCCGACTCGTGGGCCCGGCTATCGAGTTGCCCGGCGATGCGGAACGCGCCGCCGGGGCTGATGGCGAGGCGCCGGATGCCCGGTTCGGCGGCGCCTTGCCGGAGGGCAGCGGATCCATCATCGTGATCGTGGCCACCGACGCGCCGCTGCTCCCGCACCAGTGCGCACGGCTCGCTCAGCGCGCCACCCTCGGCATCGCGCGCCTCGGCGGTGCGGGCGAGAACGGCAGCGGTGATCTGGCGTTCTGCTTCTCGACCGGCAGTGGCGAGATCCCCGTAGGATCGGGCGCCGGGATCGGTCCGCTCGCCTACCCCGTGACGGCGCTCGGCAACGATCGGATCGATCCGCTCTTCTACGCGGCGATCGAAGCCACCGAGGAGGCGATCGTCAACGCCATGCTCGCCTCCGACACCATGACCGGCATCAACGGCACGACCCGCTACGGTCTGCCGCACGATCAGCTCCGGAGGCTGCTCGGCGTCGACGGCCGAGCCGTCCCATGACGCCAGGACCACGCACGGCGCGCACCGGATAATATACGATCTGAGCAGTGCCGCATGTGCGGGCGGCGGCGAGAGAGGGGCGAACGTGCTCGAACAGACGCAGATAGAAGCCATCGCGGCGGAGCTGGTGCAGGCCGACCGCGATCGCGCGGTGCTTCCCCGGCTCACCAGCCGGTACCCGGGCATGACGGTCGAGGATTCGTACGCGATCCAGAAGGTGTGGTCGGATCGCCGCATCGCGAACGGGGCGCGCCTGGTCGGCCACAAGATCGGCCTCACCTCGAAGGTGATGCAGGTGGCGACGGGAATCACCGAACCCGACTACGGCGTGATCCACGACGACATGGTCGTCGAGTCCGGCACCGTGCTCGAGTTCGACCGCTTCTCGAACGTGCGCATCGAGGTCGAGCTGGCCTTCGTGCTCGCGAAGCCGCTCGTCGGCCCGAACACGACGATCTTCGACGTGCTCGACGCGACCGCCTACGTGGTGCCCGCGCTCGAGGTGCTGAACTCGCACCTCGAGATGGAGGGGCGCACGATCGTCGACACGATCAGCGACAACGCCGCCATGGGCGCCATGGTGCTGGGCGGGCGCCCGGTACCCGTGCACGAGGTGGACCTGCGCTGGGTGTCCGCTCTGCTCTACCGGAACGAGACGATCGAGGAGTCCGGTGTCGCGGGCGCCGTGCTCGGCCACCCCGCAATGGGCGTGGCCTGGCTCGCGAACAAGCTCGCGCAGCACGGTCAGGGCCTCGAAGCCGGCGAGACCATCCTCGCGGGCTCCTTCACCCGGCCCATGTGGGTCGAGCGCGGAGACACCGTGCACGCCGAGTACAACGGGCTGGGGTCGATCACATGCCGATTCATCTGAGCCTGCCTCCCACCTTCCGGGATCGCCTGGCCGCCGCGGACCGGCCGCTCATCGGCCTCTGGGCCTGCGCCGGCAGTCCCGTCACCGCCGAGATCGTCGCCGGTTCCGGCTGCGACTGGGTGCTGCTCGACGCCGAGCACTCCCCCAACGGCCTCGAGTCGGTCCTCGCGCAGCTGTACGCGATGTCGGCCTACCCGGCCGCTCCCCTGGTCCGGCCGCCCTGCGGCGATGCCGTGACGATCAAGCAGTTCCTCGACCTCGGTGCGCAGAATCTCCTGGTCCCGATGGTCGACTCCGCCGAGCAGGCGGAGGAGATCGTGCGCGCGATCCGATACCCGCTCGGCGGTGTGCGCGGCGTCGGATCGGCGCTCGCCCGCTCGGCGCGCTGGAATCGCGTCGAGGGCTACCTCTCGCGGGCCTCCGAGACGATCAGCCTGACGGTGCAGATCGAGTCGGCCGCCGCGGTCGCCGACGTGGAGCGGATCGTCGCCGTCGACGGAGTGGACGCGATCTTCGTCGGCCCGAGCGATCTCGCCGCCTCGATGGGGGTGATCGGGCAGCAGAGCCACCCCGAGGTGGTCGAGGCCGTGCTGCGATCCATCGCGGCGGCGCGTGCCGCAGGCAAGCCGGCGGGCGTCAACGCCTTCGTTCCGGCCGACGCCGAGCGCTACATCGAGGCGGGTGCCGCCTTCGTCGCGGTGGGCGCCGACGTCGCGATCCTCGCCCGGCAGACCGAGGCGCTCGTCGACCGCTTCGCCCCGAGCGCGGGCGGCGCATCCGCCCCGCGCGCGAGCTACTGACCTTTCAACGGCCCGTCTCATAACGGCCTTCCCAAACCCGTTTCGATCGTATATGATTTGAAATATCAGACAGCGGAGTATTTGAATGCGAGGCTCACCAATGACCCACGGGATCGACACGCCGGGCAAGATCATCGCCGTGCATCTGAACTACCCCTCGCGCATCGCGCAGCGCGGCCGCAGCCCGGAGTTCCCCTCCTACTTCCTGAAGCCCGCATCGTCGCTCGCCCCCACCGGCGGCACCGTCGAGCGCCCTGCAGGCACCGAGCTCCTCGCCTTCGAGGGCGAGATCGCGCTCATCATCGGCGAGCCCGCCCGCTGGGTCTCCCCCGAGGAGGGCTGGAGCCACGTCGCCCGGGTGACCGCAGCCAACGACCTCGGCCTCTACGACCTGCGCGCCGCCGACAAGGGCTCGAACGTCCGCAACAAGGGCGGCGACGGCTTCACCCCGCTCGGCCCGGTCGCGATCCCGACCGCAGGCATCGGCCAGGACGCCTGGCGCGTCCGCACCTGGGTGAACGGCGAGCTCGTGCAGAACGACACGAGCGACACGCTCGAGTTCCCCTTCGGGCAGCTGGTCGCCGACCTCTCGCAGCACATGACGCTGCAGACCGGCGACGTGATCCTCACCGGCACCCCGGCCGGATCCTCGGTAGTGGTCCCCGGCGACGTCGTCGAGGTGGAGGTCGACGCCCCGAACGCTCCGGGTGCGCCCAGCACGGGCCGGCTCGTCACCACCGTCGTCGCGGGCACGCACGAGTTCGGCGGCTTCGGCAGCGCGCCGAAGGTCGACGACCTGCAGCGGATCGAGGCCTGGGGCAGCGAGGAGGAGCACGCGACGGCCGTGGCCGCAGGGAGGGCGACGCCGCTCGAGGTCGCCGCCGACTCGCCGCAGAACCCGCTGACCGACGAGATCCGCGCCCAGCTCGACGGAGTCGCCGTGGCCACCGTCTCGGCCGCGCTGCGCAAGCGCGGCTACACCGACATCTTCATCGACGGCGTCCACCCGAACCACGAGGGCGACCGGATTCTCGGCACCGCCAAGACCCTCCGCTTCATCCCCTTCCGCCCCGATCTCTTCAAGGCCCACGGAGGCGGCTTCAACGCGCAGAAGCGCGCCTTCGACACCGTCGAGGCGGGCGAGGTGCTCGTGGTCGAGGCCCGCGGCATCCCGAGCACCGGCACCGTCGGCGACGTACTCGCCCTGCGCGCGCAGGTGCGCGGTGCCGCGGGAATCGTGACCGACGGCGGGGTGCGCGACTTCGCCGCCGTGCAGGAGTTCGACATCCCCGTCTTCTCGCAGGGCGCCCACCCCAGCGTGCTGGGCCGCCGCCACGTGCCGTGGGAGACGGACGTCACCGTCGCCTGCGGCGGCGCGGCCGTGCAACCCGGGGACATCATCATGGGCGACCGGGACGGGGTCATCGTGATCCCTCCCTTCCTGCTCGCCGAGGTCGCCGCCGAGGCCGCCGCGCAGGAGGAGGCCGACGCCTGGGTCGCCGAGCAGGTGGCCAAGGGTGCGCCGGTCGACGGCCTGTTCCCGATGAACGCCGAATGGCGAGCCCGCTACGAGGCTGCACGCGCTGCCGGCGCCGCGGCCGAGGCGGCGAACGGCGCGGGATCCTGATCATGGCCGCGCTTCCGAAGAGCGAGCGGGCCTACCGCGAGATCCGTGCGCGGATCGAGAGCGGACGCTACGTGCCCGGCTACCGCCTGGTGCTCGCCCCGATCGCGGCGGAGCTCGACATGTCGGTGGTGCCCGTCCGCGAGGCGATCCGGCGCCTGGAGGCCGAGGGCTTCGTGACCTTCGAGACCAATGTCGGTGCGCAGGTCTCACTCATCAAGGAGACCGAATACCTGCACACGATGCAGACCCTGGCCCTCGTCGAAGGATCGGCCACGGCGCTCGCCGCTCCCGCCGTCTCGGCGGACCAGCTCGCCCGGGCGCGCGCCGTCAACGAGCGGATGCGGCAGAGCCTCGCCCACTTCGACCCGCAGCGCTTCACCGAGCTCAACCTCGAGTTCCACTCGGTGCTGTTCGAGACCTGCCCGAACCCGCACATCCTCGATCTCGTCCACCGGGGCTGGAACCGGATGAAGATCCTGCGCAACTCGTCGTTCAGCTTCGTCCCCGGCCGCGCGCACGAATCCGTCGAGGAGCACGAGCGCCTGCTCGCGCTCCTCGAATCCGGCGCGCCCGTACTCGAGATCGAGCTCGCCGCCCGCGAGCATCGACTCGCCACGCTCGACGCCGTGCTCACGCACCAGGAGGAGCTGCGCCACCCCGCCGACACCGAGAAGCCCGCGGCCTGACCTGCCGCTCAATCACCGCCCGGATCCTCCCGATCCGCCGCGACCCCACGTCACACCCACCGCAGAAGAAGGACACAGGATGACTCACCAGAAGCCTGCCGGACTCCCCGACAAGATCCGCCACTACATCGACGGGAAGTTCGTCGATTCCGTCGACGGCGACGAGTTCGACGTGCTCGATCCCGTCACCAACGAGAACTACATCAAGGCCTCGTCCGGAAAGCAGGGCGACATCGACCTCGCCGTCGCCGCGGCCAAGCGCGCCTTCGAAGAGGGCCCCTGGCCGAGGATGGTCCCCCGCGAGCGCTCGCGGATCCTGCACAAGGTCGCCGACATCGTCGAATCGCGAGACGAGCAGCTGGCGCTCTTCGAGAGCTGGGACTCGGGCCTGCCGATCACCCAGGCCAAGGGCCAGGCCCGCCGCGCGGCCGAGAACTTCCGCTTCTTCGCCGACCTCATCGTCGCCCAGCACGACGACACCTTCAAGGTGCCCGGCCGTCAGGTCAACTACGTGAACCGCAAGCCGATCGGCGTCGCCGGCCTCATCACGCCGTGGAACACCCCCTTCATGCTCGAGTCGTGGAAGCTCGGCCCGGCGCTCGCCACCGGCAACACGGTCGTCCTGAAGCCGGCCGAGTTCACGCCGCTCTCCGCTTCGCTGTGGGCCGAGATCTTCCGCGAGGCCGGCGTGCCCGACGGCGTGTTCAACCTCGTCAACGGCTTCGGCGAGACCGCGGGCGATGCGCTGGTGAAGCACCCCGACGTGCCGCTCATCTCGTTCACGGGCGAGAGCCGCACCGGTCAGATCATCTTCGGCAACGCCGCGCCGTTCCTCAAGGGCCTCTCGATGGAGCTCGGCGGCAAGAGCCCCGCCGTCGTCTTCGCCGACGCCGATCTCGAGCAGGCGCTCGACGCGACCGTCTTCGGCGTCTTCAGCCTGAACGGCGAGCGCTGCACCGCCGGCAGCCGCATCCTCGTGCAGCGCGACATCTACGACGAGTTCGTGGAGCGCTACGCGGAGCGCACGAAGAACATCGTCGTCGGCCTGCCGTCGGATCCGGCGACCGAGGTCGGTGCGCTCGTGCACCCCGAGCACTTCGAGAAGGTCATGAGCTACGTCGAGATCGGCAAGACCGAGGGCCGTCTCATCGCCGGCGGCGGGCGGCCGGAGGGCTTCCCCACCGGCAACTACGTCGCCCCGACCGCCTTCGCCGACGTCTCGCCCGACGCCCGCATCTTCCAGGAGGAGATCTTCGGCCCCGTGGTCGCGATCACCCCCTTCGACACCGACGAGGAGGCGCTGGAGCTCGCGAACAACACCAAGTACGGCCTCGCCGCCTACATCTGGACGTCGAACCTGAAGCGCGCGCACAATTTCGCGCAGTCCGTCGAGGCGGGCATGGTGTGGCTCAACTCGAACAACGTGCGCGACCTGCGCACCCCGTTCGGCGGGGTCAAGGCCTCCGGCCTCGGCCACGAGGGCGGCTACCGCTCCATCGACTTCTACACCGACCAGCAGGCCGTGCACATCACGCTGAACGAGGCGCACTCGCCCCGCTTCGGCGCCGGCAAGTGATCATCCAGAGACAGAACCTTCCGAACGCAAGGACGCAACATCATGGCAAAACTCAAGCAGAGCAATAAGACCTCGTCGGGCTTCTGGGTCACCGAGGAGGCCCCGATCTCCAGCGACAACCCGGTCGCGACCCCCAGCGCGCCCGCGCCCGACATCCTGCGGTGCGCGTACATGGAGCTCGTGGTCACCGACCTCGCGGCATCGCGCAACTTCTACGTCGACGTGCTCGGCCTCATCGTGACGGCAGAGGATGAGGAGGCGATCTACCTCCGTTCGATGGAGGAGTTCATCCACCACAACCTCGTGCTGCGCAAGGGCCCGGTCGCGGCGGTCGCCGTGTTCTCGTACCGCGTGCGGACGCCGGAGGATCTCGACAAGGCGGTCGCCTTCTACACCGAGCTCGGCTGCGACGTGCGCCGCGACGAGAACGGCTTCGTGAAGGGCATCGGCGACTCGGTGCGCGTCGTCGACCCGCTCGGCTTCCCCTACGAGTTCTTCTACGACGTCGAGCACGTCGAGCGCCTCGCCTGGCGCTACGACCTCTACACGCCGGGTGCGCTCGTGCGCCTCGACCACTTCAACCAGGTCACCCCCGACGTGCCGCGCGCGACGAAGTTCATGCAGGACCTGGGCTTCCGCGTCACCGAGGACATCCAGGACGAAGAGGGAACCGTCTACGCCGCGTGGATGCGCCGCAAGCCGACCGTGCACGACACGGCCATGACCGGCGGCGACGGGCCCCGCATGCACCACGTCGCCTTCTCGACGCACGAGAAGCACAACATCCTCGCGATCTGCGACAAGCTCGGTGCCCTGCGCCTCAGCGACCGCATCGAGCGCGGCCCCGGCCGACACGGCGTCTCGAACGCGTTCTACCTCTACATCCTCGATCCCGACGGGCACCGCGTCGAGATCTACACGCAGGACTACTACACCGGCGACCCCGACAACCCGGTCGTCACCTGGGACGTGCACGACAACCAGCGCCGCGACTGGTGGGGCAACCCGGTCGTGCCGTCGTGGTACACGGAGGCGTCGCGCGTGCTCGATCTCGACGGAGAACTGCAGCCGATCGTCGCGCGCACCGACGACAGCGAGCTCGCCGTGACGATCGGTGCCGACGGCTTCTCGTACACCCGCGAGGGCGACGACGTGAAGGGCTTCAAGCTCGGCGAGACGCTGTAGCCACCCTCCGCTCTGCCGCGGGTGCACACGCATCCGCCTGCAAAGCGTCAGAAATCTGCGCAGCGTCAGCTATTTTTCGAGAATCCAGCTGACGCTGCGCAGATTTCTTACCGCATGCTGGCGAATGCGGTGGTGTGAGGTGGCGTGAGGCAGGGGTCGCGAAGGACTGGGGCGAGGATCAGGACCCGGGCGCACCCCGGCCCTCGCGCCGTACGCCCCGCGCTACAGCGCGCGGAGGATGTCCTCCACCCGATCCTTCGCATCCCCGAAGAGCATCCTCGTGTTCTCCTTGAAGAAGAGCGGATTCGAGACGCCCGCGTAGCCGGAGGCCATGGAGCGTTTGAACACGATCACGTTCTCGGCGTCCCAGACGTGCAGCACCGGCATGCCCGCGATGGGACTGCCCGGCTCCTCGGCGGCCGCCGGGTTCACCGTGTCGTTGGCGCCGATCACGAGCACGACATCGGTCGACGCGAAGTCGGCGTTGATCTCATCGAGTTCGAGCACGATGTCGTAGGGCACCTTCGCCTCGGCGAGCAGTACGTTCATGTGCCCGGGCAGACGCCCGGCGACCGGGTGGATGCCGAAGCGCACCTCGACGCCGCGTTCGCGCAGCTTCGCGGTGAGGTCGGCCACGGGGTACTGGGCCTGCGCGGTCGCCATCCCGTAGCCGGGGGTGATGATCACGGAGGAGGCCCCGCCGAGCATCTCGGCGACCGTGGAGGCGTCGGTCTCGCGGTACTCGCCCTCGGCCTCATCCGTCGAGGCGGTCGCCTGGATGCCGAAGCCGCCCGCGATCACCGAGATGAAGGATCGGTTCATCGCCTTGCACATGATGTAGCTCAGGTACGCACCCGAGGAGCCGACGAGAGCGCCGGTGACGATGAGCAGGTCGTTGTTCAGCAGGAAGCCGGCTGCGGCCGCCGCCCAGCCGGAGTAGCTGTTGAGCATCGAGATGACGACGGGCATGTCGCCGCCGCCGATCGACGCGACCAGATGCAGGCCGAGCAGCAGCGAGATCGCGGTGACCACGATGAGCAGCCACAGCGCGGGCGCGTTCACGTACCAGACGGTGAGCGCGATGAAGACGACGATCGCGCCGAGGTTCAGTACGTTCTTGCCCGGCAGGGTGAGGGGCTTGGAGGCCATGCGGCCGGAGAGCTTGAGGAACGCGACGATGGATCCGGTGAGCGTCACGCCGCCGATGAAGATGCCGATGAAGACCTCGGCGTGGTGGATGTCGCGCAGCGCGCCGGTGAGGCCGGGGTCGTGCAGGTGGCCGTTCCAGCCGACGAGCACGGCCGCGAGGCCCACGAAGGAGTGCAGCAGGGCGATGAGCTCGGGCATGCCGGTCATCTCGACGATGCGCGCGCGCCAGAGCCCGATCGCGCCTCCGACGACGACGGCGCCGACGAGCATGACGAGCCCGAACGTCGCATGCGGCCGGCCCCACGCGTCGGCGACGGTCAGGAGCACGGTTGCGGCGAGCGCGATCACCATGCCGGTGATGCCGTAGGAGACGCCGCGGCGCGAGGTCTCGTGCCGGCTGAGACCTGCCAGACTCAGGATGAAGAGGAGCGCGGCGGCGACGTAGGCGCCGGTCGCGATGGATCCCGCGAGGTCCACGAAGGCTGCGGTGTCGACCGTGTCGGCCGCGATGACGTTTGCGAGGGCAGCGGCGCTGCTGGTGACGGAGCTCATCGCTCGCCCCCCTTCTGGAACATGGCGAGCATGCGTCTCGTCACCGAGAAGCCGCCGAAGACGTTGATGCTGGCGACGAGCACGGCGACCGCGGCGAGCACCTGCACGAGCGGGTCGTCGATGCCGATCTGAAGCATCGCGCCGACCACGATGATGCCGCTGATCGCGTTCGTAACGGCCATGAGCGGCGTGTGCAGCGCGTGGGTGACCTTGCCGATCACGTAGAAGCCGACCACGATCGAGAGGGTGAGCACGAGGAAGTGCTGAGGCAGCGGCGGGGGCGCGAGCGCGCAGACTGCGAACAGCGCGGCGATGCCGACCGCGAAGAGGGCGGACCGTCCGGCCTTCGAGAGTCCTCGCCGGGCGGCCGGCTCGACCGGCGCGGCCTCGGGCTTCGGCGCTGCCGCGGGTGCCGCGGAGACCTGCACGGGGGGCGGCGGCCAGGTGACCTCGCCGGCGCGCGCGACCATCACGGCGCGCTGCACGATGTCGTCGGTGTCGAGAGCGAGCTCGCCGTCCTCGCCCGGGGTGACGAGCTTCAGCAGGTTGTACAGGTTGGTGCCGTAGAGCTGGGAGGCCTGCTGCGGCAGGCGGCCCGCGAGGTCGGTGTATCCGAGGATCGTGACGCCGTTCCCGGTCACGACTTTCTCGCCCGCGACGGAGCCGGCGACGTTGCCGCCCATGCTCGCCGCCATGTCGACGATCACGCTTCCCGGTTTCATGCTCGCCACGTCGGCTTCGGTGATGAGCTTCGGCGCCGGGCGGCCGGGGATCAGCGCCGTGGTGATGATGATGTCGACGTCTGCGGCCTGCTCGGAGTAGATCTCGGCGGCTCGGCGGTCGTAGGCTTCGCTCGTCGCCTTCGCGTAGCCGTCGGACGACTCCATCTGCTCCTCGACCTCGACCGCGAGGTACTCGCCGCCGATCGAGTGCACCTGGTCGGCGACCTCGGGCCGCGGATCCGTGGCGCGGACCACGGCGCCCAGGCTCGAAGCGGCGCCGATCGCGGCGAGTCCCGCGACGCCCGCTCCGGCGACGAGCACCTTGGCGGGCGGCACCTTGCCGGCCGCCGTGACCTGCCCGGTGAAGAAGCGGCCGAACTCGTGCGCCGCTTCGACCACCGCGCGGTAGCCGGCGATGTTCGACATCGAGCTGAGCACGTCCATCGACTGCGCGCGCGAGATCCGCGGCACGGCGTCGAGCGCGAGCGCGGTCACCCCGCGAGTGGCGAGCGCCTCCAGCAGCTCGGGGCTCAGCGCGGGGCTCAGCAGGCCGATCAGCGTCGCACCGGGCTGCAGCAGCGCGATCTCCTCGGCACTCGGCGCATTCACGCGGAGGACGACGTCGGAGGACCAGGCTTCGGCGCGCTCGACCGTTCGCGCTCCGGCCTCGGCGTAGGCCGCGTCGGAGAAAGCGGACCGGGCGCCCGCACCGCGCTGCACCACGACCTCGTAACCGAGAGCGAGGATCCTCGCGACGGTGGTCGGGGTGACCGCGACGCGGTTCTCATTCGGGGGCTCGGCGACGATGGCGAGGCGCATGCACACTCCTAGCTCGAGGATCGGATGACGGATGCTCGCCGAGCTGGACGCCGGCCGCACCGCCAAGTGACGGGACGCGAGGACCGCACCCGTCTCCACCATGCAAGCTAGCAGACACCGCATGCCGCACGCGGGTACCGCCGCGTGAGTCCGCGGACCCCGAGTCGAACGCCAAGGACTACCCATTTGGAAAGTCCTGCGCTCTCGTCCATCCCCCATGCACTCTCGTCACAGGGCCCGCTCTTCCGCGCCTCCGAGCGGCTGCCTAGACTCATGACACACCCATCGCGCCGCCGCCGGGGTGCCCGGCAACGACGCCATCCTGAGAGGAAGACACGTTCGATGAGTGAACAGACCGCCTCCGAGGCCGAGCACGATCCCGGTCTCAGCCGCCGTACCCTGGGCGTCCCGTCCATCACCCTCATGATCATCGCGGCCTCCGCGCCGCTCACCGTCGTCGCCGGCGGCGTCACGACCTCCTTCGCCGTGACCGAGTCGCTCGGAGTCCCGCTCGGCTTCCTGGTCATCGCGGTGATCCTGACCGTCTTCTCCGTCGGCTACACCGCGATGGGCCGGCACATCACGAACGCCGGCGCCTTCTACGCCTACATCTCCCAGGGCATCTCCCGCCCGTTCGGCGTGGGCGCATCGCTCGTCGCCCTCGTCGCCTACAACGCGATGCAGATCGGCATCTACGGCCTCTTCGGCTTCCAGCTCTCCATGTTCCTCGAAGCGAAGTTCGGGTTCGCATCGCCGTGGTGGCTCTGGATCATCCTCTGCATCGTCGTCGTCGGCGTGCTGGGGGTCAACAAGATCGACCTCTCCGCGAAGGTGCTCGGCGCCCTCGTGGCACTCGAGTTCCTCGTCGTGATCGTCTTCGACATCGTCTCGCTCGCGGTCGCCCCCGAGGGCGTCACCGCGACCACGCTGAACCCGGCCGAGCTCTTCGGACCGTCGCTCGGCATCGTGCTCGTCTTCGGCGTCGCCGCGTTCATGGGCTTCGAGGGCGCCGCGATCTACGGCGAGGAGGCGAAGGATCCGAAGCGGACCGTCCCCCGGGCCACCTACGCCGCCGTCGCCATCATCGGCCTCTTCTACGCGTTCAGCGCCTGGGCGTTCTCGGTCGGCATCGGCCCCTCGAACATCGTGGGCTCCTCGCAGGAGTTCGGCCCGGACCTCATGTTCGTCTTCATGAGCGATCACATGAGCGTGCTGTTCGTCGACGTGATGAACATCCTCTTCCTCACGAGCCTCTTCGCCGCCCTGCAGTCGTTCCACAACGCGGTCGCACGCTACTTCTTCTCCCTCGGCCGCGAGGGCGTGCTGCCGGGCTGGTTCTCGCACACCTCGAAGCACGGCGCCCCGTGGGCCGGTTCGGTCGCGCAGACCGTGCTCGCCCTGGCCGTGACGATCGGCTTCGCCGTCCACGGCAGCACCGGCGGAGCCGAGGCGATGGAGGCCTCGACGGGCAACCCGGCCTTCCTCTACCCGGTGCTCACGATGTTCACCTGGCTCACGAACACGGGCGCAATGGGCCTCGTACTGCTGATGGCCGTGATCGCCGCGGCGGTGATCGGCTTCTTCCGGCGCGACCGTCGCGGCCTCAGCGTCTGGACCACGCTCATCGCGCCCATCATCTCGGGTCTGCTCCTGCTCTGGGTGTTCATCATGATCGTCGCGAACTTCCACATCCTGCTGGGCGAGGCGAGCCCGGGCTTCGGAACCTACATCCTGCCGATCATCGTCCTGCTCGCCGGGCTGATCGGCATCATCTGGGGCGGCGCGCTCAAGTCGCGGAACCCCGAGGTGTACCAGCGGATCGGTCACGGCACCGAGCCGGGCGCGTACGGCACCGAGGTGATCGACGTCGTCGAGGAGTAGCCGGCGTTTCCGCTCCGCATCCGAGGGGTGTCGTTCGGCTCCGCCGAGCGGCGCCCCTCGGTCGTGCGGTCGGCAGTGCGATCGACAGGGCGGCCGGCCGGGCGATCGACGATGCGGCCGGCAGTGCGATCAACCGTGCGAGGCGATGAAGGCCTCGACCTCGGCACGGTCGGCGTAGGAGGACTGCGCTCCGACGCGCTGCACCGAGACCGCGGACACCGCTGTCGCGAAGCGCACGGCGTCGAGCAGGCTGGACCCTGCGGCGAGTTCCGCTGCGACCGCGCCGACGAAGGCATCGCCCGCACCGGTCGTATCGACCGCCGTGACGGGGTACGCCGCGACGCGCTCCGTACCGTCGGCATCGGCGATCAGGGCGCCGTCCGCGCCGATCGTGACGACCACCGACCGCGCACCCGCCTCGCGCAACCGGGCTGCGAGTCTGGGATAGTCGTGGGCATCCGGATCCTGCACCCCGGCGCCGAGCACCTCGAGCGCCTCGTGCTCGTTGACGATCAGCGGATCGCAGAGCGCGAGCGTCTCGGCGTCGAGCCGCGCGGCCGGAGCCGCGTTCAGGATCACCCGGACCCCGCCGGCGGCGGCCCGCGCCGCGACGTGGAACGCGGTCTCACGAGGGATCTCGAGGCTCAGCACGACGACGCGCGCCGCAGTCCAGAGCTCGGCGCTGCGATCCACGAGTTCGATGTCGAGCGCGTGGTTGGCCCCGGGCGATACCACGATGGAGTTCTCCCCGTCCGGGGTGAGGTAGATGATCGCCGTCCCGGTCGGGCGCTCGGACTCGGCCAGTCCCGCGGTGTCGACTCCCGCCGCCGCAAGCTGCTCGCGCAGATAGGCGCCGTTCGCGTCGCGCCCCACGCAGCCGACGAACGCCGTGCCGGCCCCGGCGCGTCCGGCCGCCGCGGCCTGATTGGCGCCCTTCCCGCCGGGCAGCACGAGCAGGTCGCCGCCCAGCAGCGTCTCCCCGCCGTCCGGGCGGCGCGGCACCTCGACCACCAGATCCGCGTTCGCGCTGCCGACGACCACGACGTCGCTCATCGATCCACCTCTTCTCTCGCCGTCCGGTCCGGGGATCGCCTACGCCGCCGCCGCGATGAGGTCCACGACCTCGTCGACGATGCCGTCGCCGATCTCGAGCAGCACCGTGCAGTGCGCTCCCTCCTGCTCCGGGTAGCCGCGGTAGCGGCCCCGCAGGTCGGCGAGGGTCTGCCCGTGCCCCGGCCCTCCGGTCGTGTCCACGTGGACGCGCACCGTCGGGGCGGAGCGCACGTCGAGGGCGCCGACCGCCGCCGCGACCGCGATCGCGTCGTGCATCGCGCAGCACCAGGTGCCGAACGCGACGTCGCGGTAGAAGTCGCCGTAGTGCTGCAGGATCCGCGCCATGTAGCGCCCGGCCTCACCCGAGGCTGCCAGACGGTCCCGATGCTCGGGGGTGATCAGTGCGCGCATCGTCACGTCGAGGCCGGCCATGATGATCCGCCACGGCGCGCGGAACACCGCCGCCGCCGCCTCGGCGTCGTGCCAGACGTTCGCCTCGGCGACCGGGCTCATGTTGCCCGGGGCGAGCGCCGCCCCGCCCATGAGGGAGACCCCGGCGACCAGTTCCGGGAGCTCGGGATCGACGGCGAGCGCGGCCGCGATGTTCGTCAGCGGGCCGACGGGCACGAGCCACACCTCGCCCGGGTGGGCGCGGACGGTGTCGATGATCTGCTGAACGGCGCTCCTCGGCTCCGCCGCCCTGACGGGTTCGTCGTCGCCTGCGCCGCCCTGTCCGTCGTCGCCGTGCACCTCGTAGGCGAACTCGGCCGGACCCCCGAGCAGCGGACCCGCCGCGCCCTGCGCCACCGGCACGTCGCCGCGGCCGACGATGTCGAGCACCCGAAGGGTGTTGCGGGTGGCGAGCGGCACGTGGACGTTGCCCCAGACCGTCGTCACGCCGAGCAGCTCGATGTCCGGGTGCAGCGCGGCGTACATGATCGCCATCGCGTCGTCGACGCCGGTATCGCAGTCGAGGATCATCTTGGTCGTCATCGGCAGCCTCTCTGATCGTTCACCGCATTACCGCCTCACCGTTTCGTCGCGCCCGGGTGCGCAGCGCGCGGGTCCGCGCTGCGCGGCTCGCGAGCCGCGGCCGCGGCACACGGACCGGCCGGGTGCCGGTACGAGGTCGACGCTGTATGGGATCGTCGAAATCGCATGCGCTGGTTCAACGATCCCATACCGCCCCGACGATCTCGTGCATTCTCGCGCCCCGGGGTGCCGGGCCGGGCCGGAATCGGGCCGGAATGGGCCGGAATGGTGCCGGACCGGTCCGGCCCGGGGCTACGCCGCCAGCACCTCGGACTCGAGCCGCGCGTAGCCGGTCTCCATGCCGTCGACCATGCCGGTGGCGAGCACCATCTCGCGCGTCGCCGCGTCGGGATAGGTGATCACGTAGGCGAGCAGCGTGCCGCCCTCGACCGGGGTAAGCGTCATCTCGTTGAGCGTCTCGGGGCTCTGCTCGCCGTCGGGATCCTGCGGCGAGATCATGCGCTCGGTCGTGACCAGGCGGTGCGGCGCCGCCGCCTCGACCACGACGCCGACGAAGCCGAAGCGCTCCCCCGTCTCGTCGTTCTGCCACTCCGTGCGCAGCGACCGCCCCGGCTCGGCGCCGTACTCGCACACCGGCATGCTCCACCCGTCGGGGCCCAGCTGCCAACGGCTCAGCAGCTCCGCGTCGGTGTGCGCCCGCCAGACTTGATCCACCGTGCCCCGAATCACGCGCGAAACGCGCGCCTGCGTCTCTCCGATCAGCTGCAGTTCGGTGCCGCGGCCGGCGGCGAACGAGGCGAGATCCTCGACGATCGCATCGATCTGCCCCATCGCTGCGCGCATGCCCTCGATCTGGCCCATGGCCAGCACCTTCTCCATGTCCTCGAGCGAGGCATGGTGGCTGGTGCAGGTGAGCCTCGAGCCCAGGGCGGTCTCGGCGAACTCGAACACCATGCGCCCCTCGGGCATATCGGTGTTGGGCGCGCCGCCGTCGTGAGCGAAGCCGTCGCGCACCTCGTACGAGCGGCCCTCGTCGACGGCGATCCACTTCCAGTACCCCCAGAACCGCTCGCCCTCGGGGCTCGTCATGTAGTAGATCGACATCCCGCCGGGGTGGCCGTCGTGGCGCACGAAGGTCGCGGGGTACTCGGGCGGGCCCCAGAAGCGCTCGAGCTGGCGGGGATCGAGGTAGGCGTCCCAGAGCCTGCGCACGGGAACGGTGAAGTCGGCGACGACCTGCAGGGTGAGGGCGTCGGTGTCGGTGGTGACTGCGGTGACGGGCATGATGTCGTTCCTTCGGTTCTCTCGTCGCCCTGCTGCCGCGAAACGGGTCGCAGGATCTCTCGGGTGGTCAGTTGGTTTCGGGTTCCTCGGCGAGCAGCGCGTCGAGGCGGTCGATCCGGCCGCGCCAGAGCTGCTCGAAACGACCGAGCAGTTCCTGCGCCCGCCTGATGGTCTCGGGGTTGCCGCGCACGATGCGCTCCCTCCCTCGCGGGATCTTGGCGACGAGATCCGCGGCCTCCAGCACCGCGACGTGCTTCTGCACGGCGGCGAAACTCATCTCGTAGTCGCGCGCGAGCTCCGAGACGGAGGCCTCCTCCGTCAGCGTGCGGCGCACGATGTCGCGCCGCGTGGCGTCGGCGAGGGCCCGGAAGATCCGGTCCACCGCTGCGTCGTCGAGTTCATTATATACAACCATTTGGTTGCAAATTACGCCGGGGCGGGTCGGTCGTCAACCCCCTTGGACCGCGCAGGCTCAGGTGCCGGCGCAGGTGCAGCCGCCGCCGAACCGACGAGCGGACACCTTACTGACGAACGGATACGTTATTCGCGGTGAAGCAGGGGGCCACCGGTCACGAAGGGGGCCTTCAGCCACGAAGGGGTCTGCCGGCGGTAGCCCCGCGGCCGTCGCATGGTCGAGGGGGGCTCCGTCCGTCGGGATCGGGGCCGCTGCCACGCCCACCCTCCCGGGCGCACCCGGCGCTGCTGCGACGCAGGCGATTCGGGGGGCGGGCACGCGTCCTACTCCGCGGGCTCCGACGCCGCAGCCGCAGCCGCAGCCTCGCGCCGGCGACGCCGGCCGGCCGAGAACGCCCGCCACAGCTCGATCAGGATCGGAATGCCCGGGATCAGCACGAGCACGATGATGAATATCTCCGAGTACTCCTGCACGAAGGGGATCTGCCCCAGGAAGTACCCGATCAGCGTGACGCCGACGCCCCAGAGCAGTGCGCCGATCGCGTTGTAGACCACGAAGCTGCGGTAGCTCATGTGGCCCACGCCGGCGGCCGCGGGCACGAAGGCCCGGAAGATCGGCAGGAACCGCGCGATGATGATCGCCTTCGGGCCGTGCTTCTCGAAGAACGCATGCGTGCGCTCGATGTTCTCGGGGTTGAAGAAGCGGCTCTTCTCGCGTTTGAAGATCGCGGGACCGAGCTTGCGGCCGATCATGAAACCGAGCTGGTCACCGGCGAAGGCGAAGATGAAGAGCAGCAGGCAGGTGATCCAGATGGGAACGTCGATGATCGGCACGCCGTTCGGCCCTGTGGCGCTGAAGAGCCCGACGGTGAAGAGCAGCGAGTCGCCAGGCAGGAACGCGAGCACCAGCACGCCCGTCTCGAGGAATACGAAGGCGCAGGCGAGGATCAGCGCGGCCCAGCCGCCGGCCTTCAGCAGCGTCTCGGGGTCGAGCCAGTCGATGCCGAGGAGCGCAGGCGCGGCGAGCGCGGAATCGAGAAGCTGGAGCACCAGGGCAGTTTAGCCGTCGTTGCTGGGGGCGGGGTCATCGGACGCCCGGGCCTGCTCGGCCGATCCGGAGTCGGACACCGCACCCGCGTCTCCGGAGCCCGGCGCTCCCGCGCCCTTCCGCTTCTTCTTCCGCGGCGGCGCGAACAGAAACCAGCCGAGCGCACCGGATCCGCCGACGAACCAGACCGCCCACCAGGGGAAGCCCGCGGTCAGGCCGTCGCCGCCGATGACCTCCTCGCCGCTCGCTTCGGGGTCGGCGATCCGCACGGCATGCACCATGAAACGATGACTGTTGACGCCGATCGGCGTGCAGGTGAAGAGCGTGACCCAGTCCTCGCCCTCGACGATCTCGAGGGAATCCGTCTCGCCGGGAAGCACGGTCTCGGTCCGCTCTACCCGGTAGTGGTGGTCCTCGCCGAGCACGCTGATCCAGAAGGTGTCGCCGACCTGCGCCTGCGGCAGGCTCGTGAAGAGCTTCGCGTTCGGCAGGCCGGAATGCGCGGTGAGCACGGCCCGGGTCGACGGCCCGCCGACGGGCAGCGACGTCCCGTAGAGGTGGCCGACGCCTTTGGCGATCGTCTCGTCTGAAGTGCCGTGATAGATCGGCAGGCCGATGTCGAGGCGCGGGTAGCTGAGGGTGCCGACGGCGTCGGTACCGCTGACGCGCAGCATCTCCTCGTAGGCGAGGTAGACGTCGCTGCGCTGGGCCTCGTCCTCGCTCAGCGAGATGTAGGGATCGGTGAGCGGCCCGGGCTCGAGCTGGTCGTTGTAGTCGTAGGCGGCGTCGAGGATCCGCTGCCGCTCGGCCGGCGGCGTCGATGCGACGCGTTCGACGTATCCGGAGATCTCGGCGTTGTGCCCGAGCCGTGCGAACCAGTTCGCCGCATCGGGGTAGACGAGGAGCGCGATCCCGAGCATGGCGACCACCTGCAGGCCGATGTTCAGCGCGAGTCGTCTGCGGGCCCGCGTGCGCGGCTGCACCGGGGCGCTCACTGCACGGCGCGATCCTCGTCGCGCTCCCGACGGCGTGCCAGGATCATCGCGCCGCCGATGGCGAGGATGGCGCCGAGCAGGCCGATGCCCGCGATCCGGACGCCGGTCGTGGAGAGACCGCCGTCCTGGTCGCCGTCATCATCGTCGTCATCGCCTCCGACCTGCGGGCGCCACAGTTCGACCACCGCGATCTGGGGCTCGACGGTCGAGGTGACGGAGAGCGCGATCGGCGTCTTCGTCCCCCGGTACCCCTCCGGGATCTCGGTCAGGATCACGTAGTAGCTGCGGTACAGCGGATCGCTCTCGTCGCGCTCGAGCCCGTCGACGAAGTCGGAGAAGCGCAGGCCGTCGACCCGGATCTCGCCGTTCTCGTCGGTGGTCCATTCGCTCGTCCCGTCGACGACGATGGGGTTGCGGCCGGCCTTCGCGTCCTCGGCCGAGAGGAAGAGCCGGAACTTCGCGCCGGGGATCAGCACGTTCGGCTTGCCGCGCTCGTGCACCAGGATCGCGAGCGGCCCCCACTTCGTGACCGCGGTGTCGCTGACGGGCCCGGCAGAGCCGGGATCCCCGTCGATGCTCGCCCGATCCGCGTAGAGCAGGGCGCGGTTCCGCAGTTCGCCGTCGCCGAGCACGCGCGTGCCGTAGCCCACGGTGACGCTCGCGTCGGGGTGCGCCGAGACGGCGTCCTCGAGGACGCGGAGACCGGCCGCGGTGAAGTCGACGGTGATCTCGCGGGTCACGGGGTCGTAGCTGCGCGTGTAGTGGACGCCGGTCTGCAGCGGCGGGCACCCGGCGCAGTCGAGTGCGACGACGACCTCGCCGGCGGCGTCGCCCGGCGCACCACCAGCGGCCCCGACGAGTTCGAGCTTCGGATCGATCTCCTGCACGATCCGGTAGCCGTCGAGGACGGGCAGGTTCGGGATGCTGGATCGGGAGGTCCAGGAGACGGTGTCGCCCACCGCGACGGCGTCTGCGTCGCGCACGTCGAGCGAGATGCTGACGTGGGCGTTCTTCGGATAGACGTGGACGACCGTCAGACGGTCGTTGAGCGTCTCGGGGTTCGTGAGCGGCAGCGCGACGAGGAAGGGGGCGGCGCCCACGTATCCGGACGGGGTGACGGTCTCCTGCACGTAGTAGAGCCCGACGCCGAGCGGTGCGAGCGTCGCGTCACCTGCACCGTCGGTCTCATCGGTGGCCGCGATGGGCCGACCGGCGACGAGCGCGGCGGCGTCGGCCGCGGTGAGTGCGGCGGCCGCGGCCTGGCCGGCGGATGTCGTGAGGTCGATGCCCGGCACCAGCCTCGCGGTGAAGGTCGCGCCCGCCACGGGCACGAGCCCGGTCGTGTCCTGCGGCAGGCCGGTCGCCGCCGTGCCGCGCGTCGGGGGCTGCTCGAACTTGTGGATGCGGATCTCGGTGACGGCGCTCGGGTCGATCGACGGCGCGGCGAGGCCGAGCGCGAGGGCGGAGTGCGTGGGGAGCGCGACCATGATCACGAGGAGTGCGGGGACCAGGGAGACGAGCAGCGCGGCAGGCCGGGCGGAGCGTTGGGCGGAGAGCAGCGCGTCGAGGATCGCCGGGCGGGCTGAGGCGCGGGCGGCCGGGCGGGCGGCATGCCGGATCATCGGGACGCTCCTTCGTTGTGCGGTGCGGTTCCCGGATCGGGCGCGGACGCCGACGGAGCCGGAGCGGCCGGCATCGCGCGGTCGCTCCGGCTGCGGCGCGACGGCGCGAACAGCAGGGATGCGGTGACGGCTGAGCCCGCGACGAAGAGGACGGCCCACCAGGGGAAGCCCGCGCCGCGGCCGTCGCCGGGGATCGAGGTGCGCGAGGCCGACTCCGGTGCGTCGATCCGTGCGCCCCGGACCAGGAGACGGTGGCTGTTGATGCCGGTCGGCGTGCAGGTGATCAGGGTGACGAAGTCCTCGCCGTCGACGATGCGCAGGCTCCCGGTCTCCTCGGGCAGCACGGTGCGGATGTCGTCGACCTGGTAGTAATGGGTCTCGCCGAGCACGTCGATCTGGAAGACATCGCCGTACTCCGCCTGCGGGAGCCGGGTGAAGAGCGCGGCGTGGACCAGCCCGGCGTGCGACGTGAGCACGCTGTGGGTCGACGGGCCGCCGACCGGCAGCGAGGATCCGTAGAGGTGGCCGACGCCGTTCGTGAGCACGCGCTCGCTCGTCCCGTGGTACACGGGCAGACTGATGCCGAGATCCGCGTAGGAGAGCCGACCGATCACTCCGTCGTCGTCCACGCGCAGAACGTCCTGGTAGGCGAGATACGCATCGTCGGCGGCTTCGGCGGGCGCTTCGGCCTCACCGCCGTACGGGTCGCGGAGCACGCCCTCCGGCAGGTGCGCGTTGTAGTCGTGCGCCGCGTCGAGCTCGGCGATGCGCAGCTCGTCCGGCAGCGCGGCGACCTGCTCCACGTAACCGGAGATCCGTGCGTCGTGCTGCAGCGTGGCGAACCAGTCGGCGGCGGCGGGGTAGAGCAGCGCCCCGATGCCGAGCATGGCGCCGAACTGCAACGCGATCGGCATGGCGCGGCCGAGATGCGACGCACGGCCGGTCGCCGCGGCGACCTCCGACGCGGTCGATGCTGCGGAGGTGCCGTGCGGATCGTCGTCATGCTCGGGGCGTTCCGCGGAACGCGGTCGCTCCTTCGTGAGTCCGGTCATGCTCGGCACCTCCTTTCGCTTTCGATATGCCGGTGTTCGTGGTGAGCCCGGCGACCCGCCCCGTGCGTCGAGCTGGTACTTGGGGAGTACCGGAGGAGGGAGCGTGCTCTGCAGAGGCCTCCGGTGCTGCGGCGCTGCGGAGCGGGTCGCCGAGCCCACCACGGGATCGCGGTGGCCGGGCGTCGGACGCCCGGCCACCGGATCGACTACTCGGCCGCGGTCGCCTCGACGTCGCGGCGACGACGCGCCACGAGGAGCACGATCGCGAGGATCGCGATGCCGCCGATGGTGAGGATCGCGGTGCCCATGCCACCGGTCAGCGGCAGGACGAATCCGGCGTTCTTCTGGACGTTCTCGATCTCACCGAGCGCGACACCCACGGCGGTGACCTCGCCCGAGGCGTTCACGGTCGCGTGGAAGGCACCGCCGTCGAGCACGACGAAGGGCACCGGCTGAGCGAGCAGCTCATATCCGGTCGGGGCCTTGGTCTCGACGAGCCAGTACACGCGGTACTGCGCGAGGTTCGTGATCACGGCGCCGTTCAGGTGATCCGAGCGGATCAGGCTGCCGAGGTCGACCTCGCCGAGGTCGGGCGCGGCGGCGCTGGCGGCGGTGCTGGTGAGCAGGGGACTCGTCGTGCCCTCGGCGTCGGCCTTGGTGCCGAACACCTGGAACTCGGCGGACGCGAGACCGGTGCCGGCCTGGTCGACCTTGCTGAACGAGACGTTGCGCCACTCGGTGACGGCCGGGGTCGTGGTGGTGACCGCGGTGCCGCCGTTGACGGCGACCGAGGCGTCGTTCTCGATGCGGCCTTCGGCCTCGGCGACGACCAGCGTACCGATCGTGACGCGGATCTTATTACCGGCGGTCGCGGCGAGCGCCTGCAGCTTGTCCAGGCCGCCGCTCGCGAAGGTGACAGTGACATCGGTGCCGGCCGCGGCGGGCAGCACCGCGGGAGCAATCGTGTAGTCGCCGGAGACGAGCTGGTTCGCACCCACAATTGCGTTGCCGGCGTTGTCGACTGCCGTCACGGTTACGGTCTGCGGGGCGAGGTAGTCGTCGATGTCATCGCTGATGACGTAGCTGCTCGGCCGTACCCAGCTGCCGGAGGTGGAACCCGGCGTGCGGGGCACCTCGGCGTCGATGGTCCAGGTGACCAGTGCGTTCGGGCTGCCGGCCTGGTACTTCGGAATGTCGCTCACGGACTTCGTGATCGCGGTCTGCGAGTTCTTCGGGTAGACGTAGACGTCCCGCATCCAGTCGCTCGTGTTCGAGGGGTTGGTCATCGGCAGCGTCACGAGGAACGGCACGGCGGGGGCCGAGCCGGGAGCCGGAACGGTCTCGCGCACGAGGTACAGGCCGATCGGCAGCGTCGCGTTGATGAGGCCGCCGCCCGTAGTGGTGAACGGGCTGCCGGTGGCCGCCGACACGGCCAGCGGCGTAGTGTCGATCGCGCTGGTACGGACCACGGGCGCCGAGGGGTTGGCGAGGTCGAGCACGGCGTCGCCAGCAGCCTGCCAGCCTGCGTTGGTCGAGAGGTTGATCGCGTCGACTCTCTCGATGGTGAACTGCACGCCGTCGATGCCGCCGGTCGTGTCGACCGTCGGGCCGCCCGGCTGACCGGCCTGGATGCCGTTCGCGGCGGAGCCCGGGCCACCGACGGGGGTCGGGAGCTTGTGGATGTGCAGGTTGGCCGTGGTCCAGGCCGGTGGGATCACCGGAGCCGCCTGTGCGGCGACCGCGCCGCTCAGCGCGAGGGCGGCGGCGGTGACCAGCGCGCCCGCGCTTGCGATGAGGCCTCGCTTCTTGATGTTCTTCATGTTCTCCCCTTCTCGGAAAAGATGCGTATGCAGGTTGTCTTGGTTCTGGATGATGCTCCGCCGTGCGCGGAGGGGCTCGGGTCGTGTCTCGTCCGAGTCAGGGCGTGTCACCGCCCGGTGCCGACGGATCGGTCGCTGCTGCGTGCTGGCGGCTGCGCCACCACCACATGCCGCCGAGGGCTGCGATGAGCACAGTTGCGCCGCCGGTGGTCAGGGCTCCGAGCCACTGTCCGCCTGTCAACGGCAGAGGCGCGAGCTTCACGTCGAAGACGGGCATCGTCCAACCCGTCGGCATGACGCAGTTGGGCTGGTTGTGGGCCGGCAGCTGGTAGGGATCCACGCACACCTGGCGGATCTCGTTCAAGGCATCGGTTCCTCCCATGCCCGGCACGCCGGTGGAATTCTCTCCCAGCCCGACGGTCGGGAGCGAGAGCCGCCCCTGGTAGTCGTACCACGCGGTCTGGCCCGGGCTGAGGCCCGCCGGAGTCGGCGAGTTCGGTGCGACCCAGAGTTCGAACGGCTGGGCGAGCAGCTGGAAGTCGGTAGGCGACCGGGTCTCGGCGACCCAGTAGGTCCCGTGCCGCCCGGCCGAGGCATCGGCTCCATTGTTGAACGCGCTGTCCGTGCGCCAGTTCGGCAGAGGATCGGATCCGCCGGCGACGGTGTCGCCACCGCGCACGTCCTTCGCCCGCCAGGTGCCCGGCTGCTGGCCCTGGTCGAGCCCCGGCCCCTCGAGCTCGAAGAAGAGACCGCACTGCGGGAGCTGCGGCTTGTATCCCGCGTCACCGGGCTGCAGCAGTCCGTTGTCGAAGTTGTACAGCGCCCGCGTCTTGTTCGCGAGTTCGATGGAGGCGAAGGTCGCGGAATCCGCGCCGAAGTCGAGGGTGCCCTGACCGGCCGAAGAGCCGACCGTCGCAGCAGGCACGGAGTTCGGGTCGTTCGGATTGGGCACCGCGTACTCGGTGCGGCACAACCAGCGCGAGGCATTGCCCGCCCGGGCATCGGCCTCGGTGTCGGCGAGCAGGAAGGCGGCGCCTGTCAGATTGTTGTCGGTCTCGGTCGGCACGGGACCGAACTTCTTCCAGATATGGAAGTAGCTCTCACCCAGGGAGTGCCAAGTCTTGCAGTCGTAGTAGCCGGAGACGTCGCCCGGTGGCACACCCGGCCCGCTCGCGCTGCAGCGGTTCGGGTAGATCGACTGGCCACCGGCGTTAGCGGTGCCCGCCTGCACGGTGTTCACCCAGGTCGCGGCGGGGTCGACCGGCACAACCGTGTCGATCTGATCCGCGGTGCCCGTTCCGCCGACCACTCGCGCGGGGGAACCGCCCTTGACCGCGTAGCCGAGGATCGCGTAGCCGACCGTCGTGCCGCCGATCTGGGCGGGCACGGTGAAGGTCGGGCTCGTGAGCGTCCAGCAACCGCGGGCGGCCAGCGGAGGGGTGGCACCCTGGTACTTTGCCGAGACGCTGCATCCGCCGGTGCCGTCGGCGGCGAAGCCGATCGCGGGCGGCGCGTCAGTGCCGGGCTGAGCGCCGAGCGACCAGTTCTTCTCGTACGCCTGTGCGGCGGCGCCCGTGATCCGAACTCCGGAGGTGTCGTAGAAACTGATGCCGTTGGGAAGTCCGACGGCGGGCGGCGCGTAGCGGTCGAAGTACGCGGCGGCCAGGGTCTGCGTCATGTCGTCGACGACCTGCACGCCGGTCAGGTCCTCGCCGCTGTAGTTGGTGATCTTCACCCGGTAGTAGATGTTGCCGCCGGAGTGGATCATCGCGCCGTCCTCGGGCTGCGAGTCCTTGCTGATGGTCCAGGCGCGAACCGGGTGCTGGGTGCAGGTCGGGTCTTCGCCGGAGGGCGGCGCCTGGCAGGTCGTGGGCACGGGATCCCCGCTCTCCACGAGGTGGTTGCGCAGCAGGTAGCCCGTCGTGGCCGAGGTGCCGGTCTGCCGTTCGGCCGCGTCGGCGGTGTTCGCCTTCACAGTCACCTGGAACGAGATCGTGCGCACGCCGAACGCGGGCACCGTGCCGGTGATGGCGAGGCGGGGATTCGTCCCGGTCAGGTCCTGCGGGGTCGCGGTGATGCCGGTCGGGGTGATCGGGGTGGTGCTCGCGGGCGGCGTGCTCGCGGAGCTGCCGTACCTGATGCTGCCGCTCACGTACGCGGCGTCGTCGAGCACGTCGCGCAGGTAGTCGACGTGGCCCGCCGTCTGCGCCGCGCTGCCGGTCGAGTTGTCGAGCGTGAGCCGGTAGGTGATCGTGTCGCCGGCGTTGACCGGCGTGTCGCGACCCAGCAGGGCGCCGGAGGCGTTGTAGGCCTCCTTCTTCAGCGTGAGCTTCGGCTGGTTCGCCGTGTTCGTGTAGGTGCAGATCACGTTCTGGGACGTGCCGACCGCGAGCGACGCGGCGGTCACCTGCCCGGAGGTCGCGTCCTTCGTCACGTTCGCCGTTCCGCCGCCCGTGCACACCAGGTCGGACCAGGTGTAGCCGTACTGCCAGTTCGGGGAGCCGAGCCCCGGCTGCGTCTCGGAGAAGTCGTAGGTGCCGATCGCGACCGGCTGCGTGATGATCGATGTGGATCCGCCCGCACCCTGCACGCGCGAGACGGGCGCGTTCCGCCCCGTCGCGGTGAGCGTGAAGTCGGCGGGGGCGTTCGCCGCGGCGGTGCCGGCCTGGTTCACGACCTTCACCAGCGTGAGGAAGGGCGGTGTGTACGTGACGGTGCATTCGATGAACTGGCCGCCGGAGAGCTGGGTCCAGGGCGCGCCCGGGGGCGTCGCGCCTCCGTTGCCGCTCCACTGCTCCCGGACGGGGTTCGATCCCGTGCTCTTCTCGCAGAACCAGGACTTCGTGTATGAGCTCCCGGTGGCATGGCTGGGAGTGGCCGATGAGAAGGCGAGGCTCGAGGTGCCCTGGGTGCTGAGCGGGAAGAACTGGCTGCCGCTCGTTCCCGTCGTCGCGACACCGGTACCGGTCTCGGCGGTGAAGCTGCCGTAACCGCTGGCGGTGAGTTCCGCGGTGAAGTTGGGCGTGGTCGGGTTGCCGCTCGCGTCGAGCACGCGGCCTTCGACCTCGACGTTGACCTTCGCGCCGGCGAGGACCACGCCAAAGGCGACCGCCTGCAGGCCGCCGCCGACCATGGTCTGGGTGACGGTGAAGGTGTTCGACGCGTTCGCTGGAGAGATCTGCAGCATCGCGGTGCCGGTCTTCGGCGAGGGCTGGCTGGTGCCCGCCGAGCAGGTGCGGCTGGTGGCTGTGGCGGTGGTGTTGCTGTTCTGCGGGAACTGGTCGACGTTGGTGGCGGCGCAGGCGTTGCCCACGCCCGCGGCCTTGCGCGCGGTGTTCGCCGCCGTGTTGGTGCCGGTGTTGCTCCAGGTGCCGGGGCTGTTCGGCAGCCAGAGGAATCCGGCGCCACCCGAGTGCGTCCAGGTGATCTGCTCGTTGTTGTCGGTCGACTCCGCGTCTGCCACGACGAGCGAGAAGCCCGTCTGCTTGGCGTTCGTGGTCTTGTGCTGCACGCGGACGTCGCTCAACGAGACGACGCTCGTCTTGTCGTTGGCGGAGGTGCCGCCGTCGGCGATCTGGTAGAGCGCCGGCTCGCCGGCGACTCCGGTGTAGAAGCCGTTGTTGCCGAGGAACGAGCCCGACCACGTCGGGAACGGGCGGGAGGCCACCGCCTTGCCGCGGTTGTTCGCGGGCGAGCTCAGGTTGAGGTTCGCGCGGAAGACGTAGGTGGTCGAGAGGTCGAACTCGACCGGGTAGTTCGTGACGCTGCCGTAGACCGGGCCGGTGTCGTTGTTGCCGGTGGTGGAGCGATAGAGGGCCGCGTCACGGGCCTGACGCACAGCCTCCAGGCTGTTGTTCCCGGCGTTCGTGCCGTTCACCGCCGTGGTACCGCCGCGTGCGCGCCCGCAGCCGGTGAAGGTCTGCGTCCCGTAGGCCGCGCCCAGCGCGCTCGCGTAGACCATCGTGGTGCGTCGATACTGATAGGTTCCCGAACTGCCACTGCTGATCTGATAGGTGCAGTTGTTGTACTCCGTGCTCGTGATCGTCACCGGGGCGCTCGTCGAGACGAGTACCCACTCGGTCGTCACGCCGCTGAAGTTGAGCCAGCACAGCGTGCTCGCATAGGCGCCCGTGTTCGGGTCCGCGTAGGAGCATCCGTCGCCGATGCCGGCGGCCGCGAGGCGCGGGCTGATCCCGACCGCGCTCGTGCCCGCGACGGCTCCGTTCGACTGCGTCGATGCGGCTCCTGAACGGCCCGAGTTCTCCGGCGCCGCGGGGGCATCCGCGTTCGAGTCTCCAGAAGCGGCGTCGACCTCGCCGTCCGCCTCCGGTTCGACGTCGGCTTCGCCACCCTCCGGTGACCCCTCGGTCTCCGCGCGCTCCGGGGCGGTTCCTGGTTCCGCCTCCGCGCCGGCACCCGGATCCGCCTCGGGCGTCACCTGATCGGCGGCCGGCTGCGCGGCGAGGGTTTCACTCGACGCGGCAGTCGCGTCGGCGACCACCGGCTCGACGGCCACCGCCGATGCGACGCCGAAGGCGCCCACCGGCACGGCGAGGCCGAAGACTACGCTCGTGCTGAGCGCAGCAGCGACGGCAAAACGAAGCACTGACGGCACAGAAAAATCTCCCTAAAGTTCCCCCGGCCATCACGCCAACCGTCGCGTCCGTAGATGGACGCGGTAGCCCCCCGGCTATGATGACCGCTCGACCACGCGACCCGGCTCAAGCCCCCCTGAGCCGCTGTGGATCGCGCAATCGTGTAAGGTTCGCTCCACTGCAGAGCATCACGAACCGTAACGTTCCTCAGATTAGGCCATAGAATCAAGGTGAGGACGCTCGAGAAGGCGATCTTCCCCCACTTCTTCCCCCCCCCCACGCCTTCGGAGTCTTGGAGGTGCAGACGCCGCGTGACGCCCACGATCTCGCCAGACCGCGGCCACCTGCTCGCGAGGCTCTCCTCCGCCGTTGACGGCGCACATCGGCTCACGGTGTTCCGCGCGCCGACGGGCTATGGCAAGACTCGCACCGCCGCCGAGTGGATGGAGCATCGAGGCGGTGCAGAGACGGCTTGGGTGGTCTGCTCCGCAGAGCCCGCCGACCGCTTCTGGGACACGCTGTCGACGCGCTCGCGACGGCGACGAGAGATGCCCTCCCGCGGACGGGGACGGGCCTCCTCGCGCTCCGAGCACTCGTGTCCGGCCTCACGGCGCCCTTCACCCTGGTGATCGACGACTACCACGCCGTCACGAATGCGGAGTTCGACATCGCGCTCGCCGAACTCCTGGACTTCAGCCCGCACCTCTCGCTCGTCGTGATCGGCCGCCGCGTCACCCTGCTCGACCGCCCGATCGTCACGGGCCGCACGCCGACCACGGTCATCGGTCCGCGCGATCTCGCCGTACCGCCTGAGGAGGCGCTCGCCCTGGCCGCGAAGCACGGTCTCGCCGAGAGCGATCGGCTCCGTGCGGCCATCGAGCAGTCCGCCGGCTGGCCTCTGGCCATCCGGGCGGTGCTCGAGGCTCCGCTCGACGACGTACCGGTCGATCCCTTCACCGGGCTCAATCGGTTCGCGCTCGACCACCTCGAACTCGTCGGCAGCCCGGCGCGTCACATGCTGCTCGCCGCCTCCCAACTCGATGCGATCACCCTCGACCAGGCGGCGGAGTTCTGCGAGACCGACATGGCCCGCATGCGCGCCGGCATGCACACGCTCATCGAGTACGGGGTGCTCACCGCCATCGCCGGGCCGGACACCACCGAGTTCCGCTGCCACCCGGCCGTGCTGCCCTACCTCGCAGCCCGGGCGCGGCGCTCGTTCTCCTCCGAGCAGCGCTCGGAACTGTACATCGGCCGTGCAGAACGCATCGTCGGCACCGCCCCCTTCACCGCGTTCCGTCTGTATTGCGCGGCCGAGGCCTACAGCGAGGCCGAGGTCGTCCTCGCGCTTCATTTCACGACCATCATCGACGAGGTCGACGAGACCTCCCGCATCCTCCGGTCCCTGACCGATGCGACCCTCGAGACCTATCCGACCTTCGCGGCCGCCCGGCTGCTCCTCGCCATGCCCGACCCGACCGTACCTCCGGCGACGCTGAACCTCCTCATCGCCGTCTGGCAGCGGGGGGTCGAACGCGCCTACTCGGAGGGGTCGGCCCGGTCGGAGGAACTGGAACTCCCCCGGCTCGCGCAGGCCATGGTGCTGGAGCGCCTGCTCGGCAAGATGGAGGAGGCCGGCGCCCATGCCCGCGAGCTCGAGGCCCGGCTGAAGGCGGCCGAGAGCGAGGAGGACCCGATCGAGGTCACGGGGCAGCGCCCCTCCGACGGGCCGAACGCAACGCTGCTGCACGGATCGCTCCCCACCTACTATCGCGAGATCGCCTCGACGGCGCTCATGGTCGGCGACTTCGCACAGGCCCGTCGCAACTGGGCGCAGCTCCGGATGCATGCCGAGCGGATGATCGTCGCCCCGTGGCACGGTTTCCCCCACGCTTCGACGCGCACGGTGACCGACGTCGAATCGGGGCAGCGCTGGCTGCTCGCCGCTCTGTACGAGCAGGCCTACACCGAGGTGCTCGACGGGGATATCCGCCGCTGCGCCGAGCTGCTCACCGAGGCCGACACGTTCGCCCGCGAGACCGGCACCGCCGCTCCGGGGCTCTCCTGGGTCGCCGGCGAGGTCGGACGTGCCCATCTCTCGTACGAGCTGGCGGACGAGGCCCTCCTGGAACAGGCGCTGACGACGCTGGCGCCGACGAAGGACCGCATCGAGCAATGGTCGCTGCTGCTCATCGCCCAGGCCGAGGCCGAGCGGCGACGGCGCGGCGTCAGCTGGGCGATCTCACAGCTGCAGGCGAACCTCGTGTCGCTCGACGAGAGCCGCAGGCGGAACGACGCCTGGCAGGGCTACCTGGACAGCTACCTCGCACTGCTCTACACCGTGCTCGGCGATTTCGTCTCGGCCTCGAAGATCCTCGACGGGCTCGATCAGAGTCTCGCCCTCGTGCGTGTGGAGCGCGCCAGGCTCGCGCTCTTCGCCGGCGACGATGTCCAAGCGCTGCTGATCGCGCAGGCGATCGGAGACTCCGGAGCGACCAAGCGCCAGCGGCTCGAACGCTGCCTGATCAGCGCGACCGCCGCCTGGGCCTGCGACAAGCCTCAGGAGTCGGCGCTTGCGTTGCAGAACGCTGCGGACCTGATGGAGCGCTACTACCTGCCCTCCGCACTGTGGGGTGTACCCTTCGCGCTTCTCCGGGAGGCCGCCGTCGCCGCACGGGATGCGGGCGTCGCCGACCTGGTGGAGCTGATCGACGCCGTTCCGGAGGAGGCCCGTTGCGAACGCTACGGGCAGCTGACCGAGATGGAGCAGCGCACGCTGGAGGCGATCGCCGTGCATCGCTCCGCGAACGAGGCCGCCTCAGCCCTGTTCGTGACCCAGGGCACCGTCAAGAAGCACCTGGCGTCGGTCTACCGCAAGCTCCATGCGAAAGGACGGAACGACGCGATCCTGCAGGCCGCCCGCATGGGCCTGCTCCCGCGCGGCTACGCCGGCGAAGGCGCCGCCTGACGCTCGGCCATCTCCACGACGTTCTTCAGCAGCAGTGCGCGCGTCATCGGTCCAACGCCGCCGGGGTTCGGCGAAACCCACCCCGCGACCTCGGCGACCGCGGGATCCACGTCTCCCACGACCCGGCTCTTGCCCGTCTCGGGGTCGACCTCGCGCGAGACCCCCACGTCGAGCACGATCGCCCCGGGCTTCACGTCCTCGGCCCGCACGATCCCCTCGACGCCCGCGGCGGCGACGATCACGTCGGCGCGGCGCAGCTCGGCGCCGAGATCCGCCGTGCCCGTATGGGTCAGCGTGACTGTGGCGTTGTACTCGCGGCGCGTCAGCAGCGGGCCGATCGGTCGGCCGACGGTGACGCCGCGGCCCACGACCACGACGTTCTTCCCCGCCCAAGAGAGGCCGTTGCGTTCGACCAGCTCGATGACGCCGCGCGGCGTGCACGGCAGGGGGCTCGCGATCGGCGTGTTCGCGTTCAGCACCAGCCGTCCGAGGTTCGTCGGGTGCAGCCCGTCGGCGTCCTTGTCCGGGTCGATCCGCTCGAGGATCCGATCCGTGTCGATGTGCTTCGGCAGCGGCAGCTGCACGATGTAGCCGGTGCACTCCGGGTTCGCGTTGAGCTCGTCGAGCACTGCTTCGAGCTCCTCCTGCGTCACCGTCTCGGGCAGCTCTCGCTTGATCGAGGCGATCCCGACCTCCGCGCAGTCGCGGTGCTTGCCGGCGACGTACCACTGCGATCCCGGGTCCTCCCCCACGAGCACCGTGGCGAGCCCGGGCACGATATCGCGGTCGCGCAGGATCGCGACGCGTTCCGTCAGCTCGGCCTTGATCGCCGCCGCAGCGGCCGTGCCATCGAGTTTCTGCGCGGTCATGTCCGCATTCCCTTCGTCATCTGTGTGTGCTCCTCCCCCGTCATCCGGCGCGGAGGGCGAAGCCGGGAGTCGCAGGATCCATGTGCTGCCCGGTCCGCCTGGATCCTGCGACTCGCTTCGCTCGCGCAGGATGACGGGTGGTCATCCGCCCACGCGGCACGCGCCGCCGGGCCTCATCCATGATGGGCCGGGCGACGCGTGCCGCGTGCACAGAATGCGGCCGGTTACCAGTTCTCGAGGCCGGGGTAGAGCGGGAACGCCTCGGCGAGATCCTGCACCTGCGCACGCAGAGCGGCGACGTCGCCGCTCTGCTGCAGGGTGGCGGCGATGATCTCGGCGACCTGCACGAACTCGGTGTCGCCGAAGCCGCGGGTCGCGAGCGCCGGGGTACCGATCCGCAGCCCCGAGGTGACCATCGGCGGGCGCGGGTCGAACGGCACCGCGTTGCGGTTCACCGTGATGCCGACCGCGTGGAGGGCGTCCTCCGCCTGCTGGCCGTCGAGCTCGCTGTTCCGCAGGTCGGCGAGCACCAGGTGCACGTCGGTGCCGCCGGTCAGCACGTCGACGCCGGCCGCCTTCGATGCGTCGCTCGTCAACGCCTCGGCGAGGAGCTTCGCGCCCGAGAGGGTACGGGTCTGGCGCTCAGCGAACTCCTCGGTGGCCGCGAGCTTGAACGCGGTCGCCTTCGCCGCGATCACGTGCATCAGCGGCCCGCCCTGCTGGCCGGGGAACACGTTCGAGTTGAGCCGCTTGTAGATCTCGAGGTCGTTCGTCAGGATGAAGCCCGAGCGGGGGCCGCCGATGGTCTTGTGGACCGTCGACGAGGTCACGTGGGCGTGCGGCACGGGGTTCGGGTGCAGGCCGGCGGCGACCAGACCGGCGAAGTGCGCCATGTCGACCCACAGGGTCGCGCCGACCTCGTCGGCGACCTCGCGGAACGCCGCGAAGTCGAGCGTGCGCGGGTAGGCCGACCAACCGGCGATGATCACCTTGGGCCGATGCTCGAGCGCCTTCTGGCGGACGACCTCCATGTCGACGAGGAACGTCTCGGGGTCGACGCCGTAGTGCACGACGTTGTAGAGCTTGCCCGAGAAGTTCAGCTTCATGCCGTGGGTCAGGTGCCCGCCGTGCGCGAGCTCGAGGCCCAGGATCGTGTCGCCCGGCTCGGCGATCGCGCTGAGCACAGCGGCGTTGGCGCTCGCGCCCGAGTGGGGCTGCACGTTCGCGTAGGCGGCGCCGAAGAGGCTCTTGGCCCGCTCGCGCGCCAGTTCCTCGGCGATGTCGACGAACTCGCAGCCGCCGTAGTAGCGGCGCCCGGGGTACCCCTCGGCGTACTTGTTGGTGAGCACTGAGCCCTGCGACTCGAGCACGGCGCGCGGAACGAAGTTCTCGCTCGCGATCATCTCGAGCGTGCCGCGCTGGCGGCCGAGCTCGTTCTTCAGGACTTCTGCGATCTCGGGGTCGACGACCTCGAGGGGCTCGTTGAAGAATGCGGACTGGTTCGACACGTAGCGTCTCCCTTGTTGATGTGTTTCCAGGATCTGCGGCCCAGGCGAGCGGCCTACTGAGTGCGTCGCTCCCCGATGGTTTCCCATCTGTACGCCAGTCACGACAGTCACGATCTTAGCAGCGAGGCCGCCGGCTCATCTGGACGGGCACGATTCGGGTCCGCCCGCCTGCAGGATCGCACCGATCTGCGATTTCGCACCTGCAGAACCGGGTAACGGGGTGCGATTCTGCTGATCGGTGCGATCCTGCAGGCGAGCACGGGCGGCGCGATCCCTCGCCGCCCGGACCGCCAGCGCCTCAGACCTTGAGGCGCTCGCCCGTCGGGTCGTGGAACGGGCGCCGCGACACGGTGGCCGGGTAGCGCACGCCCTTGCAGCGCACTTCGAAGGCTCCGTCGAAGTCGACGCCGGGGTCGACCAGCGCGAGGCCGACGGCCGCGCCGAGCGAATGCCCGTAGGCTCCGCTCGAGAGGCGGCCGACCTGCTCGCCGTTGCAGTACAGCGTCTCGTCGTGCACGAACAGCGGCTCGGGGTCGTCGAGCTTCACGTAGACGGTGCGCAGGCGCGGGGCCTTCGGGTCGAGCTTCAGCACGGCCTCGAGGCCGATGAAGCCGCCCGGCTTGTCCTTCGCCAGGGTGAAGCCGAGGCCGGCCGAGTACGGGTCGACGTCGGGCCCGATGTCGTGCCCGTGGTGGCGGTAGCCCTTCTCGGAGCGCAGCGTGTCGAGCGCGTGGTAGCCGGCGAGCCTCACTCCGAGCTCCTCTCCCGCCTCGAGCAGCGCATCGAACACGTTGACCGCGAGGTCGGCGCTCGGGTAGACCTCGTAGCCGAGCTCGCCGACGAAGCTCACGCGCAAGCAGTAGGCGTAGCCGTCGGCGATCTCGATGCGGCGGCCGTGGGTATACGGCTGCGCCTCGTTCGACCAGTCCTCGTGCGGAGCGACGCGCTCCATCAGCTCGCGGCTGCGAGGGCCAGTGACAGCGATGGTGGCGTACGCCGATGTCGCGTCGAACACCGCGGCCGCGCGCCCCTTCGCCTCCTTCCGCAGCATCATCTCGGTCTGGCGCTGCGTGAACGATGGCGTGACGACGAGGAATCGGTCCTCGGCGAGACGCGTGATCGTGCCGTCGATCTCGATCGTGCCGTTCTCGTTGAGGAACAGCGTGTACACGGCCTTGTCGACCGGACCGTCGACATTCGCGGTGGCGACGCGCTGGCAGACGGCGAGCGCGTCGGGGCCCGCGACCTCGAACTTCGCGAAGGCGCTCAGGTCGAACAGCGTGACCCCTTCGCGGGTGGCGCGGTGCTCGGCCGCGACGTTGTCGAACCAGCTCGTGCGCCCGTAGCTGTGGTCGTACTCGGGCCGCGTGCCCGGATCCCCGTACCAGAACGCGCGCTCGAGCCCGTTGATCTCGCCGAAGCACGCGCCCAGCTCTTCGAGGCGCGAGTAGAGCGGCGTGCGCCGGATGTTGCGGGCCGTGTGCACCTGCTTGAACGGCCAGTGCATCGCGTACAGGCGGCCGAGGGCCTCGACGCTGCGGGCGTGCAGGTAGTGCCGGTTGTTCTGGTCCGGCGAGAAGCGCCGCACGTCGAGGGCCGTGGAAGCGAAGTCCGAGCTGCCGGTGACGATCCACTCCGCGAGTTTCTTGCCGACGCCGGGCGCGAAGATGATGCCCTGCGAGTTGAACCCGGCCGCGACGAAGAGGCCGTCGACCTCGGCGGTCTCGCCGATGATGAAGTTCGAGTCGGGGGTGAAGCTCTCGGGGGCGTTGAGGAAGCGGTCGTAGCCGGCGCCCTTGAGCCCCGGCACCGTGCTTTCTGCGGCGGCGCGGATCGCCGAGAAGTGCTCCCAGTCCTCGGGGAACTCGGCGAAGCCCTCGCTCGTGATCTCGTCGACGCCGCGGGGCAGGCCGTCGGGCTCGAAGGCGCCCACGAGCAGCCGGCCGTGCTCGTGCCGGAGGTAGTAGCTGTTGTCGAGATCGCGGAGCACGGGCAGCGAGCGCACCGCCCCCTCGACCTCGTTCGACCGCACGTGCACGTGCTCGGCGGGGTAGAGCGGCACGGAGACGCCGACCTTCGCCGCGAGCTCACGGGTCCAGAGCCCGCACGCCAGCACGACGGTGTCGGCCGTCACCGTGCCGCGCGCGGTGACCACGCCGGTGATGCGACCGTTCTCGACGAGCAGCTCGTCGACCCGGGCGTGCTCGCGCACGGCCGTGCCCGCCTCATGGGCGAGCTTGGTCACCGCGACGCTCGCCCAGCCCGGGTTCATGTAGCCGTCGTCGAGCATGAGCAGCGCGCCGAGGATGCCCTCCTGATCCGCGATCGGCCAGACCTCGCGCAGACGCTCCTCGGTGAGGTACTCGGTGGGCACGCCGCAATGCTCGGCGATGTCTCGGGTGTAGAGGATCTCGTCGACCCGACCGGGCGTGCGGGCGATGCTGATCGAGCCCGACTTCACGAAGTCGACGTCGACCCCGCTCTTCTCGTCGAGCTCCTCGTAGAAGCGCGCGCCGTACTTCGAGAGCTCCGTGAGCGCGACCGATCCCCGCCCCGAGTTCACGAGACCCGCCGCGTGCCAGGTGGTGCCGCTCGCGAGCACGTTCGCTTCGAGCAGCAGCACGTCCTTCTTGCCGAGCAGGTTCAGGTGGTAGGCGATGCTGGCGCCGATGATGCCGCCCCCGACCACGACGACCTCTGCGTGAGCCGGCAGTGCGGCCTCGGCCTCGTCCGTGAACTCCGCCGCGCTGACCGACCGATCGACCATCCGTTCCATAATCTGGTTTCCTTCCTTGCGACGGGTATTCCGTCTGGGTTCCGCGAGTGTGAAGCGCTCGGCTTCGAGATCAGTTGAAGACGACGGTGCGCGAGCCGTTGAGCAGCACCCGATGCTCGGTGTGCCACTGGACCGCGCGCGCAAGCGCCAGGCGTTCCGCATCCTGCCCGACCAGCACCATGTCTTCCGGGCTGTGCGTGTGCGTGACGCGCAGCACCTCCTGCTCGATGATCGGGCCCTCGTCGAGGTCGCTCGTGACGTAGTGCGCGGTCGCGCCGATCAGCTTGACGCCGCGGTCGTAGGCCTGGTGGTAGGGCTTGGCGCCCTTGAAGCCGGGCAGGAACGAGTGGTGGATGTTGATGGCGCGCCCCCGCAGCTCGCGGCTGAGGTCGTCGCTGAGGATCTGCATGTAGCGGGCGAGCACGGTCAGGTCGACGTCGTGCTCGTCGATGAGCGAGAGCAGCCTCGCCTCGGCCTCGGGCTTCGTCTCGGCCGTCACCGGGATGTGGTGGAAGGGGATCCCCGCGGCCTCGACGACGGGCCCCAGATCCGGGTGGTTCGAGGCCACGAAGGGGATGTCGATCTTGAGCTGGTCGGTGCGCCAGCGGAACAGCAGATCGTTGAGGCAGTGCCCCGCCTTCGAGACGAGGATCGCGACGCGCTGCCGCGTGGTCGCATCGGTCATGCTCCAGGTCATGTCGTAGGTCTCTTCGGTGGCGAGGAACGCCGCCTTCAGCGCCTCGATCGACGTGGCGCCCGGGTAGCTGGCGCGGGTTCGCATGAAAAAGCTGCCGCTCACCGGGTCCTCGTACTGCTGGCTCGCGGTGATGTTGCAGTCGTGCGCCAGCAGATAGCCCGACACGGCGTTGACGAGACCCTTCTTGTCCGGGCAGCTGATCGCCAGGACGAGTTCGCGCGCTTCGTTGGGCATTCGGTGCTCCTTGACGGGTCGGTGTCCAAAGGGGTCGGTGTCCAGAGGGGTCGCGATCTCGACATCTCGCGGCCTCGAGGGTCGCGGCCGATGGCGGATCGCGACGAGCAGTTCCCAATGTAGAGATCGCGGGGCGGCCGGATCCACGACCACATTGTCTAGAACGCCCTGGTCGCTTTGTACGAATGTCGTACGGGTTTCGGCATATCGTTGAAGCATGGGCCTGACCGTGAACGAGCTGACCGAGATCTCGGGGCTCCGAACGCGCTTTCTCGCGGGCCGCAGCGGCGGTGATCGCATGGTGCTCTGGGCGCACTCGACCGATCAGCCCAACCCGTGGGAGTGGCTCGGTACCGGCGACCTGCTGCTCACCACCGGCCACCTGCTGCCCCACGACCCGGCGGAGCAGGTGCGGTTCCTCACCGAGCTGAACCGCGCGAATCTCGCCGGCATCGCGCTCGGCCAGCACTCCGAGTCGCCGAGAGTCTCGGACGAGGCCCTGCAGGCCGCCGATGAGATGGGGTTCCCCTTCCTCGTGACCGAGCACTCCGTGCTCTGGACCACGGTCATCCGCATCGTGGCCGACAGCAACGCGCAGAAGGGTCATGCGCTCATCACCAAGGTGCTGCGCGCCTACGATCTGATGCGTCGCTCATACGCCTCGCCCCAGGCCTCCGACGGCCTGCTCGAGCAATTGGGCGCCGAGTGCGGGCACCTGCTGCAGGTGCTCGATCGGCGAACGGGGCGTCTGCTCCTCGCCTCGCCGGATGCCGTGCCCCAACCGGTGCTCGATCACCTCGCGAGCACCTCGGCCGCGCTGCCCGCATTCTCGCGCATCTCCGTCGGCGACGACACGGCCTTCCTACTGCCGATCGCCGAGAGCGCCCACGCGGTCATGGTCGCGAAGCCGGTCAGCGATCGCGCCGAGGTCGACCTGATGCTGCTGCAGCACATCTCGACCATCGCCGGCATCGAGGTCGAGCGCCGCACGGCCGAGCGGATGTCGGTGCGCACGAGCGGAACCCGGCTGCTGCGGCAGCTGCTCAATGGATCGGAAGACCCCGAGTCGCTGCTCGCCCAGATGGAGTCGTTCGAGCTCGGTGAGCCGCCGTGGCGGGTGCTGATCTGGCCCCGCGGCGCCGGGCCGACCACCGACGACGCATACGATGCGTTCACCCAGGCGAAGATCCCCGCGCTCGTCGCCTTCGAGCGCGACGAGAACTTCGCCCTCGTGCCGGGCGCCGGCGTGGAGGCGGTCTCCGATGCCCTGGGCGCCTGGCCCGAGACGCGCGTCGGCGCCAGCATGCCGGTGGGCAAGCTGGGCCGCATCGACGAGGCCGTGCGAGAGGCGCGATGGGCGCAGGAGGCGACGCACGACGAGAACGCGCTGGTCAACGTGTACGGCAAAGACACCTCGCCGTTCCTGCCCCGCTCGATCACCGAGGGCGAGGCCGTCGTCGATCAGGTGCTGGGCGAGGTGCTCGCCTACGATCGTACGAACGACTCGCAGCTCATGCGCTCGCTGATGGCGTACTTCGACGCGAACCGCTCGTGGCAGGAGGCGGCGGACGCGCTGCACGTGCACCGCCAGACCCTGATCTACCGGATCTCGAAGATCGAGAAGCTGAGCGGGCGCCGGATGCAGGACGTCGCGCAGCAGACCGAGCTCTACCTCGCCCTGCAGACCTGGCTGATGCTCAACGGTCGGAGGTCGACCTCCCTCTGAGCGGCGACGGTTCGGACTTCGCGCTCAGCGCGCTCCCGCTCGGCTCCGCGTCTCTCGGGCGAGCACGCCGTCGAGGGTCTCGAGCAGGAAGTCGGCGTTCTCCTCCGAGAACGGCAGCGGCGGTCGGATCTTCAGGGTCGCGGCGGCGGGGCCCGACGCGCTGATCAGGATGCCGGCCTCGCGCATGGCGTTGACCACCCGTGCGGCGAGCTCGGGGTCGGGTGTCAGCGCTGCATCGGGCTCGCCCAGATCCAACGCGAGGAACAGACCGGCTCCGCGCACGTCGGTCGCGCGCTCGTACGACGCCGCGATCGATGCGAGGCCCGCGCGCATCCGCTCGCCTACTACGGCGGCGTGCTCGACCAGGCCGTCGGATTCGATCACGCTCAGCACGGCGCTCGCCGCGGCGATGCTGATGGGGTTGCCGCCGAAGGTGTTGAAGTAGCGCACCTCCGATCCGAACCGCTGCTGCGCCTCGACCGTGCCGACCAGCGCCGAGATCGGCACGCCGTTGCCCATGGGCTTCCCGAGCACCACGAGGTCGGGAGAGATGCCGTGGCGCTCGAAGCCCCACCACCGGCCCGTTCGGCCGAAGCCGGGCTGCACTTCGTCGGCGATGTAGAGGCCGCCGGCCTCGTGCACGAGGTCGACGACGGGGGCGAGGAAGCCGGCCGGCTCGGCCTGCACGCCGTCGCTCGAGAAGATCGAGTCGAGGATGATCGCGGCGACCCCGACGCCGCGCGCGTCGAGCTGCTGGATCGCGGCGCGCACCGACTCGAGGAGCCGGGGCCCGACCTGGTCTGCCGGTGTGCGCGCGGTGTCGATCGACGGGATCGTCGCGACGTGTGCGCCGATCGGGTTGTTCGGCCCGAGCGATGGCGAGATCTCGGCGGCGGCGAGCGTGGTGCCGTGGTAGGCGTGCTCGGTGACGATGAGGCCCGTGTTCCCGGTCTGGTAGCGCGCCGTGCGGATGGCCAGGTCGATCGCCTCGCTGCCGGTGCAGGCGAAGGTGACGCGCTCGAGCGGGGCGGGGAACTTCGTGAGCAGGCGCTCGGCGTAGTCGACGACCGGCTCGGTGAGGTACCGGGTGTGAGTGTTGAGCCTCTCGAGCTGCGCGGTCACCGCCGCGGTGACCGCGGGATGGCTGTGCCCGATCGCGGGCACGTTGTTGTAGGCGTCGAGGTAGTCCCGACCGTCCATGCCGCGCAGCCAGACCCCCTTCGCGCTCTCGACCGCCACCGGCTCGCGGTAGAACAGCCGGTACGAGGGCCCGAGCACCCGGTCGCGCCGTCGGAGCAGCTGCTCGGCGGCGGGATCGAGCGCGACGCCCTCCGCAGGGTCGAAGCCGTTGGCCATGTGAATGCCGGACTGCGTCGGCGTGGTGTTCACCGCAGCTCCCATCGGTCGGTGTCGGGCGTGTCGCGGGTCGCACGCGATCCGCAAGAGATCATCCACTATATTGATGACCAATCAGAACGAGCATTCCACGCTCGGAACGTCAAGTCAAGCGCGGTGGAGGTCGACCCGAAGGCAGCACGGGCGACCCAATGCGGTACATTCGCGAACGACGGAAGGAGAGGACACGACATGACCGTCGACGAGCCGGCCCGGGCGGAGCGGGCCGCGTCCACCGCCGAGAGGATCGCCGATCGCCTGCGCGAGGAGATGCTCGCCGGAGCGCTTCCGCAGGGCGCGCGGCTGCGAGAGATCGCGCTCTCGGAGTCGATGCGCGTCTCCCGGCGCACGATCCGCGAGGCGCTCCTGATCCTCGCCGAGCAGCGCCTCGTGACCCACGAGCGGCACCGCGGCGCGGTGGTGCGCACCTTGAACCCCGCCGACATCTCGGATCTCTATCAGGTGCGCAGAACGCTGGAGCTGCAGGGGGCGAGGAACGCCCCCTTCGCGGGCGAGAGCGAGCGCAGCACCCTCGATTCGGCCTACGAGCGGCTGAGCGAGGCGCTCCTGGCCGGCGACTCCCGCACGACCGTGCACTGCGACCTGGCCTTCCACGGCGCCGTGGTGGGCCTCGCCGCGAGCCCCCGCCTCGACGCCTTCTACGAGCAGGTGAGCTCCGAGATGGAGATGGCGCTCATGATGATCCGCGGCGGCGAGGAGCTCCGGGGCCTCGGCACCGAGCAGATCATCGCGGAGCATCGCACGATCCGCGATCTGCTGATCGCACGCGACGTCGCCGAGGCGCAGCGCGCGATCCTCTCGCACATCGACCTCAACGAGCGCTTCCTGCTCTCGCTGGTTGGCGCCGGGGCAGCTGCGGGCGACGACTAGTACTCCTCCGACTCAGCGGCTATGATCCATAGAGTCGACGTTTATTGATCATCAATCTAAGAGGTGACCGCATGCCGGTGAATGCCGCGACTCCGCAGACGCTCAGCATCTCGCACGACGAATCGGCGCACCTGCTGCGCGAGCACTACGGCGTCGACCCGGTGCGGCTGACGGCCATGCACAGCGAGCTCTCCACGGTCGCCCGCGTCGACCTCGCGGACGACCGCAGCCTCGTCTTCAGAGCGAGCTGCGGCACGCCGGAAGAGCTCGAGGCGGCGCGATGGCGCATCGGAGCGATGGATCATCTCGCGGCCCGCGGTGTTCCCACCGGTCGCACCGTGCCGTCGGCGGACGGGTCGCCGATCGTGAGCGTCGAGCTCGACGCCGGGCCCGCCATCCTCCACGTCGGCGAGTGGCTCGACGGCGTGATGCTCGACAGCGCGAAGCCGACGCCCGCGCTCATGCGGTCGGTGGGGCGCGTTGCGGGCGAGGTATCCGCCGGGCTCGCGAGCTGGCCGGCGCCGCCCGTCGACGTCGGCCACCCCTGGGAGCTGACCCGCACCCTCGAGACCGTCGCCTCGACCATCGTCTCGGTGACCGATCCTGCCACCCGAGCCGTGCTCGACGCGGCGGTCGAGCGGTTCGCGAGCGTCGTCGCGCCCGTGCTGCCGACGCTGCCCCGCTCGGTGGTGCACCACGACCTCCACGACTCCAACCTCCTGGTCGACACCGGCGCCGAGCGCATCAGCGGGGTGCTCGACTTCGGCGACATGGTCTTCGGTCCGCGCATCGCGGATCTCGCGGTGCCGGCGATGCATGCAGGCCGCGCCGCCGAAGACCCGGCAGAGGCGTTCCTCCTCGTCGCCGAGGGCTGGGGCCGCGCCGGGCAGTTCGAGAACACCGTGCAGCTCGAAGAGGATGAGATCGCGGTCGTCTTCGACGCGGGTCTCGGCCGCCTCGCCGTCAACTTGAGCGTGTGGACCGATCGCGCGAGAAGCGACCGGGCCGACTACGCGCGCGCACGCTCCTCGCGCACCGAGCGCACGCTGCGGCTGCTGCTCGCCGCCGACCGGGGCCGCATGCTCGAGGGCCTGCACCGGCGCCTCGGCTGAGGGCCGGGCCGGGAACGCCCGGCCCGGCCCAGCCCGGCCTTCAGCCCTCGTCGGCGAGCAGCACTCCGTCGGCCGTGCGCCAGCCGACCATCACGCGATCGCCGATCTTCGCCGCGTGCGAGCTCTCGACCGGCACGCGCACCACGGCCTCGCCGAGCACCGTGGTGACGCTGTACTTCACCGCCGAGCCGAGGTACACGATGTCTTCGATCTCGCCGACGACGCGGTTGGTGACGTCCGCCGGCAGCCCCGCTCCGTCGACGCCCGAGACGAGCAGCTTCTCGGGGCGCACGACCACCGCCGCCGGCCCGGGGCGCACCTCGCCGCGGCCGGCGAACTCCAGCTCGCCCGCGCGCACGACGCCCTCCGACAGTTCGCCGGAGAACACGCTCGACTCGCCGATGAACTTGGCGACGAACAGCGTGCGCGGCGCCTCGTAGAGCTCGTGGGCCGTGCCCACCTGCTCGATGCTGCCCTCGTTGAACACGACGATGCGGTCGGAGAGCACGAGCGCCTCCTCCTGATCGTGGGTGACGTAGATGAACGTGCTGCCGAGTTCGCGGTGGATGCGGCGCAGCTCCATCTGCAGCCACTCGCGCAGCTTCTTGTCGAGAGCGCCGAGCGGCTCGTCCATGAGCAGGATCGGGGGGTCGTAGACGACGGCGCGAGCGAGCGCGACGCGCTGCTGCTGGCCGCCCGAGAGCTGCCTCGGGTACCGATCCGCGTACTCCGAGAGACGCACCATCTCCAGCGCCTCGGCGACGCGGCGCTTCCGCTCCTCCTTCGGCACCTTGCGCTGCTTCAACGGATACTCGACGTTGTCGGCGACCGTCATGTGCGGGAAGAGCGCGTAGTGCTGGAAGACGACGCCGAGGTTGCGCTCGTGCGCCTTCAGCTTCTCGAGCGGCTGGTCGTTCAGCTGCATGGTGCCGGTGCTCGGCTCGATGAAGCCCGCGATCAGGTTCAGCGTGGTCGTCTTGCCCGAGCCCGAGGGGCCGAGGAAGGTGAGGAACTCGCCCCGCTGCACGGCGAGGTCGATCTCGTTGAGCGCGACGGCCTCGCCGTACGACTTCGAGAGTAGACGAAGGTTGAGGATCGTATCGTCGGTCATGACTGGGTCCTTAGGTCTCAGGTGCGGTCGAGTGTCGTGGGCCGGGATCATCCGGCGCTCTTGCGGCCTCGGCGCGAGAGCGGCACGACCACGAACTGGTAGAAGAGGAAGGCGAGGATCACGGTCGCCAGGATGAGCGAGGCGGCCGCCGCGATCGTCGGATCCGTCGTGCGCGTGACGCTCGTGTACATCATCATGGGAAGCGTCTGCAGCGACGGGCTCACCATGAACTGCGAGACGATGACCTCGTCGAAGCTCGTCACGAAGGCGAAGACGGCGCCGGCAGCGACGCCCGGTGCGATGAGCGGCACGGTCACGGTGAAGAACGTCTTCAGCCGGCCGGCCCCGAGACTCGCGGCGGCGAGCTCCAGGCTCCGATCGTAGCCCGAGAGGCTCGCGTTCACCGCGATCACCACGAGCGGGAGCGCGAGGGTGACGTGCACCATCACGAAGCCGAACATCGTGCCGGCGAGTCCTGTGCGCAGGAAGAACGTGTAGACGCCGGCGCCGACGATGATCGCGGGAACGATCATCGGCGTGAGCATCAGGGTCTGCGCGAGGCCCGCGAGCCGGCTCTTCGACCGGTTGATCGCGAGCGCGGCGAGCGTTCCCAGCACCGTCGCGAGGGTCGCCGCGAACAGGGCGATGGCGGCGGAGTTGCCGAGCGCCTGGAGCCACCGGGGATTGGTGAAGAACGACTCGTACCAGCGGGTCGACCATTCCTTCGGAGGGAACTGGAAGCTCGCGTCGGCCGCGAACGAGATCGGGAACACCGCGAACATCGGCGCGATGAGCCAGATCGCGATGACGACCGCGACCACGGTGAGGAGCCCCTTGGTGAGTGGGCGGACGGTGTTCATGCTTTGCTCCCTCCGACCATGTCCTGCACCGAGCTGCCGGTCTTCTTGCCGATGTACTGGGCGACGCCGAGAATCAGGAGCGTCACGAAGAGGAGCACGAAGCCGATGACCGCGCCGTGGCCCCATTGCGCGAGGCCCTGCACCTGGCCCTGGATGAGCGTGGAGAGGAACGCGTCCTGCGAGCTGCCGAGCATGGCCGGTGTGATGTAGAAGCCGAGCGCCATCACGAAGCACAGCAGCGCGCCCGAGGCGACGCCCGGCAGGCTGAGCGGCAGATAGATCGAGACGAAGGCCTTCGATGGCCGTGCACCGAGGCTGATCGCGGCGGTGAGCAGCCGCGAATCGATCCGCGACATCGTTGCGTAGATCGGCAGCACGACGAATGGCAGCAGCACCTGCGCCATACCGATCAGCACCGCGGTCGGCGTGCGCATGATGCCGAGCTCTTCGACACCGAACAGCGCCACGAACTGGCCGATCGGACCGCTGTCCTGCAGCAGCACGACCCAGGCGAAGGTGCGCACCACCATGCTCGTCCAGAAGGGGATCAGCACGATCAGCATGAGCAGGTTGCGCGTCGTCGGCTTCACCACCGTCATGAAGAAGGCGAAGGGGAAGGCGAGGATCACGCAGATGATCATCACCCAGAAGCTGATGAACAGCGTGCGCCAGAGCACGGCGAGATTGACCGGCTGTGCGAAGAACCACTCGAAGTTCTGCAGGCCGGGCTGGGGATGCGTGAAGGCCTCGACGAGCACCGTCAGCATCGGATAGAAGTAGAAGGCCGCGAGCACGACGAACGCCGGCAGCAGCGCGAGCAGCAGCATGCCGCCCGCCTTCGAGCCCGCCCTGGCCGGCTTCTTCGACCCGCCGGCCGTCCGTATCGCGCGCGTGGAGAGTTCCGAGAACTGCGTGGTATCAGGTCCTGATGACATCGATCCGTCTTTCACCTCGAAGGGTCGGGAACCCGGGTCGCCGATCAGGCGCCTGCGACGATTCCGGCCCAGCGATCCTGCAGCGGGGCCACCCCGTCGGCGTCGGCCCAGAAGGGCAGGTCGAGCGCGACCGACGTCGCCTCGCGCTCGGCCGTCGTCGTGATGTAGCTCGAGGTCAACTCGTCGACATCGGGCGCGGACTGGGTGTTGATGGGCGAGTAGCCGCTCTCCTCGGTCCACTGGTTCTGCTGCGCCGCGCCGTACGCGTAGTTGATCGCGTAGTAGGCGGCCTCGGCGTTCGGAGACCCCTTGATGATCGCGAAGTAGTCGACGATCGAGATCCAGTCGGTCCAGACGGCCTGGATCTGAGCGCCGTTGCGCTCTGCGGCGAGCGCGCGGCCGTTCCACACGCCGCCGACCTTGGCCTCGCCCGACTCGAGCATTTGCTGCGCCTGCGCGCCGGTGGCGTAGAACACGATGTCGCCCTTGATCGACTCGATCTTATCGAGCCCCTTGTTGGCCCATTCGGCCGAGAACGGCTCGGACGCCGGATCCCACCCGGCTGCGATCGCCGCGCCCTGCACGATCGAACCGTCGATCTGACCGTCGCCGCTGTTCAGCGCCCGGGTGCCCGGGAACTTCGCGGTGTCGTAGAAGTCGGCCCACGACTGCGGGCCGTTGTCGCCGAACGTGTCGGTGTTGTAGGTGATCATCATCGCGTAGGCGATCGAGGGCACGCCGCACTCGGTGGCGTCCAGGAGGCTCTCGGGGACGTTCGACAGGTCGAGCTTCGACTGGTCGAGCTTCTAGAAGAGCACGCCGCACTCGCGAGAGATCTGGTCTCCGTACGATGAGACGAAATCCCACTGGTAGCTGCCGGTGTCGACCTGCGCCTGGATCTTGGCCAGCGTCTGCGGCGAATCCTCGTTGACCGTCGCACCGGACGCGTCCGCGAACGGCTTGAAGAAGGCGTTCATCTGCGCCTCCTGCGTCGTGCCGCCGTCGGCAGCGTAGGTGAGGGTGACGCCCTGCAGCACGCCCTCGGCGACCTCGCCGGCGACCGGGTCGGTGAGCGGGGGGATCGGCGCGGACGTGCCACCGCCGGAGCACGCGGCCAGCATCAGCGCACTCGCTGCGCCGAGGGCCGCGACGGTCAGTCTCTTGTGCTTCACAGAAATCTCCTTTGATTTGCGGGTGCCCCCACCGTAGTCGCCGCCCGCGGGCCGAACCATCGTCCTGCGGTAAAGATCCGATGAGATGCTTCATACTTCTGTACATTCGATGTCCCGGATCGGCGCACGCGCTCACGACGGCACCTGCGACGATGCCTGCGGCAGTCGTAGAATCGAGCCGTGGCAGGCCGAGCCACCGTGCCGCTTGCAGATCGGAGCCTGAGATGAGCACCACGGTTTTCACCGGCGGAACCATCGTCGTCGAAGCTCGACGCGACGGACGGACGGTCACGAGCAACGCGATCGCCTTCGAAGGCGACCGCGTCGTGGCCCACGGCCCCGAAGCAACGGCGCTTGCGGAACGTCCGGGCTCGCAGATCGTCGACCTCGCCGGCGGCACCCTGATCCCCGGGCTCGGCGAGGGCCACGCGCATCCGGTGCTCGGAGGGCTCGAGTCCATGGGTCCGCAGGTGCGCGACGCGGAGGATCTGGACGGCATCATCGCCGCGGTGGGAGCCTGGCGGCGTGAGCATCCCGAAGCCGAATGGATTGTCGGGGGCAGCTACGACGCGACCTTCGCACCCGGCGGGCTCTTCGACGCACGCTGGCTCGATGCCGTGACCGGCGACGTCCCGACGATCCTGCGCGCCTGGGACTACCACACCGCCTGGGTGAACTCCGCGGCGCTCGCTGCCGGAGGGATCACCGCGGACACCCCGGATCCGGAACTCGGCCGCATCGTCCGTCGAGAGGACGGGACTCCGCTCGGCACGCTGCAGGAAGCCGCCGCGAACGACTTCCTCGCCGAGGTCGTACCGCCCTTCTCCCTGGAGGATCGCGTCGCCGCGATCGAGTCGGCCACGCAGGCTTACGCCGAGCAGGGCACGACCTGGGTGCAGGACGCATGGGTGGATCCCCGCGACGTGACGACCTATCTCGCGGCCGCCGCGGCCGACCGCCTGCGCACCCGGGTGAACCTCGCCTTCCGCGCCGACCCGTTCACCTGGCGCGAGCAGGTCGCCGAGTTCGCCCGGCTGCGCGCGAGCATCCGCGAACTGGCCCACCCGAGGCTGAGCGCCGAGACCATCAAGTTCTTCGTCGACGGCGTCATCGAGAACCACACGGCCGCCCTCATCGACCCCTACGCGGATCGCCCGGACGAGCGCGGCCTGCCCAATTGGAGCGCCGAAGAGCTCCACGCCGCCGCGCTCGCCTTCGACGCGAGCGGCTTCCAGCTGCACCTGCACGCGATCGGCGACCGCGCGAATCGCACGGCCCTCGACGCACTCGGCGCCGTGGAGGCGCAAAACCCGCCGCGCGAGCGCAGCAACGTCATCGCGCATGTCGCGATGCTCGCCCCCGGCGACGCCGAGCGCTTCGCCGAACTCGGGGTGATCGCGAACTTCGAGCCCTACTGGGCGCAGTGCGACCCGGTGATGGAAGCGCTCACCATCCCGCACATCGGGAAGGAGCGCGAAGGCTGGCAGTACCTGATCGGATCGGTCCTGCACAGCGGGGGCACCGTCTCGTTCGGCAGCGACTGGCCGGTCACCACCAAGGACTGGCGCCCCGCGATGGCTACGGCGGTGACCCGGCACAGCCACCTCGAGCCGACTGCGGAGGCCTGGCTGCCGGAGGAGCGGATCACCCCCGGTGCCGCCCTCGCCGCCTACACGACCGGCACCTCCCGCCAGGCGCTCGCGCCCGAACGGGGCACGCTCGAGATCGGCATGGTCGCCGACGCTGCCTGGCTCTCCGCCGATCCGCTGACCGTCGACCCGAACGCCATCCCGGAGGTCGCGGTGCGGGGCACCTGGCTCGCCGGCGAACGGATCCACTGAGCCGGCAGCGCGAATCGAGACTCGCGACTCGCGGATTCGACGTCCACGTGCGCGGAGGTCGGGCGTACCATCGCATCAGGACCGTTCTAAGGAGCTCCCGTGTCGAATCCCACTGATCAGCAGCCGCATCTGCGCCGAGCACTCGGCCTTACCGGACTCACCTTCTTCGGTGTCACCTACATGACCGTGATCACGGTCTTCACCACCTACGGCATCGTCAACCAGGTCACCGACGGGCATCTGCCGGCCGCCTACGTGCTCGCGGTCATCGCGATGCTCTTCACCGCGGCCAGCTACGGTGCGATGGTGCGCCGTTACCCGGTCGCGGGATCCGCGTACACCTACACGCAGCAGAGTTTCGGCGGGACCGCCGGCTTCCTCACCGGATGGGTGATGCTGCTCGACTACCTGTTCATCCCGATGATCAATTTCATGCTCATCGGCATCTACCTGAACACGCAGTTCCCCGCGATCCCGGTATGGGTGTTCACCCTCGTGGCGCTGCTGCTGGTGCTGCTCTTCAACGTGCTCGGCATCACGCTCGTGAACAAGGTGAACATGGCGATCATCGCGCTCTCGGTGATTCTCGTGATCGTCTTCATGGTGCTCGCCTTCAAGTTCGCCCTCGGCGGGGACATGGAGGTGAACCTGATCGAGCCCTTCACCTTCGGCGAGGGCGGCATCGGCGCGGTCGCCTCCGGTGCGGCGATCCTCGCGCTCTCGTTCCTCGGTTTCGACGCGGTGTCGACGCTGTCGGAGGAGGCGAAACGGCCCCGCAAGGACATTCCACGCGCGATCCTGCTCTCGACGCTCGTCGGCGGTTTCTTCTTCATCCTGGTCGCGTGGGCCGGCGCGATCGCGTACCACCCCGACTGGACCGCGCTCTCGGATGCCGAGATCGAAGCCGCCGGTGTCACCGTGATGAACAACATCGGCGGCGAGGCGTTCACCGCCTTCTTCGTCGCCGTCTACGTGGTCGGCGCGTTCGGATCCGGCATGACCGGCCAGGTCTCGGTCTCCCGCATCCTCTACGCGATGGGCCGCGACGGGATGCTGCCGAAGCCGCTCTCGCGCCTGCACCGCCGCTACGGCACCCCGGTCGTCGCCGCCTGCGTGGTGTCGTTCTTCGCGCTGTCGGCCCTGTTCCTCTCGCTCGACGTGGTCGCGTTCATGATCAGCTTCGGCGCCCTCGCCGCGTTCGCGATGGTGAACCTCTCGGTGATCCGCACCTACGTGTTCCCGAAGGGCGGGCGCCGCGAGTCGTTCGGCTTCTGGCGGGTGGTGCGGTATCTGGTGATGCCGCTGATCGGTTTCGCGCTGACGATCTGGCTGTGGACCTCCCTCGAGCCGACCACCTGGCTGGTCGGTGCGATCTGGATCGTCGTCGGCATCGGCATCATCGCGATCGTGACCGGTGGGTTCCGGCGCCCGGTCCCGAAGATGGACTTCTCGGAGCAGGATCCGACCACGGAGCAGATCGATGCCCTCGCCGACGAGTTCCCGCTGGAGGGCGACCGCGCATAGGAGAAAGCATCGCTTTCGACACGCGGTCGCGGCGGCCACTGCCGCCGGCCACAAAGCGCAGCGAAGGCTGGAGCGAGGATAGACGAGAGCATCGCTCTCGTCCCGAGCTCGCCGCGGCCACCGCCGGCGCTCGGTCAGAAATCTGCAGTCCGTCAGCCGGATTTCGCGAGAATCCCTGACGGACGGCAGATCTCCGACGCCGGGCCGGGCGCAGGGGTCAGCGCAGGTGCTCGACGTCAGCCGCGCTGACCGTCAGCTGCCCGCCGGTGGGCAGGTCGACGATCAGCTCGCCGCCCTCGTCGAGCGCGACCGCGCGTCCGTCGACGATCTCTCCCCCGGGCAGGTGCACCCGCACCTCGGTGCCGAGCGTCAGGGAGTGGCGCAGCACGCGGGTCCGAGCGGCGCCGGGGTCGGTCCGCGCCAGCTCGACCAGGTGCAGCAGTTCGCCGGCGACGGCGGAGAGCACGCGGTCGGCCAATTCGGGGCCGCCGGGTTCGTCGAGCGTCGCGATCTCGGGGACCTCGGCGTCGGCGGCCAGCAGCGAGGTCGCCCGCTCGCTCGGCAGCTCCCACTCCGGGATCAGCAGGTTGATGCCCGCTCCGACGATCACCGCGGGCGGCTCGCCGCCGCCGATCGGCACCAGCTCGCAGAGGATCCCGCAGAGCTTCGACCCCGGTCGCCCCGCTTCGGCGTCGGCCTCGTCGCGGACATGCACGTCGTTCGGCCATTTCGTCCCCACCCGGTGCCCCGGCCCGAAGAACGGCTGCAGCGCGGCGACGACGGCGGAACCGGCGAGCAGCGGCAGCCAGCTCGCGCTCAGCGCGTCCGGAGCCGTAGCACCCCCAACGGAACGAACACCACCAGCACCAGCACCAGCACCTGCCCCGGTGCCGCGCACGAGGATCGACATGGCCAGCGCGGTGCCCGGAGGGGTCGTCCAGTCGCGGCCCTGGCGGCCGCGTCCCGCTGTCTGATCCGCCGTCGCGAGCAGCGCGCCGTGCGGCAGCGCGGATCCTTCGCGCTCCAGCAGCTCGCGCAGCGCGGCGTTGGTCGACCCGATGCTCTCCAGCCAGTCGACACGGGGCAGCAGTTCGCGCGTTCGGGGCAGCTTCACAAGGGCCCAGCCTACTCGTCCGGCCTCCCTGCGCAGCCGTATCGAGCGCCGGCCTCAGTGGGAATCTCACAAGAGAAGCTCCGTCTTCTTTATCGAAAGCCTACGAGGTTCGGTATCAGCACCGCGCTAGGCTGGCTCTCGTGACCGCAGAGACCGCACAGACCCCCGTACCCGGCGCCGAGAGCAGCGCCGAGAGCGCACCCGTGCCCACGACGGCGGCGAAGATCACCGATCATCGCCGGAAGTATCAGGAGGCCGTGGGCGACCGCGACGCCGCAGCAGCAGCCAAGCAGCACCCGCGCGGCAAGATGACGGCGCGCGAACGCGTGGCCGCCCTGCTCGATCCCGGGTCCTTCGTCGAGTTCGACAAGTACGTCCGCCACCGCAGCCACGGCTTCGGCATGGAGCAGAGCCGCCCGTTCGGCGACTCCGTCGTCACCGGGTCCGGCACGATCCACGGCCGCCAGGTCGTCGTCTATTCGCAGGACTTCACCACGTTCGGCGGCTCGCTCGGCGAGGTCGCCGGTGAGAAGATCGTCAAGGCCATGGAGTTCGCGCTCCGGATCGGCGCCCCGATCCTCGGCATCCTGGACTCGGGCGGAGCCCGCATCCAGGAGGGCGTCGTCGCCCTCTCGAAGTACGCGAGCATCTTCCGGCTCAACACCAAGTGCTCCGGCGTGATCCCGCAGATCTCGATCGTGATGGGCCCGTCGGCCGGCGGCGCCGTCTACTCGCCCGCGCTCACCGACTTCGTGATCATGGTCGACAAGACCAGCCACATGTTCGTCACCGGCCCCGATGTCATCAAGACGGTCACCGGCGAGGAGGTCGGCTTCGAGGAGCTCGGCGGCGCGCTGACGCACAACAAGACGAGCGGCGTCTCGCACTACCTCGCGAGCGACGAGCTCGACGCGCTCGACTACGCCCGCGCGCTGATCGGGTTCCTGCCCGACAACAACCTCGCCGAATCCCCGATCTACGACAGCGACACCGCGCTCGAGATCACCGACGCCGATCGCAGGCTCAACGGCGTGATCCCCGACAGTCCCAATCAGCCGTACGACATGAAGCTCGTCATCGAGGGCATCCTCGACGGCGGCGACTTCCTCGAGGTGCAGCCGCTCTTCGCGCCCAACATGCTGATCGGCTTCGGCCGCGTCGAAGGCCGCACGGTCGGGATCATCGCGAACCAGCCCGCGCAGATGGCCGGCACGCTCAACATCGACGCGAGCGAGAAGGCCGCGCGCTTCGTGCGCTTCTGCGACGCGTTCTCGATCCCCATCCTCACCCTCGTCGACGTGCCCGGATACCTGCCCGGCACCGACCAGGAGTTCCAGGGCGTGATCCGTCGCGGCGCGAAGCTGCTCTACGCCTACGCCGAGGCGACCGTGCCGCTCGTCACGATCATCACCCGCAAGGCCTACGGCGGCGCGTACATCGTGATGGGGTCGAAGCAGATGGGCGCCGACTTCAACATCGCCTGGCCGACGGCGGAGATCGCGGTGATGGGCGGCGCGGGCGCCGTGAACATCCTCTACCGCAAGGAGCTCGCGGCCGCTGCCGAGCGCGGCGAGGACGTCGAGGCGCTGCGCGCGTCGCTGACGGCGAAGTACACCGCCGACGTGACCTCGCCCTTCCTCGCGGCGGAGCGCGGCGAGATCGACAACGTGCTCGAACCGGCTGGCACCCGCCTCGCCGTGATCAAGGCGCTGCGCGGCTTGCGCGGCAAGCGCGACGAACTGCCTGCCAAGAAGCACGGCAACATTCCGCTGTGACGTCAGTTGGTGAAGAATCGAGGCCCACGATGAATGAGCCGAGTCAGGGCGCCGGCACGCCGATCTTCGATGCGATCGTGGATCGCGGCATCAGCGACGCGGTCGCCGAGGAGCTCGCCGAGGCCGTACCGCCACCGGATGCCGCCGCCCGCGATGCGGCCAGGCGGCAGGAGGCCGGCCCGGTCGACGACGCGCTGCACGACGACGAGTTCCGCTTCATCACGCGCGGCGTCAGCGATGAGGAGCGTGCGGCCGTGATCGCCGTCCTTTCCCAGGTGCGGGCCGAGCAGACGAAGCGCGCCAAGCGCGTGGAGCGGCGTGAGCTGCAGCCCTGGGCTCGGTCTCAGCGGGTGCCGGAGGGCATCGCCGATCTGCTCGCGGACAGCTGAACACGCGCCGATCGGCGCGGAGTAGCCTGGGAGCGTGACTGCAGCAGGAGGAACGGCCGAGGCGCGAGCGCAGCTCGCGTCGGCCCTGGAGCGCGGGGTCGGGATCGACTTCATCCCACAGGGCGATCCCGGCGACCTCGCACTGCGACGCTCGGCAGTGCTGATCCTCTTCGGCGAGCTCGACGCGGTGCCCGCCCGAACGGGCGACGGCCTCGCCGCGCCGCGGGAGCTCGACGTGCTGCTGACCCGACGATCCGACACGATGCGGCACCATCCGGGGCAGATCGCCTTCCCGGGCGGCGGGGTCGAGGCGGAGGATCGGGACTCCTCTGCGACCGCCCTGCGCGAAGCCTCGGAGGAGACGGGTCTGGACCCGCGGGGCGTCGAGATCCTCGGCGAGCTGACGCAGCTGCACATCCCGGTGAGCAGCAACCTCGTCACGCCGGTCGTCGGCTGGTGGCGTCTGCCCAGCGAGATCGCGGCGGATCACAGCGAGTCGGTCGAGGTGATGCGCGTGCCCGTCGCCGAACTACTCGATCCCGCAGCCCGGGGCACCTCGGTGCTGCGGCGCGGCCCGGTCACGCATCGCGGAGCGGCGTTCCGGCTGAGCCCCCGCTTCGGCGAGCATCTCGTCTGGGGTTTCACAGGGATGCTGCTCTCGAGCCTCTTCGACGGGCTCGGCTGGGCCGAGCCGTGGGACCGCTCGCGACTCTTCGAGGTCTGAGCACGACCCCGATCACGGCTTCTCCTGTTAGAGGTCGAACACGCCGGGAACGTCCGGCGCGAGTGCGCCCCGAGTCATCGCGGCGAAGCTCGAGACCGCCTGCTGGTCGGTGAACGACGAGACGAAGTCGAGGATCGCCCGGGCCCGCCCCTGCCGCACGAGGCCGGCCTCCGAGATGTCTCCGTGCACCAGCTCCGGCCGCTCGGACTGCAATCGGAAGAGCTGCTCCGTCGACTCCTCGACCCACTCCAGCAGGCCGCGCGGGGCGCGCTGCGCGTCGTACGGGTCGGTGAGCCAGGCCTCGTACCCGAGCACCAGCTCTTCGAGCACGCGCGCCTGCCCGCGCTGCGCCTGGGCCAGGTTCGGCCGTTCGAGCACGAAATGCGCGTGCACGAATTTGAGGACGGCAACCTCGTGCCAGGCCTGCCGGCCGAGTCGCACGTGCCCGCCTCGCAGATGCGGATCATCCTCGACCACGATGGAGGATCGGAGCCGCTCGATCCAGCGCCGCGTGAAGTCGGACACCGCCCGCTCGCTCGCGATACCGCCGTCGTAGGGGGCCGCGAGCAGCTCGTCGGCGAGCTCGTCCGAGACGCGCTGCACGGCGGATCCGAACACGTCGCGGTCGGCGATCCAGCCGTCCTTGGTCCGCAGCCGCCGCCACAGCAGCTCGAGCGAACGACCGGGGCGGCGCCACTCCGCCTCCAGCGCGCTGCGCGGGGCCGCGTCGAGGTCGGCGGCGTCGGCCGACCAGGCCTGCAGCTCACGCGCCACGGCCGCCTGCTGCAGCACGCCCGCGCGGGTGAAGTCGTCGAGGTCGTGCACGGCGTAGGCGATGTCGTCGGCGAGGTCCATGACCGCGCACTCGACGGTCTGCGCCCCCTCGCCGATGGCGGGGAACGCCGCACGGGCCTCCTCCATCTGCTCCGCATCGACCGCGTAGGCGGAGAACTTCTCGGCGCCGTTCTCCGGATCGAGGCCCACACCGCGGGGGCGATCCTCGACCGGTGCGCGCACCGCGTCGACGCCCACCCATTCGCCCCGTGTCCACGGGTACTTCAGCACCGAGCTGCGCGTCGCCGCTGTGAGGTTGAGGCCGGGGAAGTCGCGGCCGAGCGTATCGAGCGCGGTCAGGATCCGGAAGGTCTGGGCATTGCCTTCGAAGCCCTCGGCAAGCCCGAGGCGCTCCCGCGCGATCCGGTCGAGCACTCGCTCACCGAGGTGCCCGAACGGAGGATGTCCGAGATCGTGCGCGTGGGCCGCGGCCTGCGCCACCGTGCTGTCGCAGCCGCCCAGGCGGGATACGATGGCCCCGGTCGCGTCGTCCTCGACAGCCTCCCCCCGCACATACGCCTCGTGCCGTGCCGCCTGCGCGGCCAGGTTCGTCGCGATGACGCGCGCGACCGCGCTCACCTTGAGGGAGTGCGTCAGCCGGTTGTGCATGACGGGGCCGACCCCGGTCTGCGGAACGACCTGGGTCACCGCGGAGAGCCGCCCGAAGTAGGGCGAGAATCGGATCCGTTCGAGGTCGACCCGGAACTCCTCGTTCGCCGCCCGACCGATCCCGCCCGGCACGTCCTCGCTCTCGGCCACTCGATGCTGCGAGCGCTCGACCTCCGGATGCTCGCGGGCCTCGCGCGGATCGCGCGGATCTCGCAGATCGCTCGGATCGTGCGGAGCACGGAGATCGGCTGCTTCGCTCATGCCGCTATTCAAGCACGCGGCGCACCGGCTCGAGCGCCGGAAACGCGCCCGCGACGCCTCCCGCATCGGCCGCCTCGGCGGTCCCGCCGGCCTCGCCGGCGCGCACCGCGCCCTTCCGTTCCGTCGCCGGCGGCTCCCCGTGCCCGAGCGCGCGCAGGGCGAGCCAGGCCGTCGCGCGATCGTCTGGGCGCAGCATTGACAGGCCGGTCAGCTGCTCGATGCGGTGCAGCCGCGAGGCCAGGGTCTGCCGGTGGATGCCCAGTCGGGCCGCACTCGACCGGTGCCCGCCGTGCTCGGCGAGGAACACGTACAGGGTCTCCGTGAGCCCGCCGTGCGCGCCGGCCGGATCGCGCAGCGGGTCGAGCGCGCCCGCCAGCTGCGCCGTGCCATCGCCCGTCATCCCGGCGAGGACCAGGCCGATCGTGGGCAGCTCGGCGTACCGCAGCACGGTGCGGCCATCCATCATCGCGGAGTCGAGCGCCTGCCTGGCCTGGATCGCGCTGCGCCGGAGCCGCTCGGCGGGGGCCGGGAGGCCGAGGCCGAGATGCACCGATCCGCTGCCGAGCGGGGTGACGGCGCTGACGCGGGTGACGAGCTCCTCGACGTACTCGTCGGGCAGGAAGCCGCGCACGCGGTCCGGCTCCCGGACGAACACGTGCTCGAGGCCGAGCTCGTCGAACCAGCGCACGATCATGCGCTCGAGATCGACGGCGCGCGTCCGGGCTCCGAACTCGAACGCGGTCAGGTCGGTCTCGCGCACGTCCCAGCGGCGGAGCAGTTCGGCCGCCGTGGCGCCGCCGGCGAGCAGGATGTCGAGCAGTGCGGTGCGGCCGAGGCGCTCGGTGAGGGACGGGTCGCGGGTGCGCAGGAGCAGATCGAAGAGGGCCGCCGCCTGCGACGCGAGATCCCGGTTGCGGCTGGTGACGCTCGTGCGCGAGGCGATGACGAAGTAGCCGGCGAGGTCGCGATCGGATCCGACTTGGTGCGTCTGCAGGCCGGGATGGCGGACGCGGACGGGGCGCCCGAGCGCGACCGCGGTCGCGTCGTCGATATGCAGTCTGCCGGCGCCCGCGCTCGCGATCAGCTGGCCGTGCGCGTCGAGGAGCACGGCCCAGCCGTCGATCCGGTGCGCGAGCTCGGCGATGACCGCGGTGATGCCGCCGCGTCTGGCCACCTGCGTGAGCACCTTGGTGCCCTCGGTGACGAGCCGGTCGGCCGCGGCCTGATCCTCGGCGATCATCGCGGCGAGGCGCGCGTGCAGTGCGGCGCCGGCGACGGCGGTGCCGAGGATCGCGGTCATCCGCTGGGCGGCGAGCAGCTCGCGGAGTGCGGGATCGTCGCGCTCGCTCACGAAGACCCCGCGCGCCGTGACCTCCGCCGCACCGCCGCCGCTCTCCAGCCGGGCGCGCAGCTCGGCGACCGGCCCGGTGATCAGGGTGGCGAATTCCGGGCTGCCGACGACCACGAACTCGCTCAACGGGGCGATCCCGTCGACAGGGGTGTGCGGCGGCATCCGGTGCGCGAGGCACTCGCCGCCGACCGCGCGTACGACGGCGGCGAGGTCGAGGGTCATGCCTGAAGTGTACCGATCATTGATCTTGACGCGAGTACTTCACGCATTGGTACAGTGACAGACCGGGTCGCTCCTCTCTACCATCTCCGATAGCACCCGCGCGCAGCCGTCCGCTCCGCGCACGCCTGAACAGGAGTGAGGAAGCACATGAAAGCCGTCGTATTCCGGGACCCCGAGACCCGCGTCTCGGTCGCCGAAGTCGAGCTCGCCGCGCCCCGTGCCGGCGAGGTCCGCGTCAAGATCGCCGCTGCCGGCGTCTGCCACTCCGACCTGCACGTGAAGCGCGGCGAATGGGACGCCCCCGCACCGATGGTGATGGGCCACGAGGGGTCCGGCGTCGTGGTCGAGCTCGGCGAGGGCGTCACCTCGCTGGCCGTGGGCGACCACGTCGTGCTGAGCTGGGTGCCGCCCTGCGGCGAGTGCCGCTACTGCCTCCAGGGCCATGAGGCCCGCTGCCAGAAGGTCGCCACGGTCGTGGCGCCCAAGGGCGTCCTCTTCGACGGCACCTCCCGGCTGAGCCTCCCCGCCGCGGACGGCGGCGAGCCGAGCACCGCCGAACCGCTCCACCACTACCTCGGCGTCTCCTCCTACGCGGAGGAGGTCGTCGTGCCCGCCTCCGGCGCGATCAAGGTGCGCGACGACGCCCCGCTCGACGTGATCGCCGTCGTCGGCTGCGCCGTGGCGACCGGTGTGGGCGCCGTGCTCAACACCGCCGCGGTCGAGCCGGGCTCCACCGTCGCGGTGATCGGCTGCGGCGGCGTCGGCCTGAACGTGGTGCAGGGCGCCAAGCTCGCCGGCGCCGAACGGATCGTCGCGATCGACGTGGTGCCCGAGAAGACCGACATGGCGCTGCAGTTCGGTGCGACCGATCGCATCGATGCCTCCGAGCGCGACGCCGTGGAGCAGCTGCTCGAGCTGATCCCCGACGGCGTCGACTACGCCTTCGACGCGATCGGCCGCACCGTCACCACCGAGCAGGCGATCCGCATGCTCGGACTGGGCGGCGCCGCGGTGATCGTCGGGCTGCCCCCGACCGGCGCCAAGGCCTCGTTCGAGCCCCTGGTGCTCGCCGAGGCCGACCAGCGGATCCTCGGTTCGAACTACGGCTCCGTGCGCCCGTCGATCGACATCCCCGCCCTGGTCGATCGCTACATGGACGGGCAGCTGAAGATCGATCCGCTGATCTCGGGCCGCCGCCCGCTCGACGAGGCGGCGGAGGCTCTCGCCGATCTCGAGGCCGGCGGCGTGCTGCGCACCCTCCTCATCCCCTGACACCGCACGTTCGGCACACCATCCACCAGCTCACTCGAAGGAGAGAACATTGAGTCAGACAGTTGAGACGAAGGTCGACAAGGGCCTTCGCGAAGGGGTCATGTCGGGCCCCGAGCTCGCGGCGCAGGCCCTGGCCAGCATCGCCCCGAGCGCCGTCATCGCGTTCACCGCGGCGGCCATCTTCCTGGGCGCCGGCAACGGCACCATGTACGCGTTCGCGCTCGCCACGATCGTGATCCTCTGCGTCGGCTACATCGTGTCGATGTTCGCCCGGCGCCACCCCTCCGCAGGATCCCTCTACACCTACGTGTCGAAGGGACTCGGCCCGACGGGCGCGTTCGCCGCCGGCGTCGCGCTGCTCATCGGCTCCTGGGGCATCGCAGCCGGTTCGCTCGGCGGCGCGGCCTCCTACTTCTCCGACCTGCTGCAGCTGTTCGGCATCCCCGCCACCGGAACCGTCTGGCTCGTCATCCTCACCGTCCTGCTGGGCGGCCTCGCGACGTTCTTCACGATCATCGGCATCCGCATGTCGGCGCGGGTGTCGCTCGTGCTCGAGCTGATCTCGGTGTTCATCATCACCGTCCTGCTCATCACCTCGCTCGTCTGGCTCGGGCCGGACGCCTGGGATCCCACGCAGTTCTCGCTCGAGGGCGTGCCGTTCCAGGGGATCGCCGCCGGTATGGTGCTCGGCATCCTCGGCTTCGTCGGCTTCTCGTCGGCCGACGCCCTCGGCCGCGAGGCGCGCAACCCGAAGACCGCGATCCCCCGGGCCATCATGTGGAGCGCCCTCTTCGTCGGCGTGCTCTACGTCTTCTCCGCCTACACGCAGATCGCCGTGCTCGGCGACGAGCTCGGCGAGGTCGCAAGCCCGCTGCAGGCCATCAACGACCGCATCGGCATGCCCGGCTGGTTCGCGCCGATCCTCGTGTTCGGCGTCGCCGCGTCGTTCTTCGCCGTGGTCGTCGCCCCGCTCAACGTCGTCGGTCGCATCATCTACGTGATGGGCAAGGAGGGCGTCGCCCCTGAGCGCTTCGGCCGCACCCACGAGACCCACCTCACCCCGCACCGCGTGCTGCTCGTGGCGGGCGCCGCGGCGATCATCCTCGACGTGATCCTGCTGATCGCGGGCACCCATCCGATGGACATCGTCGTCTGGGTCGACACCTACGGCACCTACGGCTACATGGTCGCCTACGCGCTCGTCGCCATCGCCGGTGTCGTCTACACCCGCCGCCACGGCATCCCGAACGGCATGGTCTGGCTCTGCGCGGTGGTCGCCGTCGTCGCCATGGCGTACGTGTTCATCGCGAACGTGTGGCCTGTACCGGCGTTCCCGTTCAACGTGATCCCCTACATCTTCCTCGCGACGATGCTGGCGGCGTTCCTCCGCTTCTGGTGGATCAAGGCGAACCGCCCCGAGGTGCTCGCGCGGATCGGCCACACCCACACGGAGGAGATGTCGGGCATCGGCTGATCCCCTTCCCGCGGCGCAAGTGCGCAGTCGTGGTGGGTGCAGGACGATCGCACCCGGCGCAACTGCGCACTTGCGCGCGAAACGGGCGCATCGCACGGGGCCTCACGGGGACGCTGCTCGCCGGTCTCTCCGACGGCGCCGGCTGCGCCGAGCCGTGGGATCACTCGCGCACCTTCGAGCTCTGAGCGACCCGGTGCCATAGGATTGCGCCATGAGCGACGGCGCGCCGAACGGGAGAGGCAACCGGACCAGAGGCGAGAGCATCGCGGCCATCGAGCGGGCCACGGGGCTGGCCTGGAACGAGTGGCTCACTCATTTCGACTCCCACGGCGCTGCGCAGCTCGGACACGCGGAGATCGCGCGGATCGCCCGCGCGGCGATGCGCGAGGGCCTCACCAACCCCGACTGGTGGGCGCAGGCCGTGGCGATCGCGTACGAGCAGCACACCGGTCTGCGCGTCCCGGGACAGTCCTCGAGCGGCACCTTCCGGGTCAGCGCGAGCCGCACCCTGACGCTCGACCGCGACGCGGCCGTCTCGGCGTGGGTGTCCGCGCACGGGCAGGTCGCCGAGCACCTCGGGCACGCCGTCACCGGCGCACGCGACTCCCGCACCGAGAAACGCACCTTCTACCGCTTCGATCTCGAAGGAGCGGGCAGGATCGAGGTCTCGGGCACGCCGAATGCGAAGGACTCGGCGAAGACCACGCTCGGAGTCAGCCACGAGGGCCTCGCCGACGGCGAGCGTATCGAGGAGTGGCGCGCGCACTGGAAGGGTCTGCTCGCGGAGCTCTGACACCCCGGCCGCTACGGCAGCGCCCGCGTCAGCGTCAGCGTCAGCGATCGAGTCAGCGATCGAGTCAGCGCTCGCAGTGGCAGCGATCGACCTCCGCGACGCCGCCGAGCGCCTCCTCGATGTGCAGGCCGCAGCCCTCCCAGGTGGGCTTGCCGCAGTCGCCGCAGCTGATCCGCACGCACATGGCGCGATCCCTTCGTCGTGACTTGTTCGTCAGAGTCATCGTATGCCACAACTCCACTAGCGCCGCGTACGACGCCGCGTGCGCGCCGCTCAGCGCACGATCTCGATGCCGGTGGCCGCGGCCGCCTGCTCGAGCGAGCCGAGGTTCGTCAGTTTCGAGAAGCCGGCCTGCTCCATCAGGGCGATCGCCTGGCCCGAACGGTTGCCCGAACGGCAGTAGACCAGGTACTCGGCGTCGGGATCGAGACCCGGGATCGCGGCCGCGACCTCGCCGCCGTTGAAGTCGAGCTGTTCGGCGCCGTCGAGGTGCCCCTCGGCGAATTCGGCTGCGGTGCGCACGTCGAGCAGGATCGCGTCGGGGGCGACTTCGATCGAGGCTGGTGCTGCCGGCGAGCACGAGGCGAGGCCGAGCGCGAGCGCTGCGGCGGCCGCGGGCAGGATCGCTGCGCGCAGCGGGGAGAACTTCTTACGTGACACGGGTGGTTCCTTTCGTCGGGGGATCGGGTCGGGCAGGTCGTTGCGCCGAGCCGTACTCGGCGCACGGGATCAGGTGGGGATCAGCTTCGGCAGCTCCTGCACGAGCACGAACGCGCCCATCGCGAGCACGAAGAAGCCGAAGCCGCGGCGCAGCGCCCGTTCGGGCACCAGGCCCGCGAGCCGCACTCCGAGGAACGAGCCCGCGACGGCGGCGGCCGTGAAGCCGAGCACGATCGGCCAGTCGAGCTGCACCGAGAACAGGTAGCCGGCGAGACCGGCGGCCGACTTCATGGCGATGACGAGCAGCGAAGTGCCGACCGCGATAGCCATCGGCAGGCCGCCGAGCAGGGTGAGCGCCGGCACGATCAGGAACCCGCCACCGGCGCCCACGAGTCCCGTCGCCAGGCCGACGAGGAAGCCGTCGAGCACGATTCGCCTCATCGGCAGGCCGGGCCGGGCCTCGCCGTCGATACCGGTGGCGGCGCCGGCCTCGGCGGTAGCGGATCCGCTACCATGCGAGTCTGCGCCCGCTCCGGCGGCCACCGGCGCCTTCGCCCGCCGGCCCCTGATCATCGCCGTCGCGGTCGCGACCATCATTCCGGCGAACAGCACCATGAGCACCGGGCCAGGAATGTACCCGCCCGCGATGCCGCCGGCGAAGGCGCCCGCCATACCGGCGGCCCCGAAGATCAGCCCCGTGCGCCACCGCACCCGCCCCGCGCGGGCGTGGGCGAGCACGCTCACCGCGCTCGTCGCGCCCACGATGAAGAGCGACGCGGCGATCGCCTCGCGCGAGTCCATGCCGATGACATAGGTGAGGATCGGCACGGTGAGAATCGATCCGCCCCCGCCCAGCAGGCCCAGGGAGACGCCGACGAGCACGGCGAGCGCCAGCCCGACGATGATCGCGGGTTCCATGCGGATCCTTTCAGGGTTTCAGACCGCGGCGGGCTCGGGCTCGCCGACCACGGGTGCGTTGCCCGGGCGCGACGCCCAGCCGAGGTAGCTGCCGTCGAGCTCGGCCACGTCGTAGCCCTCGCGGCGCAGCGCACTCGCAGCCACGCTGTTCCGAACCCCGCTCTGGCAGTAGCTCACGATCGTGCCGGCGTCCGGAGCGGGCAGCCGGTCGAGGTTCCACAGCACGCGGCCGCCGGAGAGCTGCTCAGCGCCGGGCAGATGCCCCTCCGCGTACTCGGTGCGGTTGCGCACGTCGAGCAGCAGCGAGCGCGCGAAGCCGTCGAGATCATCGGGGTTCACGAGCTGCGGGCGCACGAGCTCGAGCCCGTCGAGCGAGGCGATGTAGCCGCGGACGGTGTCGATTCCCACGCGGATCAGGTGGTCGCGCAGCTCTTCGGCCTCCTCGCGCGAGGCGGCGAGCAGCACGAGCGCACGATGCTCGACCTCGGGGTTGTAGACCCACCCGCCGTAGTTCGCGGCCTTCTCGGCGCCCGGAATGTTGAGCGAGCGCGCGACGGTGCCCTCGTGGACCTCGCTGTGGTGGCGGGTATCGACGAAGACGACGTTGTCGTGGGCGAGCTCGGCGCGCAACTCGTCGGCCGTGTACTCGATGAGCTCGGCGTGATCGCCGAGCACGGCCGGCCCGACCTTGTTCTGCAGCTTCATGCGGCCGAAGTAGGCGTGGGCATCGGGCTGACCGCTGAGCAGCTCATCGACGAAGCCCTGCTCGTCGTCGTTCGCGAGATAGGGGCCCCACCACGAGAAGGCGCGCTCGTAGCCGACCGTCGTGGCAGGGATCGCTCCGAGCGACTTGCCGCAGGCCGATCCCGACCCGTGCGCGGGCAGCACCTGCACGTAGTCGGGCAGCGTCAGGAACCGGTCGCGCAGGCTCGCGAAGAGATCCTTCGCGCCTTTGAACCGGGTATCGACGAAGCCCGCGGCCTCATCGAGCAGATCGGGCCTGCCGAGATCGCCGACGAACACGAAGTCACCGGTGAGCATGAAGCCGGGGTCGCTCGCCTGCGCGCCGTCGGTCACGAGGAACGACAGGTGCTCAGGGGTGTGACCGGGAGTGTGCACCGCCTCGACCGTAATGTTGCCGAGCTCGATGCGATGGCCGTGCTTCATGCGCACGGCGGGGCCCGATTCGGCGCTGCCCGATTCGGCGCCGTCGAACGCGTCGGAGTACGTCCAGTCGGGGCCGCCCTCATCCGATACGTAGATCGTCGCGCCCGTGCGGGCCGCGAGCTCGCGCGTACCCGAGAGGTAGTCGGCGTGGATGTGGGTCTCGGTGACGCCCGCGATCGTCATGCCGTTCTTCTCCGCGATATCCAGGTAGACCTGGATGTCGCGGCGCGGGTCGACGACGAGGGCGAGGCCCTTCGCCTGGCAGCCGATCACATAGCTCGCCTGTGCGAGATCCTCGTCGTAGATGCGTTCCAGCAGCATGGTTTCGTTCCTCTCGGGTCGTACGTGTCTACGCGTCGCAGTGGCAGCGCTCGTCCTCGGGCACGCCCCGGAGCGCCTCCTCTATGTGATTGCCGCAGCCGGCCCAGGTGGGCTTGCCGCAGGTGGGGCAGGTGATTCGTGCGCACATGGTGCTCGGTCCTCTCGGGTCGACGGGGCTCGGCCCCGAACGCGGGTATCGGTTTCGATTCGGCGATGCGGGAGCTGCTCAGCGGCCGAACAGGCGGGCGAAGAAGCCGCCGCGCTCGGCCTTCGCCTCTTCGGCGGCCTTGAGCTGGGCCGGGGTGTGCTTGCCGTTGCACCACTGGGAGGCCGGCACGCTCGCCTTCACCATGGCGACGTGCTGGCCGCAACCGGCCCAGGTGGTCTTGTTGCAGGTGCGGCATCTGGTCGCTCGGCACATGAGCGGCTCCTCGTGTTCGTGTCTCGGCAGGTGGGATCCAGCAGAACTGGAGTTAATACCCCATGGGGTATTTTGATCTACTCGGAACTATACCCCATGGGGTATTATGGATGTCAAGTCCGACCGTGGAAGAAGCGACAGAAGGAGCCCGACATGAGCGAATCGATCGGCGCCGCGCCCACTGCCCTCGATCACGATCCCGCAGCCAAGCGCAAGATCGTCAACCGCCTGCGCCGCGCCCACGGCCAGCTCGCCGCCGTGATCACCGCGGTGGAGGGCGACGCGCACTGCCGCGACGTGGTGCAGCAGCTGAGTGCGGTGTCGAAGGCGATCGATCGCGCCGGCTTCCTGGTCGTCTCCACCGCGCTCAGGGAGTGCCTCGCCAACCCCGACGACGAGCTCGACCCCGAAGAGCTGGAGAAGCTCTTCCTCTCGCTCGCCTGACGCCTCCGCGCCCCACTGGCGGGCCGGAAGCCGGCCGGTGGAGCCCTCCCAGACGCGACGCGAGCGGGTCCGACAATCGGGAAGGCGGACGACGGCAACAGGGGCGGGCGGGGCGGGGCCTCCCGATCCGGCGAGGTGGTACGTTGTGGGAATGACAGACGGTCCCCCCAATACCGACGCGCTCGAGGCGCAGGTGCGGGCATGGATCGCCATCGACCCCGACCCCGATACCCGCGCCGAGGCCGAGCAGCTGCTGCGCCTCGCGGATGCCGGCGACCCCGCGGCCGAGACCCGCCTGCGCGATGCCTTCGCCGGGCGGCTCAAGTTCGGCACGGCCGGGCTCCGAGCCCTGATGGGCGCCGGGCCGCGCCGCATGAACCGGCTCGTCGTCGCGCAGACCAGCGCCGGCCTGGCGGCCTTCCTGCTCGCGCGGCGAGCGCAGCAGGAACAATCGGAGCAGCCGGATCGGCAGATGAACGCACGGACCACGGCATCGGCGCCGGCGCACGCCGCCCCGGGTCCGCGAACCGATCGGGATCCGCACGGCACCTCGTCGGAACCGCCGACCGTGGTCGTCGGCTTCGACGGGCGCCTGAACAGCGACGTATTCGCCCGCGATGCCGCCGAGACGTTCGCCGGCGCCGGGCTCGACGTGCTCCTGCTCCCGGAGTCGGCACCGACGCCGGTCCTCGCCTTCGCCGTACGACGCCTCGGTGCCGCCGCCGGAGTGATGATCACCGCCAGCCACAATCCCCCGGGCGACAACGGCTACAAGGTCTACCTCGGGGAAGACGGCAGCAGCGAGGGCGACGGGAGCAGCACCCGCAGCGACGGGAACGCCGGCGGCGGTCGGCCGGTCGCCCCGCCGCAGGATCGGGAGATCGCCGGATGGATCGAGCGCGTGCTCGGCGAGCAGGGCGCGCTCCCCCCGCGTTCGGAACGCCTTCGCGTGGCCGGCGCCGAACTCCTCGACGCCTACGTCGCGGCGACGGCGCGCGCCGTCGGAGGCCCCGGAGCCCCGGCACTCGCGGCGCCCCGGGGTACGGCACCGACACCGACACCGACACCGACGGTCGTCTACACGGCGATGCACGGCGTCGGCGGCCAGACCGCACGGCGCGTCTTCGCGCTGGCGGGGCTGCCCGGGGTGATCCCCGTCGCCGAGCAGGATCGGCCCGACGGCCGCTTCCCCACGGTCGACTACCCGAACCCCGAGGAGCCCGACGCGCTCGACCTGGCCTTCGCCCTCGCCCGCGAGCGCGGCGCCGACTACGTGCTGGCGCACGATCCCGACGCCGATCGGCTGGCGCTCGCCGCATCTCATCCCGACGCACCCGGAGGCTACCGCCGCCTGAGCGGCAACGAGCTCGGCCTGCTGCTCGGCTGGCGCATCGCCGAACGCGAGCGGGCGGCGGCCGAGCGCGAGGGCCGTGCGCCCCGCGGCACGCTGGCCAACACGATCGTGAGCTCACCGGCGCTGGGCGCGGTCGCCCGCGCGCACGGGCTGGATCACGCCGAGACCCTCTCCGGCTTCAAATGGGTCTCCCGCGTGCCCGGTCTGCTGTTCGGATTCGAGGAGGCGCTGGGCTACCTCACCGACCCCGAGGTCGTGGGCGACAAGGACGGCATCTCGGCCGCGGCGGAGGCGCTCGCGATGGCCTGCGAGTTGTACGCCGGCGGCCGGACGGTGTGGGATCTGCTCGACGAGGCGAGCGAGCGGTTCGGCCACTTCGCCAGCGCGCAGATCGTGCTGCGGCGCGAGCGGGTCGCCGATGTCGAGGCGCTCTCCGCATGGGTGAGGGCCAACGCGCCGCGCGGCTTCGCCGGCCGAGCGGTCGAGCAGGTGCGCGATTTCCGGCGGCCAGGCCTGGCCCCCGTCCGCGCGAACGTGCTCGCCTACGATCTCGCCGACGGTTCGCGCGTGATGATCCGGCCGAGCGGCACCGAGCCGAAGCTCAAGGTCTACCTCGACGCGTTCAGCGACCGCGGAACGGTGGCGGAGCGGCGAAGCGCGACCGCCGCCGCCCTCGGGCAGATCGAGGTCGCCGTGCGCGCCTACCTCGACGGCGCCGGGCCCGAGGCGGCAGGAGCGAGGCCATGAGCAAGGCGATGAGCGAACCGCAGCAGTGGAGTACCGCCCGGGCGGCCGCGAACATCGCGAGGCCGGGGCCCGACTCCGACAAGTACCGACGCGGCGTGCTCGCCGTGCGCACCGGTTCGGCGGCCTACCCCGGCGCCGCGGTGCTCGGCGTGGAGGCGGCCTGGCGGACGGGGCTCGGCATGGTCCGGTACGTGCCGCCGATCGATGACGAGGCGCCCGCGCTCGGCCTGCCCGCCCCGGCGGCGGCCGTGCTGGCCGCGCGCCCCGAGACCGTGTTCGCGGAAGGCCGCTCAGCGATGGGGGCGCGCTGCGACGCCTGGCTCGTGGGGTCGGGCACGGACGCGGCTCGGCGGTCCTTCGCCGAGCGCGAGACGCTGCGCGCCGTGTTCGCCGCCGGCGCCCCCGTCGTGGTCGACGCGGGCGCGCTGCTCGAACTCGCCGCACCGGAAGTACTCGCTGCGGCACGGGATCGGGTCGCGCCCATCGTCGCGACCCCGCATCTGGGCGAGTTCCGCGCACTGTGGCGGGCCGTGGAGCCGGAGACCGAGCTGCCGCAGCACGCCCTTCCCCGGGCGGCGTCCGCGCTCGCCGAGCGGCTCGGCTCGACCATCCTGCTCAAGGGATCCGTCACCCTCGTCGCGACCCCCGGCGGCTTCTGCGCCGCCGCCGGCCCGGCGACGCCCTGGCTCGCCACCGCCGGCACCGGCGACGTGCTCGCCGGCATCCTCGGCGCGCTCGCCGCGACGCACGCGGCCGAGCTGCGGGAGGATCCCGAGCGCTTCGGCCCGCTCGCCGCGAGCGCCGCAGTGCTGCACGCCGCCGCCGCGTGCCGGGCGAGCCAGGACGGCCGTGCCCCGATAGCCGCGCTCGATGTCGCCCGAGCGCTGCCCGAGACGATCGCCGCGTTGCTCCCCTGAGCCCGCAGAGGCGCAGACCCGCGAAAACGCAGGCCCGCGAAGGCGCAGACCGGCGGGTCACCGCGCAGGACTCGCCGCGCGGTGACCCGCCGGTAGACGCGGCCCGCAGGCCGCATCGCGCACTTTGTACGACTCATCCGCACGAAGTGCGGAGAGGGATTCCGGCCCATAGGGGGGAGTGATGGGCCGGAATCCCCCACCTCTTTTCTACGACCCGCTCGTGCCCGTGGCACGCGATCGGCGGCTCAGGGCGGCACCGACCGCGATCGTGCCGAGCGCCAGGAGTGCGAGTCCGGTCGCGGCGAGAAGCAGGCCGTCCTGCGCACCGGTCCGCTCGAGATCGTCGCTGTCGATCCCGCTGTCGTCGTGATCCTCCTCGTTCTCCGACAAGACGCCGGGGAAGAGGTTCGTGACCAGCACGTGGCCGCCCGATTCGGCGATCGATATGTCGTCGCGGCTCGTGCCGTCGGTCTCGTCGCCGCCGACCGTGATCGTCGTCTCTGCCGCACCGCCGGTGCCGGTCTCGGTCAGTGTGCAGACCGCGCCCACGGGCAGGCCGGCTTCGCCGTGCCGCTCTCCTGCCCGGAGCGAGAAGACGCGGCGTACATCCTCACCGGTCCCGGCCACCGGGCAGACGAGCTCGAACTCGAAGCTCTTCTTCGCCAGCTCGGGGTCGAGCTCGTGCTCGTCGCCGCTCGCCAGGCTCTTCTCGATCACCAGTTCGCCGAGCGTGTAGGTGTTCGAGAGCTTCAGTTCGGTCGCGGCGTCCCCCGGCAGCACCCGGATCCGGATGTCGGCCGAAAGGCCGTCGGTGGCGGGCGCCACCCCCGGAGCCGTCTCGATCGAACGCCCGACCTCGCCGTGCGCGCCGACCTCGCCGGTCTCGCGTGCCGTGCAGTCCGCGCCGACGGGGATGCCGTCCACCGTGACCGAGCCGTTCTTCGGCACCGACAGGGTCGCGTGCTCGCCCATGTCGAGCGGCACCCGCGCAGGATCGGCGGCACCGCTCGGCACGGTGCACACGAGTTCGACGGGGAACTCGTCGGGAGCGTTGTCCGCGCCCTCGCCCTGCACCTGCTTCGTCACGACCAGCGAGCCGGTCTTGACGGTGACGCCCGCGCGCTGGGGGGCCTTCGGCAGGTTGACGCGGTTGCCCGCCGTGTCCCAGGCGATCAGGCCGTTCTGGTTCCAGGCGAACTGGCGCTCCGCGAACTGCTCGAGCGTCGGCTGCAGGCCGGCGTCGGACTGGTCGATGACGCGGTTCACGGTCTCGAACTCGACGACGACGCTGCCCGCGGGCGGCAGGGCGTTCGCGGTCATGTCGACCTTGAATCGGAGCCCCACGATGTCGCGGATCTCGCCGGTGTAGTCGTCGAGCAGCGTCCAGATGTTGGCGGGGTTCGCCGTCGTGTCCGAGCACTCGGGGTCGGCCAGCCAGAGCGAGCCGGAGCCCGCACCCACGCAGGCGGCGGGGTTCGTCGTGACTTCCACCGTGTAGACCGCGCCGTCGGGCAGACCCGTGAGGCGGATGGCGGAGGGATCGACGAGCACGGGCCGGAACGTCGAGGTGCGCGCGGCGCCGCCGGCGAGCATCTTGTCGCCCGGGTTCGGCAGCATGTCCACGATCGTCATGCGCGAGAGCGCGTTGGTGCCGACGTTCATGTTCTCGAGCTTCCAGGTGTCGGTCGCGCCGACGGCCGTGTACGAGGCGCAGGGGTTGCGCGTGTAGTCCGAGCCGATGGGCAGGAAGTTGCCCGCCGCGCACTCCTCGTCGGTGCGCACGTCGAGCGCGCCCGAGACCAGGTGCTCGCCGAGCGTCTCGGCGGGCTCCCCGTTGACCGTCTTCCGCGCGCCGATGACCGTGCCGGCCTCGGGCTCCACGAAGTTGTTGTTCGTGCAGAGGTTCTCGGCGGTCGGGGCCTGCGGATCCTGTCCGTGCGTCCTGGGTTGCGTGCAGGTGTCGAGCGGCACGCCGGTCTCGACGATCAGCCCGTTGGTGGCGCGCTGGCCGGCGCCCACCGGCTGCAGGATGAGGCCGAGCTCGACCTCCACCCGCTCGCCCGGGTGCATCCGCTGCCCGGCCGGCCACGCGAAGACCAGGTTTCGCCCGTCGGCGCTCAGTTCGATGCTCGGGTCCTCGCCCAAGCCGCTGCCCGAGTCGCCGGGCGTCACGTTCACCGTCGGCTGCTCTCCGTCCCAGTCGAGGGCCGCGGGCAGGGCGTCGGTCACCTTCGTGACCGGCAGATAGCCGGTTCCGGTGTTGGTGAACACGAGTCGCCAGGGCAGGCTCACGAGCGGATCGATGCGGTGATCGCCGGTGTCGTTCGGCGCCCGTTTGATCACCTCGATCGCGTTCGTGCCGGGTGAGAAGACGACCCGGTCGTCGTCTTCGGCCTCCGCCTCGCCGTACTCTTCGTTCTCGGCGAATGCGGTCGCCAGGTTCTCCTCCTGGTCGTCGCTCCAGTCGACGGCGGCGTCGTCGCGCAGCACGACCGTGAACGGCAGCGTCGCGGTGCCCCACGATGCGTTCCACGACGTGGCGCCCTGCGGGAACAGGCCGTTGCCCGTGGTCCGCGAGAATGTCGCCCTCACGCCCCGGATCTCGTCGAGGTCGCCGGTGTAGTCGGCGAAGACCTCCCAGTCCCCGTCGACGATCACCTCGAGCCGCGCCGAATCCGCATCCGTCGGATGCGTCGGCGTGCCGAACGAGACGAACGCGAAACGGTCCCAGAACGACGCGGTGCGATCCTCGATCCGCAGCGTGTCGAGCGGCGCGGTCGACCCGTCCGGATCGGCGGTCAACCGCACGTTCACGGGCGCCTGCGGGTCGGTCTCGAGGATCGTCCGATCGCTCGAGTCGCCGTGATCGACCGAGATCGACTTCTCGAGCCCGACGCGCACGCGCGCCTGGGTGAGCTCGATGTTCGCCCCGTCGGTGTCGGTCGGCTGCGTCGACGGGTCGACGACGGCGTCCCATCCGCGCGCCAGCGCCGTGTTCGGCACGTTCACGGCGCTGCCCGACTCGCCGCCCTGCACGGGACGGCCGCTCAGTCGCTCCGTGGCGCGCAGCCGCACGTCGAGGTGCATGACGAGGTCGTCGCCCACCAGGATCCGGTTGCCGTTCAGCCCGGGGTCGGTGCCCGAGTAGGTCACCGCGATCCCGATGGCGTTCGGCAGCGCGTCGACGAAGGCCTCGGCCTCCGAGATCGCCTGCTGCAGGGTGAAGACCCGGGTCGTGCCCGACGGCGTGCCGTCGTAGAGCCACAGCTCTACGGTGCTCTCGGCGGCGTCGATGTAGCCGGGCAGGGTGCCGAAGCCCACGCCGGTCAGGTCGAACTCGTCGAAGTGGTTCCCGTCGATGCTCGCGACCTCGTTCGCGAAGTCGCGGCCCGCGAACGGCGACGACGCGAAGTCGAGGGTCGAGGCGGGGAGCGGACAGGTCGCCCCGCAGGCGGTCGACGTGTCGGTGACGCGGATCTTGCCGAGCTTCATGGCCCCGCGCGACCCCTGCGGCTGCGTCGAGGAGTTCCTCGCCGTCAGTGTGTAGCGCGCGCGGGGGTAGTCGGCCTGCTCCAGCTCGCCGGGGTTCGGCGCGACGAGGCCGATGCTGTCGGCGGAGGGGGTGGAGCCGCTCGTCGGCAGCGGGCGCACCAGCTTGCCCAGACCGACGTTCGTCGTCCCGTCTACGAGCTGGATGGTGTCGTTGCCGCCGGCGCGCACCGGCTCACCAGTCTCGGGGTGAGCGACGACCCCGAACGTGTTGTCGACGCAGCCGTCGGCTGCGGCACCGCAGTTGAACGCGGTGCCCGTCTCCTTGACCCACTTGAGCGAGCCGTCGGCCGTGCGGGCCGTGTCGCGCAACTGCCAGTCGAGGCGGAACGAGCGGGTGTCCGCCGAGGCCGTCACGCCGCTGCCCGGCTCGGGCGCGGTGAGGTCCGGATCCTGCGGGTCGTGCGCGGCCTGCCGTGCGGCTGTGTTCTCCTCGACCACCAGGCGCACGCCGAGCGCGCTGGCGCGCTGCGATGCGGTCAACTCGTGTCCGACGAAACCGTTCGCTCCCATCCAGCCGCCGGCGGGCGGGGAGACCGGGTTCCAGCTCGTTCCGTCCCAGAGCTCCACGGCCGCGACGGTGTCCCACCGCAGCAGCGGATCGATCGTCCCGCTGCCTGCCGGGGCCTCATAGCCGATCGGTCGGATGTGCGTCAGGTCGAAGGCCTCGAACACCGTGCCGGCTCCGGTCGCCGACGGGCTCGCAGGGTCCTGCAGCTCGACCGTCCGGTATCCGTCCCTGGCGACGGCCCACGACTGGACCGTCGAGGAGGTCGCGCCCGACTGCGAGGTCAGGTAGTCGTGCGCCCACTGCTTCGCCGCCCAGACGCCGCCCGGGCCGGGGCCCGTGCCGCCCTCGGTGCCGCGGATGCCGACGTCGATGCGATCCTCGTCGGAACCGGTGACGACGCGGGAGTCGAGCTCGCCCGTGCCCGTGGCCGTCGCCGTGTTCTCGTAGCGCACCGGGCTGTCGAAGGTGCCGGAGGTCGGCTCCCCCGCGGTCCGGGTGTGCGTACGCGCCGTGAACGAGATGTTCGGCTTCACGTACGTCGCCTGCGAGAGGCCCGCCGTGTTCTCGTAGACGAAGCGCAGGCCGGTCGTGCCGGTCGGCACGTCGATCGCGGCGTTCTCGTCGGGGTCGGTCGCCAGCACGTGCCAGGCGCCGCTCGCGCCGCGTCGCTCGATGGTCAGCGTCGCCTGTTCGCCGCCGTTGGTCGGGCGGCTGATGGGGGGCAGGATCTGCTTCGCGTCGAAGGCGTCCCAGAACGTTCCGGCTCCGGCGGGCGCCTCGGGCATGACGTCCTCGACCACGATCCTGGTCGGCTTGGTCCGCCCGCCCGCGGTCGAGACCTCGGTGTCGAGCTGCACGATCACCGTCTGGCCGGGCAGCACCGTGCCCGGGCCCACCCGCTTGTCGATCTCAACGTCGATCCGGGGGGCGACGTACGAGACGGTGGCGCTCGCACCCGCATCGTCGGGGTCCAGCCCGGCGCGCTCGCCGACCACGTCGATCGCATTGACGAACGGGCCGGCGGTTCCACCGGCCGGGACGAAGGTCTCGGCCGGGTTCGAGCGCAGCTCGTAGCGGATCTCGCTGTACGCGCCGGGTTCGATGGCTCCGGTGAACGCGATCTCGAAACCGGTCGCGCCGGCCGGGGCCGCGGGAAGCGGATCGCCTTCCGGTACAGCGACCGTGGTGGGCCCGCCCGGGTGCTCCCAGGTCACCTCCGCCTGCGTCGCACCGGTCGGCCAGATCGCGCTCGTATCGTCGCCGAAGCCGTCGAAGACGAGGTCGGCGCCGAAGAAGCGCGCATCCGAGCCCGCTCCGGGCTCCTTGACGATCAGACGGTCGAGCACGGTGCTCCGCGGTGCCTCGCGGTTGATCGCGCGCAGCACGACCCCGACCGAGTCGCCCGCGGTGATCCCCGTCAGGTTGGCGGTCTCGTCGCCGTCGGGCAGCGCGTAGAAGCGCTTCTGGGCGTCGACCTCGATGCGTTCGGCGCCGACCGCGAACGGTGCTTCGGTCTCCTTCGAGACGGCGGGATGATCGGCGACCTCCACGGTGGCGCGGACGTCGTTCTCGATCTCGTAGCCGGCGGAGAGGCTCTCGCCGGTCGAGCGATGCGTCGCCCGCTGCTCCACGGCGAAGCCCTGCGAGGCCTCGGTCCCCGGCGGGATGGCTCCGGTGTAGCTCGTGCGCACGCCGGCGATCCGGTCGTTCGGGATCGCGGCGTCCCAGTCCGCCCAGTTCCAGGCGCCGTCGGCGAGACGGTACACCTGCACGGCGGCAGCGGTCGCCCCGGCGGGCAGGTTCGTCGTCGGGTCGCTCGGGGAGGCGAAGCCGGCGAAGTCGACGTAGTTGAACGGGTTGTCGGCGTGCAGCGCCGTCGCGCCGTCAGGGGCAAGCGCGGGATCGGCGGGATCCTGCAGGCTCAGGCGGGAGGCGTCCACGTTCGAGGCCTGCACGGCGCCGATGACGAGCTGGGAGCTCCGGCCCGGTTGGAAGTCCTGCCCGGCCGGCGCCCAGGTCTTGCGCGGTTCGACATCGGCCTCGATCGGAACCTCGATCGAGATGGTCGCCGTGTCCTCGGTGCTGAGATCCTGTGCTCCCGACTTCGCGGAGAAGGTGGCGGTGTTCACGAGCGGGCGGTCGAGGGCCGGGTCGAGCGGCGAGATGCCCTCGGGAACGGTCAGACGGTAGCGGAGCACGCCCTGCTTGCCCGTCGACATCCCGAGTCCGCTCGCGTTCCCCTCTCCCGCCTGCACCGGAAGGGCGACCCCGACCGTGATCGTGAGGTCGCCGGCGTCGGCGCCGAGCGTGCCCTCGGCCGGTGACGGCGAAGCCGGGCCCGGATCGACGACGCCGGGGAGCTCCAGGGTGACGCCGGTCGTCGAACCGCCGACCGTGGCCGTCAGGTTGCTGATCCTCCAGCCGGCGAACTCCGCGGGCAGTCGGTCCACGATGGTGACGGGGGAATCGGCGTCCTCGTCCTCGACACTGAAGTCGATGCGGTACTCGACGGTGTCGCCAGGGCTGAGGTCCAGGCGCTCCTTCTGTCCGTCGACCTTCTTCACCAGTTGCAGCGTGGCGCCCTCCATCGCGCGGACCGGTGCGACTCCGGCGCCGAGCGCCATCGCCGAGCCGACGAGCAGCACCGAGAGCGCTCCCGCCACGGTGCGGACGATCGCACGGCCGAACGCACGGTGTGCTCCGCGCACCGAGCGCATGCCGACGATATGACGATTGTTCCCCATGATTCCTCCCCGAATGCGGACCCTGCCGAGACCGGCGGATCGTACCCGGCCCCTGCGCATGGGTACTCCTTGGGGGATTCCGCGCAGAGGCCGGGCACCCGATAACACGGTGCGCACTGCGAATCGTGACGCGCGTTCTGAGAATTCTTCGATGCCTTGCCGTTTTCTTCGGCCGAATCGGCATCGCAGGTCGAATACCGCATAATGGATGCTTGGGGATTCGCCGGTCAGGGCCGGCACGCTCGGTACACGCTTCACGGCGGAGTGTCGGGCACGGGTACGAGATGAGTTTGGGAGGACTCGCAGTGCCGAAGAGACGATGGGGTGCGTCATCCGACGGTGAGCTGCTCGACGCATGCCGCGACGGGAGCACCGATGCGTTCTCGCTGCTCTGGGATCGCCATCGAGGCGCCGCGATGGCGGCCGCACGCGGACTCGCCCCGAGCCTCGACCCGGACGACCTGGTGTCGGCCGCCTATCTCAAGATCTTCGAACTCGTCATCGACGGCCGCGGCCCGCGCGGCGCTTTCCGCCCCTACCTCTATCAGGTGATCCGGACGATCGCGGCCGATCAGTTCCGATCGCGGGAGCGCCCTTCCGACGAGCTCGACCAGATCCCCGACCTCCACGAAGCCGGGCCCTGGGAGGACAACGCGTTCGACCTGAACGCGGTCGCGGAGGCGTTCGCCGGGCTCGACGAACGCTGGCAGGCCGTGCTCTGGTACACCGAGGTCGAGGGCTTGGCCCCGCGAGAGGCTGCGCGTCTCATCGGGCTGTCTCCCAATGCGACCTCTGCGCTCGCCGTGAGGGCGAAGGACGCTCTGCGCTCGGCCTGGGTCGGCGCGCACGTCAACCGCGAGCTGAGCGCAGCCGAGTGCCGCACGACGCTGGATCATCTGCAGCGCTTCCAGCGCGGCAAGCTCACGGCGCGGGCCGCGCGCAACGTGGAGGCCCACCTGGGCGACTGCTCGAACTGCGCCGCAGCCGCCGCCGAGTCCGCGACGCTCAACCGACGCCTCGGACTCATCCTGGCCGGCCTGTTCCTCGGCGGATCCGGCACCGCCGCGCTCTTCTCCCGTCTGGGACTCGAGGCCGGAGCCGCAGCGGGCGCCGGGGCCGGGACCGCGTCAGGAGCGGGATCCGCCGGCGGCGGCGGCACGACGGCAGGCAGCGGCGCGATGACCGCCGGCGCGGGGATCGGAACCGGCGCCGCGGCGGGCGGAGTCGCGACCGCGGCCGTCCTGACCGGCACCGTGGCCGCTGCTGCGGCCGTGGCCGGAGTCATCGCTCTCGTCGTCTCGAACCTGGTGGCCCCGGACCCCGCGATCGGTTCCCCGGCCGCGGCTGCGGACGAGCGCCTCGTCGCCTCGGATGAACCGATCGACGACCTCGACATCGAGACCGCGATGCTGCGGACCCATCGGACGGCGACGGACCCGGAGCCCGCCGCCGACTCCGAGGACGATCCAGACGATGACGAGGGCGCCGCAGGCCATCGCGAGCGCCGCGACGACAACGGCACGGACGACGACGACGACGACAACGACAACAACGGAGACAACGGCGACAACGGCGACGGCGGAGAGGACGACGGCGACGACGATTCGAACGGCGGCCCGAGCGAGCCGGAGCCGCCCGTCGACGAAGCAGATCCGTCGCTGACCCCGGGGTACGTCTGCTCGTTCGCGGGCGAGAGCTCCATCCTGCTCGGCGAGGCGAACGAGTACGGTCTGATCCGCCTCCGCGCGACCGCGCCGAACGGCGCGCCCGTGGAACTGTTCCATCCGCTCTACGATCCGGCGCTCGAGGGCGTCGAGCCCGGCAATGTCTTCTCCGACGGCGTCTTCGCCGATCCGTACGGCAACTCGTTCGACTTCGGCTTCTTCACCGGCACCGACCCCGTGCCGAGCCCCGGCTGGTGGGGGTTCAGCCCCGACCTTCTCCCGCAGTGGGCGATCGAGTTTCCCGGGCTCGCCGTCGGCGACACGTTCATCGAGATCCGGCTGGTGACTCCCGACGGCCGTCAGTCGCCGTGGACCGGGATCGACCCGGATAGCGCCTGCGGCGGCACGACCGGCTGACGGTCAGGCGGTCGCCTCGGGCGCGCCCAGCGTGCGATCCTGACCCGTGGCGATCCAGGCGGCGGTCAGCAGCAGCGAACGGCAGACCAGGTTGAACCAGATCAGCAGACCCACGATGACCGCGAACGAGGCGAGCAGCGGGTTGCTCGAGGCACCGCCGAGGAGTGCCGCACCGAGGATCTTCAGCCCGAAGAGCGCGGCACCGCCGAGCACGCATCCGCGCAGCAGCGCCCAGACGGGAATGCGGATCTCGGCGAGGAGCCAGTGGATCGCGAACAGGATGAGCACGTCGAAGAGGAACAGCGCCGAATAGCGCAGCGTGACGCCGAGGCCGCTGAGCAGCCAGTTGTCGGGGCCGACGCCCAGCCAGTCGAACAGGAGCTCGGTGATGTTGGTGCTGAGCACGGTGAGCGCCGCGGAGACGACCAGCGCGGCCAGGAAGATCAGCGCCAGCAGCAGGTCGCGGAGTTTCAGCAGCACTGCGTTGCGATACTGTTTCACCTCGAGGCCGAAGATGATGCGGATCGCCCGCCGCGTACCGGTGAACCAGGTGATCGTGACCCAGAGCAGCGAGACCGCGGCGACCGCACTCGTCCAGTCGAGACTGCGATGCCCGAGGAGCGTAGCGACCGAGACCACTCCGTCGTCGCCGAGCAGCCCGGGTACGATCCGGTTGATCTGCTCGACCAGGCTTTCGAGCAGCTCGTCGTTCCCGCGCAGCCAGGTCCCGAAGACCCCGAAGCCCACCCAGAGCGCCGCGAACACGGCGAACACCGCCTGGTAGCTCATTCCGGCGGAGAGGACGCTGCCGCCGACATCGGTGAGGTGCGACCAGGCGCGCCAGGGCCGCAATCGCTGCAGACGCTGCCACAAGGATCGCGCCTCCCCGAGAAGCTCGGGGAGGCGCCGGTCCGTCATGCTGACGAGTCTAGAGTGCGGGAGACCGCTTCGCCGTCAGTTCGTCCGGCCGGTGCGGATCGCGGCCTTCACCTCGGCGATGGCCTGGGTGACCTGGATGCCGCGCGGGCAGGCGTCGGTGCAGTTGAAGGTGGTGCGGCAGCGCCACACGCCCTCCGTGTCGTTCAGGATGTCGAGGCGCACCTGCGCGTTGTCGTCGCGCGAGTCGAAGATGAAGCGGTGCGCGTTGACGATCGCCGCGGGGCCGAAGTACTGGCCGTCGGTCCAGAAGACGGGACACGAGGTGGTGCACGCCGCGCACAGGATGCACTTGGTGGTGTCGTCGAAGCGCTCGCGATCCTCGGCCGACTGCAGGCGCTCCTTGCCGGGTGCCGGCGGCGCCGATTCCGCCATAAGGAACGGATTGACGGCACGGTACGCCGCGAAGAACGGCTCCATGTCGACGATCAGATCCTTCTCGAGCGGCAGACCCTTGATCGCCTCGACGTAGATCGGCTTCGAGATGTCGAGGTCCTTGATCAGCGTCTTGCAGGCGAGCCGGTTCTTGCCGTTGATCCGCATCGCGTCCGATCCGCAGATGCCGTGCGCGCACGAGCGGCGGAAGGACAGCGTCCCGTCCTGATCCCACTTGATGCGGTGCAGCGCATCGAGGACGCGGTCGGTCGGGTACATCGCGACGTCGAAGTCCTCCCAGTACGCCTCTCGGCCCGTCTCGGGGTCGTAGCGGCGGACCAGCAGGGTGACGTTGAAGGGCTGGAGACCCGCCTCCTCGGCAGGCGTGCCGGGGCCTTCGGAGGTGACGGTGTCCGTGGTAGCGGTGCTCATCGCCTAGTACTTCCTCTCCAGCGGCGGGTATCGCAACTCGCCCTGCTCGTTCTTCGTCATGACGACGGGCTTCCAGTCGAGCCTGATGTGATCTTCGGGATCCGCCGAATGGGGGTCCCCGCTCAGGTACGCCATGGTGTGCTTCATGTAGTTCTCGTCGTCCCGGTTCGGGAAGTCGTCGCGCATGTGCCCGCCGCGGCTCTCCTTGCGGTTGCGCGCGGCGAAGACGAGCACCTCGGCGAGGTCGAGCAGGAAGCCCAGCTCGATGGCCTCGAGCAGGTCGGTGTTGAAGCGCTTGCCGCGATCCTGAACTCCGACGTCCTGGTAGCGCACGCGCAGATCGTGGATCACCCCGAGCACCTCGGTCAGCGACTCCTCGGTGCGGAACACCTGGGCGCCTCGGTCCATCGCGTCCTGCAGCTCCTTGCGGATGTCGGCCACGCGCTCGGTGCCGGTGCCGGTGCGGAAGCGCTCGACGAGCTCGCGGATCTCCTTCGCCGGGTCGGCGGGCAGGTCGACGAACGAGGCGTCCTTGGCGTAGTCGGCGGCGTTGTTGCCCGAGCGCTTGCCGAAGACGTTGATGTCGAGCAGCGAGTTCGTGCCGAGGCGGTTGGAGCCGTGCACCGACACGCAGGCGCACTCGCCCGCGGCGTAGAGGCCGGGGACCACCGTCTCGTTGTCCATCAGCACTTCGGCGTCGTTGTTCGTCGGGATACCGCCCATCGCGTAGTGCGCGGTCGGGAACACCGGCACGGGCTCGGTGACCGGGTCTACGCCCAGGTAGGTGCGGGCGAACTCGGTGATGTCGGGGAGCTTCGTCTCGAGCACCTCGGCGCCCAGGTGGGTGCAGTCGAGGTAGACGTAGTCCTTGTGCGGGCCGGCGCCGCGGCCGTCGAGCACCTCCTGCACCATGCAACGGGCGACGATGTCGCGCGGCGCCAGGTCCTTGATCGTGGGCGCGTACCGCTCCATGAAGCGCTCGCCGCTGGCGTTGCGCAGGATCGCTCCCTCGCCGCGCGCGCCCTCGGTCAGCAGGATGCCGAGCCCCGCGAGACCGGTCGGATGGAACTGGTAGAACTCCATGTCCTCAAGCGGCAGTCCCTTGCGCCACACGATGCCGACGCCGTCCCCGGTCAGCGTGTGCGCGTTCGAGGTGGTCTTGAAGATCTTGCCGAAACCGCCGGTCGCGAAGACGATCGACTTGGCCTGGAAGACGTGCAGCTCCCCGGTCGCGAGATCGTAGGCCACGACCCCGGCGGGCTTGCGGTCCTTGCCCTCGCCGGTCATCACGAGATCGAGCACGTAGTACTCGTTGAAGAAGTTCACGCCCAGCTTGACGCAGTTCTGGAACAGCGTCTGCAGGATCATGTGCCCCGTGCGGTCGGCCGCGTAGCACGCCCGGCGCACCGGTGCCTTGCCGTGGTCGCGCGTGTGACCGCCGAAGCGGCGCTGGTCGATCTTGCCCTCGGGCGTCCGGTTAAACGGCAGACCCATGTTCTCGAGGTCGATGACCGCGTCGATGGCCTCCTTCGCGAGGATCTCGGCGGCATCCTGGTCGACGAGGTAGTCGCCGCCCTTGACCGTGTCGAAGGTGTGCCATTCCCAGTTGTCGTCCTCGACATTCGCGAGTGCCGCGGCCATGCCGCCCTGCGCCGCGCCCGTGTGCGAGCGGGTGGGGTAGAGCTTGGTGATGACCGCCGTCTTGGCCTTCGGACCCGCCTCGATGGCGGCGCGCATGCCCGCGCCGCCGGCGCCGACTATCACGACGTCGAACTGGTGGTAGGTCACGCCGTCCTTGACGGTGACTTCCTCGCCCTCATGGGTGTTGATGGTCACGAGACTGATTCTCCGTTCGAGCTTAGGACGCCGTGCAGAACGAGGCGAGGAGGTCGGGATCGGCTCCCGCGGGGCAGGGATCGAAGGTGAAGACCACGAGCGTGCCGAGCAGGATCAGCAGGGCGGCGGCGAGGAAGAGCGCGACCTTGAGGCCCTTCGCCACACCGGGTCGGTCGACGTAGTCGTTCACGATCGTCCGCATGCCGTTGGCGCCGTGGATGAGCGCGAGCCAGAGCAGCAGGACGTCCCAGACCTTCCAGAACGGGTTGGCGAGCTTGCCGCCCACGAAGCCGAAGTCGATCGCCGAGATGCCGTCGCCGACCATCAGGTTCGAGAAGAGGTGGCCGAAGATCAGCACGACCAGCAGCACGCCGGAGACGCGCATGTAGACCCAGCCCCACTTCTCCCAGTTGGTGCGCTTCTTGGCCGGAGCCTGAGTGCGGGGAGCCTCTATCGTCGTCATCGTCCGCTCCCCCTCAGTGCCCGAACACGTTCATCAGGTGACGCGGGGTGAAGCCCAGCATCACGACCACCCAGAGCGCGATGACGATCCAGAACATCGCTCGCTGGTACTTGGTGCCCTTGCTCCAGTAATCGACCAGGATCAGTCGCAGACCGTTGAGCGCGTGGAAGGCGATGGCGCCGACGAGCACGGTCTCGCCGAGGCCCATGATCGGGTTCTTGTAGGTGCCCATGACGGCGTTGTACGCCTCGGGGCTGACCCGGATCATCGCCGTGTCGAGCACGTGGACGAGCAGGAAGAAGAAGATCGCCACGCCGGTGATGCGGTGCAGGACCCACGACCACATGCCCTCGTTGCCGCGGTAGAGCGTGCCGCCGGGGCCGCTCTTCTTCTTCGCGGCCGGGGGCACGGCCTCGGCTGTTTGTGCTGACACGGGCACACCCTCCTAGAGTCGGCATCGCCGGGATTCGCCGGCCTTCGCTGCGACGGGCGGTACACGGCTTGGCTGTGAACACGCCCACAGCCATTATGGCACCAATCCACCGGCCTCTTGACCGGCGTACATCTGATGAATGGGCGGTTCCGCCGTGCCGCGGAAGCGGTGTCCCACCGATCCCGACGACCCGTCCGGTCCCCCGCCGGTTAGGGTGGAGGCCATGACGGAAATCGCGGCGATCGACCGCTTCACCTGCGTGATCCCGGCCGGCGGCGTCGGCTCGCGCCTCTGGCCTCTCTCCCGGGCCGCGGCGCCCAAGTTCCTGCTCGACCTCACGGGCGGCGGAGACTCCCTCCTGCGCGCCACCTGGAACCGGCTCATGCCGATCGCACCGCCCGAGCGGATCATGGTCGTGACCGGCAACGCCCACCGGGAGTCCGTGGTCGAGCAGCTGCCCGGCCTCCTCCCCGAGAACCTGGTGACCGAGAGCGAGCCGAAGGACTCCTCCGCCGCCATCGGCCTGGCTGCGGCGATCCTCGAGCAGCGCGACCCCGAGGCCATCCTCGGCTCCTTCGCCGCCGATCACGTGATCCGCGGGAACGTGCTCTTCCAGCGCGCCGTGAAGACGGCGGTGCAGGCGGCCGATCAGGGATACATCGCGACGATCGGGATCCACCCCACCCACCCGGCGACCGGCTTCGGCTACATCAAGTGCGGCACCGGGCGCACCGACCTCGCCCCGTTCGACGTCTACGACGTCGAGAAGTTCGTGGAGAAGCCCGACGAGGCGACCGCGGGCGCCTACCTGCAGCAGGGCGGGCACCTCTGGAACGCCGGCATGTTCATCGCGCGGGCGAGCGTGCTGCTCGACCAGATGGCCCTCGCAGAACCCGGGCTCGTCGCCGCCCTTCGCGAGATCGCCTCGGTCTGGGGCACGAAGAAGGCCGCCGTCGCGCGCGAGCGCCTCTGGTCGGGCCTGCCGAAGATCGCGGTCGACTACAGCGTCGCCGAGCCCGCCGCCGCATCCGGCAAGATGGTCTGCGTCGCCGCGCACTTCGACTGGGACGACGTGGGCGACTTCGCCTCGATCGCCGACCTGCTGACCCGGGGCCGCAAGGGAGACCTCGCCGTGCTCGGCGACGGCGCCCAGGTGCTCTCGGACGCCTCGAGCGGCATCGTCGTCTCCGAGAGCGACCGGCTGGTGGCGCTCGTCGGGATGACCGACGTCGTCGTCGTGGACACGGCGGACGTGCTGCTCGTCACGTCGAAGGCGCACGCCCAGGACGTGAAGGCGCTCGTGAACCGGATGAAGGTCAGCGGGGGCGGGCACCTGCTCTGACGCCGCCGCTCGGCGCTCCCGGCGGACCGCGGCCTACCCGTCGGCCGCCCGCAGGCCGCCCCGGCGCATCGCATCGAGCCACACGAGCCCGCCCGCGACGAGCGCGAGCCCCGCGACCATGGCCACCGCACCGCCCCAGCCGGCGGCCGCGAAGGCCAGCCCGCCGACCCAGCCGAACAGCGTCGATCCGGCATAGTAGGCGAGGTTGTAGAGCGAGGGGGCGACACTGCGACCGCCGTCGCCCGCCCGTCGGCTCGCGAGCGTGAGCGCGACCGAGTGCGCGCCGAAGAAGCCGACCGTGAACAGCACGAGGCCCACGATGATGGCGAGGAGCCACGGCAGCAGGGTGACGCCAAGCCCGAGCAGCATCGTCGCCAGGCCACCGAGCAGCACACCGGTCGGCGGCGCCGTGCGCACCAGCAGCCACACGCCGCGCGAGGCCGCTGCACCAGCGAGGTAGGCGAGAAACAGCCACGACACCTGCGCCGGGCTGAGCCCGAACGGCTCGGCCTGCAGACGGAACGCCAGGTAGTTGTAGGCTGCGACGAATCCGCCCATCAGCAGGAATGCCTGCGCCACCATGACGGCCACGGCGGGAGTACGCAGATTCTCGATCAGCGCACGGAATACCGGCAGACTTCTCGCCGCCGGAACGACCGGCCCCGGCATGAGGATGAGGAACAGCACGGCCCCCGCGAGAGCGAGGAGAGCAACGCAGAAGAGCCCACCGTGCCAGCCGAAGTACTCGGCGGTCGTGGCCGCGATAATACGACCCGAAAGCCCGCCGATCGTATTCCCCGCGATGAATGCGCCGACCGCGCTGCCGAGAGCGAGCGGCGCCACCGTCTCGGCCAGCGCGGTCACCGCGATGGCCGGCAGCCCCGCGAGCATCAGCCCCTCGATGAAGCGCATCACGACCAGTGAGGCGAATCCCGGCGAGAACGGCGTGATGAGCCCCACCGCGACGGCGAGCACCATGGCCCAGCGCATCGCCCACACTCGGCCGACGCGTTCTCCGACCTTCGCCCAGGCCAGCATGCCGGCGGCCAACCCGAGCGTGGTCGCTCCGATGGCGAACGACGATGCGCTCGCGCTCATGGCGAACTCCCGCGCGATGTCGGGCAGGAGCGCCTGCGGCGAGTAGACGAGCGCGAACGTCGCGACACCGGCCCCGAAGAGAGCGACGAGCGCCCGCCGATAGAGGGGGCTGCCAGCCGCAGCCCGCGGGTCAAGTTCCATTCCGCTCACATCGTGCTCGTCATCCTGCGTCTGCCGCAGGCGGATCGCCGGTTCTCATGCGAGGGGCGGGATCCTGCGACTCCGTCGCTGCGCGTCTCCGCGCAGGATGACGGTTCGACAAGGACGAACCGTCACTTCACCAGCGGGAAGAGGATGGTCTCGCGGATGCCGAGGCCGGTCAGCGCCATGAGCAGCCGGTCCATGCCCATACCCATGCCACCCGACGGCGGCATGCCGTGCTCGAGCGCCCGCAGGAACTCCTCGTCGATCCGCATCGCCTCGTCGTCGCCGCGCGCCGCCTCGGCCGCCTGCTGCACGAAGCGCTCCCGCTGCACGACGGGGTCGACCAGCTCGGAGTACCCCGTTGCCAGCTCGAAGCCGCGCACGTAGAGATCCCACTTCTCGACGACGCCCGGAATCGAGCGGTGGTGCCGCGTCAGCGGGCTGGTCTCGACCGGGAAGTCCATCACGAAGGTCGGCGCCGTGAGGCCGTCCTTCACGAAGTGCTCCCACAGCTCCTCGACCAGCTTGCCGTGGTTCGGAAGCCTCACCTCGACGCCCTCCGCCTCGGCGAGCGCGAGCAGCTCCTCGACGCTCGTCTCGGGCGTGATCTCGCGGCCGGCGGCCTCCGAGAGCGTGCCGTACATCGAGATGCGATCCCAGTCGCCGCCGAGGTCGAACAGCGTGCCGTCGGCCCACCGCACGGTCCGGGTACCCTCGCGCTCGGTGCCCTCGTTGACCGCGAGCGCCGCGTTCTGGATCAGCGCCTGCGTGAGGTCGGCGATGCCGTTGTAGTCGGTGTAGGCCTGGTACGACTCGAGCATCGCGAACTCGGGGCTGTGCGTGGAATCTGCGCCCTCGTTGCGGAAGTTGCGGTTGATCTCGAACACGCGCTCGAGCCCGCCGACCGCGGCGCGCTTGAGGTACAGCTCGGGCGCGATGCGCAGGTAGAGCTCGGTGTCAAAGGCGTTCGCGTACGTCACGAAGGGGCGGGCGGAGGCGCCGCCGTGCATCGTCTGCAGCATCGGGGTCTCGACCTCGATGAAGTCGCGCTCGGCGAACGTCTTGCGCAGGCTCGCCATGGTCTTCGCGCGGGTGACCACGTTGACGCGGGCCTGCTCCCGCTGGATCAGGTCGAGGTAGCGCTGACGCACGCGCGTCTCCTCGTTCAGCTCGGCGTACATGTTCGGCAGCGGTGCGAGCGCCTTCGCCGCGACCCGCCACTCCTGCACCATGATCGAGAGTTCGCCGCGACGGCTCGAGATGACCTCGCCGCGCACGAAGAGGTGGTCGCCGAGGTCGACGAGCTCCTTGTAGCGGGCGAGCGACTCCTCACCGACCCCCGCGAGGCTCACCATCGCCTGGATGCGGGTGCCGTCGCCGGCCTGCAGGCTCGCGAAGCAGAGCTTGCCCGTGTTGCGCTGGAAGACGACGCGGCCCGCGATGCCGACGGTCTCGCCGCTCGCGCTGTCGGGCGCGTCCTCGAGGTGCCCCCACTTCGCCCGGACCTCGGGGATGGTCGCGGTGACGGGCAGCACGACCGGGTAGGCGCCGCCGCCGAGCTCGGCCCCCTCGTTCAGGCGCTCGCGCTTCTCGAGCCGCACGCGCTTCTGCTCGAAGATCTCTTCCTCGCTCAGGGCTTCGGGCCGGGCGCTGTCGGGCTGCTCGCTCATGGGGTGGGATCCTCCGGTGTTCACGCGCTGGTGCCGCGTTCGGACATATCGATCCAGTCTAACTTCGCCGCGATGGCCTGTGCCGCGCGCCGGCACCGTGCACTGCAGTCGGGCATCGCTGCGCTGGACGGCCAAGCACAAGCGGTACGCTCATAATCGCAGAAGAACCGATCCGTGAGGAGTGCCGTGCCCACCGCCCAGCCGCGACTCACCGCCGGGCTCCTCGCCGCACTCGGCCTGCTCGCCGCTACCAGCGCGCTCGCCACGGACCTCTACCTCTCCTCGATCCCGAGCATCGCCGCCGACCTGCAGACCTCGCCGTCGCGCGTCCAGCTGACGCTCTCGCTCTTCTTCTTCGGCCTCGGCGCGGGGCAGCTGGTGCTTGGTCCGCTCTCCGACTCGCTCGGCAGGCGGCCGGTCCTAATCGCGGGTACGGCCGTCTTCACCACGGCCAGCGTCGCGACGGTCTTCTCCCCCACCATCGAGGTACTGATCGCGCTGCGACTCGTCCAGGGCATCTCCGGCGCGGCCGGCATCGTGCTCGCCCGGGCGATCGCGGCCGATCTGAGCCGGGGCGAGAACGCGGTCAAGGCGCTCAGCCTGATCGCGATGGTCGTAGGCGTCGCGCCGCTGGTCGCGCCGCCCGTCGGCAGTCTCGCGCACGAGCTCTGGGGGTGGCGCGGGGTGCTGGCCGCGCTCGCCGTGATCGCGGCGTCGATGCTCCTGACGGCCTGGCGCGGGGTGCCGGAGTCGCTGCCCCGCGAGAAGCGCCTCTCGCGCGGCCTCCGCTCGACGCTCCGACCGTTCGGCGGCCTGCTGCGCGACCGCGTGTTCGTCCTGCTGCTGCTCGCCTACGCGCTGGGGTTCACCGCCATGATCTCCTACGTCTCCGCCTCGCCCTTCGTCGGCCAGCAGGTGCTTGGCATGTCCCCGGTGGCCTACGCGTTCGCGTTCACCGCCGGCGCCACGGCCTTCATCGCGACGAACCTGGTCAACGCACGGCTCGGCCCCCGGGTCGGTCCGGCCCGCATGCTCGCGATCGGCTCGGTGGTCCTGCTCGTCGGTGCGCTCGGGATGCTCGCCTTCGTCATCACCGGCACGCTCACGATCGCGTCGTTCATCGCCTGCGCGTTCGCGCTCGGCTGCGGCACGGCGCTGACCATGTCGAACTCCAGCACGCTCGCGCTCATGCGGGCGGGCCACGCCCGCGGCTCGGGATCCGCGCTGCTCGGCACGGCCCAGTTCGCGCTGGGCGGCACCGCCGCGCCGCTCGTGGGACTCTGGGGCGAGGGCACCGCGCTGCCGATGGCCGTCATCATCGCGGCCGCCGCGGTGCTCTCGGGGATCTTCAACCTGCTCGCCCGGCGCTGACGCCGGCGGCCGCGCAGACTCTGAAGGACCGGGGGCCGACGCGCTATCCGCGCCGGCGCCGGATCAGCGCGAGCGCCCGGTCGAGAGCGAAGCGGCGGCGGGTGAGGACGAGCGCGGCGGCCCAGACGATCAGGGCGCCGGCCAGGCCGACGACGAGCGCGATCAGCGCCCCGCCGAGCAGCGCGCGCGCCGCGAAGGCCGGCACGGCCGCTGCGGCGCCGGCGACGAGCACCGCGAGGAGCACGGCCGCGAGGTTGGAGCGCAGGCCGACGCCGATGCGGATCTGGATCGACGCGAGGATCGCGTCCAGGCTCACCGCGACGGTGGAGGCGATCGCCGCTCCCAGGATCCCGTACGGCGGCACCAGCAGCAGCAGCAGCCCGACGATGACGGCGAGGACCACGACCTTGTTGATCGCCGCCCAGCCGCTCCGTCCGCTCATCAGCAGCAGTGCCTGCACGTTCCCCGTGCAGGCCGACACGACGGCTCCGATGCACATGACGGCCAGCGCGAGCGCCCCCGTCGCGAAGCCGTCGCCGAAGATGCGGAGGATCGGCTCGCCGAGGATCGCCAGCACCACGTAGATCGGTGTGCTGAAGAGCACGATCCACTGCGCGGTACGGGTGTAGAGCTCGTCCAGCTCCTCCCGCCGATCCTGGTGCAGCATCTTCGAGAAGAGGGGCGCGACGACGATCCGCATCGAGGTCGACGGGATCGTGCCCGACTGCACCAGCCGGGAGACCACGCCGTAGACGCCCGCCGCCGCAGGGCCGGCGATCAGGCCCACGATCAGCACGTCGAGCCAGACGAGCGACTGCTCGATGCCCGCCGAGAGGGTCCGCGGCGCGCTGAACGCCGCGATGCGTCGGCGCAGCTCCCGCGAGGTCCCGCCACCTGGGGAGGCGAACGGCCGGGTGACGCGCGCGGACGCGAGGAGCGCGAGGATCGCGGCGACGAGCAGCACGAGCAGCCAGGCCCCTCCGGCGACGAGCGCCGTCGCCGAGACCGCCAGCGCGGCCGCGATCGCGACCAGCCGACCGACGGGCAGCCCGATCGATCCGATCAGCACGTAGTCGCGCACGCCGCCCAGCCCGCGCGTGACGGCCAGTGCGACCGTCGACAGCGTGAACAGCGGCAGGAAGACGGCCGCCGCGCGGACGAGCACGAGAAGGTCGTGGGATCCGCCCCCGACGAGCGGAGCGATGGCGAGCAGGATCAGGCCGGCGAGCACGCCGCCGAAGAGAGAGCCCCAGAGCAGGATCCCCGCCGCGCGCCGCACGTCCCCGCCGCCGTCCGCGGCGAGGCGGGGCAGCAGCCAGACGGCCGTCGTGTCGAGCCCGAGCTTCGCCACGGCGCCGGTGATCATGAACACTGAGATCAGCTGGAACACGACGCCGCTGCCCTCGGGCCCCAGCATCCGCGCCAGCACGATCGACAGCGCGAAGCCCGCGAGCGCGCTCGTCAGCGAACCGACGAAGCTCAGCCCGGAACTCCGTGCGGCGTCGCCCAGTGCACTGCTCACGACCCCACCTCCCCGTGGCCCGCGGCGGGCGGCCGGAGGCCGCCTCCCGTTACTCGCCGATCATAGCGAGCGGGCGGAGCGTACGGCGGAGGATCCGGATCCGCCCCCCGGCGGATCCGGCCCGCCCGTCTCTCTCGGTACTGCCCGCTACCCGGTCCTGCCCGGTGGTCGGCGCAGCCCGACGCTCATTGCAACTCGGTGAGTGCGGCTGTCGCCCAGAACGTCACATCCGGCGTCGCCCGGAAGTTCACATGCGTCTCGGCCGCGATCACGTTCGTCCCGCTCACCAGCAGATTCCGCGGCACCTCGACCGTCAGCATGTCGTTCTGCGCCACCGTCACCCGACGCGCCAAGGGCGCGTAGGTCAGATAGGTGACCTCGCCGTCGCGCATATTGTTCCGCCCGACCTCGACGCCGTTCACGTAGACGACCACGCCGTCATCGCCGATCGCCGACAGATCCAGCGACACGACCTTCGAGGCGTCCTCCACATCGAACGTCGAACGGAAGTACACCGCCCGCGGCCGATCCGCCGTGTTCGCCACCGGGTTCAGATTCGTCGCCACCAGCGTCGACCCGTACCCGATCGGCCCCGCACCGGTCGACCACCCCGACGGGTTGAACCCGACCTGCGCCCAATCGCTCGGCGGCGCGTTCACCCCGTACAGGTACGCCCACGACGTCCCGACCGACACGACCTCCCGCGTCGTCGGCACACCGGTCGGCGCGGTGACGGTCACCCGTTGCGTCGAGGTGCCCGTCCCGCCGCGGTCGTCGGTGACCGTGAGCGTCACGTCGTAGTCGCCGGCCACCGTGTAGGCGTGCGATGCCAGCGCCCCCGATCCGGTGCTCCCGTCGCCGAAGCTCCACGCCCAGGAGGCGATGGTGCCGTCCTCGTCGGAGGAGCCCGAGCCGTCGAACGCGACGTCCAGGTTCGTCGCCAGGTAGTCGAACACCGCCTGCGGCGCCTCGTTCGGCGCGGCCGGTCCGGAGAGCTCGGTGAGTGCGGCTGTCGCCCAGAACGTCACATCCGGCGTCGCCCGGAAGTTCACATGCGTCTCGGCCGCGATCACGTTCGTCCCGCTCACCAGCAGATTCCGCGGCACCTCGACCGTCAGCATGTCGTTCTGCGCCACCGTCACCCGACGCGCCAAGGGCGCGTAGGTCAGATAGGTGACCTCGCCGTCGCGCATATTGTTCCGCCCGACCTCGACGCCGTTCACGTAGACGACCACGCCGTCATCGCCGATCGCCGACAGATCCAGCGACACGACCTTCGAGGCGTCCTCCACATCGAACGTCGAACGGAAGTACACCGCCCGCGGCCGATCCGCCGTGTTCGCCACCGGGTTCAGATTCGTCGCCACCAGCGTCGACCCGTACCCGATCGGCCCCGCACCGGTCGACCACCCCGACGGGTTGAACCCGACCTGCGCCCAATCGCTCGGCGGCGCGTTCACCCCGTACAGGTACGCCCACGACGTCCCGACCGACACGACCTCCCGCGTCGTCGGCACCGCCGGGCCCTCGGACACCGTCACGGTCTTGGTGAGCGCGGCCTGGGCGCCATCGGCGTCGGTGACGGTGAGCGTCACCACGTAGGATCCCGCCGCGTCGTAGGTGTGCGAGGTCGTCTCGCCGGCGCCCGTGTCGCCGTCGCCGAAGGTCCATGCCCAGGAGGCGATGGGCCCTTCGAGGTCCGCGGAGTCGGATGCGTCGAACGAGGCCTGCAGCCCGTTCGTGCCGAAGTCGAAGGCTGCCACGGGCGGCGTGTTCGGCGCGGCCGTCACGGTGACGGTGCGGGCCGTCGAGGCGCTCGCCCCGTCGTCGTCGGTCACGGTCAGGGTGACGAGGTAGTCGCCGGCCGCACCGTAGGTGTGCGGAACCGTCTCGCCGGTGGCCGAGGTGCCATCGCCCAGGTTCCACTGCCAGCTGACGACGCTGCCGTCGGTGTCGGTGGAGGCCGAGGCATCGAGCTCGACGGCGAGGTGGGTCGCCGTGTACCCGAAGTCCGCGATCGGCGGCGCGTTGACCGCCTCCTCGGAGACGGTGACGGTCTTGGTCACCGAGTTCTCGGCTCCGTCGTCGTCGGTCACGGTGAGGGTGACGAGGTAGTTGCCCGCCTCCGCGTAGCTGTGCTCGACGCCCGGGACGTCGCGTTCGACGTCGTCGGAGTCGTCTCCGAAGTCCCACTTCCACGAGACGACGTCGCCGTCCGCGTCGGAGGAGTCGGATCCGTCGAAGGTCACGTCGAGGAAGGCCGCGGTGTACGAGAAGCTCGCGACGGGCGGTGCGTTCGGCGGCTCAGGGGCGACCGTCACGGAGCGGGTCGCCGTCGCCGAAGCGCCGTCGTCGTCGGTCACGGTCAGAGTGACCGCGTAGGTGCCGCCCTGTGCGAAGGTGTGCTGCTGCGTCAGCGCAGCCTGTCCGCCGCTCACCACCGGCGACCCGTCGTCGAAGTCCCAGCTGACGGAGGCGATGCTGCCGTCGGGATCGGTCGTCGCCGTGCCGTCGAAGTCGACGGCGAGGAACTCGGCGGTGAAGTCGAACTGCACGAGGGGCGCCTGGTTCGGGGGCTCCTCGACGGTGACGCTTTGCGTGGCCGTGGCCGTGTCGCCGTCGTCGTCGGTCACCGTCAGCTGAACGGTGAAATCGCCGGCGGCCGCGTAGTGGTGGCTGACGGTCTCGCCCGAGCCCGACGATCCGTCGCCGAAGGTCCACTCCCAGCTCTCGATGTCGCCGTCGGCATCGAACGACGCCGACGCGTCGAAGTCCACGTCGAGGGAATCGACATCGTAGGAGAAGGCGGCGGTGGGCGCCTGGTTCGGCGGCGCCAGGACGTCGATGACCCGCTGCAGCGCCGTCGCTTCGCCGTCGTCGTCGGTGACGGTCAGGGTGACCGTGTAGCTGCCCGCCGCCGCGTACTCGTGCGTCACGAGCGCGCCCTCGACGGTGTCGCTGCCGTCCCCGAAGTCCCACTCGATCCGTTCGATCGTCCCGTCGAGGTCGATCGAGGCGGAGCCGTCGAACGACACGGTCAGGTGGTCGGCCGTATGCGAGAAGTTCGCGATGGGCGCCTGGTTCGGCAGCTCCAGCCCGGCCTGGTAGTGGTCCCGGACCTGATCCGCGTCGAGCGGGTAGTCGTAGACCGCGGCCTCGTCGAGGCGACCGTTGAGGTAGGCCGACGTCGACCCCCAGGTGGTGTCGCCGCCCACTCGCCAGTAGCCGGCGTAGTCCTCGGCGATGGCCTGCGTGTGCGTGCCCATGAGCACCCCGTCGACGTAGAATCTCATGCCGTTGGGCGAGATCGTGCCGACCGCGTGGTGCCACTGACCGTTGTTGTAGGAGCCCGGCGAGGTGATCTTGAACTCCGCCCCGGAGTACACGCCGAAGACGAGCTTGCCGTCGTTCTGCATGTAGATGTGGCGATCGTACGACGTGGAGGTGCCGGAGGCGGCGTTGCCGAAGCCGATCAGCTTGCCCCCTCGATTCGTCGTGGTGTTGAACCAGACCTCGACCGAGAAGGTGTTCGGGCCCTGCATGATGTCGTTCGCGACGACCACGTCGTTGCTGCCGTCGAAGGAGGCTGCGGCTTTCGAAGCCGGGATCCCGGCGACGTTCTTGGTGACGCCCTGCTGGTAGGTTCCCATGCGGGTGCCGGTGGCGCTGTCCGCCGCGAGCGTGCCGCTCGTCTCGTCGAGGCGCCAGAAGGTCAGCGGATGGTCGTCGAAGATGAGGCCGCCGTATGCATCGGCCGGCCGCGGCTGCGGGAGGTCGAGCGTGTACGCGGCGGTGGTCGCGATGCCGTCGTTATCCACGACGGTGAGCCGGATCGCATAGGTGCCGCCCGCGAAGTAGGTGTGCGCGGCCTCGGCCCCGGTCGCCGTGGCGCCGTCGCCGAAGCTCCAGTAGTACGCCGCGATCGATCCGTCGTCCGTGGAGCCGGTGCCGTCGAAGGCGACATCGAGGCCGGAGACGGTGTGCCGGATGTCGGCGACCGGCGCCTGATTGCCGCCGGGCACGGTCAGCACCGGGCTGCTCGCGCTCACGTTGCCGGTGGAGTCTGCGGCGCGGACGAAGTAGCGCCGCTCCCCGTCCAGGGGGACGGTGATGCTCGTGGAGGTGGTCGTCGCGATCACGCGGTTGTCGCGCAGGACCTGGTACGCGCCGCCGCCGAGACCGCCGGAGGGCGCACCCCAGGCCAGGCTCACGGTGGTGGAGGTGACCGCGGTCGTGCGGAGGTTCACCGGCGTGTTCGGCGCCGTGCTGTCGCTCAGTCCGAAGCGGACGAAGGCGCCGGTCCACCCGGAGCTCCCGTTGGAGAGGCGCGCGCGCGTGAAGTCGCCGCCCGTCCAGATCGTGCCGTCGGGCGCTGCGGCCGAAGCCCAGCCGCCGGATCCGAGCCGGGAGTTCATCACGGGGCTGAAGGTGCTCACCGAGGAGGAGCGGCCGTCCATCCGCCAGGCGTTCATCCACCCCATGGTGTCGGCGCGGGACCACGCGGTGCCGACGCTCGGCCAGAGGGTCGCGCCTTCGTAGATGAACCAGTTCGAGTGCGAGCCGCCGTAGAGGAAGTCGCCTGCCGCGAGGAGCGTCTGGAAGTCGCCCTTCGGGTTGGTGATGTGCGTGGTCAGCCGCTCGTAGGTGGAGGCGTCGAACGCGAACATCGAGTGCTCGGATCCCCCGACGTAGATTCGGTCGCCGTGCCGCACGATCGAGCGCTGATAGAACATGCCCGTGCTCGACCAGGTCGGATTCCACGGCACCGGGTCGAGCGCCGCGGGAGTGGCGACCGGCAGCGCCGCGACGCTCGTGGCGTCGTCCGTCCCGACGCGGGAGAAGAATCCGGAGAAGTACACCTTCGATCCGTCGGGCGCGAGATCGGAGTCGAGCACGGTGCCGTTGACCTCGGGGCGCCAGTCGACGACCGGCATCATCGTGTTCGCGTCGATGCGTGCCACGTTGCGGGTGTAGCGGGATGGCCCGGTCGGGCCCGTCGTGTTGGTGAAGGCGCCGCCGAGGTAGAGGCTGTCGCCGCTGACGGTGATCGTCTCGACGCGGATCGAGCCGGGCGTCGAGTTGCTGGTGATCGTGGGGCGTGAGCCGACGAGGGCGCCGGTCGACGGGTTCAGCACGGCGAATCCGGTCACGGCCGTGCCGTTCACCGAGGTGAACTTTCCGCCGACAGCGAGGTTGCCGTTCGGGGTGGCCGCGAGCGCAAGCACCGCCTCGTTCAGCGTCGGCCGGAAGGAGGTCACGAACTGGCCGGTCGTCGCGTTGAACGCGGCGAGGAACGGCTGGGAGACCTGCCCGGCGCCCGACTCGGACTGCTGCGCGTAGCGGAAGTTGCCGCCGACGAACATGGTGTTGCCGATGGCGACCATGTCCTGCACCTCGACGTCGCCCTCGCGCTGGACGGCGCCCGCGATGCCGGTGACGCCCCACGGGTTGGAGAGCGCGCCCGAGCTGGGGACGGCTTCGAGCTCCTTCACCGGAGTGCCGGAGTTCGGGATCCGCGGGTAGGCCGCCTCGCCGTTCGACACCTCGGGGCGCACATAGACCTCGGCGAAGGGGCGCGCGCCGCCCTGCCCGTTGGTCGGCGTCCAGAGGTAACTCCCTGCGGCGGTCGTGCCGGTCACCCCGTTGCCGTACGAGAAGCCCCAGGTGTAGCTGTGGTTCGTGCCGATGCTCGTGTCGACGCGCAGCGTCGACGTCCCCGAGCCGAAGCTCGACGAAGTAGATCCGTTGCCCGTCGAGGTGCCCACCCGCCAGTTCGTCAGCGGCCAGCCGGCGCCGAACGTCCAGAACCATCCGGAGGGCTTGTTCGTGCGGAAGCGCACCTCCTGCCACGAGCTGCCGGCCGTATTGAGCGCGCGGCGCACGCGGACGCCGTCGGCGAGCTCCGTGACGCTCTTGCCGTCGAGCAGCTGGTCGACGGTCGCGGTCGGCAGCTGCGTGGTGATCGAGTCGGCGGCCGGGGTGCCGGTGAGCAGCGTCGAGGGGTTGCCGCGCCCGACGGCGTTGTACTCCCATCCCTGGCGGCCCTGGCCGACCTTGACCCACCCGCCGCCATCGGTCACCTGGTCGCACCAGAACTGGGCGGGGGCGTCCATAGACGGGGTCAGCAGCCAGTAGACGCCGCTCGGCGAGCTCGGATGGAACTGCTTGATCTCCCAACACGACGCCGCGGCCGTATCCGACGTGAGGCCGGTGAACCGGTCCGGATCCAGCCAGGGGAAGTCGTCGGCGAGCGTCTGCGCGACCGGCGGCTCGGCCGCCTGTGCGGCGGGCTCCGTCGGGAACGGGAGAGCCAGTGCGACCGTGAAGGCAGTGGCGATGGCGAGTAGCCGACGAATTCCCGAATGCCGCATCGACATATCAAACCCCCCAGGTTTGGGACCGTCCCGGAGGGGAGGCCGTCACCGCTTTGTGATCCCAGGCCGAAGACTGGTCCTGCGACGGATCCTCGCACGCGAGGTCACGGCGCCAGAGGGAAATAAGCAATCATTACGCACGACCTTCGGGGAGGAATCCGGCCTCCCGTGCCGCGCGGATCGTCCCGCGGATGTTCGCGGCGCTCGACGCGCCGAAGACCACCGATTCGATCCGCGGATGCGCGACCACCCAGTCGAACGCCTCGCGAGGCGGAATCGCGCCCGAAGCGTAGACGGACATCGCGACGGCGCGGAAGTCCCGCTCCGCGAGAGCCCGCTCGTACTCCTCCGCTCCGCCGCTCATGCGGAAGCCCAGCTTGTTCAGGTTGCTGCAGACGAGCGGGCGCTCGAGACCGACCCGGTCGAGCGCGTCGAGCAGGCGCGGCAGATTCATAGTGATGAACCCGGGCTCGGCTCCGTACCGGGACCGGACGTGCTCGGCGAACACGGTGAACGCGTCGTCGAAGCCGAGCCCCAGCAGCAGATCGACGACGACGTTCTGGAGGAACACGACCGGCGTCGGCACGCCGTCGAACATCGTCATCTCGGCGTCGATCAGCATGCGGATGAGGCTCTCCACGTCCTTCTTGGCGACGGCCGCGCCGCCCTGGAGGGCGAGGCCGACCAGGCTCTGGTCCGCAGGCAGGAACGACTTCAGCGCGCCGAGCGGCCCGAGCTCGGTCATCGCATTCGCGTACTTGTGCGCGTAGGGCATGCAGGGGAGGAACGCGAACGACGCGTAGCGCACCCGGTCGGCGCGCACCCGGTCGGCGACCTCGGCGATCCGCTCGTGGGTGGTGCACATGAAGGAGTGGATCCCCTCGGCCTGAGCCGCGTCGAGGACATCCATCATCGCCGAGAGGTCTTGGAAGCGCACCGCCTGGGCCCGCGCCTTCTCCTCCGACATGTGGTTGACGCCGAAGAACTGGTTGTCTCCGAAGAGCAGCCGATCGAGTCCGGTCGTGGTGGTCACCTTCGTCACTCCCCTCTCAGCTTTCCGAGACTCCAGAACGCACGCTTCCGGGCTCCGCGGCTCCCCGGACCCGCACCCGCAGCACCCGACACCCCTGCACCCGACGCTCCTGTGCCCGACGCCGCAGCCACCCCGCACGGAACGGCGGCGTCGGCGACGAGCATCTCGATCACCCGGTCGGTGACGGCGGCCGACGCGAACGAGTTCACGCCCGCCGCAGCACCGTCGGCGGGTTCTCCCGCGACGGCGTCGACGAAGTAGGCCCACTCGGCGCTGTACTCCTCGCCGCGCAGGTAGAACCAGACCGGCGGCGTGAGCTCGGTCGTGTACCGGACGTTCCAGCCGTGGTGGTATCCCTCGGGCGGCACCGCGGTGTCGCGCAGGTAGACCTGGCATTCCTGACGATCCACGACGATCCTGCCGGCCGTGCCGGTCAGCGTGATCCGCGTCGTCATCTTGCGGAACGACTCGTCCGACCAGTTCACCGAGAGCTGCGCCGAGGCGCCTCCGGGGTAGAAGAGGGTGGAGTAGACCTCGTCCTCGGTATCGGCCGAGAAGATCCGGCCCATCACCGTGCCGCCCACGGCCCGCGGCTCGCCGAGATACCAGGCGAGCAGGTCGAGCGGGTGCGCGGCGTAGTCGTAGAGGCAACCGCCGCCCTCGGCGCTGCGGGAGCGCCAGGTGCCGCCCTTCGGCCGCAGCACGACCGGGCCGTACGCCTCGGCCAACGCGTGCGTGACCTCTCCGATGGCGCCGAGTTCGAGGAGCCTCTTGACCTCGGAGAACGCGGCGACGAAGCGGTTGTGATACCCGACCTGGCAGTGGAGGCCGCGCTCCTCCGCGAGGCGGGCGAGCGCCTCGGAGTCCTCCGAGCGCAGCGTCAGCGGCTTCTCGCAGAAGACGTGGAGTCCCCGCTCCAGCGCAGCGCGCACCATGGTGGCGTGCGCCCGCGTCGGCGTCGCGATGACCACGGCGTCGAGATCCGCGCGTTCCAGCATCTTCTCGTAGTCCGAGTATCCGGTGACGCCCGTGTACTTCCCGAGCACGTCGAGCAGGTAGCCGCTCGTGTCGCAGACGGCCTCGATCCGCACCTGCGGGTGCGCGCCCAGGATCGACAGGTGCGACAGCCCCATCTTGCCGACGCCCACCACGGCGAGACGAATCATGATGCCCCTCCGTCCTGCAGAGAACCCTCGAGCCGCGGGCGGCGATGCCCGCGATGCTGTGTCCGGAACACTACCATCACCCCTGTTTCTCGAATTCGGCGCGCCGCCGCGCCCGCAGCCCGGCGGCGCGCTCGAGGTGCGCGCGGTCGAGTTCGTCGGGGTCGACGCTGATCGCGAGGCCCCGTTCGGCGAGCACCGCCGCGACCTCGGTCTGGTGGTCGTCCACCATCTCGCCGTGGCGCATCCTCCGGGGCAGGATCACGGGGACCTTGCCCTCATCGAGCGCCACGAGCACCGAGCCGACCCCCGCATGCATCACGACGAGGTCTGAGACGCGGATGGCCGCCCGCAGCTCGTCGGCGGGCACCCACTGCGGCAGGAGGCCCTCGCCGTCGGGGTACTCCGTGACCCCGACCTGCCAGGTGATCTCGGCTCCGGGGAGCAGCTCGCGGATGCGGTCGACGGCGCGCGGGAAGGGCCAGAGCTCGGAGCCGAGACTCACCGTCACGCGATCCAGCACCGGCGCTCCGTCCGCCGGTGCCGCTGTCGATTCGAAGGCGTCGAACACGCTCGGCACCCGCTCCCAGGCCGGATCCCCCCACCCCTCGCCCTGGGCGAAGAGTCTCGCCCGCGTGAAGCGCCGGGCGAAGCGTCCCGTGGACGACGGGCCGGCGACGCGGGTCGCGCTGTCGATGAACCAGGTCTCGCAGCCCATGAGCGCGGCCGCGAGCAGGTGCGGCGTCGAGAACAGCGCGCCCGTGCTGACGACCAGATCCGGCCTGACGCGACGATGGATGTCGAGCGCGGCCGGCACGCCCCGCACGGCCTTGCCGACCTCGCCCGACCCCACGCGCGGCGCCCAGATGACGTCCCGACCGTCGAGCAGCGACTCGGTCTGCGCCGTCGGGCTCGTCACCCAGACGGCCTGCCGCTCGTCGATGCCGAGCCTGCGGATGTGGATCATCAGTTCGTCGAGATGGCCGCCGGCGGAGGCGACGAGGAGGGTCTTCGTCATCGCGCTCACCCCCGCCCGCGGATCGGGTAGCCGAATCGCCACAGCATGGGCAGGCTCATCGCGGTCACCAGTCGGCGGTCCCGGCGCGTCAGACTCGTCTGCCACTGCACATCGGCGCGGAGCACCGTCCGGCCGCGCCGGAACCGCATCGGGTTGCCGGCGACGGAGTGGGTGCCGTGGAGGTGCACCTCGTTCGGGCCGGTCATCGGGAGGTCGGCGACCCCGGGGAGCCCGAGCTCCCGCCAGAGGCCGGCGACCGTCGCCTGCGGCCGCGCGACCAGGTCCTCGTAGCGGAGGCGGGATGTCGGGATCCTCCGGTACCGGAGGCCCTCCGGGAGCAGGTTCCCCGAGATCCAGTACGCCGTGCTCTTCGCCGGCGAGTATCGCGTCATCAGGTCGCCCTCCGGCGATTCCGGCCGCTCGACCGTCTTCGCCCAGCTGAAGGCGACGCCCCGGCTGTCCCGCACGATGTGCGCGACCCGGAGGTCCACCTGCGGGTCGTGGCCGACGGCGAGCGCCGTCGGGATCTCCTTGCTGGAATCGACCAGGACGCGGGCGCCGGTCACGCGCCGCGCCGCGTCGTAGACCCGCCGGTAGTAGGAGGCGTACTCGTGGACGAGCGGCGCGATGCCGCGGGGCAATCGCCTGCGGGCGGTATGGATCACCCGGCGCTGCCGGTCGACGGCCTGCTTCAGCACAGCGAGCCGGTCGGGGTCGACGTTGGCCCAGCCGCCGAACGCGACGTCGCCCACCTCGGACCAGAACGGGCACTCCGGGAAGGGGCTGCCGCAGGCGCAGCGCTCGCCCTCCCGCAGTCCGCGCTCCCAGAGGTGCACGACCTCGCCGAGCACGGTCACGCCGTCGAGCTCCGACAGCAGGCATTCGAGCAGCGTCGATCCGCTTCGCCCCCATCCGCCGATGAACAGCACCGTCGCACCGCCCCCCTGCGTCATGCCTCCCCCTTCGTCCCGACCGCCCGACTCCCGGCGGCCGACCGTGCGCCGGTCGCCGGCGCGTCGATCCGCGCGTCGACCCCCGCATCCACCGGCGCATCCTCCGGCGCATTCACCGGACCGCGCAGCGCGAGCGCGGCGGCGATCATCATGATCGGCAGCCCGTACGGGATCGCCCCGTAGTAGGTGAACTCAATCGTGCCGACGAGCAGCACCGTATTCGCGGCGAGGCCGCAGGGGTCCCGCCGCCGGAGCGACAGCACGAATGCGAGCAGGAACCAACCCATGAACAGCACGGTCGCCCCGACGCCGTGCGACACGAGCACCATCCAGAACTGGCCCTGGGTGCCGACGGGGTCGCGGATGTCCTCTCCCTCGATCGTCCGGCCGTAGCCGAGTATCGGGGAGTCCCGGACCGCCTCGACCGCCTGCACGTAGAGCGTCGCCCGATCGACGGTGCTGCGGCTCTCGGTGCGCGCCGCCAGGCTGTCCTCAGTCGGCAGCAGCGTCCACACGCCGACCCCGATGGCGGCGACCGTCGCGAGCGCCAGGATCGCGCGCAGATCCCGCAGCAGCGCGAAGCGGAACGCGGCGTAGACGGCGGCGATCCCCAGCCCGATGAACATGCCCCGGTTGAGGGTGACGATCGCCGGGACCGCCGAGAGGACGAGCGCAGCGGAGAGCAGCCAGAAGCGCTTCGTACCCCGGATGTGCATGAGATGGATGAGCACGAAGGGGATGAGCAGCGAGTACACGTTGCCCCAGTTGTTCGTGTAGAGGAACGGTGCGCTGGGCCGCGGGTCGAGTTCGAAGTAGGAGTCGGGGTTGAACTGGTTGAAGCGGCGGATCACCATGTGGTTGATCCAGGGGTTGCCGAGCAGCGATCCCGGCAGGATCATGCTGAGCGGTGTGCGGAACACGGCGGTGGGCAGCAGCATCGCGGCCGCGCCGCCGAGCACCGTGATGAGCCACCAGATGGTGAGCACGCCCGACACGAAGCGGTCGGTCAACGTGCGCCGGTTGTTGAAGAGGTAGACGAGGAGCACCGTGCAGGCGAGGTAGATCGCGTAGCGGTAGCCGAAGACCAGCAGCTGGCCCGCCGCCGTGAGCTGGATGACCGAGCAGCCCGCCCAGACGAGGAAGAGCAGCCAGACCCCGGTGCCGCGGGGCGTCAGGGTCGCGCGGGTGCGGACCAGGTAGAGCACCATGACGACGGCCATGGGGATCCAGATGAAGTCGACGATGCCGAGGAACCACCAGAGCGGGAAGCCTGCGAATGCGAGGGTGAACGGCCACGATGGGAGGCGGTCGCCGGCGCGCAGGAGCCCGGGCGGCGCACCCGCGGGTGCGTGGGCAGCGACTCCGGCCACGTCCACCTCCTCAGCGCACCCGGGCGGTGACGCTCAGCTGATGCGGTTCACCTGACATCGCCCACCGTCCCGGATCGATCCGCGCTTCCTGCGGCGCACGGTCAGCAGCTCGACTCGTCCGGGTAGCTGCGCGCCGTCACGAGCCAGCGTCCCTCGATCGACTGCAGCGTCAGCAGCGACGGCACCCGCTGCGGGGCGTCGCTCGACTTCACCGACTGGCCGTCGGGGGCCTGGATGTCGACCTTCGAGAAGTCGAGGCAGAGCCGGACGACGGCGGTCGGAGGCGAGGCGTCGGCGTCGTAGTCCTCGACCTCGGCACTCACGACCGTCGGCGCGCCGGACTGGACCATGCCGTTCTCCGAGAACTCGAAGGCGTCGAGCTTCAGATCCTCGAGCGCGTCGCCCGCGGCCACGTCCTCGAACGCGAGCGGGGTCGACGGATCCGACCGCGAGGCGGCCTCGGCGGCGATGAACGGCGCGATGAGCGCCTCCACGTCGTCGCCCAGTTCGTCGGGACTCGCCGTCGAGGCCGGCTCGGGCACGGGCGACGGATCGGGAGCGGCCGCGGTCGGCGGGGTGACCGGCGGAGCGGTGGGCGCCGAGTTCATGGCGAGCGCGATCACGACGATCGCTGCGACCGCGGCGAGGATGGCAGCGGCGGAAATCCAGATCCACAGGCGGCGCTTCATCGGTCCCCCAAACCTCGACCCGCGTGCCGTGTTCCGCGTCGTTGCGACGGCCGACGGATCTATGCCCACTATACTTGCTGATCCTTGCAGGTGAAGAGGCAGTGAGGAGTCGGTATGGCAACGATGCCCCCGGTGACCGCGGTCATCCCCACGCATCATCGCCCCGAGCAGATGCGGCGAGCGCTCGAGAGCGTCCTGCAGCAGGACTACGTCGGCGAGATCCAGGTGATCATCGTGTTCGACGCCGAGGAGCCCTACCTGCCCGAAGTCGAGGTGCCCTCGGGGCGCACCGTCGTCGCGGTGTCGAACGAGCGGAGCCGGGGTCTCGCCGGCGGACGCAATACGGGGATCCTCGCCGCCGCGCACGACTTCGTCGCCTTCCTCGACGACGACGACTGGTGGCGGAGCGGCAAGCTGCGCGCGCAGATGGAACGGTTCGCGGCCGATCCGGACGCGCTCCTGGTCGGCACGGCGATGGTGCTCGACGACGGCGAGAACCAGTACGAGCGGCTGGTGCCGGTCGATCCGGTGACGCACGCCGAACTGTTGCGCGATCGGCTGCCGGGGCTGCATTCGAGCACCTTCGTGTTCCGGCGGGCGGCGTTGCTGGGGGTGATCGGTATGGTCGACGAGGAGCTGCCGGGGAGCTACGGCGAGGACTACGACCTGCTTCTGCGGACGTCTCGAGCCGGCCGGATCGCGGTCGTCAACGAGCCGCTCGTCTCGGTGACGTGGAGCCAGAACTCCTACTTCTTCGGCAAGTGGGGCGCCTACGCCGAGGGCTTGGAGTACCTCTTCCGCACGCATGAGGGGTTCGCGCGCGACCGCAGGGCGCACGCCCGGCTCGCCGGTCAGATCGCCTTCGCGCGCGCGGCGAACGGCGATGCGAAGGCGGCGCGCGGCTGGGTGCGGGACTCGGTGACCCGGGATCCGAGGCAGATCAAGGCCTGGCTCGCCCTCGGCATCTCGCTGCGGCTCATGTCGCCGGAGTGGGTCGCGAAGACGATCCAGCGGCTGGGCCGCGGGATCTGAGCACCGGGCGCGGCGGGCGGGGACCCCGCTCAGTCGGCGAGCGCCGCGTCGAGGAGGCGCGCGAGCTCGGCCGGCGCGCACCAGACGCGGGCCCAGCCGTCGTTCGCGGCCGCCTCGAGCACGCGCGCGGCGACCTCCGCGACGTAGACGCGGTAGAGGACGACGCGCGCCCGCGCCCCGCCGGCGCCGAAGGCGCTCAGCACGGCCGCCGCGTCGGCGAGGATCCCGGCGCGCTCCGCGACACCGGCCGCTCCCCGAGCGTGCCGCCGCCGGCTCGCGTGCCAGTGGATCGCGTCGAGGCCGGCGAGAGCGTCGCGGTCGACGTTCTCGAAGTCCCAGCACCAGAGACGCCCGTCGCGCGTGCGCCCGACGTTCCAGAAGGCGAAGTCGCCGTGCCACCGGCGAGCGATGGGCGCGGGATCCGGTTCCGCCTCGACGCACCGGAGCAGTTCGTCGAGCCTCTGCCGCAGCTCGCTCTGCTCGAGCCGGGCGATCCCCGGATCCTCGGACCGCGAACGGAGGCGGGCGAGATGCCCGCTCTCCGCGGGGCGGGCCCAGCGGGCGACCGGAGCGAGGGCGGCGAACTCCGCGATCGACGGCGCATCCGAACCGGCCCGGCCGACCGCTCGAATACCCCGCGGCAGCGGTTCCGTCATCACGAAGGGCAGCCCGGCGCTCGATCCCTGCAGCAGTACCCGGGGCGTGCGGACGCAAGGCGACCGGCTGTCGCCATTGCCATCGCCATCGCTGTCGTTGAGCGCCGCGAGCTCGGTGAGCGCTGCGAGCTCGGTCCGGATCCCGGCCGACGACGCGGGATCCCGCGCCGCCTTGGCGAACCCCAGCGTGCGCCCGGAGGCGTCCAGCACCTGGAGCAGTGCTTTGCGGTTGGCCGTGCGCCGCACGTGCACGAGCACGTCGGTCTCCGCGCCGAACGCCGCGCGCAACTGCCCGACGACGGTCTCGTCGCGGGCGCCGCCGGCGCCGCCGGCGTGGGCTCCGCCATCCTGCCCCCCGGCCCGCGCCTCCAGCGCGATGTAGGCGCGGGGGCGGACGATGCCTGCGGCCAGGGCGGCGGCGAGGGCGGCGCGACCGAGCCGGAGCCGCATCGGACGGAGCCGGGCGTAGGCGGCGAGGCCGCGCGCGGCGACCGTGCGGCGCGCGGGCAGGATCAGTTCGATGCGCCCACCGCGCTCCAGGACCGCGTGCCGCTCCACTTCGACCCATCCGGTCGTCCCCGCCGGTCCCGCGACGGCCCGGAAGTCGGGCCGGGCACAGCCGGGCCACAGCTGCTCGGCCACCAGCGCGATCTCCGCGGCCGCGAGACGACCGCAGTCGCCGGCGCCGCGAGTATCGTCGCCGCGAGCACCATCGCGGCCGGCGGTCACCAGCCCAGCCTCTCCCCGAGGAACTCCTCGAGCCGCGCGTTGTGGCTCTCGTAGTGCTCGCTCAGCGACTCGCGGGCGTCGTCGGGGACGTCGTCCCGGGTGCGCCACGTCGCGTTGAAGGTCTTCCGCGTCGACATCTCGACGGTCGGCAGGCCGAGAAAGGCGCAGACGCGGTCGAAGGTCGCCTGCGTGTCGCCGTAGAGATCCTCGGAGCGGACCACGAGCAGCCGGTCTCGTGAGAAGTGCGAGAGCCAGTTCTCGATCTGGGGGAGGTACTCGCCCCGCGCGCGGTAGGCGTACCAGTCGAAGGCGGGGCTGTAGTACTCGGGGTCGGCGAGCATGCGGGTGCGCTCCTCGCCGATGCGATCCTCCTCCGCCCGGAGCGCGTCGGAGAACCCGAGCGGCTCGACCCCGTTCTGCACGCGCTCCTGGTAGTGGGACCAGGCTCGCCGCACCGGATCCCGGATCAGCAGGATCGCCCGCACCTCCGGCGCCACCTCTCGGACGAAGGGGGCGACCCGCGGATCCCAGCAGTAGTAGGGCGATGCCTCCCCGCAGACCGGCGCGTAGCCGAGATCCTGCGCCGCGCGGCGGCGCTCCCCGGTGGTGGGGAAGTGCGAGCGGTACCAGGCCTCGCTCCGCCCGCGGCGGAAGAAGTAGTCGGTGCTCTTGAGGTCGCGCGACCCGGGGAACATGCGCATGACGCCCGGATGGCGCAGCAGGTAGTTGTACAGGGAGGTGGTGCCGCCCCGCTTCGTCCCGGTGATCAGATAGTCCGGGAGCGTCCGAGCCCCGCTGGTGAGCAGCCCGTACCGTCGTGTCGCCTGATCCGCCGAATCGCGGATCCAGCGCGGCGACCGATCCTTGACCTTCCGAACGACTCCCATGTCGACACCCCTTCGTGATCGCGCGTCCCGTCGGCCCGCGTGTCAGCCTCGTTTGCCCCGGCTCTCGGCGGCGAGGAGCAGCACGCCGATGAGCGGCGCCCCCATCTGCTCGGATTCGCGCCCCAGTGCGCGGACCTCGGCGAGGCGGGTCTCGCCGAGCTTCGGCACGAGCACCGCGACATCGCTCACCCGCAGCGCGCGCAGTCGTTCCGCGTGCGTCGCGGCGGCGGTGATCGGCAGCAGCACGTACGCGGCGCGGCTCGTCGGCCGCTCCCCGGGTCGCGAGACCACCGCGACCGGCGCGTCGATGTCGCCCATCTCCCGCGCCAGCCGGTCGACGAGATCCGCCGCGGCGGACTCCTCGGCGTCGACGACGATCGTGATGGTGCGGGCATCGCGCAATGCCGCCTGACGGAGCAGGCGCTGCGCGGCCGTCGCGAGCGCCTCGTCTCCGCCGGCTGCGCGCTCGACGTCCGAATGCTCGACGCCCGCGCTCGCTCCGACGCCTCCGCCGCCGATGGTGGGCAGCTTCCCCAGCGTCTCGACTTCGAGCGCGCGGCTGAGATCGTAGCCGGAGCGCACGACCTTGCGCCGCGAGTGCGTGACGAATGCCGCGATGATGCCCAGCAGCAGCCCTCCGGCGAGCCCGGTGGCCAGCGTGGTGGTGCGCGGCGGCTTGACCGTGATCGCCGTCATCGATGCGGGATTGAGGATAATGCCGCCGGTCGTGTCGATGCCCTCGAGCGAACTGATCCGGGTGAGCAGCGACGAGATCTGCAGGTTGAGGATCTGCTGGTCCGCGGCGGCTTCGGCGGCGGCGGTGCTCCCGGGCTCGGCGGCCGCGAGCCGCTCCAGAGCGTCGGTGAGCTGCTGACGGTGCTCGTTGATCCGCTCGCGATCGCTCTCGACAATGCTGTCGATGCTGTCGGCGGCTTCGTCCGAGCGCATCTGCAGGTACGCCTCCGCCATGGCCGCCGCGCCGGTGCGGGCGAGCGCCTCGCTCGGGCCCACGACGCGTATCGTCAGCGTCGTGCTGCCGGCCCCGGCCACGGCCGTGGTGCCGCCGCGCAGCTCGGCGGCGGTCCAGCCGCCGTCCGTCGACTCGGCGGCGACCTCGGCGACGGTGAACGACGAAGCCATCACCGCCTCGGCGTCCATGTCGACCAGGTTGCCGATGTTGCGGTTGGGCGCATAGCGCTCGGTGGTCAGCGGATAGACCGAGAGCGTCGTGACGGCGGTATACGTGGGCGGGACGATGAAGAGATAGGCGCCTGCGGCCAGGAGACCGAGCAGGGCGATGGCGATGACCAGGCGCCAGCGCGAGACGAGGATGTCCCAGTATCGACGGATATCGATCCCGGGCTGAGCCGATGCATTCGTGGTCATCGTCGTCGCTCCCCCCCTGAGCTGGAACCCCGCGGTGCATCCGATCCTAGCGCTGCGGCCGGATCGGATGCACCGATGGATTCGTCAGGGGATCAGGGCGAACTCAGGATCGCCGCCTTCCAGGCGTCGGCGGAGGGCTTGTCGAGGAGCCGCCACTCGCCATCGCGCGTGGAGTGGAAGTAGGTCACGAAGACGGCGCCGTTGTCGCGGCTGTACTTCGCGAGCGACGTCAGCCACTTGGCCCGCTTCTCGCCCTTCGGGCTCTGATCGCTCGGGATCACCCGCGAGCCGGTCTCGGCGATCGCCCACGGCTTGCCAGCCTCCTTCGCGACCGCGCGGACCGAGCCGAAGAGACTCTCCGGTGTCGCGTAGTAGTCCCGATCCGGCTCGTGCACCCCGTTGTAGGGGTCGAACGCCATGACCTCGATCACCTTCGAGCCCGGGTAGTAGTCCCGCCAGTCCCGCTTGGATCCGGAACTCGCCGTCCACCCGGTCAGGATGAGGGTCGGATACATGTTGCTGCGGCAGACCGAGTCCGCGATCGCGTCGATCCGCTGCCAGGCCTTGCGGTACTGGGCCGCCGTGAACTTGCCCTGATCGATCAGCGGCTCGGGCTCGTGGATGTAGCTCCAGTAGATCGTGACGTTCTTCGGCGCCTGCTGGAACCAGGTCTTGAACTCCTTGTCGTACTTGCCCGCGAGCACGTCCTGCGGCATCGGGCGGAACGACATGATGAGGTCGCGGCCGGCGATCATCTTGGTGCGCGAGTGACTCCAGGGGAACACCATGCCGCCGTCGAACACGCGGATGGTGTCGACCGTCGTGCCGAAGACCCCGTCGACGTGGTCGACGGCCTTCTGGTGAGTGCCGTAGGTGCCGGGCGAGATGCTCGTGCCGAACGCGGTGCCCTTGGGCAGGCTCCGTGTGGAGCAGGTCGCGGAGTCGGAGCTGTCCGAGCCCGTGGTCGACGCGACGGTCTTCACCGAGACGCTCTTGACCTGCAGGTTCTTGCTCTTGTGGAGCTTCGTCGCCGTCGTGCGGACGTCGAGGCTGGACCCGGAGCGGGTCGCGGTGACCGTGAACGACACGGTCCTCCAATTCTTGTTCGAGAGCGTGAAGCTCTTCTGAGTGGTCTTCACGGCGGACTTGGCCACGAGCTCGCGCACGCTCACCTTGCCCTTGACGCCGGCCGCCTTCGGGATGGTGGTGCGCACCTTGGCGGTCACCTTGTAAGAGGTGCCCTTGGCGACGCCGGTAACGGAGTTCGGGACATCGTTGAGCACGGCGTTGCCGGACTTCTTCACCTTGAGGTGAGCCACTTTGCCGCTGCTCGTGTTGATGACGCGGAGCGTCTGGTTGGAGCTCGTGGTGGACCAGCCGCTCGTGCCCTTCGAGAAGTTCGCGTTGGGCAGCAGCTCCGTGCCGGCGGTGGCGGCGGTGGCCGTCGCCGGGGCGAAGTGCAGAGCGGTCACCGCGACCAGGGCGGCCACGCTCATGCCGAGCAGGCTACGGGTGCGGGACGGGCGGGGCTGGGG
>NZ_CAJVAP010000008.1:94869-114428 GCF_910593785.1 Leucobacter soli | reverse complement strand
GAGTAGCGGGGCCACTCGTCAGGTAGGGGGCCGTTCGCCGGGGTGCAGCACGGAGTGCGGGGCCGGGCGGGCCCAGGCCGGAGTGCACGGACCGGAAAGTGCAGCCCGGAAGGCGGGGCCCAGGCCGGAAGGTGCAGCCCGGCGGGGGCAGCACGGCAGGGGCGGCCCAGAAGGCGGGGCCCAGCACGGCAGGGGCAGCCCGGCGGGCGCGAGCGCGCTCAGGACACCTCGGGTCCGCTCGTACCGGACTGCATGTCGCCGGAACCGCCGCCGGGCATCCCGCCGCTCGGCGGCTCCCCGCCACCGGGGCCGCCCGTGCCACCAGGACCGTCACCGCCGCCGGGGCCACCCGTACCGCCGGGTCCCATGCCGTTCGCCATCGACTCGTCCCATGCCGAGCCGTTCGCGGTCACCGTCCCCTCGGCCACCGACACCGTGCCGTTGCCGTCGATCGGTCCGTCACCCCCGTTCGCAGCGCTGCTGATCGTGATGGTGCCGCCGCTGATGGTGATCGAGCCGTTGGAGTCGATCCCGTCGGAACCGGCGTCGATGGTCACGGTGCCACCCGAGATCTCGAGCCGCTCGCCGCTATCGGCTTCACGGTCGGTGACGCCGGTGAACTCCTCGCCGGCGATCAGCGCCTGCAGTTCGGCGTTGCCGGAGGCGTTGATGCCGTCGTCGCTCGCGGTGAGATCGATGGTCCCGCCGTAGATGCCGATGTTCGCGGCTTCCATCGCCTCGGTCGAGGCCGTCACGGTGATCACCGGCGCCGTGGTGCCGGCGATCTCGCCGACCGACACGATCGCCTCGCCCTTCACGCCGTCGTCCGCGACGTCGGCGGTGATGGTGCCGCCCGCGACGACCGTGTCGGTGAAGGCCTGCAGCCCGTCGTCCCCGGCGGTGATGTCGATGGTGCCGCCACTCACGTAGATGTAGCCGCGGGTCCAATCGATCTCGCTGCTGTCATCCCCCTCGTCGCCGTCGCTCTTCATCCCGTCGCCGCCGGTCGCGGTCAGCGTGAGCGTCCCGCCCTCCACGGCGAGCGCGTCCTTGCCGCGGAGCGCGTCGTCGGCGGCGGTCACGGTGATCTCGCCCGAGAGGATGACGAGGTCGTCCGTGCTGGTGATCCCGTCGTTGCCGTTGCCGGTCACCGCGAGCGATCCGGTGCCCGAGACGGTGAGGTCGGTGTCGGCGTGGATCGCGGCGTTCGCGTCGGCGTCCTCCGCATAGCTGCCGGTATCGGCGACACGGTTCGTGCTGCCGTCGGCGAGGTGGATCGCCACGTCGTCGGCGGTGCGCACCTCGATCGCGGATCCCGCGTCGTTCGTGATGTCGACGCCGTCGAGGATCAGCACGACGAGCGCGTCGTCGGGCGCCTCCACGACCACGCCGCCCTCGAGCTCCCCGCTCAGACGGTAGACGCCGGCTTGGGTGATCGTCACGGTCGACCCGTCGACGGAGACCGCGGCCGAGTCGCTGCTCGCGCTCGATCCAGTAAGTTCCACGTCGACGGCGTCGGCCTCGGACCATTCGTCCTCGTTCACGGTCGTGTAGTCGTCGTTCGCGGCCATGACCTCCTCCGGCGCGAGGTCTCCGGAGAGGACCGCGTCGGCGGTGGGGGCGACGGTGTCGACGGTGTCGCCCCCGTCACCGGCGACGTCGATGCCGCCGACGGCGGTGCAGCCGGCCAGGATCAGACCCGCCGCGGCGAGCGAGGAGGTGATGAGGAATGAACGTTTCATGATGCGTGCTCCGATCGGGATGCGGTGTCGAACGGGTCGCGCAGGACGCGCGCCCACTTGTTGCCGGGGAGTTCCGGATGCAGTGCGGCGGTGCCGGTGCCGAACTTGCTGATGCCGCTGGGGCGGTGGCCCGCGCGCCAGAGCGCCCGGTCGAGTTCGCTCGGCCGGCCGGCCGACTTCGACTCGATGATCGCGTGCCCGGGGAGCGCGACCCGGCGCGAGCCGTCGCGCCAGCGCAGCCGGGTGTCGAACGTTGCCCTGCTGCCGCACCGCAGCAGCAGGGTGGCCCGGCGGTATCGGCTCACGAGCGCGGGGCGCAGAGCGTCGACGAGCGCCGGATCGTGGCCGTGCGCTCCCAGCATCGTCGAGACGTAGGCCCGGCCCTCGGCGCTGAGCGCGGTGCGATCGGCGGGGTCGACCGGGATGCGATCCTTCACCGTCGCGCCGCGGCCGCTCTTGGTCTTGAGCTCCAGGTACGCGGACCCGGTGTCGAGGTAGCTGCGGGTGCGGAGCTTGAAGCGGCGACGGCGGCGCTGCGCGGTGAGCCGGTAGCTCAGGTGATCCGGCGTATCGAAGTAGACGGAGTCGTAGCCGAAGTCGCGGCTGCCGCCGATCTCGAGCACCCGGCTGCGCGGATCGATCCGGGAGAGGATCGCGGCGGCCTCCTCGATGGGGACGAGGTACTTGCGGTCGACCCGGGTGAGCAGCTCGGCCTCCGAGACCAGCTCGTCGAGCCCGACCGGGGCGAAGCCGCCGAGCGGGAGCTCGGATCCGGGATGGCCGGCGGGATCCATGGCGGCGGACGGCTGCGGGAGCTCGATCGGCGCCGTCGCTGCGGCGGTCATCGGGCCACCGCCAGACGGGCGCGATCCTGCCCGACCCGATAGCGGACGTCGACGAGCGTCGAGTCGTTCACCAGGTCGAGCTGCTGCACGGTGAGCGCCGTCACCGAGGCGCCGAGGCGCTGCTCGAGCTCGAAGCGCAGTTCGCCCTCGTCGGCGATCGCACGATCCAGCCGAACCACCTGCTGCCGGCTGCGACCGAGCAGCGCCGGGTGATCCGCGACCCACATCACGACGAGGATCAGTGCGATGAGCACCGCGGGCACGACGATGTCCGTCGCGCCCAGCCCGCCGATGAGGCCCATCGCGAGAGCGGCGAAATAGTAGGCGACCTCGCGCTGCGAGATCTCGGACGACCGCAGGCGGATGATGCTGAGCACGCCGAAGAGCCCCAGGCCCAGGCCGGCGGCGACGCCGGCGGTGCCGAGCGCCGAGGCGACGGCGAGCACGCCCACGTTCACTCCGAGGAATGCCACCACGAGGTCGCGTCGGCGATGACGGGGGTAGTAGATGCCCAGGGTCAGAACGAGCGCGGCGACGAGATCGACGCCGATGAGGATGAGATTGCTGGTGGTTACGGGAGGGTCTCCTTGTTCGTTGCCACCATCCCAGCAGCCGGCCCTATGTCGGGGCTATGGCGCTCCGGATCCGGGCCTGAGAGTCGAGTGCTGCTGCACCCAGGAGTACATCGCGACCGCGGCCGCGGCGCTCGCGTTGATGGAGCGGGTCGAACCGTACTGGGTGATCTCGACCACGGCCTCGGCCGCCGCGATCGCCTCCTCGGTCAGCCCGGGCCCCTCCTGCCCGAAGATCATGACGCAGCGTTCCGGCCAGTCGTAGGTCTCCATGGGCACGCAGCCGGGCACGTTGTCGATCGCGATGACCGGGATCCCCTGCTCCGCGGCCCAGGCGGCGAGCGCCCCCACGTCCTCCCGGTGCTCGACGTGCTGGTAGCGGTCGGTCACCATGGCGCCGCGCTTGTTCCAGCGGCGGCGGCCGACGATGTGCACGGTGTCGGCCGCGAAGGCGTTGGCGCTGCGTACGATCGAGCCGATGTTCATGTCGTGCTGCCAGTTCTCGATGGCGACGTGGAAGGGGTGACGGTGCTCGTCGAGATCCGCGACGATCGCCTCCATTCGCCAGTACCGGTAACGATCGATGACGTTGCGGGTGTCGCCGTGCGCGAGCAGCTCGGGGTCGTAGCGCTCGGCATCGGCACCGCCGGGCCAGGCCTCGGGACCGCCGGGCCAGGGGCCGACTCCCGCCGTCGTGCGCTCGGGATGCGCCGCGGGCTCGCGGAGATCGCCGTGGGTCTCAGTCATCCGATCATTCTCGCAGGCCGAGCGATCGAACGAGCGACCGGCGGCTCATCCCTCCGGCTCGGCGTCGAGGGCCGCGGCCACCGCGGTGGCCGGATCCCGATGCCGGAACTCGAACCCGCTGCGCTCCAGCACCGCCGGCACCACGCGGGCGTCGGCGAGCAGCAGCGAGTCGGCGGCGTCGACGCCGAGTGCGAGCCGCAGCGCCCAGGCCGGCGCCGGCAGCGCGAAGGGCCGGCGCATCGCGCGCGCCAGCTCCCGGCCGATCTCGTTCGCGCTCGCCGGCGTCGGTCCGGTGAGGTTGACCGGGCCTTCGATCGCGGAGTCGATGAGATGGCGGATCGCCCGCACCTCGTCCTCGAGGGAGATCCAGGGCCAGATCTGCCGGCCGGAGCCGAGCGGACCCGAGAGGCCGAGACGGGTCAGAGCCATCAAGGGTTTCAGCACGCCCCTCCGGTGCAGCAGCGGCGCCGTGCGCAGCAGCACGACGCGCGCGGCGGGGCCGGCGGCGAGCGCCTCGCGCTCCCACTCCGCGCACAGCCCGGCGAGGAAGGTCGCGCCCGGTGCTCCGGTCTCGTCGATCTCCTCGCCCGGGCGATGGCCGTAGTAGCCGACCGCCGAGCCGGCGAGCAGCGCCGGGGCCTCGGAGCCGAGCGCGCGGATCGCCGCTGCGAGCGCGCGCGTCGGCTCGATCCGGGATCGGCGCAGGGTCTCGCGGTAGCGCCGAGTCCAGGGCAGCCGTCCGATGCTCGCGCCGTTCAGGCAGACGACGGCGGCCGCTCCGGCGAGCACTTCCGGATCGAGCACGCCTGAATCAGGTGCAGCGGCGGCCGACCACTCCGCCTCGTCGGGTGCGCGAGCCGGTCGCCGGACGAGGCGCGTGACCTCGATGCCATCGGCGCGCAGCGATCGCGCGAGCTCGGATCCGATCAGACCGGCGCCGCCTGCGATCACGACCCGAGCGGTGCTCACGGTGTCGCCTCGCGCCCCTCGCTCAGGCGGATGCCGCAGTGAGCGCCTCCAGCTCGGCGGCGCTGAGCTCGAGGTCGAGCGATGCGAGCAGCGGCGGCAGCTGCTCCGTGGTGCGCGCGCTCACGATGGGGGCGGTGACGGTCGGCTGCTGCCGCAGCCAGGCCAGCGAGACCGCGGCGACGTCGACGCCGTGCAGGGCGGCCACGTCGTCGAGGGCCGCGAGCACGAGCCGGCCCCGGCTGTCCAGGTAGCGCACCGCGTCCTCGGCACGCTCGCTCGCCCCCTCGGCGACGGCGGCGTCGGGGTCGCGGTATTTGCCCGCGAGGAATCCCTCAGCCAGCGAGTAGTAGGGGAAGACGCCGAGGCCCTCCTTCTCGGCCGCCTCGCGCAGGCCGTTGGTCTCGTAGTGGCGCTCGACGAGGTTGTAGTGCGGCTGCAGCGCCACCGGCAGGTGGTAGCCGCCGGCACGGGCGATGTCGCACCACTCCGACACGCGGGCGGCCGTGTAGTTCGAGACGCCGATCCAGCGCACCTTGCCCGCGTCGACGAGCTCGGAGAATACCGCGACCGTCTCTTCGAGCGGCGTGTCGGGGTCGTCGTAGTGGGCGTAGTAGAGGTCGATACGGTCGGATCCGAGGCGCCGCAGCGATGCGTCGGCGGCCGCCCGCACGTTGCGGGTGGCGAGGCCCGTGAACTCGGGATGGGTGCCGACCTTGGTGGCGACGGTCACCCGGTCCCGGGCGCCGCGCGCGGCCAGCCACTCCCCGATGATCGCTTCGCTCTCGCCGCCGGATCGTCCGGGGGCCCACGAGGGGTAGACGTCGGCGGTGTCGACGAAATCGCCGCCGCCGGCGACGAACGCGTCGAGCACATCGAAGGCGGTGTCGCGGTCCGCGGTCCATCCGAAGACGTTGCCGCCGAGCGCGAGCCTCGCGATCTCGAGATCCGATGATCCGATACGTGTGCGTGTCACCATGACGCTCCTTCGCTCGTAGCTTCCCCGTATGTAGAGATTACGGTACAACGCAGCCGTCGACGCGAATATGGGCGGCAGGCCACTCGCGGGCGTCTCGGATGTGCGCGTGCACCCCGGTGGTCAGCGCGGTCGCCGTCGACGGGCGGCCAGCACCGTGAAGGTGCGGTCCCGGTCGAGCTGCCGGGCCGGGCCGATCGCGCGTTCGACAACCGACCGGTAGGCGAGGCCGGAGTTGAAGACGAGGCGCAGTTCGCCGCCCGGCGCGAGGGCGCGGGCGCAGGATCGGATCAGGCGGTGCGCGACCCCTGCGTGCACGGTCGCGCCGCTGTGGAAGGGCGGGTTGAGCAGGATCAGCTCGGCCCACCCTTCGGGCACGGCTTCGGCCCCATCGGCTCGGATCACGTCGATCCGTGCGGCCACCCCGGCCGCGTCGGCCGTGAGCCGGGTGGCTGCGACGGCGGCCGCCGACTGATCGGTGGCGATGACCTGCGCCGAGGGGAAGGCCAACGCGGCCGAGACTGCGAGGACTCCGTTGCCGCATCCCACGTCGACGACGGTTCGCGGCTCACCGGCCGGCGGCTCCTCCGAGAGGCTGCGCAGCAGCATCCGGCTGCCGCGGTCCAAGGTCGCGCCCCCGAACGTGGCGCCGTGCGCGGCGAGTGCGAACGGGAGGTCGGGATCGCTGCCCCAGACGGGGAAGCGCAGGTCTTCGATGCGTGCGGCGTCGAGCGGAGAACGGGCGGTCAGGATCCGCGACTTGCGCGCCGCGAGCCCGGCGGCGACCTCGCCGAAGCTGCGCCCGAGCACGTCGTTCATGGCACGGGTCATGTGCTTCACCCGGCCGCCGGCGAGCACGGTCACGCCGGGCGCGGCGTACCGGGCGATCGTCTGCGCGATCTCGTCCAGCTCTGCGAGCGAGCGGGGCAGCTGGAGCAGCACGAGCTCCGCGCCGACGAGCAGTTCAGCGCCGAGCGGGTGGTTCGCGTAGGCGCCCGAGAGCCCGAGCCGGGCCGCGTTGACGGCGAGGGCGCGCTCGGCGAGGAGCGGATCCTGGAAGACGCGGATCCCGCGGGCACCCAGCGCGGCCGCGGCCCCGAGGGTGAGCGCCCCGTGGCGGTCGCCGATGATGCTCAGGGTACCGGCGCCGAGCGATGCCGGGTCGGGATCGGAACTCGCCGCGGCGAGTTCGAGCAGCAGCCGATCGGTGGCGTCGTGCGCCTGCAGCTCGGCCGAGTCGAGATCCGGTTCGCGCGACAGGGCGGCGAACACCTCGTCGATCCCGGTCATCGCCCTATTCTCGCAGAGCAGTCCGCTGCAGGGATGCACCGATCTGCAGGATTGCACAGGGCCACCCGCATTCGCCTGTGCAATCCTGCAGATCGGTGCCGTTTCAGCACTGCCGTTTCAGCACTGCCGTTCCCGCAGAGCCCGGAGCGTTCTAGCGCTGATCCGTCCCGGGCCGCCACACGACGACCTCGGCGCTGCGGCGCACGCGCGCGCCACGGCGCATCGAGATCACCTCTCCGGCGGTGCCGGCGGCGAAGACGCGCCGCTCGGGCCGGCTCAGCACCTCGTTCGAGAGCGCGCGCTCGAGCTCCCGCACGCGGTCCTGGAGCTCGGCGACGCGGTCCTCGAGCTGCAGCACGCGGCGGATGCCCTCGAGGCTGAGCCCCTCCGCCGAGAGCCGGGCGACCTCGCGCAGTCGCTCGACGTCGTGCAGCGAATAGCGGCGGGTGTTGCCGCTGGTCCGCTGCGGCGATACGAGTCCGATCCGGTCGTACTGGCGCAGGGTCTGCGGGTGCATCTCGGCCAGTTCGGCGGCGGCGGCGATCGCGAAGATCGGGGTGTGCCGATCCATCTGCTGCGTCATGGTCGCTCCTCCATACCCGCCGTCATCCCGCGTTCGCTCGCTCCCACCGTCATCCTGCGCGCAGTGAGCGCAGCGAACGAAGTCGCAGGATCCATACGCGACTCCGTAGCTGGATCCTGCGACTCGCTGCGCTCGCGCAGGATGACGGGGCAGGAACGCCGCCCGGCACGCAGAATGACGGGGGCCATACCTACCCCTTCGCCCGCGCGAGCAGGTCGGCGCGGGGGTTCTCGTCGGGTTCCGTGCGGCGGAAGGCCTCGAGGGCCTCCTTCGCCTCGTCGCTCAGGTGCGCCGGCACCGCCACCTGCACCTCGGCCAGCAGGTCGCCCGAGCCCTTGGCCGAGTGGACTCCGCGGCCCTTGACCCGCAGGATCCGGCCGCTCGGCGTCCCCGGGTGGATCCGGAGCTTCACCGGGTCGCCGCCCAGGGTCGGCACCTCGACCGTGGCCCCGAGCGCGGCTTCGGAGAACGTCACCGGCAGGGTGAGCCGCAGGTGGTGGCCGTCGCGCTCGAACACGGGGTGCTTGCGCACGTGAACGGTGAGGATGATGTCACCGGCCGGGCCGCCGTCGGGGCTCGGCTCGCCCTTGCCGCGCACCTTGATCTTCTGGCCGTCGTTGACGCCGGAGGGGATCTTCACCTTGACCGTGCCGCTCGGCGCCTGCAGGGTGACGGTGTCGCCGCGCACGGCCGTCTCGAAGTCGAGCGTGGTCGAGGCCGTGACATCGCGGCCCGGTCGCGGCCCGCGCTGCTGCGCTCCGCCGCCGAACATGCTGAAGATGTCCTCGAAGCCGCCCTGGCCGCCGTTCTGGAACGTGTACTGCGTACGCCCGCCCTGGCCGCCGAACATGCCGCCGAAGATGTCCTCGAAGCCCTGCCCGCCCGCCCCGCCGGCCGTGAAGCGGGCCGACCCGGCGCCCATGGCGCGGATCTGATCGTACTCGGCCCGCTGCTCGCTGTCGGAGAGCACGGCGAAGGCTTCGCTGATCTCCTTGAACTTCGCCTCGGCAGCCGCATCGCCCGGGTTCGAATCCGGGTGGTACTTCCGCGCCAGCTTGCGATAGACCTTCTTCAGCTCGGCATCGCTCACATCCTTGGCGACGCCGAGGATCTGGTAGAAATCCTTCTCGAGCCAGTCCTGACTAGCCATCTGCCCCCACCGCCACCGCTACCTTCGCGGGGCGCAGTTCAACGTCTCCGATACGGTAGCCTCGTTCGATCACATCGAGCACGGTCGGCTGCTCGGTGCCGGGCACCGGAACCTGGGCGATCGCCTCGTGCTGCTGGGGGTCGAAGGGCTCATCCTTCTCGCCGAAGCTCTCGAGGCCCATCCGTTCGACGGTGCCGCGGAGCTTCTGGGCGATCGTGGCGAAGGCGCTGCCCTCTTCGAGATCGCCGTGCTGCTCGGCGCGGTCGAGGTCGTCGAGCACGGGGAGCAGGGGCAGGATCGCCGCGGCGGTCGCGCGCTGCTTCTCGAGCACGGCGTTCGCCTCCGTGCGCTTGCGGTAGTTGGCGTACTCGGCGGTGATGCGGCGCAGGTCGTCGAGGTGGGGATTCGCCTCATCGTCCGTCGCCGCCGCGTCATCCGGCGCGTCCGCGTCAGCGACGCCCGCCGACTGCTCGGCGCCGATGATGTCCTCGACGGTCAGGTCCCCCTCCTGCGGCTGAGGGCCGGAGGCAGCAGCCTCCGACCCTTCCGCGCCCTGGGGAACATCGTCGCCGTGCGGATCGCCCGGCAGCCGTTCCTCATTCGTCATGGCTACTTCTGCTCCTCATCGTCCTCGACGACCTCGGCGTCGACCACGTCCTCGTCGTTCGAGTCGGCGGCGTCGCCGGCGGCCTCCGGGGCCTCCTGCTGCGCGGCCTCGTAGATCGCCTGGCCGAGCTTCTGCTGGCTCTCGCCGAGCTTGTCGGCGGCGGTCTTCACCGCCGCGTCGTCGTCGCCGGCGAGCGCCTGCTTCAGCGCGTCGAGGTCGCCCTGGACCTCGGTCTTGACGTCCTCGGGCAGCTTGTCCTCGTTCTCCGAGATCAGCTTCTCGACCGAGTAGGCGAGCTGCTCGGCGTTGTTGCGGGTCTCGGCGGCCTCGCGGCGCTGCTTGTCCTCGGCCGCGTGCTCCTCGGCCTCGCGCACCATCCGCTCGATGTCCTCCTTCGAGAGGCTCGAGCCGCCCGAGATCGTGATCGTCTGCTCCTTGCCGGTGCCCTTGTCCTTCGCCGCCACCTGCACGATGCCGTTGGCGTCGATATCGAAGGTGACCTCGATCTGGGGGATGCCGCGGGGCGCCGGAGCGATGCCGGTCAGCTCGAAGGTGCCGAGGTTCTTGTTGTCGCGGGTGAACTCGCGCTCGCCCTGGAACACCTGGATCGCCACCGACGGCTGATTGTCCTCGGCCGTGGTGAAGGTCTCCGAGCGCTTCGTCGGGATAGCGGTGTTGCGGTCGATGAGCTTCGTCATGATGCCGCCCTTGGTCTCGATGCCGAGGCTCAGGGGGGTGACGTCGATCAGCAGCACGTCCTTGCGCTCGCCCTTCAGCACGCCGGCCTGCAGGGCGGCGCCGACGGCGACGACCTCATCGGGGTTGACGCCCTTGTTGGGCTCCTGGCCGCCGGTGAGCTGCTTCACCAGATCCGAGACCGCGGGCATGCGGGTCGAGCCGCCGACGAGCACGACGTGCGCGATGTCGGAGACCTTGACGCCGGCCTCGGCGATCACGTCGGTGAACGGCTTGCGGGTGCGCTCGAGCAGATCCTTCGTCAGCTCCTCGAACTTCGCGCGGGTCAGCGTCTCATCGAGGTTCGCGGGCCCGTTCTCGGTGAGGGAGAGGTAGGGCAGCTGGATCTGCGTGCTCATCGAGCTCGACAGCTCCTTCTTCGCCTGCTCCGCAGCCTCCTTCAGACGCTGCAGTGCGATCTTGTCGCCCGAGACGTCGACGCCGGTGGTGGCCTTGAACTGCTGCGCGAGCCAGTCGACGATGCGCTGATCCCAGTCGTCGCCGCCGAGGCGGTTGTCGCCGGCGGTCGCGCGGACCTGGATGGTGGAGAAGTCGTCGTCCTTGCCCACCTCGAGCAGCGAGACGTCGAAGGTGCCGCCGCCGAGGTCGAAGACGAGGATCAGCTCGTCCTCCTTGCCCTTGTCGAGGCCGTAGGCCAGGGCGGCCGCGGTGGGCTCGTTGATGATGCGGAGCACGTTGAGGCCCGCGATCTCGCCGGCCTCCTTGGTGGCCTGGCGCTCGGCGTCGTTGAAGTAGGCGGGCACGGTGATGACGGCGTCGGTCACCTTGTCGCCCAGGTAGGTCTCGGCGTCGCGCTTCAGCTTCATCAGCGTGCGGGCGCTGATCTCCTGCGCGGTGTAGCGCTTGCCGTCGATCTCATCGCTCTTCCAGTCGGTGCCCATGTGGCGCTTGACCGAGGCGATGGTGCGGTCGACGTTGGTGACGGCCTGGCGCTTGGCGGTCTCGCCGACGAGCACCTCGCCGTCCTTGGTGAAGGCGACGATCGAGGGCGTGGTGCGGAAGCCCTCGGCGTTCGCGATGACGGTGGGTTCGCCGCCCTCGAGGACGGCGACGACCGAGTTGGTGGTGCCGAGGTCGATGCCTACTGCACGTGACATATACGTTTCTCCTTGGGTGTCGTACGGATGGTGGGCTTCGCCGGCGCGTGGGCCTGGCGGATCCCGGATCTCTGCATTTCTACGGCTCGATCGGCGCCTCCCGCGCAAGTTGAGCCATTTGCACTCAAGTTTACTCGCGTGCCGGATCGCGTCAAGTTCTCGGCGCGAAAGTTGAGCCTCATTCACTCAACTCTCAGTTTGCGCGACTCTGGACGGATGCCCGCGGCGCATGCCGTTGCATCGCACACCGAGCCGATCCGAGCCGAACCAGCCGATCCGATCCGATGCGGTCCCGGTCCGGGTCCGGTGCCTCGCGCACCGGCGCCCGGTACGCTGCCCGACCTGCTACCAGGCCCGCACCTTGTCCTCGTATCCGGTCGAGTAGTCCCCGCGCCAGCAGCTCAAACCGGCCCAGGCGCGGCGGCCGAGCTGGGTCGCCTCCCAGTCGCTGCAGTTCTGGATCGCCTGAACGCCGAGCACGAACCGCCAGCTCTTGCCCGGAGCCTTGCCGAAGTACCCGGAGAAGCCGCCCACGCCCTCGACGGGGCCGATCCCGACCGTGGTCTTCTTGTACGCCCGGTACTCGGCGGAGGCGCTCGACTTCACCTTCGCGGCTCCGCTGAAGCCGATCCCCTTGGTCGATCGGCCTCCTGACCGGTACGCCTTCTCGAACGGTGCGAGCCGCTTCACCGCGGCGTTCGCCTTCGCCCGCGTCGTGCACCAGAACGACGACGAGGGCGTCACCCCGTACCGGCTCGGCACCGTGTATCCGACCGAGCAGACGTAACGCGAACCGGCGTAGGACTTGGTGATCTGATTCGAGAACTTCACGGTGCCGGTCGGCTTCAGCTTGTTCCGCTTCAACGTCGCCATCACGGCCTTGCGGTAGGCGGTGACCGTCGCCTGACTCGCGCTGTTCCCGATGGTGCTATTGCCCAGGCGGTAGCCCTTGCCGACGCTGACGGACACCCACCAGGCCCGCTTCTTCGTGGACTTCACCGGGATCGACCACTGCAGGGCGGAGGTGACCCGCGCCGCGCGCACCTTCTTCTTCGCGGCCGCGTTCACCTTCTTGGCGAACTTCGCCGGGCTCGGCTTCTTGGCCTTCTTCTTGCCCTTCGCGGCGGCGAGCGGCGCCTGCGGCGCACTCGCGCCGACCTGAGCCGACGCCACCGTGACCGCCACCGTGGCCGCACCCGCGGCCGGCGCCGCGACAACCGACGCGCTCGGCGTCGAGACCGGTGCGGCCTGTGCGACGACCGCGGGGCCGATCACGAGGGCGGCAGCGGCCGTCGATCCGATCAGAAGCGAATTCATCGTGCGCCGCATAGGTCATTCCTCGAAATCTGCCGGCCGATCTACGGAAACCTCTTCAGACTATCGGGCGGGTGCGCGACCCGCCGCCTTCACGACCGGCCGCCTCGCTCCGAGCATCGCTCGCGGGCTCCGTCACCGTCCGCTGATGAGGTCGGCGATCCGCGCGGACGCATGCGTGCGCGCCCGGCCCGTGCGGTACTCGGCGCGATCCGCATGGCGATAGGCGGCGTACAGCGCGGACGCGGCGATCCAGCGCAGCGGTTCGGGCTCCCAGTCCCGCGCAGTGCGCCCCACCCAGGGCAGTCGGGTCAGCTCGCTCGGCTCGCCGAGGATCAGATCCCGCAGCGTGCGCCCCGCCAGGTTCGCGGAGGTCACGCCGTGGCCGACATACCCGCCGGCATCCGCGAGCCCCGTCGCCGGATCGTGGTTCACGCCCGCGCACCAGTCGCGGGGGACGCCGAGCACGCCCGACCAGCTGTGCGCAAGACGCGCATCGGCCAGCCCCGGGAAGAGCTGGACGAGGCGGGATCCGAGCTGCGTGACGGCGGCATCCGCGGTGCGCCCCTGCCGGTCGAATCCCGATGCGAAATCGTAGGGCACTCCGCGACCGCCGAGAGCGATGCGGCCATCCGCGGTGCGCTGGATGTAGGCGAAGTTGTGCGCCGCGTCGCCCAGGAGCTCGGCGCCCCGCCAGCCGACCGAAGCGAGTTGCTCGTCGGTGAGCCGTTCGGTGACGACCATGCTGCTGTTCATCGGCAGGAACCGGCGCCGGTGGCCCTCGAGCGAGCCGGTGTAGCCCTCGAGCGCACGCACCACGGTCGGCGCGCTGACGACGCCGCGGTCGGTGATCGCCGCACGCGGCTGGATCCGTCTGACCGTCGTGCCCTCGTAGATCGTGACGCCGAGCCGCTCGACCGCGCGGGCGAGGCCGAAGGTGAATCGCGCGGGGTCGATCCGCGCGCAGTGCGGGCTCCAATAGCCGCCCATCGAGCCGGCGACGTGCACGCGCTCATCGAACTCGGACGGCGTGAGGAGCCGGAAGTCCTCCCCTTCGATCCACCCGCGGTCCGGCAGCTCCGCGACCTGCGCGTGCAGCCGGGCGAGCTGGGCCGGGCTCGTCGCGACGTGCATCAGCCCATCGCGGACCACCTCGTCGCCGAAGCCCTCGGCCCGGGCGACCTCGCAGGCCTCCACCACCGAGGCGATCATCTCGCGCTCCAGCGCACGGGCGGCGGCGATACCCCGGGACTTCGCGAAGCGGCGGAACTGGCCCGGGATCTTCGCGCTCAGCCATCCGCCGTTGCGTCCCGAGGCACCGAAGCCGGCGAACTCCTTCTCGAGCACCGCGATATCGAGCTCCGGCGCCGCGCGCTTCAGGTAGTACGCCGTCCAGAGCCCGGTCATCCCGGCGCCGACGATCGCGACATCGGCCTCGATCGATCCGGGCAGCGCGGCACGCAGGACGGGGCGGCCCTCCCGATGCACCCAGAACGACACCTCCCCGTCGACCGCAGTCGGCGCCGCACGATCGCTCCGGCGCTCACCTGCCTGCGTCCTGCGCGGACGATCTGCGGGAAGGAACCGGCTCACGCCACCGACGATACGCCGAATGCGGACGGATATCCACGCCGAGGATCGGCATTGCCCAGCGGCTCGCGATCGGCGCCCCGGATCCCGTGCAGCGAGTACCCTGGGCGAGTGCCCCGCCCGGAACTCAGCCCAGAGCAGCTCGCCGTCTTCGAACGGATCGAGCACACCCGCGAGCACGTCTTCGTCACCGGGCGGGCCGGCACCGGCAAGAGCACGATCCTGGGGCACCTCTCCTTCAACACCTCGAAGATCATCGCGGTGTGCGCCCCGACGGGTGTCGCCGCGCTCAACGTCGGCGGGCAGACGATCCATTCGCTGCTGCGGCTGCCCACCGGCATCATCGCCGATCACGACCTCGACCAGCCCGCCGAGCTCAAGAAGCTGCTCGCCGCGATCGACACGCTCGTGATCGACGAGATCTCGATGGTGTCGGCCGACCTCATGGACGCCATCGACCGCTCCCTGCGCCTGGCCAGGGGCAAGCGCCACGACCCGTTCGGCGGCGCCCAGATCATCATGTTCGGCGATCCCTACCAGCTTCCACCGGTTCCCCCGCGGGATCCGCACGAGCGCGCCTACTTCCACGACACCTACCGCTCGCTCTGGTTCTTCGACGCGAAGGTGTGGCTCGACACCCCGATGACGACGATCGAGCTGACCGAGGTGCACCGGCAGCGCGACGACCGCTTCAAGCAGATCCTCGGCGCGGTGCGCCACGGTGAGGTGACGGAGGATCAGGCCGAGGATCTCAACGCCGCCGGTGCGCGGCCCGCGCCGGACGACGTCATCACCCTCGCGACGACGAACGCGACCGTCGCGCGCATCAACGCCGAGCGGCTCGCACGGATCACCGGCCGACCGCTGCGCGCGGTCGCGGAGATCAACGGCGAGTTCCGCGAGAATCTCTATCCGGCCGACGAGGTGCTCGAGCTGAAGCCCGGCGCGCAGGTGATGTTCCTGCGGAACGACTCCGACGGCCGCTGGGTCAACGGCACGATCGGCACCGTCTCGCGCGTCGAGGGAACCGTCTGGGTGGAGGTCGGCGACGAGGAGTTCGAGGTCGAGCCGACCGTCTGGGAGCGCTACCGCTACCGCTACGACGCCGAGACCAAGAAGCTCGAGAAGGAGGTCGTGGCCGAGTTCGAGCAGTTCCCGCTGCGCCTCGCCTGGGCCGTGACCGTGCACAAGTCGCAGGGGCACACCTACGACGCCGCCGTGGTGGATCTGGGTCCGCGCGCCTTCAGCGCCGGCCAGACCTACGTCGCCCTGAGCCGGGTCCGCTCGCTCGAAGGCCTCTACCTGAAGCGCCCGCTCCGCCCGGCCGATGTGATCATCGATCCGAACGTGGTCCGCTTCATGCGCGAGTCCCTCGCCGACGGGTGAGCGAGCGGGCCGGCGCGCGTCGGTGCAGGCCGGCGCACGTCAGCACGAGTAGCCCAACGCCGGTAGGCCCGATCCCACCCCGCCTCCACCCTGCGAAAGGCGGAAGAAGGTGGGAATTCTCCCGCAGAAGAACCTTTTTCCGCCTCTCGCCAAGGGTTCACCGAGGCATGCACAGCCCGGCGAGTCAGCCGAGCTCGAACCAGCGCGCCGCCACCCGCTCGGCGACGAGCACCTCGGCGAGCTGCGCCACGCGCGGATCCTCGTCCCCGGGGAACCGTACCGCGGCGGCGGCTCCCGGCAGTTCGCCCGCGACCGACACCCACGTCGATCCGCGCTGCGTCATCCAGTCGATCGCCTGGGCGTCCCATGCCGAGCCGGCGTAGACGAGCGCCCGGTAGTCCTGGGTCTTCGTCAGGTACACGTCGACGTGCGACCAGTCGCCGGTCTCGGAGGCGAACGCCGGGCGGCGCGGCACCTCGCGCATCATCAGCGCCGACTGGCGGGACGACGAGAAGCGCTCGACGGGGGCGAGCACCCAGGCGCCCATCGGCGCGGTGAGGGCCTCGGTCACCGGGGCGAGCCAGTCGCCCGCGGTCTCGAGCAGCGCCGCGTTCGCGGCCGCGCCGGCGCGCGCCAGCTCGGGCAGGCCGCCGAGGCGCGCACGGACGGGGTGCGCCGGATCGTGCAGCGCGGCGACGAGCGCCCGCAGGACCACCAGCGTATGACGGAAGGATCGGCACGCGATCCCGCTGGCCTCGACACCGGCGTGCTGCCCGATGGTCAGGTCGGCGACGGCCTCGAGCTTCGAACCGGCTCGGTTGGTGACGGCGATCAGCCGGCCGGTGCCGGTGTAGGCCCCGACGGCGTCGAGCACCTCGACGCTGCCGCCGGTGGCCGAGACCGCGATGACGACGAGGTCGTCTGCGGCCGCGGGGAGCGACCGCGTGCTGGCGAGCTCCGCGACCACGGAGCCGCCGGCCTCGCGCGCCTCCCGGGCGACGGCGTCCCCCGCGTAGTTGCTCGACCCCATTCCGAGTATCAGCACGCGCGGCGGACGCCCGGCGCGGGCGGACGCGACGGCACCGATGCGCTCGGCCTCCTCGAGGCCCGGCAGGCCCGCGTCGAGGAGCTCCGCGAGGGCGCCGAGGCGCTCGGGCAGGCGGTTCAGGTCGTCGGTGAAGCTGGCGGGATCCATGGCGGCTCCGTCTCGTCGTAGTCTTCAGTTCGGTCGTTTTCAGTGCTGTCGTTTTCAGCACGGTCGTTCGCGGATCGCTCGTTCGCGGCTCGGCGGCTCGCATAGCGACGGGTGATCGCGCCGTCGGGCGCGTACCTCCACTCGGGGAGGAACCGCTCGGCGTAGGCGAGCTCGATCAGCAGCTGCTCGGCCACGAGGCCGGGGACGGCCGCGGCATCGAGCATCTCGCTCCCGGCCACGGCTTCGTAGGCCTCGAGGAACCCCTGCTTCGCCGAGTCCGCCCAGCTCCACGCCCGCTCGTCGGGGCCGCCCAGGCGTCGCTGCACGACGGCGGCCACGAGATCGATGGAGACGAGCATGTGGGCGACATCGCGTGCGGCGCCGTCGGGGCGGAACCGCTGCTCGGGGCCCCACTGCGGGTCGCCGTCGAAGTCCAGCACCAGATAGCGGCCGTCGCCGGTGCGCAGGATCTGGCCGACGTGGAAGTCGCCGTGCGGGGTGACGAGGGGTGCATCGGATCGGTCCGGGATCGTCCCGATCGCTGCGGCGAGCGCCTCCCGCCGGGCCCGCATCCGCACGGCAAAGCCGGCCGAACCGCGCGCCGAACCGTCGAGCCCGCCCGCCGCAGTGCTGCCGGGTGCGGCGACGGCCGCGGCGCTGCCGACCGCGTCGATGGCCGCGAAGGCCCGCTCGTGCACGGCGCGCGCCCGCGCACGGTCCCCGGCCCGCGGATCCGGCGCCGCATGGGCCTCCGTCGGCTCGATGCGCAGTGCCGTGTGCATCTCCGCGGCGAGCGCCCCCAGCCGCGCCGGCCAGTCGGGCTTCGCCGCCCCGCGGGCGAGGTGGGCGAGCGCGTCGTCCACGGCCCAGGTCCAGCCGTCGTCGGAGTCGGGCACATAGGCGCTCACGAGCGCGAGCGCCGAGGATCCGCGATCCGGGTGCTGCCACTCCAGGGCTCCGACGAATGCGGGCGTCGCAGTCGATCCGGCGGCGCGCAGTCGCTCGAGAATGGCTGCGGAGCGGTCCGCCGCGCCCCAGGACCCCACGATCTTCACGACCCAGCACTCGTCGACGATCACCGAGACGTGGGTCTGGTCGACGGGGATGGCGCGCTCCCGCTCGGGGTCGCCCGCGGCCGCTGCGAGTGCCCCGGCGAAGGCCACGGCGCCGCCGTCAGCCCTGGCATCGGCATCGGCACCGATACCGGCACCGACCTCGTCGCCGGCCCCGAGCACGAGATCGACGACGGCCGACGGGATGCCGGTCCCGGCGGAAGGCGCGGCCTCGGCGTCCTCGCGCGACCAGACCACTCGTTCCCCGTCGAGCCGCACCCGGGCGCCCGCGAGTCTCGGCTCGGCATCAGTCAACCGGGCTCCGCGCGCCCTCGCGCCCGGCCCGGCAAAGGCCGGGCCGGCGTCGATACCGGCGCCGGCTTCGGCATCGGGGCCGGGGCCGTTCACGTGCTCAGGTGGGGACATCACAATTCATTGAAGCCGAATTCAAGGTGAATTGTAAACATCTTGACAACGATGGTCTGCAACCCTTGTCGTTCCTTACCACTCGATGGAACAATCGGGCTGACCCTGTCACAACCAATGGAGGTTGGTCATATGAAGCATTCCAGAGTCACCGCTGCCGTCGGCCTCGCCACGGCCGCCCTGCTGGCGCTCACCGCGTGCGCGGGTCAGGACGTCGGGACCGACGAGCTCGATCCGGACGTCGATATCTCGGGTCAGTCGCTCACCGTCGGCATCTGGGCCGACTACTACCCCGAGGATCTGGCCGAGCGCTTCGAGACGGAGACCGGGGTGAAAGTCACGATCGTGCATCACGCCACGAACGAGGACATCGTCGCCAAGCTCACCGCCTCCGCGGACTCCGGCATCGATGTGGCGTTCATGTCGGGCCAGTACGCGCAGGCGCTCGCGGAGCAGGGCCTGCTCGCCGAGCTCGACAAGTCGTTCATCCCGAACGAGCAGAACCTCTACCCCGAGGCGCTCGAGCTGCCCTACGATCCCGGCAACGTCTACTCCGAGCCGTACGCCTGGGGCACGACCGGCCTCTGCTACCGGCCCGACCTGACGGGCTACGATCCGGACTCGTGGGACGACCTGCTGAACCCGCGGCCCGAGCTCGAGGGCAAGACCACGATGCTGTCGACCGACCGCTGGCTGGCGCTGCCCGCGCTCAAGCTGCAGGGCCACTCGGTCAACACGACCGAGCAGGCGGACCTCGACGAGGCGAAGGAGCAGCTGCTGAAGACCAAGCCGACCCTGCTCGCGTTCGACGACACCACCTTCTACAGCAAGCTGGTCTCGGGCGAGGCCGCGTTGGTGCAGGCCTGGGACGGCTGGTGCAACTACGGCATCGCCGAGGACGACCGCATCAAGTTCGTCACGCCGAAGGAGGGCTCGGATCTCTGGACGGACACCATGACGGTGCTGAAGAGCTCGAAGAACAAGGAGGCCGCCATGACCTTCGTGAACTTCATCCTCGATCCCGAGATCGGCACCTGGGTCGCCGAGAACATCCTCTACAGCGTGCCCAACAAGGTCGCGATGGAGGGCCTCTCGCCCGACCTGATCGAGGCGTTCCCGAACCTCGGCGCATCGGTGGAGGAGCTGACCTCGCAGGAGGCGATCATCGATCTCGGCGAGTTCTCGACCGCCTTCACCGATCTGAACACCGCGGTGCTCTCCGCGAACTGATCCCATCGTGAGGGTGCGGATCGGCACCGATCCGC
>NZ_CAJVAP010000008.1:0-94859 GCF_910593785.1 Leucobacter soli | reverse complement strand
CGCCACCCCTTCCCCGCGGCCGGCGGCATCCGGCCCACGAAACGACGCACCATGGCCGAACACGCACCCCGCACCCCGGGCACGGCGCCCCCGGCCCTCAAATCGCTGCCGTTCCTCGGCCCCGGCCTCCTCTTCCTGATCGTCTTCATGGCGATCCCCGTCGCACTGCTGCTCGTCTACTCCTTCTTCACGCGCGGCCGCTTCGGCGGCGTGCAGTTCACCTTCACGACGGAGAACTTCGCGAAGCTGCTCGATCCGCTCTACGCCGGCGTGATCGCCCAATCCGTGGGTACGGCGCTGCTCGTCACCCTGCTCGCGCTGCTCATCGGCTACCCGATCGCCTACGCGATCACCCGGATCCCGGTGCGCTGGCGCACCATCGCGCTGATCGCCATCGTCCTGCCGTTCTGGACCAACTTCCTGATCCGCACCTACGCTTGGATCCTGCTGCTCAACAACGCGGGCATCGTGAACCAGTCGCTGATGGGGCTCGGGATCATCGACGCGCCGCTCCCGCTGCTCTACAACTGGGGCGCCGTCGGGGTGGGCCTGCTCTACATGTACCTGCCGTTGATGATCCTGCCTCTCTACGCCTCGCTGCAGGCGATCGACCCCTCGCTGCGCGAGGCCGCGACGAATCTCGGCTCCACGCCGTGGCGAGTCTTCCGGACGGTCACCCTGCCGATGTCGCTGCCCGGCGCGCTCACCGGCGCGATCTTCGTCTTCGTGCCGAGCATGTCGAACTTCGTCATCCCGGAGCTGCTGGGCGGCGGCAAGATGGTACTCATCGGCAACCTGATCCGGGACCAGTTCCTCGAGGCGAGGAACTGGCCGTTCGGTGCCACGCTCGCGCTCGTGCTGAGCGCCTTCCTCGCGCTGCTGATCGTCGGGCAGAGCTGGGTGAACCGGCGTCTGAGCGGAGGTGGCGACCGTGACTGAGCACGGCATCGGAACGGATCCGACGATGAAGCCCATCGACCCCGCGACCGCGCCCACCACCACGGTGCTGCGCACGATGGGCGAGCGTTCCGCGCCGCGTGGCCGCCGCCGGCGGGGTGTCGGCTGGCTCCACGTCCCGCTCTGGCTCGGCTACCTCTTCCTCTACCTGCCCATCGTCGTCGTCGTGGTGATGAGCTTCAACGCATCGAAGAACCTCTTCGTCTGGCGAGGCTTCTCGCTCGACTGGTACGCGTCGCTCTTCCACAACCGGGCGATGCTCGAGGGACTCGGGAACACCCTCATCGTGGCCATCTCGGTCACCGTGATCAGCACGGTCCTCGGCACACTGCTCGCCGTCGGGATCCACCGGTACACGAAGGGGGGCCTGATCCGCGCCTTCTCCATCGCGCCGGCGCTGCTCCCCGACCTGCTGCTCGGCATCGGTCTCCTGAGCTTCTACTCCCTCATCACGTTCACTCTGGGCCTGCACTCGGTGGTGATCGCGCACTCCGTCTTCGCCACGGCGTTCGTCACAGCCATAGTCCTCGCCCGCATCGCGAGCATCGACGAGAGCCTCGAGGAGGCCTCGCGGGATCTGGGCGCCTCGCCGGTGCGCACGTTCCTGCGGATCACCCTGCCGCAGCTCATGCCCGGCATCGTGGCCGGCGCCATGCTGGCCTTCACCCTGTCGCTCGACGAGTTCGTCATCGCCTACTTCACCGCGGCGCCGACGACCCCGACCCTGCCGATCGTCATCTACTCGACCGTGCGCTTCGGCGTGACGCCCGAGGTGAACGCGCTCGCGACGCTCCTGCTGCTCGTGAGCATCGTGACGATCCTGGCCGCCCAACGACTCACCCGCATCGGCTCACCGAAGGAATCCGAATGACCCAGCACGCCTCGCATCCCGCCGACACGCCGCTGCTGCAGGTGGACCGGGTGACGGCCCGCTACGGGTCGGTGACCGCGGTCGACGACGTGACCTTCGACATCGCCGAGGGCGAGTTCTTCGCGCTGCTCGGCCCCTCCGGCTGCGGCAAGACCACGCTGCTGCGCACGATCGCGGGCTTCGAGTCGCCGGCATCGGGCGACATCCGGCTCGACGGCTCCTCGCTGCTCGGCATCGCCGCCCATCGGCGCCCGGTGAACCTCATGTTCCAGTCGTACGCCCTCTTCGGCCACCTCTCGGTCGAGAAGAACATCGCCTACGGGCTCGAGGCCGAAGGGCTGCCCCGCGCCGAGATCCTGCGGCGCGTCGCAGACATCATGGACGTGATCGGCCTGAACGAGTTCGCGAAGCGGCGCCCGGCGAAGCTCTCCGGCGGGCAGCGGCAGCGCGTCGCGCTGGCGCGCGCGCTCGTGAAGCAGCCCCGGCTCCTGCTGCTCGACGAGCCCCTCTCGGCGCTCGACCGGAAGGTCCGGGAGGAGATGCAGCTCGAGCTGAAGCGGCTGCAGCACGAGGCCGGCATGACCTTCGTCGTGGTGACCCACGATCAGGAGGAGGCGATGTCGATGGCGGATCGGATCGTCGTGCTCAACCGCGGCCGGCTCGAGCAGCTCGACACCCCCGTCTCGCTCTACGCGCAGCCGAGCTCGCGCTTCGTCGCCGCGTTCATCGGCACGGCGAATCTGCTCGACGGCGAGGCGACCGCGACGGGCGTCGCGCTGCCGAGCATCGGCGAACTGCCGGTGGGGCACGCGCTCGCGCCGGGCCGCCGCGCGACCGTGGTGGTGCGGCCGGAGGACGTCACGGTGGTCGCGGAGGAGACCTCTGCAACGGGCACGGGGGCTCCGGAACTCGCCGGCACCGTCGTCGACGCCACCTTCCTCGGCGGGTCCTCCACCCTGTCCGTCGAGGTGCCCGGGCTCGCTCAGCCGATCCGCGCGACCGTGCACACCGCGACCTCGGTCCGTCGCGGCGATCGCGTGCGGCTGGGCCTCGATCCCGCCCGCCTGGTCGCCGTGGCCGACCCGCGGGACCGCGAGCCCGCCGACCCGGGCACCGCCTCGGGCGGAGATGCGGGCGGGACCTCGGGCGGGGATGCCGCGCTCGCCGGGGCCGCTCAGTGAGACGTCGCGGGGGTCTCCGCCGCCGGCAGGGCGTGGCCGGTCACCGTGCGCGCGTACGCGAGCACGAGTTCGACGGCGGCGCGACGATCGATCGCCCCGTGCCCGGCGACGATCCGGTAGCCGTAGGCATCCTCCAGCGCGACGATGTTCCGCGCCGCCGCCAGCATCGAACCCTCCGGCGAGAAGACGCCGCGCGCGCGACCCTGCTCCAGGACGACCTGGTAGAGGCTGACCTGTCGGTCGTACAGCGAGGTGAGCAGGGTAGCGGCGAGCACGTTGGATCCTGCCGCTCCCCCCAGCTGGCAGAAGAGCCGCACCTCGACGTCGTCACCGTCGACGGGCAGCCCGGCTTCGATCATGCGCACCAGGCGCAGGGCGGGGTCGTCGTCGAGCGCTTCGAGCATCCGCGCCCGCTCCTCCGAGAAGCGGTGCATGCTCAGGTTGATCGCTTCGAGCACCAGTTCTTCGATGTCCGGGTAGTAGTAGAGCACGGCGCCGGACGTGAGCCCGGCCTCGCTCGCGATGCGCGAGAGCTTGGCGCCGTTGAGGCCGTACTGCGCGATGACGCGCTGGGCGGCGCGCGCCAGCTGCTGCCGGCGTTCGCCCTGCCGCTTCGGTCTGGCCATGTTCCTCCGCCTCGCTGCGCGTGCCGCCGGCTTCTGCGCCGACCACATCCGCGTGCGGTGCTCTCGCGGTGCTCCTGCCGGCGCTATCGCCGCTTCCGAACCCGCGATTCCCACCACGATTCGCTGAATGCGTGTTCACAGTCTACGGAACAGCTCAACGATCGACTACGCGAATCCTGCATCGATTCCCTGAATACCGCCGCGAGAAACCTGCGACGCACCCACCGAGAAAGGACCAGTCCATGAGCGAGACGAAGACGTTCCTCTTCATGCCAGAGAGCGCCTACGGCCCGACGAACAACTGCATCGGGATCGGGCACCGCCTGCTCGCCCGCGGGCACCGCGTCGTGTTCGCCGCCGAGGCGTCCTGGGCGGGAAAGCTCGAGGCGCTCGGTTTCGAGGAGGACCTGGTCGACCTCGCGCCGCCGCCCGAGGGTGGTGACGGCGAGGAGCAGGATGCCGGCCAGTTCTGGAAGGACTACATCCGCGAGGTCGCACCCGAGTTCCGCAAGTCCACCGCCGAGCAGCTCGACACCGTGACGAAGCCGATCTGGGAGGCCTTGATCGAGGGCGCGCGGTATTGCGAGCCCCAGCTGAAGGAGATCATCGCGCGCGTGCAGCCCGACGTGATCGTCGAGGACAACGTGCTGACCTTCCCGGCGCTGACGACGGCCGGCGTGCCCTTCGTCCGACTGGTCTCGTGCAACCCGCTCGAGGTGCCGGGGCCGGGAATCGCGCCGGTCTTCTCGGGACTGGGCGAGCACGAGACCGAAGCGTGGAGCGACTTCCGCGAGGAGTACCGTCGTACGCACGGCGACATGTGGCGCGAGTTCGACGCCTGGGTGCAGGAGCAGGGGGCTGCCCCGCTGCCCGAACTCGAGTTCATCCACGAGGGCGCGGTCAACATCTACGTGTACCCCGAGGCGCTCGACTACGTCGACGCACGGCCCCTCGGCGCCTCCTGGCATCGTGTCGAATCGTCGGTGCGCCAGACCGAGACCCCTGCCGAGCTCCCTGAGGGCTTCACCGACGGCGCCCGCCCCCTCGTCTACTTCTCGCTCGGTTCGCTCGGCAGCGCCGACGTATCGCTCATGCGCCGGGTGATCGCCGCGCTCGCCGAGATGCCGATCAACGTGATCGTCTCGAAGGGGCCGCTGCACGACGAGATCGAGCTGGCCGACAACATGTGGGGGGCGGAGTTCCTGCCGCAGACCACGCTGCTGCCGCTCGCCAACCTCGTCATCACGCACGGCGGCAACAACACCGTGACGGAGGCGATGCACTTCGGCAAGCCGATGATCGTGCTCCCCCTCTTCTGGGACCAGTACGACAACGCGCAGCGCGTGCACGAGCGCGGCTTCGGGCGACGCCTCCCGACATACGACTTCACTCCCGAGGAGCTGCGCGCGACCGTCACCGGGCTGCTGGCAGACGACGAGCTGCGGGATCGCCTGAGCGCGATCGGCGAGTCGATCCGCGCAGCCGACGGGCTGCATCGCGCGGCCGACCTCATCGAGGCGGCGGCGAGATGAGCGGCGACGGTACGGGTATCGACCGCGCCGACGCCGGTGGTGCCGACGCGGAGCCGATCCTCGGCACCTTCGTCGGCGGCGAGCGCTTCGCCGGCGGCGCGGCGCACGAGCTGGTGAACCCCGCGACGAACGAGGTCTTCGGGAGAATCGCGCAGTCGAGCGTCGCCGATGTGGATGTCGCGGTGCGGCGCGCCCGCGAGGCGCAGCCGGCCTGGGGCGACACGACCCCGGGTGCGCGTGCACTCGTGCTGCTGCGCCTCGCCGACCTGATCGAGCGCGATGCGGCCGAGCTGTCTCGGATGGAGGTGGAGGAGCGCGGCGTGCCCTTCACCACGATCCACGACGGCGAGATCCCGTTCGCGGCGGACAATCTGCGCTTCTTCGCGGGTGCCGCCCGCTCCCTCGACGGCACCGGGGCGGGACGTTTCAGCGAGGGCTACACCTCGGTGCTCACCCGCCGCCCGGTCGGCGTGGTGGCGGGGATCGCGCCGTGGAACTTCCCGCTGATCATGGCGCTGTGGAAGGCCGGGCCGGCGCTGGCGGCTGGCAACGCGGTCGTGCTGAAGCCGGCCCCGATGACTCCGCGCACGACGCTGCGGCTCGCGGAGCTGGCGCTCGAGGCGGGTGTTCCCGCGGGTGTCCTGAGCGTGGTGACGGGCGGCGCCGACGTCGGCGAGGCGCTGGTGACGCATCCGCTGGTCGACATGGTCAGCGTGACGGGGTCGACCGCTACCGGGAAGGCGGTGATGCGCGGGGCCGTGGAGGGCGTGAAGCGGGTGCATCTCGAGCTGGGGGGCAAGGCGCCGGTGCTGGTGTTCGAGGATGCCGACATCGACGCGATGGCGCATGCGATCGCGCTGGGCGCGACCTACAACACGGGTCAGGACTGCACGGCGGCGACCCGGGTCTACCTGCAGCGCGAGCGCTTCGACGAGGGGGTCGCCGCGCTGCAGACGAAGCTGGAGCAGATCGTGGTGGGGCCGCCCGAGGATCCGGACACGCATCTCGGCCCGCTCATCACCGCCGCGCACCGGGACCGCGTGCACGGCTTCGTGAGCCGGGCGGTGGAGGCGGGGGCGCGGGTGCTCACGGGCGGCGTGGTCCCGGAGGGGCGGGGGAACTTCTACCCGCCGACCCTCGTCGTGGACGCCGCGCAGAGCTCGGAGATCGTGCAGGGCGAGGTGTTCGGGCCGGTGCTGGTCGCGCTCCCGTTCGACGGCGAGGCGGATGCGCTGGAGCTCGCGAACGACAGCGCCTACGGCCTGGCGTCCTCGATCTGGACCCGGGACGTCTCACGGGCGATCCGGGTGAGCCACGGCCTCGACGTCGGCGTGACCTGGATCAACGATCATCTGCCGATCGCGTCGGAGGCCCCGCACGGCGGGGTCAAGGGATCCGGTTTCGGAAAGGACATGTCGATCGAACCACTGCTCGACTACTCGGTGACCCGGCATCTGATGATCCGGCACGCCCCGCCGCCCGCTACGACGGGCTTCCGTCCGGCGTAGCGGCCGCGAGGTCGTCTCCCGCTACGGACTCCTCGAGCTCGGGCAGCATCTCGTCGAGCAGCGCGCCTTCGCTGCCGCCGATCTCGAGGGTCTCGACGTCCCGGAGCTTGCGCTCGACCGCGCGCGTGCGCCGACCGGCCTCGCTCACCGTGTTCTGGGCGGTCTGCAGCTGCTTGCCCAGCTTCTCCCAGACCTGGCCGTACTTCTGGAACTCGAGCTTGGCCGCGCTCAGCACCTTCCAGACCTCGCTGCTGCGCTGCTCGATGGCGAGCGTGCGGAAGCCGAGCTGGAGGCTGTTCAGCAGCGACATCAGCACCGACGGCCCGGCGACCGTGATGTGGAACTCGTTCTGCAACCGGCTCGCAAGGCCGGGCCGTCGCACGACCTCGGCGAAGAGGCCTTCGGTCGGCAGGTACATGATCGCGAAGTCGGTGCTGAAGGGCGGCGCGATGTACTTGTCGGCGATGGTCTTGGCCTGCTGCACGATCGCGCGCTCGACGGCCAGACTGGCGGCGTCGATCAACGGCTTCTCGCCCGACTCCTGGGCCGCGAGCAGCCGCTCGTAGTCCTCCTGCGGGAACTTCGAGTCGATCGGCAGCCACACCGGCTGGTCGTCGACGCCGCCATCGGATCCGCGCCCGGGCAGCTTCACCGCGAACTCGACCCGCTCGGCCGTGTCCGGCCTGATGGCCACGTTCTCGGCGTACTGCTCGGGGCTCAGCATGTCCTCCAGCTGCCGCGCCAGCTGCACCTCGCCCCAGCCGCCGCGGTTCTTCACGTTGGTCAGCACGCGCTTCAGCCCGCCGACGTCGGAGGCGAGCGTCTGCATCTCGCCCAGCCCCTTCTGCACCTGTTCGAGCTGGGTGCTGACGAGCTTGAACGACTCCCCCAACCGCTTCTCGAGGGTGCCCTGCAGCTTCTCGTCGACGGTCTCGCGCATCTTCTCGAGCTTCGCCTCGTTGCCCTGGCGCAGCTTCTCGAGCTCGTCGCCCAGCGTCTTGCGCAGCTCGGCGAGCCTCGTCTCGTTCGCGTCGGTCAGCGCCTGGATCCGCTTCGCGTTCTCGTCGAGCGAGGCCTTCAGCGTGCCCTGCAGCTTCTCGTCGACCGCCACCCGCATCTGCTCGAGCTTCGCCTCGTTCTCCTGGCGCAGCACGTCGAAACGCTGCTCGAGGGTGCCCTTCAGTTCGGAGTGGGACTTGCCGAGGGTCTCGCTCAGCTCGCGGTGCGCCACCGCGCGGACTTCGCGCTCACGCGCCAGCTCGCCGGTCTGCGCGTCGCTCGTCGTGCGCAGCATCTGGCTCAGCTCCGAGCGCTGCTCCTGCTGCTCGCGCCGGATCTCACCGCTCTGCCGCTGCAGCTCCTCGCGCACCAGCGCCTCGAGCGCGCGGGCCGATCCGTCGTCGCCGCGCCCCGCACCGCGCACCCGCAGCACGAAGATGAGCACCGCGATGGCGATCAGCAGGTTGACCACCGCGATGACCGTCAGCAGCGTTTCCATATGCTCCCCGTTCCATGAGGCCGGCCTCGGCCGGTTCGTCTGTCAATGACACTACCGACGACCACCGACAAACGTCGCCCGCCCCGCGATCGACCCCGCCTCGTTACAGTGGAGTCATGGCTCTCATCCTCCCCTACGACGGCGTCCACCCCGAGATCGATCCGACGGCGTGGATCGCTCCGAACGCGACCATCATCGGCAAGGTGCGCATCGGCCCGGGTGCGAGCGTCTGGTTCGGCGCCGTGCTCCGCGGCGACATGGACCGCATCGAACTCGGCGCGGGCAGCAACCTGCAGGACAACGTCGTGGTGCACACCGACACCGACATCCCGGCGATCATCGGCGACAACGTGGGCGTCGGCCATCTGGCGCTGATCCACGGCGCCACGATCGGCGCGGGCAGCCTCATCGGCATGGGCGCGAAACTGCTGAACCGCTCGGTGGTCGGCGAGGGTGGCTTCGTCGCCGCCGGTGCCCTCGTGCTGGAGGGGCAGGAGATCGCGGCCGGGCACCTGGTCGCCGGCGTACCGGCGAAGGATCGCGGCCCGATGGGTCCGGAGATGGCCGAGCGCGTCCGCAGCAACGCCTTCGAGTACCAGAAGCTCTCGTCGCACTACCGCGACGCCGGCCTGTAAGCGCCCGCCGCCTCCAACCGGATCACACGGCAGGATCACCGGTCGGAGGCCGCCCGGCCTCCCGCACGGTGCTGCCTACCGCACGGCGGTGCGGCGCATGCACGCCCACGTGCCGAGCAGCGCCACCAGCGCGATCCCGATCCCGACGCCCGCCAGCATCGTCGGCGTCGTCGCGGCGATGATCTCGGCGGCCTGCGGCACGAAGATCAGGATCAGCACGGCGAGGACGAGACCCAGCACGATCGCCACGACGGTCGGGCCCTTGCCTCCGTAGCGCACCCACACGGCGCCGAACGCGCCGCCGATGCTGGTGCAGACGAACACCCCGATGAACACGGTGATGACGAGGGTCCACGGATCGCCGGATCCGAGCGCGTAGTTGTCGAGCGCGTAGACGCCGAAGAACCAGTGATCCGTCGCGAGCTCGAGCCAGAGCAGCACGAGCATGATCACCGCCACGTACGCGGAGAGCAGCAGGTTCGCGAGGGCTGTGCCGAGCACGTGCGCGCGACGGGTCGCCCCGAGGGCGAGCGCGAACGGCAGCGTCGTCGCGACGGCCTGCACGCCGTAGTAGATGAGGAAGCCGGGGAGCGACCAGACCATGCCCGCGTTCCCGCGCGCGCCGACCGCGTACTCGGGCGAGTTCGGGTCGAGGCCCGCGCGCTGGAGGGCGAACGAGATGATCGCGCTGACGATCAGCACGAAGACGAGGATCTGGGCGGGGACGCCGAGCATCGACATCGGCTTGTTGAGGTGCAGCCGGGCCACCTTGAGCGTGCGGTTCATGAGCGTGCCTCCTTCGGTGCGCGGTCCGCGGTCGGCTCGTTGCCCGCGAACGGTTCGCCGACGGGCTCCGCAGCGGAGTCCGCGTCGGGTTCGGCGGCGCCGTAGGCCGCCACGAGATCCTGGAGGCCGACGGTGCCGAGATCCAGGTCGGCGGCCGCGGCCGCGGCGCGATCCTCAGCCGTCAGCCGCCCCTCTATTACGAGGCTCACGAGACCGCCCATGCGGTGCCGCCGCAGGACGCGGCGGCCGATGGCGTAGCGTTCGGCGTCGGCCTCTCGGCCCGAGACCTGGTGGGCCGACCCGCGGAGGTCCTCCACGTCCGCGCTCTGCACGACGCGGCCTCGGTCGAGGATCACGACGTGCTCGAGCAGCTTGTCCATCTCGTCGATCAGGTGGGTCGAGAGCACGATGGTCCTCGGGTGCGCGTTGTAGTCGCGCAGCAGCACGTCGTAGAAGTAGCTGCGGGCGGTGGCGTCGAGTCCGAGGTACGGCTCGTCGAAGAAGGTGATCGGGGCCCGGGAAGCGAGGCCGAGCACGATGCCGAGCGCCGAGAACTGGCCGCGCGAGAACTTCTTCACGACCGTCTTCTCGGGGATCCGGAACATCGCGACGAGCTCGTCGGCGAACGCCTGATCCCATTCGGGGTAGAAGATGCGGGCCGCCCGCAGCGCGTGCTTCAGCTTGTAGTCGTCGGGGTAGCGCTGGTTGTCGCGGATGAAGCAGAGGCGCTCCAGCACGCTGCCGTGCTCGAACGGCTGCTCCCCGAAGACGCGCACCTCGCCGGAGGTGGGTCGATCCTGCGCCGTGGCGAGCGACATGAACGTGGTCTTGCCCGCGCCGTTCCGGCCGAGCAGGCCGGTGATCGTGTTCGCGCGGATCTGCAGGGTGACGTCGTCGAGCGCACGGGTCTCGGCGTGCACCCGGGTCAGCCCTCGGGTCTCGATGGCGATGTTCATGATGTCCTACATCTCTCTCGGTGTCGGAGTCTCGGCGTCGATGAGGCGGATCAGCTCGGACCGGTCCAGTCCGAGCGCCGCCGCCTCCGCCAAGAGCGGTTGGACGAAGTCGTGGACGAAGTGCTCCTGGCGCTCCCGGGTGAGGCGATCCTTCGCCCCCTCGGCGACGAACATGCCGATGCCGCGGCGCTTCTCGAGGATCCCCCGGTCCACCAGCAGCCCGAGCGCCTTCCCCGCCGTCGCGGGGTTGATGCGCAGGAAGCCCGACAGCTCGTTGGTCGACGGCACCTGCTGACCCTCCGCGTAGCGGCCCCGCAGGATGTCACCGATGATGCGATCGGCGAGCTGCTGGAAGATGGGTCGGGAGTCGTCGAACACGTGTCACCTCTTCTCGGGGCTCTGCGGGATCACTTCAACCCCACTGGTTCATTACTTCACTAATCAACCTAGAGACTGCTCGATGATCTGTCAAGAGCGGGATCGCGCGATCCCGCTCTTCGCACGGCCGCGCGGCCGCAGGGGCGCGAGGGCGCGAGGTCACCGCGACCGGAGAGAATCGCGTCAGGCCGGGAGGACGGCCTCAGGCGAGCACGACCTCAGGCGGGGAGCACCGCCTCGATGGCGGCCCGCAGCGCCGGGTCGTCCGGCTCGACCACCGAACGGAAGCGGACGATCGAGGGGCGACCATCGCCGGCGGGATCGCGGCCCACCACGAACTTCTCGAAGTTCCAGCGCACGACGCCCGCGGACCCGCCCGGATCCTTCGCCCGGCGCAGCTCCCGGTAGAGCGGCTCGACCCGGCGGCCGTTCACCTTGCCCTTCGCGAGCAGCGGGAAGGTGACGCCGTAGTTCACCGAGCAGAACTCGGCGATCTCGCCGTCGGTGCCCGGCTCCTGCTTCAGGAACTGATTGCACGGCATGCCGATCACGGCGAGGCCTTGCGGGCCGAACTCGCGATGCAGCTCCTCGAGACCGGCGTACTGCGGCGTGAAGCCGCACTTCGAGGCGACGTTGACGACGAGTGCGGCGCCCGGCGCCAGCTCGCCGAATCGGCGGGTCTCGCCGCCGGGCATCACGACCTCGATCTCGCGCAGTGCACTCATGGCTCGGTCCTCTCTCGACGACGCGACGGAACGGGCCGCGCGCCTCCATCGTGGCACGTGCCCCCGAGGATCCGCTAGGAGTTCCGCCCGCCCGCCGATCACGCGCGGCGTTCGCGTCGGATCACGAGCGCGACCGCCGATGCCAGCGCCGCGCCGATCACGGTGTCGAGCACGCGCTCGGCCGCCGTCGCTCCGGGATCGCCGACGCCGCTCGCGACCTGGATGATCAGCAGGACGAGGGGCGTGACGAACACGAGGGCGAGCGCGTAGTTGCGGGGGACGATGATCTCGATCACGAACTGGAGGACGAAGATCACGGCCACGAGCAGCCAAGGGACCTCGGCGGCGGGTACGAGCAGCAGGAACGCTCCGGCCCCGATCACCGTCCCCACCGAGCGGTGCAGCGCCCGCTCCAGCGCGTGCCAGCGGTCGGAGGCCAGGCCGAGCACCGCGATCCCGGCCGCGACCGGCCAGTAGGCCCGGAGCGGGTCGAGCCACAGCACGCTGACGAGCACGCCGAGCACGGCAACCAGTCCCGACCGCATGACGAGCGTGAGCTCGTCGTGCCCGAGCCAGGGCCCGGGCAGCAGTTCGGGCAGGGTATGTCCGGGCTTCGCCCGTTCGGCCGCCCGCACCAGCGGCGCGACCGCCAGCAGGTAGGAGAAGGCCGCACCGGCGGCCACCGCCAGCAGGAACACGAGCGGATCGTTGACCCGCACGCCGTCGACCGCGTGGGTGATGTAGCCGGCGAGCCCGTAGAGGATCACGAAGAAGACCGGGCCGGGCGGGCCCAGCCGGTACCCGAACGCCAGCGCCGGCGCCGCGATGGCGATCGCGACGAGTCCCGACAGGTGCAGCCACGGGATCGGCGCGGACCAGGCGCCCAGGGCGGCGCAGGCGAGCATGCCTGCCGCGACGAACGGCAGCAGCTTGGCGCGATCCCGCGCGCTTCGGTTCGCCCCGTAGATGGCGAGAAAGGCCCCGGCGGCGACCTGCAGGCCGATCCTCTCGTGGCCGAGCGCGGTCAGCACCGCGAGCGGGATCCCCGAGGAGAGCGCGGCCCGGAGCGCGATCCATCGTCTCGGCGGCACCCCGGCGGGCAGACGGACGAGGCTCCGCAGCGTCTCGGCGAACATCGTCATCCCACCATCTTGCTACACGGGGATCCCCGCGGGCGCGCCCGCCGGTCACCGCGGCGGGCGTCGCGCCGTTGCCGGATCCGACCCGCGCCCCGCGACGCGGACGTTCCGTCGCCGGACGCTCTACAGTGGGCTCGTGAACGAGAACGCAGCCGGATCCCCCGTCAGCACCGACCCCGTGGATCATCCCCGCACCTTCGCCTCCGACAACTACTCGGGCGCGCACCCCGAGGTCATCAAGGCGGTGATCTCCGCGAACGTCGGCCACGCCCCCGCCTACGGGGCGGATCCCTGGACCGCGCGCTTCGACGCCGTCGTCCGCGAGCGCTTCGGGCGGGACGCCGTCGCCTACCCGGTCTTCAACGGAACCGGCGCGAACGTGCTCTCGCTGCAGGCCGCGCTGCCCCGCTGGGGCGCCGTGATCTGCGCGAAGTCGGCCCACATCAACGTCGACGAGGGCGGTGCGCCCGAGAAGGTGGCGGGGATCAAGCTGCTCCCGCTCGACACCGCGGACGGCAAGCTCACGCCCGAGCTCGTCGCGCGCGAGGCGTGGGGCTGGGGCGACGAGCACCGCGCGCAGCCGCTCGCGATCTCCATCTCGCAGAGCACCGAGTTCGGCACCTGCTACACGCCCGACGAGGTGCGCGCGCTCGCGGAGCAGGCCCACGCGCACGGCATGGCGCTGCACATGGACGGCTCGCGCCTCGGCAACGCGGCCGCGCACCTCGGCTGCACCCTCGCCGAGATCACGAGCGAGGCCGGCGTCGACGTGCTCAGCCTGGGCGGCACCAAGAACGGGCTGCTGGGCGCCGAGGCCGTCGTCGTGCTACGGCCGGCAGCCGCGCCGGGGCTCGAGTATCTGCGGAAGCTGAACATGCAGCTCGGCTCGAAGACCCGCTTCGTCTCGGCCCAGCTGCTCGCGCTCTACGAGGGCGAGCTCTGGCAGCGCTCGGCGACCCACGCCAACGCGATGGCGGCACGACTGCGGCGCGGAATCGAGCAGCTGGCCGTCGGCGCGGGCGGAGGCCGGATCGGCCTGCCCTACGCGACCGAATCGAACGTGGTCTTCGCGCGGCTCCCCGCCGCCGCGACCGCCGGTGCGCGCGAGCGCTTCCACTTCTACGACTGGCCGGGCGATCCCGAACTCGTGCGCCTCATGTGCAGCTTCGATACGAGGCCCGAGGATGTGGACGAGCTCGTAGCGGCCATCGCCGCGCACCTCTGACCGGAATCACCGACCCGCGGCACCGGCCCGCAAGACCGGCCCGAACACCTGACGGGCGCCGGGTCCGTGCACCGCTTCCCGGACCGACCGGGAGCCCGTGCGCCCGGGTTCAGCCGGAGACGGCGTCCAGTATCAGGCGGGCCGCGATCACCAGCATGGTCGCGGCGATGATCCAGTCGAGGATCTGCCACGCCCGCGGCTTCGCGAAGAAGCGCGTGAGCAGCCGGGCGCCGTAGCCGAGGGCGGTGAACCACGCGACGCTCGCGATGGCGCCGCCGAGCCAGAACCACCATCTGGCGGGGTCCGCGCCCTGCGCGTTGCCGATCGATCCCATGAGCACCATCGTGTCGAGATAGACGTGCGGGTTGAGGTAGGTGATGGCGAGGCAGGCCAAGATCGTCCGGCGCAGCGATCCGGCGCCGCCGTTCTCGGTGACCAGCGATTCCGTGCGCATCGCGCGCCGGGCGGCGCTCCACGCGTACCAGAGCAGGAACGCGATGCCGCCCCAGCGGATGACCTCCAGCAGCACTGGGGCGCGCTCGACGACGAAGCCGATCCCGGCGATGCCGAGGAGCTCGAGCAGCGCATCGGTGAGCCCGCAGATCAGGACCACGGGCAGCACGTGCTGCCGGCGAATGCCCTGCTGGAGGACGAAGGCGTTCTGCGCGCCGATCGCGACGATCAGCGAGAGACCGGAGGCGAAGCCGATGAGTGCGGGAGCGAGCATGGACTCGACGCTACGCGGGGACGACGCTCGTCTGCTACTTCAGGATCCCTGAATATTCTGAATTAACATAAGCATTGCTTCATCATTCCGAGAAGTGCGAGCAAGCGCTCGTCCCGCACCACGAAGGAGTACCCGTGGAACTCCCGCTCGAGCACCTCTCGACCTTCGCCGCCATCATCGACGAGGGCAGCTTCGAAGGCGCCGCGCGCCGCCTGCACATCACGCCGTCGGCGGTCAGCCAGCGCATCAAGGCGATGGAGCAGCGCGTCGGATCGGTGCTCGTGCAGCGCAGCCGCCCCGTCGAGGTGACGACGGCCGGCACGACGATCCTCCGCCTCGCCCGCCAGTACGATCGCCTCCTCGATGACGCCGCGCGCGAACTCGGCGGCGGCCCGGCCGGCGGCGCCGTGATGCCGATCGTCGTGAACGCCGACACGCTCGCCACCTGGTTCGTGCCCGCGCTCGTGCGCGCCGCCCGCGAGACCGACGCCCGCTTCGAGGTGATCCGCGCCGATGAGACGATGAGCACGGAGCAGCTGCGGCGAGGCGAGGCGATGGCGGCCGTCACGGCGACGAAGGCGCCGGTCCCCGGCTGCACGAGCACCCGCCTCGGCATCGACCGCTACTACGCCGTCGCGGCGCCCGGCTTCGCCGACGCGCATTTCCCCGACGGGGTCGGCGCCGAGAGCCTGCAGCTGGCGCCCATGATCGAGTTCGATCGCCAGGATCTGTTCCAGCAGCGCTACCTGCGTCGCATCACCCGCGCCAGGATCGAGCCGCCCCGGCACTACGTGCCCTCATCGGCCGAGTTCGCACTCGCGATCGAGCTCGGCCTCGGTTGGGGCATGCTGCCGGAACTGCAGTGCCGCGAGGCTCTGGCGGCGGGTCGTCTCGTCGGGCTCGGCGCGAGCGCGGACGGCGCTCCGGACGCGCGTGCCGTGATCGAGATGCCGCTCTACTGGCAGCGCTGGAACCTCGACTCGCCGGTGCTCGACCGGCTCTCGGCCATCATCGCGGAAGAAGCGGGGATCGCCCTGCGCCGCGCGGCGTGATCCGAGCCGCCTCGGGAGACATGCCGACGCGGAGGGCGCCGGACCAACCGGGGACCCCGGATCGGGTGCGGTCGCCCGCGGCTCGCGCCGTCGCGCACCGGTAGGCTCGGTGGGGTCGTCGGAGGGAGACCGGATGCTCGGCGTGCTGCACGGCTTCGCGGTGATCCTCGGCGTCATCGGAGCCGGTTACCTCACGGGCGTCGCCGGCATCGTGAAGGGCGACCAGCGGCGCGTCCTGAACAACGTCGCCTTCTACGTCGCCACCCCCGCGCTGCTGTTCGACGTTCTCCAGCGCAGCGATCCGAAGGTCATCCTCTCCCCCGTGATCCTGGTCACGACCGTCGCCGCGGTACTGGTCGCCGGGCTCTACATCGCCGCCTCGCGACTCTGGTTCCGGCAGGACCTCGCGGCGACCACCCTGGGCGCGACCAGCTCGGGCTACGTCAATTCGAACAACCTGGGCCTGCCGGTCGCCGTCTACATCCTCGGCGACGCCGCCTACGTCGCCCCGCTGATCCTCATGCAGGTCGTGGTGTACACACCGCTCATCCTCGCGATCCTCGAGACGACCCGCGGCAACCGGAAGGGTGCGGCCGTCGCACTCGGCCGCGCCGCCTCGAACCCGATCATCCTCGCCTCGGTCCTCGGCTTCGTCTGCGCGATGCTGCAGCTCCACGTGCCCGTGATCCTGCTCAGTCCGATCCAGATGCTCGGCACCGCGGCCGTGCCGATGGTGCTGCTGAGCTTCGGCATCTCCCTGCGCGGCCAGCGCGCCCTGCAACCCGGATCCGGGCGGAAGGCCGTGCTCGTCGCCTCGACCATCAAGGTGCTCGTGATGCCGCCGCTCACTTGGGCCATCTGCCTCGCGGTCGGCATGAACCCCCACGAGACCTTCGTGGCGACGACCATCGCGGCACTGCCGACGGCGCAGAACGTCTACAACTACGCGGCCACCTACCGGCGCGCGGAGACGCAGGTGCGCGACACCGTCTTCATCACGACCTTCGCCTCGTTGCCGATGATCGCGCTCATCGCCTGGCTGCTCAGCGTACCCTGAGCGTTCGCCGGAACGCGGCGCGCGCTCCCGACCGTGGGAATAACGCGCGTGCTCCCGTTGTTGCACTTCTCCAGACACGGCGCGGCAGCCCTCGGGCACCGCGCCGTCGCCGTGCATCCGCACACCCGTACGAACCCCCCACGACCGAAGAGGACCGATGACCCCCCGTACCGCGACCACCAGCGCACCCGTACTCGACTCGATCGCGACCCGCTGGAGCCCCCGCGCCTTCGACGCGGATCACTCCCTGCCAGAGGGCGCTCTGCGCGGCGTCTTCGAGGCCGCGCGCTGGTCGGCCAGCGCGAGCAACACGCAGCCGTGGCGCTTCATCATCGCGCGACGCGGCAGCGAGAGCTTCGCCAAGATCGAGGCCGCCCTCATGGGCTTCAACCAGGCCTGGGCCGGAACCGCAACGGCGCTCGTCGTCAACGTCGCCGAGACGCTGGACGTCGAGGGCGATGAGCAGCCCTGGGCCGCGTACGACCTCGGGCAGGCCGTCGCCAGCTACTCGCTGCAGGCGCGCTCGGAGGGGCTGTACGTGCACCAGATGGGCGGTTTCGACCGGCAGGCGATCCGCGACTCCTTCGAGCTGAGCGCGGGCCAGGAGCCGATCTCGGTCGCCGCCATCGGTCTGCTCGGCGATACGGATCAGCTGCCGGACGCGCTGCGCGAGCGCGAGCTCGCACCCCGCAGCCGGCGCCCGCTCGAGGAGATCGTGCTCGTCAACGACTGACGCCCCGTTCGACCGGAAGGCCTCGGGAGCTCGGGCCGGGGCCGGAGCCGGATTCAGTGCCGGCCGGGCCGGACTCGGGAGGTCCGAACGCGCCTCCGCCGGCCCGTCAGGGCACCGCGAACGGGCGCATGTCGATCCGGGCACCGGCGATCGTCGGATCCTCGCCCCGGATCAGCTGCGCCACGATCGATGCCGTGACCGGACCGAGCGAGAGACCGTGCATGTTGTGCCCGGCAGCGACGACGACCCCCGGGAGGCCGGGCGCCTCGCCGATGATCGGCAGTCCGCTCGGCGTCATCGGGCGGGGGCCGACCCACTCCTCCGTGCGCGCCGAGAGATCGAGGCCCCTGAGGTAGCCGCCGGCTCGCACGGCGACGAGGTCGAGGCGGTCGGGATGGAGCGCGTCGTAGCTCCGATCGAACTCCATGACGCCGACGATGCGCAGCCGGTCCGAGAGGGGGATCGCGACCACCCGGTCGCTGGCCGAGTGCACGAGGCCGCGCGGCATGGCGTCCGTCGGCACCGTGAAGCTGTACCCCTTGCCGGGGGCGATGGGCAGCCGCACGCCGCTGCGGCGCATCAGCTCCGAACTCCATGCGCCGGCGGCGACCACGACCCGCGGCGCGAAGATGGGGTCGCGCCCGGCCAGGTCCGCCCGCACAAGACCGCCGGTTCCCGCACTCGCGCCGACGGTCGACAGCCCGGTGACCTCGGCGTGCTCGACGAAGGTGGCGCCGGATCGCCGCAGCCGGCCGATGAGGCCGTCGACGAACCGCCCGGGATCGACGTATCGCTCTGACGGGGCGACGTAGCCGCAGGGGACGGAGTCGCGCAGCGCCGGCTCGTGCTCGTGCAGCGCGCCGCCCCGCAGCACCGGACCCGGAGCCTCGAGCCCCAGCAGTTCCGCGCGGCGGGCCGCCTGCTCGCGGGCCGCGACCAGGCGACGAGGATCGGCGTCCGTGAAGAGGAACCCGCGGCCACCGCCCTCGAGCTCGACGCCCGCCGCCTCGAGCTCGTCGTAGGACGAGAGGACGCCGTGCGCGAGCTGAGTCAGCGCATCGGTTCCGCGTACGACGCCGGAGCGCAGGCAGGCGCGGAGGAAGCCCGCGCCGAAGGGCACGAGTGCGGGGATGGATCGGGGGTCGATCGAGAGCGGCCCGCGCCGGGAGACGACTCCGCGCAGCATCTCGCCGATCATTCCGGGCCCGGCGAGCGGCAGAACCCCGAGCGGCGTGATCTCACCGGCGTTGCCGCGGGAGGCGCCGGAGCCGGCGGCGCTGCGGTCGACGATCGTCACGCCCATGCCGGCGCGCACCAGCTCGAAGGCCGTGCAGAGTCCGATCAGCCCCGCGCCCACGACCACCACGTCGGGCAGCTGCGCCCGCGCGCCGGTCGAAGGACGCGCCGAACCGCTCGATACCGACATGTCCGATCGCACTCCTTCGGGCTCGGGCCGCGTGGCGCTTCCGTGCCGTTACGGCTCCGACGGTACCCGCCTCAGTCGGCGGTGTCGAACACCGTGTCCTTGCCGTCGAGCCGCAGGGCCGCGACCAGATCCCCGGCGTGCGCCGTCGAGATGATCACACGGGCGAAGGGGTCGAATTCACCGACCCAGCCGCGATCCTCCTCGGCGCCCTCGGGCACATCCAGGTCGATCACCACTGCGGGGCGGCCGCTGCGCGCGACGACGAAGTCGCGGCCGGAGAGCGCGCGCCAGGTACCGAGCGCCAACCGCCCGGGCAGATGGGCGCCGGGGGAGCGCACACCGCGCAACCACACCCAGGGATCCTCGGTGATCACTGCTGAGACGATCGCGTCGCGATCGAGGACGATGTCCCGACGACGCATCGCGATCGCCTTCTCGGAAGCGGTCAGCCGGATCACCACTCGATCCGGATACACCTCGACACGCGCCATGCCCTCTAGTCTGCCCCTCGACGGCGCGGAGTGCGGCATACGCGCCTGTACGGCATCGAATCGTTACCCGGCGGAGCGGAATCCGGGCGCCGACCGCAGGGCACTAGTCGAGCATGTCGCTCTGGTCGATCGCCGACTCGACGGTGCGGATGAGGGCGCGCTTGGCGACGCTGTTGCCGTGGTCCGGATGATGCCGGAGGCCGGCCGCGACCGCCTCCTCATGGGTGTGCGGTCCGACGCACGCGACGATGGTGTCGGCGGGCAGGTGCGGGAACTGCGTGGCCACCTCGCGTCCGATGCGCGGCGACGCCACCAGGAGCGCGTTGATCCTGCCCGATTCCACGTCCTCGCGGGTGTGCGCCGAGACGGGCACCCCGATGGTGCGGAATGCGACGACCTGGGTGACATCATGGCCGCGATCGATCAGGCCCGAGGTGAGCACCGGGCGGGCGACGTCGCTCCGCAGGGTCAGCACTCGGAGCACCTTGCCCTCGTCGATCTCGGGCCACACCTCGAGCAGGCCCGCCGTGGTGTGGTTCTCCTCGGTGGGTGTGCGGCTGACCTGGTACCCGGCACTCGCGAAGGCCTGGATCGTCGCCTCGCCGACCGCGGCGAGCTTCGTGTCCGGCGGGATCACGGCGTTGTGGTGGGCGAGCACATCGGCCACGGTCGCACTGGTCGCTGTGATCCAGTCGTAGTAGCCGGCTTCGAGCCGCTTCAGCGCCTCGACGAGACGGTCCTCCTCGCTGGTGTGCGCGAAGTCCACCAGCGGCGCGATGACCGTGTTCGCACCCTGCTCCCGCAGCGCGGTGGCGACGAGATCCCCCCAGGTGCCGCCGCGCGGGACGAGCACGCGCAGGCCGCTGAGAGGCTTCGCATCAGCCGTCATGGACCCCACTTACCTCGGTGGACACGGCGAAGGCCACACCTTGGACTCGGGTCACCCGTGACTCAGGTCTGGCCTTCGGAAGCGTTTCCGCTTACGAGTCCCTATTCTTACCCCGTCTGACCGACAAAGCAAAACCCGGAGCCTCGAACGGGCGCCAGGACCGGCGAACGCAATCGAAACGTGACCTGAGCCGAGTCAGCGGAAGGCCCGCGCGATCAGCCGAGCCGCACCCCACGCCACGACGCCCACCACGGCAGCCGCCGCGACGACCCCGACGGCGAAGCCGACCGGGTTCTCCTCGCGCTCCGCCGCGATTCGGTGCTTCGTGCGCTCCACCGTGTCATCGATCCGCTGCGCGTAGTCGAGACGTCCGCGCAGCTGGCTCAGCGTGTCGTAGAGTTCCGCGCGGGCGCGCTGCGCATCCGCCACGCCGCCGTCGATCCGCGTACCGCTCATCGCCAGTTCCCCTTCTCCCCCGCCTGCGGCATACGGCCGCTCGGGGATTCGCGCGGCGCGTGCGCCGACTGGTTGAATCGCACGTCGGCGAAGGCGTTGAGATCCTCCTCGATGCGGTCGATCGTCTGCTCGGGAACCGGCACGCCGCGCTTGATCAGTGCGACACCGGCCAGGATGGCCGCTGCGGCGAGGAGGATGAGGCCGAAGCCCACGACGAGCGCAGAGAGCCAGACCGGCCACACGACCGCGAGTCCGGCGATCGCCGCGGCCACGAACGCCGAGATCGCGAAGAAGAGGAAGAAGAGCGCGACGATGATCGCGAGCAGCCCGATGCCGGCGCGCTTCACCTTCGCGGTGATCTCGCGCTTGGCATTCTCGTACTCGGCCCGCACGAGCGCGAGGATCTGCGCCGGCAGCCGCGCCAGCAGCTCGAACGTGCCGGGCCCCGCGCCCCGCGTCATGACCCGGCCTCGGAACTGCGCTTCTGAGCCGGACGCTTCGCCGTCTTCGACTTCGCCGTGCTCGATTTCGAAGCGGTCGACTTCGAGGCGCTCGACTTCGACCCGGTCGACTTCGGAGCAGTCGGCTTCGACGCGTCGTCGTCTGCGCTCGACTCTTCACCCGCCCGAGCCTCGCCCTCGGCGCCCGAAGTCCGAGTCTTCGGCTGCGCGAACCCGCTGAGCAGGTCGGCTCCGGCTCGGGCGATGAACACCTTGAACACATCGGCGCGCTCGTCGACGGCTTCCTTCACCGCTGAGACGCCGCGCTGCACGGGCTCGGTCTGCCAGACCTGCTGCGCGCCGCGCTTGATCTGCTCGTAGCGCTCGCGCCCGGCACGGCTTCCCAGCACGTATCCGACCGCTGCGCCCAGGACGAACGCGATCTTGCCCTTCATGGTTCCTCCAGCCCCGCGACGTCAGCGGCCGCGGTCACGGAACCAGCCTAGCGCCGAATCGGGGTCGATCATATTCCAGAAATGAAATACACAGGATGGACCGCGCGTCAATCGGCGATGCCGAGCAGTCGCCGCCGCAGGACGATCGCCTCCTGCTGCGCATCCGACACGGCCGCCGAGATATCGTCGCCGTGCAGTGCGCGGCCGACCACGAGCAGTTCCGGGAGGTGCGCGCGACGCTCCGACAGCGCGGCTCGAGAACGATCCCGCTCCGCCGTCGTCGCGAACGGCGCGGCCGCGACTCGGATCCGCCAGCCCGCATCCTCCGCAGGATCCACGCCGGCCTCGGCCAGCGCCGCGCTCAGCTCGTCGACGAGCGGAGCAGCGGGATCGACCGCCGCCGACGGGCGCCCTCCGGCCTCCGCGAGCCCGCGCAGCTCGGCGCGCGGGAGAAGCGATCCCTCCGCATCGGCCGGGTGTATGACGAGCGAGAATCGGCCGACCGTGCGTACCGCGGATCCCGCCGCGTCCAGCTCCTCGAGGCCCGGCACTTCTTGTATGTCGATCTCGGCATGCAGGCGCGTGCGCTCCGGGAGAGGCGTCGCGAGACCGGCGCCGGACGTCGTCTCGGCACCGGCTCCAGGATCGGTGCCGGGACGCGCAGGCGTCGAGCCGGCATCCAGGATCAGCGCCGCACTCCCGAGGGCGCGACCGTCGGCGAGCGCGGCCGTCCATCCTCCGGACTCGGTCCGCGAAGCCTCCGTCACCTCGGCATCGATGAGATCGACGCCGTACGCGACCAGGCGCCGGAGCAGGGCCTCGACGAACCCCGGCCATCCGCCCCCCGGTCGGACCGTGGTTTCACGTGCAACATTCCGATCAGAGTATGCGAGTGCGGCGGCCGTCAGCGATCCGGCTCGTGAAAGCGCCTCGTTGAGCCCCGGCGCCGCGATGGCGGCCTCGACCTCGGCCGACGGCACGCCGAAGCGCGCGCGGAGCACCGGCTCGCTCAGCCGCTCGAGAGCCGTACGGCCCAGCCGCCGCCGGACCAGCTCGCCCATCGAGCGCGTCTTGCCGATCGTCAGCAACGGGGTCACCCGATCCAGGTAGGCCCGGAGGGCGGCCGCAGTGCCGAGGAGCCGCAGCGATTCGACCGCGAGCGGCACCGCCGGGATGCCGAGGACCGATGGATCCGCCTGCAGCGTCCAGGCACCCGCGCGATCGGGCAGCATCGGCGCGGGCCGCCGGGTCTGGAGCGGCAGCAGGGCCGGGTCGCCGGCAGCAGCGGCCCGATCGCTACCGGCCCGGTCCTCACCGGATCCAGCGCCCGTACTCGCGTCGGCATCGCCGTGCGAGCCGTCCAGCGGCGCCGCGACGTGCGCGAGCGCGGCGCTCAGGACGCCGTCGGGGTCGCGCTCGTTCGTACCGGGCAGCTCCACCGGGCCGCCGGCGATCGCCACCCGCAGGCCGACCTCGGCGAGCTCGAGGGCCGCCAGCAGCGCAGGCAGGCTGCGTCCGACGACGAGCGCATCGATGGCTCCGTCGGCCACCCCGTCGAGAGCCCCTCCGGTGGACCCGCCCGTCCCGCTCATGCCGCAGCGGCCCCGCGGGCCTCGACCAGATCGATCCGCGTGCGCACGCCGTCGCGCCGCCGGAAGTCGCGATCGACCCACCAGGCGTAGAGCGCCAGTCCGATTACCGCGCCCAGGGCCGATCCCGGCCCCCCGCCGCTCTCGGTCTGGCCCGTCTCCCCGCCGAAGCCGACGGTCATGAAGCCGAACGCCACGAGGTTGTTGACGACATGGATGCTGATCGCGGCTTCGAGCCCGCCGGTGCGCCAGGTCAGCCAGCCCGCGACGACCGCCAGGGCGACCACCATGAGCCAGCCCCAGATGTCGTAGATGTGGGAGAAGCCGAAGAGGATCGCGGGCACGAGGATCACCAGCCACGGGCCGCGCAGGAACGCGGCGAACGCGGTCGCGCCACGCACGCCGCCGAGCCAGGCGCCGAGCGTCTGCATGAACATGCCCCGATAGACCAGCTCCTCGGCAGTGGCCTGCACCGGGACGAGCAGCAGGGCGATGCCCGCGGACCAGAGTGCCGCGGTCGGGTCGATGTGCGGCATCGAGAACTCGCCGTCATCGACCGCGCCGCCGGCGAGCGCGAGCTCGAAGACGATGCCGAGCGAGTTCATGACGAACAGCGTCGCGAAGGCGGGCAGCACGGTGCGCCCGATCCAGCGCCAGCGGATGCGCAGGGCCACCGACCACAGGCGCTTCGCCGGGGTCAGGCCCACGCTGAGCATCGCCAGCAGTGCGGACGGGAGCATGAGCGCCACCGAACCCAGCGTCAAGAGCATCGACACCGGCTTCTGGGTGTCGGGCAGCGCCAGCTCGAGGATCGCGTCGGGGTCGAGGAGATCCGCGCCCGAGAACGCGAGGTAGGGGAAGATCACGATCAGGCCGAAGGCCACCGAGAGCGTGAGGTAGTAGAGGACCCCGAGCAGGAGCGCGAGCAGCGGCTTCCACCAGCGGTAGCGCGGCACTCCGCGGAGGAGCTGATGGTAGGCGAGCGGCGGGGTCTCCACCCACTGCGGCTCCTGGACCGGCTTCGCCCATGCCCACTGGGGCGTCGGGGCCGCATCGGGTGCGGGAGCGCCGTCGGTCGGCGGTTGCGGATTCACGGTCGGGTCGGAACCCTCATTCGTCATGCTCTCGATCCTTCCGCGCGCTCACGCGCCCCGGAGCCGCTCGGCCAGGTACGCGTGCAGCTCGGCGCGCGGCACCCGATCCTGCTGCATCGTGTCGCGCTCGCGCACGGTCACCGCGTCATCGTCGAGCGAGTCGAAGTCGACGGTGACGCAGAACGGCGTACCGATCTCGTCCTGCCGGCGGTAACGGCGGCCGATGGCGCCGGCGTCGTCGAAGTCGATGTTCCAGTCCTCGCGCAGATCCGCGGCGATCTCCTTCGCCAGCGGGGAGAGCCGCTCGTTGCGGCTGAGCGGCAGGATCGCCGCCTTGATCGGAGCGAGACGGGGGTCGAGGCCGAGCACCGTGCGGGTGTCGGTGCCGCCCTTCGCGTTCGGCACCTGCTCCTCGCGGTAGGCGTCGACCAGGAACGCCATGAGCGAGCGGGTGAGGCCGGCGGCCGGCTCGATCACGTACGGCGTGTAGCGCTCGTCCTTCGCCTGGTCGAAGAAGCTGAGATCCTTCCCCGAGTGCTTGGAGTGGGTCGAGAGATCGAAGTCGGTGCGGTTCGCGACGCCCTCGAGCTCGCCCCACTCGCTGCCCTGGAAGCCGAAGCGGTACTCAATGTCGGCGGTGCGCTTCGAGTAGTGCGAGAGCTTCTCCTGCGGGTGCTCGTAGAAGCGCAGGTTGGCGGGGTCGACGCCGAGCCCGATGTACCACGACATCCGCTCGTTCATCCAGTACTCCTGCCACTCCTCATCGGTTCCGGGCTCGACGAAGAACTCCATCTCCATCTGCTCGAACTCGCGGGTGCGGATGATGTAGTTGCCCGGCGTGATCTCGTTGCGGAAGCTCTTGCCGATCTGCGCGATGCCGAACGGGGGCTTCATGCGCGCCGACTGCAGCACGTTCGCGAAGTTCACGAAGATGCCCTGCGCGGTCTCGGGGCGCAGGTAGTGCAGCCCGGCCTCGTCGTCGACGGGCCCGAGGAACGTCTTGAGCAGACCCGAGAAGGCGCGCGGCTCGGTCCACTGGCCGCGCGTGCCGCAGTTCGTGCAGACGATCTCGGCGAGGCCGCCCTCGGGTGCGCGACCCTTCTTCTCCTCGAACGCCTCGATGAGGTGATCCTCGCGCTGGCGCTTATGGCAGCTCAGACACTCGACGAGCGGATCGCTGAAGACCTCGACGTGGCCCGACGCCTCCCAGACCTGCTTCGGCAGGATGACGCTCGAGTCGATGCCGACGACGTCGTCGCGGCGCTGCACCATGGCCTTCCACCACTGGCGCTTGATGTTCTCCTTGAGCGCCGTGCCGAGGGGGCCGTAGTCCCAGGCCGAGCGCGAGCCGCCGTAGATCTCACCCGCCTGGAAGACGAAACCGCGGTGGCGGGCGAGGGCGATGACCTTGTCGAGGCGGGTCTGTTCAGCCATGTTCTGTTTCACTCCAAGGGGCAAGCGGGGATCTTGGGAACTGCCGTACCGCGGCGCGGTGGTGCAGCACGGTCGCGGCGCGATCGCGGATCTGCGCAGCGGCCCAGCGGTACGGCGGCGCGGCGACGGATCGCCGCGCACGGCCTCCCATCCTACTCAGCCGCGCTGGAGGGTCGCCGGGCATCGGGGTCCGCCGTGCGGCGAGCGCCGGCGCCGGTCGGATTCCGGGCGGTAGGCTCGCTGCCGGGAGCACCATCCCGCACGAAAGACGCGAAGAGCCCGCAGACAGGAGCCCGCATGTCGGATCGGATCGACTCGCCCGTGATCGAGCAGCAGCTCGCGCACCGCTCGGTGCGGAGGTTCCTGGATGTCCCGGTGACGGACGCGCAGCTCGGACGCATCGTCTCCGCGGCGCAGCGCGCCTCGACCTCGTCGAACCTGCAGGCCTGGACGGTCGTCGCCATCCACGACGCCGACCGCAAGCGACGCATCTCGCAGGCGATCGGCGACCATCACTATGTGGAGCACGCGCCGGTGCTGCTCGTCTGGCTGGCCGACTTCGCGCGCAACGCCGAGCTGATCCGTTCCCGTGGGGCCGAACCCGCGACGCTCGGCCTGATCGAGAACACGGTGCTCGGTTCCGTCGACGTCGGCATCGCCGCTCAGAACGCGCTGCTCGCGGCCGAATCGCTGGGGCTCGGCGGCCTCTTCATCGGCGGCATCCGCAACGATCCGGCCGCGGTGAGCGCCGAGCTGGAGCTGCCGCAGAACGTCTTCCCCGTCGTCGGCATGGCGCTCGGTGTGCCCGATCCGGCCGAGGGCACCGGCCTCAAGCCGCGGCTCCCGCTCTCGGCCGTGCTGCATCGGGAGGCCTACGACCCCGAGGCCTGGCGGGACGGGACCGAGCAGTACGAGGAGAACTACCGCGAGTACTTCGCCGGGCAGGGCGTCGAGAGCCGCAGCTGGGCGCGCGCCGTGAGCGGACGGCTCGGCACGGTCGAGGGCATGCACGGCCGCCACACCATGCGCGAATCCCTGCGGGCGCAGGGCTTCCACTCCGAATAGCCCGCGCAGGATCCTGCGGGATCGCGCGGGATTCTCGGCAGCGGAAGGCGACCCGGCAGGGACCGATCCGTTGCGACCCTGGGGCGTGTCTGTTAAATCTTCGCCGTTGCGAGCAGCACTCTGCCGGAGTGTATTGCAAGGCCGAGGAGGGAGGCGATGCCGGAAGCATCGTCGACTGACGAGAACGCCGCAAGGCGCTTCGGCAGAGTGCGCGCAGTAGGCGAGGATTTCGCAGACATGCCTTAGGGGATGAGGATCAGCTTGCCCGTCGTACCGCGGCCTGCCAGTGCGCGGTGGGCGTCCGCAGCGTCGGCGAGCGCGAAGCGCGCTCCGACTTGCACCTGCAGCGAATCATCCGCGAGCGCCCCGAAGAGTTCTCCGTAGCGCCACGCCCGCTCCTCGGGGGTGCGCATGAAGTGCCCGAGCGAGGGTCGCGTGATCGACAGGGATCCGCCCGCGTTCAACCGCTGCAGGTCGAAGGGCGGCACCTGGCCGCTCGCCCCGCCGAAGAGCACCAGCTCGCCGCGCACGCGGAGCGCGTCGAGCGACGCGTCGAAGGTGTCGCGGCCCACCCCGTCGTAGACGACGGCGACGCCCTCGCCGCCGGTCAGCTCGCGAGCGCGATCGGCGAAGCCCTCGTAGTCGAACGACTCGGCGGCGCCGGCATCGAGGCTGAGCCTCCGTTTGGCGTCGCTCGAGGCCGTGGTGAGCACCCGCACTCCGCGGGCGACGAGCAGCTGGGTGAGCAGCAGGCCGACCCCGCCGGCGCCCGCGTGCACGAGCACCGTATCGCCCGCCTGCGGTGTCGCGGCGGAGGTCGCGAGGTAGTGGGCGGTGCAGCCCTGCAGCGGCAGTGCGCCGGCGAGCTCGAGGTCGACGCCGCTCGGCACGTGCGCGGCCTGCTCCGCCGCCACGACGAAGCGCTCGGCATAGGTTCCCGTCGCGCCCGCCGTCGCGATCCGGTCCCCGACTGCGAACCCGTCGACGCCCGCGCCGACGGCGGCGACCGTGCCCGAGGCCTCCGCGCCCGGCGTGAACGGGTAGTCCACCGGGTACACCCCGCTGCGCTGGTAGATCTCGATGAAGTTGACTCCGATGGCGGCGGCGTCGACCAGCAGCTCGCCCGGGCCCGGCTGCGGATCGGGCGCCTCCCGCACCACGAGCACCTCCGGTTCGCCGGCCTGTTCCGCCATGATCGCGCGCATGTCTGCCTCCCTGGTCTCCGCGTCCGCACTCCTGCCCTTCGATTGTGCACCCTCCCCGCGGGCGATAGGCGAAAGATGACGGACTCCGACGGCGCGATGCCACTACGCTGAACAGATGGACCCCGAAGGCGATCCGACACGGCCGCGAACCGATGGCTCGGCCGCACCGGCTGCACCCGCCGCAGCTCCCGGCTCCGCAGCTCCCGACTCTGCAACGCCTGCCGCAGCCGCAGCCACGACGCCGATGCTGCGCATCCTGCTCGGACTCGCCGCGGCCGTGGTCGCTCTGGCCGGCATCTCGGCCGCCCGCGAGCTCTTCGGACCTCTGGCGCTCGCCGCGGTCATCGTCATCATCTGCCACCCGTTGCGCCACCCGCTCGAACGCTGGGGCCTGCCGCGCTGGCTCGCGACCACCGCCGTGATCGCCGTCGCGTGGGCGGTGCTGCTCGTCATGGCGCTGCTCCTCGGCTTCGCCGGCATGGAGTTCACGCAACTGGTCATCACCTACGCCGGGGACCTGCGAGCCACCGCCGACGACGTGCTCGCCTGGCTCACCGGGCTCGGCCTCGACTACCGCCTCTCGGACGGGCTGACCGGCGTGCTCACGCCCTCGGCGATCCTCGGCTTCGTGACGTCGCTCGGCAACGGCGTGCTGATCGTGCTCACGGCGCTCTTCTTCATCTTCGCCTACGTGATCTTCATGGCGGCGGATGCCGCGAGGTACGGCCGAGCGGAGTCCGCCTTCGGCCCGGCCGCGCACCCGGCGATGGAGCGCATCACGCGCTTCAACAGCGGAGTCCGCCGCTACTACGTCGTCAACGCCGCCTTCGGCCTGCTCGTCGCGGTGGTCGACGGGTTGGCGCTGTGGTGGATGGGAGTGCCCGCCCCGCTCGTCTGGGCGATCCTCTCGTTCGTCACCAACTTCGTGCCGAACATCGGCTTCGTGCTCGGCCTCGTCCCGCCCGCGCTGCTCGCGCTCGTCGTCGGCGGCTGGCCGCTGATGCTCGGCGTGATCGCGGTCTACTGCGTCGCGAACGTGCTGCTGCAGGTGCTGATCCAGCCGAAATTCGTGAGCGACGCGGTCAGTCTCAGCCTGACGCTGAGCTTCTTCTCGGTGCTGTTCTGGACGTTCGTGATCGGCCCGCTCGGCGCGATCCTCTCCATCCCGCTCACGCTGCTGGTGCGCGCGCTCGTGCTCGAGGGCGACCCCGGCGCGCGCTGGCTGCGCTGGCTCTCGGGGGACACCTCCGCCGCGCCGAACGGCGACGGCACGTCGACGGACGGGGCTCGGGCGCGCGGCAATGCGATCAGGCGCGCGGCAGCTCGATCAGATTCTCGGGCGGCAGCCCGGCGCGCATCCGCTCGATCTGACGCAGGATGAGCGCGCTGATACGCGGCAGCATCGCGCTCGAGTCGCCGCCGACGTGCGGGGTGATCAGCAGGTTCGGGCAGTCCCACAGCTCGTGATCGGCGGGCAGCGGCTCGGGGTCGGTGACGTCGAGAGCGGCGCGCAGCCGCCCCGTCCGCAGCTCGGCGACGAGCGCGTCGGTGTCTACCACCGGCCCGCGGGCCACGTTCACGAGCAGCGCGCCGTCGGGCATGGCGGCGAGCGCCTCGGCGTCGATGAGCCCGCGGGTCTCATCGGTGAGGGGCACGCCGAGGATCACGACATCCGCCTCCCCGAGCGCGGTCCGCAGCTCGGCGAAGCCGCGGACGGGCACCTCCTCGCCGGCGAGGTTCCGGTCGGTCCGCGCAGTGCGGGCGACGCGGTCGACGACGGTCTCGAAGCCGGCCAGCCGGGCCTCGACGGCCTTGCCCACGCCGCCGTAGCCGACGAGCAGCACCCGGCGATCCGCGAGGCTCGTGAAGAACCTCGGGCGCCAGTCGTGCGTCTCGGCCGAGCGCACGAACTCCGGGATGCCGCGCTGCGCCGCGAGCGCGAGCGCGAGAGCGAGCTCGGCGGTCGAGGTCTCGTGCACGGTCGTGGCGTTGGCGAACGGCGTTCCGGCGGGCAGGTACTCCTCGACCCCGTTGTAGCCGATCGACTGCCACTGCAGCAGACGGGTCTCGACGTCGGCGAGGGCGGCGAGCGCCTCGTTCCCGTTCAGGTAGGGCGCCACCACGATGTCGATGTGCGCGCGCGGCGGCGGCCCGTCGAGATCCCAGTGCTCGAACTCGACGCCCGGCACCTCGCCGAGCGCGTCCTTCAGACCGCCGTCGCTCGGCAGCGACACCACCAGCGACGTCCCCGTTTCCACCATGGTTCGAGCATACTGGGGCGGCCTGCTGGCCGCGTGTCGGCTGCGCGGTCTACCATCGAGAGCATCGCCGACGAAAGCAGGTCCAGCATGTCCTCGCCCACCACGGTCTACCGCAATGCGACCGTCTTCACCGGAGACGCGACGGTTCGGCCGCAGGAGAGCCTCGCGATCCGCGGTGACCGGATCCTGGCCGTCGGCGACCTCGACGCGGTGCGGCTCGCCGCAGGAGAGGACGCCTCGGAGGTGGACCTGGGCGGCGCGCTGGTGACGCCGGGGGTCAACGAGGGCCACGCGCACATGATGATGCTCGGCGAGGCGCTGACGAAGGTGCAGCTGCGCGACGCGAGCACGGTCGCCGAGGTGCAGGATCGGCTGCGGGCCGCCCGCGCCGCGCACCCGGACGCCCCGCGCATCCTCGGGGTCAGCTGGCGCTTCGACCTCTTCGCCGATGGGGAGAGGCCGACGGCGGCGATGCTCGACGAGGCCGTGCCCGACGTACCGGTGATCCTCGACGCCAACGATCTGCACTCCATCTGGGTGAACTCGGCGGCGCTCGAGGCGATCGGCATCGACCGCGACACGCCCGACCCCGTGGGCGGGGAGATCGTGCGCGACGAGCACGGCGATGCGACCGGGTTCCTGCTCGAGACCGCCGCCATCCAGTACGGCTGGGACTACCTGGCATCGGTCACGACGGACGAGGATCAGGATCGCTTCCTCGACAACGCCTTCGCCGCCTATCTCGAGACCGGGGTGACCGGCGCGACGGAGATGTCGTTCGGCCGCGCGGAGCTCGCCGCCTACAGCCGACGCCTGGACCGGGACGGCCGGCTGCCGTTCCCCGTCGACGCCCACTGGCTGCTCACCGCGACCGGCGACCACGAGCGCGACCTGGCGCAGATCGACGGGATCGCACGCATCCGCGACGACGTCTCGGTACGATACGGCGACGACTGGCTGCGGATCGTGGGCGTGAAGTTCATCCTCGACGGCGTGATCGACGCCTGCACCGCCACGATGCGCGCGCCCTACGCGAACGGCGCCCTGCCCGGGCCCATCTGGGAGCGCGAGTTCGCGCTGCCGATGGCCGTCGCCGCCGATGCGGCCGGGCTCCGCCTCGCCTTGCACGCGATCGGCGACGAGGCGAGCACGATCGCGCTCGACATGGTGCAGGAGTGCATACGCGTGAACGGGCCGCGCGCGGATCGCCGCCCGCGGGTGGAGCACCTGGAGTACGTCGCCGACGACACGATCGCGCGCATGGCGGCGCTCGGGGTGACGGCATCGATGCAGCCGGTCCACTGCGATCCCGCCGTGCTCGACAACTGGCAGGCGATGCTCGGGGACGAGCGCGCGCTCGGCGGATTCCCCTGGCACAAGTTCCGCGCCGCCGGGGTGCACCTCGCGCTCGGCACCGACGCGCCCACCGCGCCCCACGAGGCGCCCGACAACCTTTTCATCGCTCTCACCGCGAAGTCGGCGCTCGAGGCGGATCGCCCGCCGTACCAGCCGGAACGGGTGTTCACGCCAGAGCAGGCGCTCGAGGCGATGACGCTCGGCACCGCCTACGCCACGTGCCGCGACGGCGAGCTCGGCAGGCTCGCGGCCGGCTACCGCGCCAATGCGGTGGTGTTCGCGGCGGATCCGCTGCACGAGGCCCCGGAGGCGCTGCTCGGCACGGCCTCGCGGTTGACCCTGGTCGACGGCGGGGTCGCGCACCGGCGGGTCGTCTGAGGCTCGGGCAATAGGCTCGGGTGCATGAGGCACTGGCACAGCGGCACGGACGCGGACCCGACTGGCACGGAGGCATCGAGATGAGCGGACGTTCGGGCGACGAGGTGACGCACGAGACCTTCACCTACACCGATGCCCGGGGAGTCGAGATCACCGCGTACCGCTGGGGACCGGGTGCTCCGAGCAACGACACCGACGTGATCGCGGGAGCTCTCGACGGCGCCGGGCCGCTGGGCGTGGTGCAGATCTCGCACGGAGTCGGCGAGTACGCGTTGCGCTACGACGCCTTCGCCCGGGCCCTCGTGTCGAACGGCTTCGTCGTATACGCGGACGATCACCGCGGGCACGGCCGGACCGGAATGCAGCAGTACGACGGCGACACCTCGCGGCTCGGGCGGCTCGGGCCGGGCGGTCTGCGCGCGGCCGAATCCGCGATCCGGCAGTTGACCGGCATCATCCGCGAGAGGCACCCGGACCTGCCGCTCGTGATGTTCGGGCACTCGTGGGGCTCGCTCATGGCGCAGCGGATCCTGAACCGCGAACCGCGCGCCTTCGACGCCGTGATCCTCTCGGGCAGCGCGTACCGCACCGCCCGCTTCATGGAGAGCGGCGACCTCAACCGGAATTGGCGCGGAGCGGGCGCGAACGGCTTCGAGTGGCTGAGCCGCGACACGGCCGTCTCGGTCGCGTTCGCCGCGGACCCGCTGTGCTTCGAGGCCGACATCCTGAAGCTCTTCGGCGTCGCCGACGGACTGCGCCTCTTCGGCACGCCCGGCCCCGGGCTCGCCCCCGAGATCCCCCTGCTCATCGTCTCGGGCGGCGACGACCCGCTCAGTCGCGGCGACGGCCTGCAGCGGCTCGCGGCCGCCTACCGGGCGCGGGGCGTGCGCGACGTCACGGTGAGGATCTACCCGGGCGCGAGGCACGAGACGCTCAACGAGACGAACCGCGACGAGGTGACGGCGGACCTCATCACCTGGATCACGGACCGCGTCACGGGCGGCTGAGGCGGCCGAAGGAGACTGTCGGCCACGGGCGGCGTCGGACGGTATCAGGCGCTGTCATCGATCGGCGACCGCACGCACGACGGCGTAGCCTGGAGGGGTGAGCGGAAAGCACAGCGAGTACAAGGTTCCCGGCGGCAAGCTGGTCGTCGTCGACTTCGAGGTGGAGGACGCCGGCGACGGGGGCCGGATCACCGACTTCCGGCTGAGCGGCGACTTCTTCCTCGAGCCCGACGATCTGCTCGACGTCATCAACGGCGCGGTGGATGGGCTGAGCGTCGAGAGCACGGTCGAGGAGGTCGGCGCGGCGATCCAGCACGCGCTGCCCGCGGACGCGCAGCTGCTCGGGGTGACCCCCGAGTCGGTCGGGGTGGCGGTGCGCCGGGCGCTCACCGGCGCCGCGCAGTGGCGGGACTACGACTGGCGGATCCTGCGCACCCGCCCGGTGTCGCCTATGCTGAACGCCGCCCTCGACGAGGTGCTGACGACGCAGGTCGGCCGCGGCGAGCGCGGGCCGACGCTGCGCATCTGGGAGTGGGATCGCCCGGCCGTGATCATCGGCAGCTTCCAGTCGGTGCGGAACGAGGTGGACGAGGAGCAGCTCGCCGCCCGCGGAGCCCAGCTGGTTCGCCGCATCTCCGGCGGCGGCGCGATGTTCATGGAACCGGAGGCGACCATCACCTACGCCCTCTACGCGCCGATCGAGCTGGTGCAGGGCATGGGATTCGCTGAATCGTACGCGTTCCTCGACGAGTGGGTGCTCGAAGCGCTGCGCTCGCTCGGGATCGACGCCGTCTACCAGCCGCTCAACGACATCACGAGCCCGCTGGGCAAGATCGGCGGCGCCGCCCAGAAGCGGCTCGCGAGCGGAGCCGTGCTGCATCACGCGACGATGGCCTACGACATGGATGCCGACGCCATGACGCGGGTTCTGCGGATCGGCCGCGAGAAGCTGAGCGACAAGGGGACCGCGAGCGCGCAGAAGCGCGTGGATCCGCTGCGCAGCCAGACCGGGCTGCCGCGCGAGGCGATCATCGAGCGGATGCTCGAGACCTTCACCCACCGACACGGCGGCGAAGCCGACGAGCTGAGCGACGCCGACTACGCGGCGGCCGAGCAGCTGATGGCCTCCAAGTTCACGACCGAGGCCTGGATCCGACGCGTCCCCTGACGAGGGATCCAGCCCTCGGTACACTGTCTGACAGCAGACCAAGCGGGTCGGGCGCGACACCGCGCCTCCCCCATCCGGCGAACCGCACCGACGAGAGATTGAGACCATGGCCAGACGCCGCTTCAGCGAGGCCCAGCACGCCTCGGCACCCTACGCCGCCGCGCTGCGCGCGCACGCCGAGCGGCAGCCGCTCATGTTCATGGTCCCCAGCCACGCGGGCACCCCGAGCGGGCTCTCCGAGGAGCTCGCCGAGTTCGTGGGCGAGCGCGCACTGGCGATGGACATCCCCCAGCTCATCGACGGCATCGACGTCGGCCCGGAGAGCGCCTTCGTCGAGGCCGAACAGCTCGCCGCCGACGCCTGGGGCGCGCATCGCACCTGGTTCCTCGCCAACGGGTCGTCGCAGGGCAACCGCATCGCCGTCCTCGCCGCAGCCGGCCTGGGCATCGGAGACGGGATCGTCGCCCAGCGCAGCGCGCATTCGAGTCTCACCGACGGGCTGATCGTCACCGGCCTGGCGCCCCGGTTCCTCGCCCCGAACATCGACCACCGACGCGGCATCAACCACGGCGTCACCCCCGCGATGCTGGTGGGCGAGCTGGCACGGGCGGCCGCCGACGGGGCCGCCGTCTGCGCCGTCTACGTCATCTCCCCGAGCTACTTCGGCGCGGTCTCCGACATTCCCGGCCTCGCCGCCGCCGCACATGCGCACGGCGTCCCGCTCATCGTCGATGCGGCCTGGGGCGCCCACTTCGGCTTCCACGACGCCCTGCCCGAGTCGCCGACCCGCCTCGGCGCCGACATAGTGGTCACGAGCGCCCACAAGATGGGCGGCAGTCTCGGCCAGTCCGCACTGGTCCATCTCTCGGACGGCCCATTCACCGAGCGCCTCGAACCGCTGCTCGATCGCGCGTTCCGCCTCACCCAGACCACCAGCGCGAGCTCTCTCCTGCTCGGCTCGCTGGACATCGCCCGCCGCGCGCTCGTCACGCGGCCCGACCTGCTCGAGCTCAGCATCGGCCTCGCGGACCGACTGCGCGGCTGGGTGCGCGAGCACGCCGACTTCTCGCTGGTCGGCGACGACTTCGGCGAGTTCCCCGACATCGTCGGCGCAGACCCCCTGCGCGTGCCGATCGACGTCAGCCGGACCGGGCGGACCGGCTACGAGGTGCGCTCGCTGCTGGCCGAGCAGGACGGGATCCTGCTCGAGATCGCCACGTCGAGCGCGATCGTCGCCTTCTTCGGCCCCGGCAAGCCTCTCGAGGTCGAACAGCTGGAGGCCGCGCTGACCCGGATCGCCGGGACTCGCGACGCGGATCGGGCGACCGCGGGCGCGGCGATGCCTCCGCTCCCCGCGCCCGGGCCCGGGGTGATGACGCCGCGCGAGGCGTACTTCGCGGCGACCGAGGTCGTCCCCGCCGACGCCGCCGCCGGCCGGATCTCGGCCGACGCCCTCGCCGCCTACCCGCCGGGCATCCCGAACATCGTTCCCGGAGAGACCATCACGGCCGAGACCGTCGCCTTCCTGCAGGCCGTCGCCGCGTCGCCGATCGGCTACGTGCGCGGCGCGCTCGACTCCGCCGTAAGCGCCTTCCGCGTGATCGCCTGAGCCGGGGGGCCGCACGCCCCTCCATCGGCGCAAGTGCGCAGTAGTGCTGGGTCGGACCCCTCGACACCCTGAACTACTGAGCACTTGCGTGGTGGAGAGGCGGTGGCGGGACGGGCGGAGCGACGGCGGGACGGGCGGGGCGAGCGGCGATGCCCGCGGGGCGGGCGGCTGCCCCCGTCAGGGCCGCCCGAGCGAGGTCCAGCGGGGGTCCGCGTTGCGCGGCCCGCTGACCCGCTCGGCGAAGCCGTCGAGCAGCCGCTTCGTCTCGGGCGGAAGGCTCAGGCCGAGTGCGCCGATGTTCTCCGCGAGGTGCGCAGGGCTCCGGGTGCCGGGGATCGCGATGCTGGTGACGCCGAGCTCCGCCGCTCGCGCGTCGAGCCAGGCGAGTGCCAGTTGGCCCGGAGTCGCGTCCAACCGCTCTGCATGCTCGGCGAGTTCGGCGACGAGCCGCAGGTTGTGCGGCAGCGACTCGAGCCCGAAGCGCGGGAAGATGGCGCGGATGTCCGGCTGCTCGTACCCACCGGGCTCGATCCGCCCGGTCAGCAGACCTCGGCTCAGCGGGGCGTAGGGGACGATGGGGATGCCGAGCTCCGCCAGATCCGGGAGCAGGTTCTCCTCGATATCGCGGCTGAACGCGCTCCACTCGCTCTGCACCGCGGCGATCGGGTGGACCGCGTTCGCGCGCCGCACCTCTGAGCCGGTCGCCTCGGAGAGGCCGAGGTGGCGGACCTTGCCCGCGGCGACGAGTTCCGCCATCGCACCGACCGTCTCCTCGACGCCCAGCTCGCGGTCGATCCGGTGCTGGTAGAGCAGATCGATATGGTCGGTGCCGAGTCGCCGCAGACTGGCGTCGACCTGCTCGAAGACGTAGTCCCGGTCGCCGCGGATCCCGCGATGACCCGGGCCGCCACCGCGGACGATCCCGAACTTGGTCGCGATGACGACCCGGTCCCGATCGGCCGGCCGGCGGAAGGCGCGCCCGAGCATCTCCTCGCTCCAGCCGTCGCCGTAGATGTTGGCCGAGTCGAAGAGGGTGATGCCGAGGTCCCGCGCCGCGGCGACCACCGCGCCCGCCTCTTCCGCGTCGATCGGCCCGTAGGCGTCGCTCAACGACATCGCCCCGTAGCCCTGCGCGCTCACCGCGAGCCCGCCGGCGAGCATGCGCGGCTCATCCATCCGGCACTCCTTTCGACAGCTTCTGGACCGACCCTACACCGACCCGATAGACTGTCTGTTGTCAGACAGATGAAGGGACCACGGATGGAACTCCGGAGATCGGTCGGCCTCAGCGAGGAGATCCTCCTCGAATGCGGCGCGCCCCCCATGCACACCGTCACCCGCGCGGCGGCCGTCGCCGTCTTCGCGAACCCGTGGCTCGCCGACAGCGGAGCACGGGACACCCGGGGGAGCCTGCGGCCCGAGGTCGAGCGGATGGCGCCGGATCTCGCGTTCCTCCTCACGCAGATCCTCATCGACCTGCTCGGCGGCGTCGACGCCGTCGTCTCGTTCGGCAAGGGGGCGATCGTCGGCGTGGACGGCGAGCGCGAGCACGGCGCGGCGTTCCAGCACACGGCCTTCTTCGGCAACGTCGTGCGCGACCGGCTCGGCGCGACGCAGATCATCAGCTCCACCGACGTGCGCGGCCCCGCGGGCACGCTGCTCTCGGCGCCGATGGGCAACAAGCTGCTCGGCGGCCGGCGCGACTTCTTCGAGTCCATGCCGGTCTGGGTCGACGAGGCGCCGCAGCCTGACGAGATCGCGCTGATCCTCGTGGGCTCCACCGGTCCCCGGCCCAATGCCCGCATCGGCGACCGCACGACCGACCCCAAGGTGACCCTCGACGACTACGCGTCGCACCCGCTCTACCCCGGCAAGGAGCAGTGATGCTGCACACAGTCCACAGCAACGTGCTCGACAGCTACACCGGAGCCGACATCTTCACGGCACCGGTCGCGCGGAGCGTCACCGTGTTCGCGATCGGCGCGCCCGAGACGATCGCCGAGGCCGCCACGCTCGAGCGGCTGCGCGCGCGGGCCGTCGAGCTGCTCGGCGCCGATGCGGAGGCCGAGGCCACCCGCACCTTCGCGGCGAACGCCATCGGCACCGGCGAACCCTTCGGCGTCGAGATCGACGGGCGCGATCCGCATCGCGTCCGCGTCGTCGACGGCCCGCTCGAGGGAGAGGCCGTCCTGGCGCTGCGCCTGCTCGGCACCCGCAGCTGGGCCTGAGCGGCCGGCGCCTCCGGGCGGGCGATGATCAGGCGGCGGCAGCCGGGCGTGCGGCGCCCGCTGCACGGCTGCCGGTCTCGAGACTGTACGGGATCGTCGACGCGGTACAGGATCGTGCCGCAGAAACATGCAGTCCCGACGATCCCGTACAGTCTCGCGCGGGTATCCGCCGCCGACGCGCCCGCCAGCGCCAGTGTCAGCACCAGCACCAGTGCCAGCGGCGCCGACGCCTCGGTCTACCGGGGCGACGACGCGGCTGGACCGCTCAACCGGCCGGGACGACCGCCGTGCGCTCGATCGGCCACCCCATCGTCGTCTCGCGCCCCAGGTCGATGCCGGACACCGAGCCGTGGTCGGCCCAGAAGAAGCCCTCTCCGCCGTCGATGAAGTCGGCGCCGACGCGGATCCTCTCGCCCAGGTAGACGAGCTCGGTGGGACGGATCCGCACCTCGTTGACACCCGAACCGAGAGCGGCCACGCCGTCCTCGGGGCGCAGCAGCACCTTGACCGGCGTGCCCGTGCCGAGCGACGCCGCCGAGCGGCCGCGCATCGCGCCGCCGCCATCCAGACGCACATCGACCATGCCGTCGCGCTCCTCGAGGACCGATCCGCTCAGGTAGTTGGCGGCGCCCAGGAAGCTGCCGACGAACTCGTTGCGCGGCAGTTCGTACATCTCCTCGGGCGTGCCGACCTGGGAGATCTCGCCGTCGCGCATCACGACCACGCGGTCGCTCAGCCCGAGCGCCTCCTCCTGGTCGTGGGTGACGAAGAGCACGGTCGTGCCGAGTTCCTGGTGCAGGCGCCGGATCTCCGCCTGCATCTGCTCCCGCAGGTTCTTGTCGAGGGCGCTGAGCGGCTCGTCCATGAGCAGGATCGGCGGCCGGTGCACGAACGCTCGGGCGAGCGCGACGCGCTGCTGCTGACCGCCGGAGAGGGCGGCGGGGCGGCGGTCGGCGAACCGCTCGAGCGAGACAGCCTCGAGGGTCTCCATGACTCGGGCCCGCACGTCCGTGTCGCGGCTCTTGCGGAGCCGCAGCGGGAAGGCGACGTTCTCGAAGACCGTCATGTGCGGGAAGAGCGCATAGCCCTGGAACACCATGCCGAGCCCGCGCTTGTGCGTGACGAGATGCGTGATGTCCTTCTGGTTCAGGAAGATCTGGCCGGAGGTCGGCGATTCGAACCCCGCGACCATCGCGAGCGTCGTGCTCTTGCCCGATCCGCTCGGGCCGAGCAGTGTCACGAACTCGCCGGGCTTGATCGAGAGGTTCACCTCGTTCGCTGCGACGACGTCGCCGTAGTGCTTGCTCAGATCGACGAGATCGAGGCTCGCCGCGGGCCCCGCGAGGTCGTGCAGGGGTGCCGGGATGGTGGTCGTCATCGGTTTCTCCTTGGACTATCCGAACTTGAGCGCGGCACCGGTGCGACGCTTGGAAATGGTGTTCAGCAGCAGCGCGCCGCCGAGCAGCAGGAAGGTCGACAGCGTCAGCACGGTCGCGGCTACGGGTACGAGCGGGTTGAGCTCGTAGGTGATGCTGCCGAACATGCGCACCGGCAGCGTCGGCTCGTAGTCGCCGGCCACGAACAGGGCGACGACCGCCTCGTCGAGCGAGACCATCAGCGCGATGAGCACGCCGGCGCCGATGCCCGGCGCGATCACGGGCACGACGACCTTGAGGAAGGTCTGCAGCGCGGTGGCGCCGTGCACGCGCGCCGCCCGGACGAGCCGGAAGTCGAAGGTGCGCAGCGAGGCGGTCACCGTGATGACGACGAACGGCAGCGCGAGGCCGATGTGCGCGAGCACCACGAGCCAGAGGCCGCCCTGCACGCGGAAGAGCAGCGTGACGAGGTAGAGCCCGAAGCCCGAGATGACCACCGGCACCATCATGGGGAGCATCAGGAGCGGCTGATTGATGCGCGCGAGGCGCGGGCTCGCGGTGAGGATCGCGTACGAGGCGAGCGTGCCGAGCGGCGCGGCGACGACGGCGGTGGCCGCCGCGACCCACAGGCTGCGTGTCAGCGCCGCCACCCACTCCGGATCCTCGAAGAAGCGGACGATCCACTGCATCGAGTAGCCGGGCGGCGGGAACTCGAGGAACATGCCGGAGGAGAAGGCCATGGGCACGACGGCGAGCGCCGGCAGGATAAGGTAGGCGGCGACGAGCAGCCCGAAGATGATGCCGACGACGCGCGTGGCGAGTCTGGGTTTCACTGCTGCCTCCCGATGCGTTTGCCGACCCACTGCATGACGAGCACGATGGCGAGCGTGATGATGAGCAGCACGCTCGCCATCGCAGCGCCCATGCCCCAGTTCATGGTGGTGCCGACCTGCTGGCTGATGAGCTGGCCGATCATCATCTGCTGCGGCGAGCCGAGGATCGACGGAATGATGAAGTAGCCGAGCGTCGTGACGAAGACGATGGTGATGCCGGCGGTGATGCCGGGCATGAGCATCGGCAGCTTGACCTTCACCCAGCGGGTGATCGGGCCCGCGCCGAGCGTGGCCGCCGCGCGATCGTAGCTCGAGTCGACGCGGCGCATCACGTCGGAGATGGCGAGCACCATGAAGGGCACGCCGTACTGGACCATGCCGATCACGACGCCGGTCGGGCTGTTGACGAGCGCGAGCTTCTCGGTCGGGATGCCGATCTGCTCGAAGAACTTGATGACGGGACCGCCGGTCCCGAGGAGCGCCAGCCACGCGTAGGCGCGGACGATCACGCTGAAGAAGAGCGACGACACGATGGCGCCGTAGAGCACGGCGCTCATCCTGGGCCCGGCCGAGTTCGCGATCGAGGCGTAGGGCAGGCCTATGACGAGCGCGATCGCGGCGACCACGAACGACATCACGACGCTGCGCCAGAGCACGGTCCAGAACAGGTTGGAGCCGAACAGCTCCTGGTAGTGGCTGAGACCGGCCGGCTCCGCGGTCACGCTCATGGAGAGCAGCAGGATGGTGGGGGCCAGGAAGACCGGCAGCAGGATGAGCAGCGCCGGCACGTAGAGCCAGGCGGCGTTCGCCCAGATGCTCCCGCGTCGGTCGCGACGCGGGGCTCGGCTCACCACCGCGTGGAGATCGGTCGTCATGTCAACTACTTTCTCGCGAATCCATGGGGTTCGTCGGTGGATCGGCGGTGAGCCGATCCGGGGGGGCGGTTGCGGGGCGCCTGCCCGCGCCCCGCAACCGTCAGTCGGTGATCAGCCCGCGGCCCACTCGGTCCACTTGGCGCTGACCGCGTCGTAGTTCTCGGCCCACCAGTCGTGGTCGATCGTGCCCACGGCCTGCTCCAGGTTCGCCGGGTAGGCGTTGTAGAGCGGCTGCAGGTCGGTGTCGATCTTCTCGAACGACGACTTCAGCACGGGCGAGTAGCCGGTCGAGAGCGCGACATCGCGCTGACGGTCGGCATCCATCATGAAGTTGAAGAACTGCATGGTCTCGTCGAGACGCGGCGAGGCTGCGGCGATGGTGTTGACGCTGCCGTCCTGCAGGTTCTCGCCCCACTCGATCGCGACCGGCTGGTCCTCCTTCATCAGCGCGGCGACGCGGTTGTTCCACGCGAAGGCGAAGGGAGCGCCGCCGGTGCTGAGGATCTGCTGCAGCTCGGCGCCCGAGTTCCAGAAGACGAGGTCGTCGCGCACCGAGTCGAGCTTCGCGAGCGCGCGGTCCACGTCGAGCGGGTAGAGCTCGTCCATGGGCACTCCGTCGCCGAGGAGGGCGACCTCGAGCATGCCGTACGGCCAGTTGTAGATGGCGCGCTTGCCCGGGATCGCGTCGGTGTCGAAGAACTCCTCCCAGGTGGTCGGGTGCTGCGCCTCCTCCGTGCGGTACGAGATCACGAACGAGTACGACGGCGACGGGATGCCCCAGTCGATCGTGCTGTAGTCCTTGCCGGGCGGGTTGATCACGTCTGCGTCGTCGTACTGCACGACATCGCGATCGATCGTGGCCCAGTCGGCCTGGCGCTGGTAGGCGAACCAGCCCTCGATATCGACCCAGTCCCAGGTGATGTTGCCGGTCTCGAGCTGCGCCGTGTACTTGCCGTAGTCGACGGGGTTGACCATCTTGGTCTTGATGCCGGTCTCCGCCGTGAACGGATCGGCGTAGACCTTCTTGAAGCCCTCCTCCGTCGTGCCGCCCCAGGTGACGAGCGTCAGGGTGACGTCGGACGAACCGCCGTCGCCGCCATCGCCGCCGCCGTCGCTGCTCGGCGCGCAGCCGGCGAGGGCCGCGACCGCGAGGGACGCCGCGAGTGCGCCCCCGATGGTCCGTTTGATGGACAGTTTCATGGTGTATCTCCTTCGATATCTTCTACAACGGTAGTCGGTCGGTCTATTCGGTGCGGGTAGGGTCGGCCTCGAACTCGGCGATGATCCTGCGCATGATCTTGAGTCCGCTCACGCCGGCCGGAACGCCGGCGTAGACGGTGATCTGCTTCAGCACGGCGAGCAGCTCGTCGGGGGTGACCCCGTTGCGCAGCGCGCCGCGCGTGTGGATCTCGAACTCTCCCATGCGGCCGAGCGCCGCGGTGATCGAGAGCACGATGAGGCTGCGCTCTCGCGGGGGCAGGGTGTCATCGGTCCAGATCTCGCCCCAGCAGTACGAGGTCATGAACGGCTGGAACGCGGTCGTCAGCGGATCCGTCTCGGCCATCGCGGCGTCGACGTACTCGTCGCCGAGCACGCGGCGGCGCACCTGCATGCCTCGCTCGAAGAGGCTCTCGGAATTCGGCTCAGTCGTCGACATGTGCGGTGATCTCCTTCGCGATCCTATCCGTCGTGACGCTCAGCATGTTGTGCTTGACGCCGGGGATGACGACGAGGCGGCCGTCGGCCACCGCGTTCACGATGTACTCCGACATGTGCGGCGGGGAGCCGACATCGCCCTCGCCGGCAATGGCCAGGGTGGGGGCCTGGATCTCGTGCACCCGATCCGCGAAGTCGGTCGTCGCGAGCACCCGGTAGGCCGCAGTGTAGGCCGCCGGATCGAGTTCGGCCATCCGCTGCAGGGTCTGCTCGCGCACCTCGGGGTGCTCGGCGATGTACTCGGGCGTGAACCAACGGTCGACGCTCCGCTGCGCGATGGCGACCGGCCCCTCGGTGGCCAGCTCCTGATAGCGCTGCTCGACGCGCGCCCGCTCCTCCTCGGTCCGGTTCGCGACGGTACCGACGAGCACCAGTCGGCGGATGCGATCCGGCGCCTTCAGCGCGAGACCCTGGGCGATGAGCCCGCCCAGCGAGAACCCGGCGACATCGAAGACCGCGATCCCCAGGTCGTCCATGAGCGCCAGCGCGTCGCCGATGAAGTCGTCGATCGAATACGGCCCGGCGGGCTTGTCGGAGCCCCCGTGACCGCGGAGGTCGTAGCTCACGATGGGACGGTCGACGGGGAGCTGCTCGATGACGCGGTCCCAGGAGCTCATCGACGCGCCCACGCCATGGATGCAGAGGATCGGCGTCCCGGTGCCCTCGGGGTGCGCGATGCGGTACTCGGTGTGCATCGGTTCAGTTCTCCTTCGCGGTGGCGTAGTGGGGGATGACCTCGGCGCCGAAACGCCGGATCGAGGCCAGTTCTTCCTCGAGGGACATGCCCAGGCTGGCGTCGTAGAGGTAGACGTCGGTGCCCACCTCCTCGTAGGCGCGCAGCTGCTCGACCACCTCGGCGCTCGTGCCGAACACCAGGTTCTCGAGGATCTTCTCGACCGTGTACTCGCTGCGGGACTCGCTGATGCTCGGATCGATGTACTCCACCCAGCCCTGCTCGACCTTGCCGTTCGTGCTGTAGAGGTTCTCGAAGGTACCCGAGTCGCGGCGGTAGGCCTCTGCGGCGGCGGTGAGATCCTCGCCCTCCGCGGAGACGTAGGTGTTGCGCAGCACCATCATCTCGGGCACGAAGCCGTTGTCGACCTCGGCGGTCGCGGCGTCGACGCGCTCGCGCAGCGACACGACCTCTTCGAAGCCCTTCATGAGGGGCGCGACCATGAGGTTCGCGCGGTTCTCCACGGCGAGCCGGAACACGTCGGGGTGGCGCGCCGACACCCACAGCGGCGGACCCGCGGGGTCCAGAGGCCGCGGCGTCGAGGTGCTCGACGGGAACTTCCACATCGTGCCGTCGTGAGCGTAGTCGCCGGCCCAGAGTCCGCGCAGCGCCGGGAGCAGTTCGCCGAGCTGCTCGCGCGCGATCTCCGGCGGAATGCCGCCGGCCATGCGGGCGAACTCGTAGGGGTAGGCGCCGCGGCCGATCCCGAGCTCCAGGCGACCACCGCTCAGATGGTCGAACAGTGCGGCCTCGCCGGCCAGTCGGATGGGGTGCCAGTAGGGGGCGCAGAGCACGGCGGTGCCGAGGCGGATGCGTTCGGTGTGGCCGGCCAGGTAGGTGAGCAGGGTGAACGGCGCCGGGGCGATCGTCCGCTCGTGGCCGTGGTGCTCGCCCACGAAGAGGGCCTCGAAGCCCGACTCCTCGGCCGTCTTGGCGATCGCGGTGACGTTGCGGATGACCTCCGCCATCGACGTGTCGGGGCTCGTGCGCCCCAGGTCGATCATCAGTGCGAATCTCATCTTGTACTCCCTCGTAGTGTCTGCGGGTGCCCCGTCGGGGCGCTGGTGGGGCGGCGGGATCAGCCGCCCATGACGAACGGGTCGTTCACCGTCCCGGAGTGGTTGATGATGATGGTCTTCTCGCGGGTGAACTCGTAGAGTTCCCGGCTGCCGCCGATGCGCCCGTAACCGCTCTCCTTGTAGCCCCCGGAGGAGATCGACTGCTCGGGCGCCCGGTAGGTGTTGACCCAGACCGTGCCGGCCTTGATGCGCTTGGCGACGGTCAGGGCGGTGTCGATGCTCCGCGTCCACAGGCCCGACGCGAGGCCGAAGGCCGAATCGTTGGCGAGCGCGAGCGCCTCGTCGATGTCGGAGAAGGGGGTGAAGCCGATGATGGGACCGAAGACCTCCGTCTGGAACAGGCGGTGCTCCGGTCGCACGTCGGCGAAGATCGCCGGTTCGAAGAACCGGCCGGATCCCGCACCCGTCTCGCGGAGCGCGCCGCCGGCGACGAGCCGGGCGCCGTCCTCCTCCGCCTGCGACACGTGACGGAGCGCGCTCTCGGTCTGCCGCGCGGAGGCGAGCGGCCCGATCTCGGTGGCCGGTGCCAGCGGATCGCCGTAGGCGAGGCGGCCGACTCGAGCGGCGAAGGCGGCCAGCACCTCGTCGTAGATGCTCTCGTGGATGAGGGCGCGCGATCCGGCGACGCAGGTCTGACCGGCCGCAGCGATCACGCCCGAGATGAGGCCGGGCACGGCGTTGTCGAGGTCGGCGTCCGGCAGCACGATCTGCGGCGACTTCCCGCCGAGCTCGAGCATCACGGGGATGAGCCGATCGGCCGCGGCCGCGGCGACCTTCCGGCCGACCACGCCGCCGCCGACGAAGACGAGCTTCGCGACATCCGGGTGGTTCACCAGGGCCTCGCCGGCTGCGGGACCCTTGCCCGAGACCACGTTGAGGAGCCCCGGGGGCAGGCCGTACTCCACCGCGAGCCTCGCGAAGTGGAGCACCGAGGCCGGTGCATCCTCGGGCGTCTTCACCACGACGGCGTTGCCGGCGGCGAGCGCGGGCGCGGCGGTGTCGATCATCAGCGGCACGGGCGAGTTCCAGGGCACCATGCAGCCGATCACGCCATAGGGTTCGCGGATCGTCAGCCCGAGCGTGGTGTGCTTGGCCGTGGGGGCGGTGATCCCCTCGATCGTCTCGGCGTTGCCGGCGGAGTAGCGCAGCGAGTGGGCGACGCCGCTCGCCTGCGAGCGGGTCTCTCGCAGCAGCTTGCCGTTGTCGAGCGTGTCGATCACACCGATCGACTCCGCGTCGGCCTCGACGGCGTCCGCGATCCGGAGCAGGATCCGCGCGCGGTCGTAGGCCGAGGTCAGCGCCCAGGCTCGCTGGGCCTCGACGGCGGAGCGCACAGCCCGGTCGACGTCCTCCGCACCGGCATCGGCGGCCTCGTACCAGGTCTCCCCCGAGAAGGGGTCGACGCTGGCGAAGGTCCGCCCGTCGGCGGCCGCCACCTCCTCGCCGCCGATCAGCAGCGGCAGGCCGGCGGCGCTGATCCTGTCGGCGATCCCGGTCTCGACCTCGCTCGGGACGCTGCGCAGCTGCGGGCTCATCGCGCCTCCTCCTCGCGCTTGTGCGAGCGAGGCGGGGTGGTGAGCACGGCCACCGATCCCTCGGCCTGCGTGCCGGCGTAGATGCCGAAGGCGGCGCCGGCGCGCTCATCGAGGTAGCGCAGGATCACGGCCTGCTCGGACCGGTCGCGGAACCGGGCGCCGTCCGTCTGCGCGGCCGGGATCAGGGTGCAGTCCGCGGTCGCGTCGCCCAGCCCGCCGGGCGCGCGGCCGCGGTAGACGAGGATCGGATTGCCCTGCGCGCTGTCGTACACCGAGTAGAGGAAGTCGATCTCGACGTCGCACCCCAGGCGGGCGGCAGCTGCGGTCGAGAGCCCGCCGTGGGACAGCTGCTCGGCGCTCAGGCGGCTCTCCGGCAGCGCCAGGGAACCGTCGTCGGCCGCGCGGACCGCGAGGCGCCCGTCCGCGGTCTCGACCACCCAGCGGACCGTGGTCTGCGCGCTGGCGTCCCCCCGCTGCTGCACGATCTCCTCGTCGGTGGAGAAGGCGTTGAACTTGCCCTGGTAGAACCCGAGCGGACGGCGATCCTGCGCGTCGTAGTCGAGCACCCGGCCGATGATGATCGCGTGGTCGCCGGCGATGACCACCTGGTCGGTGGCGCAGTCGATCCACGCGTGCACGTCCGGGATCACCGGTGCGCCGCCGCGGCCGTCCACCGTCTCGACGTCGGCGAACTTGTCCTCCGACTTCGATGCGAAGGTGCGGGCGAGATCCTGCTGCTCCGAGCCGAGGATGTGGACCGCGATGCCCGCCGACTCGACGAACGCGTCGTAGCTCGCGGCCCGGTGATCCACGCAGACGAGGACGAGCGGCGGGTCGAGCGAGACCGAGGTGAACGAGTTCATGGTCATCCCGCGCGGGCGACCCTCTCCGTCGGTGGTGGTGACGACGGTGACGCCGGTCATGAACGCGCCGAGCGTGCGCCGGTACTCCATGACGTTGACGGATCCGTCGGGATTCATGCGTACAGCGTCCGACATGTTCAACTCCTTCGTCCGAACTCGAGTGGCAACAGCATATTGGTCTGCTGTCAGACAAGTCAATCCACCCATAAGATATGTAATATGAGCGAGACATTGAGTCTGAACGGCGTCGTTCAGCGGGCACCGGCCCTGATCCGTGATCAGGTAGCCGACTACATACGAGGGCAGATCACCTCGCTGAAGCTTCCGCCCGGGGCGATGCTCATCGAACGGGAGATCTGCGAGGCCACCACGGCCTCCCGCGCCACCGTGCGCGAGGCGCTCCGCCAGCTCGAGGCCGAAGGGCTCATCGTCTCCGAGCTGCGCAAGGGGACGCTCGTGGCCTCGCTCTCGCGCACCGAGGCGAAGAACATCTACGAGATCCGGGGGCAGCTCGAGGGGCTCGCCTGCCGGCTCTTCGCCGAGCACGCGGACTCCGCGCAGCTCGGCGCGCTCGTCAGCACCGTCGACCGTCTCTCCCGAGCAGTCGACGACCCCTCCACGATGCTCGCGGAGAAATCCCGCTTCTACGACGTGCTGTTCGACGGAGCCGGCAACCCCGAACTGCGCCGCATCCTCGAGGGGCTGCGCCAGCGCATCACCCTGCTCCGCGTCAACTCCCTCGCCATTCCCGGGCGACCGGTGCACTCCTTGCAGGAGATCGAGAAGATCCGTGACGCCATCGTCGCGCGCAACGGCGAACTCGCAGAGGAGCTCTGCCGGCAGCACATCCGCGCGGCCGCAGACGCGGTGCTCTCGGCGCCCGAGGCGCACTTCGACGAGTCGGAGTGACCCCGGCGCGACCGGCGGCGAGCCGCACCGCGCGGATCAGGCCGCGACCGGCCGCTTCCGCTCCCGCGCGACCGCGAAGGCGGTGAGCGCGAAGCCCCCGAGCGCCCACAGCGTCAGCACGCCGAACGCCGCACCGACACCGGCCGTCTCCATGGCCGCGGCCTGGAACCCGGCGAAGAGCGCGCCGATCGGGCTCGCGTCGCCGACCGCCTGCAGCAGCGGAGGCGCCGTCGAGACGACCCCGATCGCGAACGCTCCGACGAGCAGCGCGAAGGAGAGGAACCGGCCGAAACCGCCGAGCAGGGCCGAGAGCCCCTGGTTCACGAGGGCGAAGGAGACGCCGGCGACGACGGAGAGGCCGAGGAAGGCGAGCCACTGCCCCGGATCGTATCCGAGCAGCGGCGGCAGGATGAGCCCGGCGAGGAGCCCCTGCGCGACACCGAGGACGAGGGCCGGCCGGGCGCTGCGGAGCGCGATGGCCCCGACGCCGCGCGCCGCCTCGCGGGTGCGCCGCCAGAGCGGCGCCAGCACGAGGAAACTCGCGAGCGACCCGGCCCACAGCGCGATTCCGGCGAAGAGCGGCACGCCGGCGGCGTTGAACAGCTCCCCGCTCGCGCCCTCGGCGCGCACCGGACTCACCATCGTTTCGGCCAGCGCGGTCCGCTGCGCCTCCGTGGTGCTCGGGATCTGGTCCGCGGCCGTCTGCAGCCCGTCGGCCAGACCCTGCGCTCCGACCGCCGACTGCCGGGCACCGGTCGCGAGCTGTTCGGTGCCCGAGGCGAGCTCGGTCGTGCCGGTCGCCAGCTGGGCGCCGCCCGCCGCGAGCAGGGACGCCCCGTCGGCGAACGCCGACGTGCCGGTGGAGAGCTTCCGCGCACCCGTCGCGAGGGTCGAAGTCCCGGTCTCGAGCTCGTCCACTCCGTCCGAGAGCTTCGAGGCGCCCTTCGCGAGCTTCTTGGCCCCCGTCGCGAGCTTCTTCTGGCCGTCGGCCGAATCCTGCGCGCCCTTCGCGAGGCCGGTGCCGCCCGCCTTGAGCTGGTTGAGATCCGTCTCCGGGTCCTCGGACGACAGTGCGCCGAGCTGAGCGAGGAGCTGATCCAGGCCTGCGAGGGCCTGCTCCTTCGCCTCCGGACTCGGCATCGGGATGGTGTCGTCCGCGATCGCATCGCGGTACTGCTGCAGCGGTGCGATCGCTGCCGCGGCGCCCTGCTGGAGCCCGCCGATCGCGGTGTTGACGCCGTCGGTGTAGCCCTTCACGCCGTCGGCCAGCGTCTGCCCGCCCGCGGCGGCCTGCTTCGCACCGGTGGCGAGATCCCCGGCTCCCGTCGCGAGATCCCCGGCTCCCGTCGCGAGCGCGCCGACGCCCTTCGACAGCTTCGCCGCGCCGTCCGCGAACTCCGAGCTGCCCGAGGCGAGATCCCCGGCTCCGGCCGAGAGCGTTCCGACGCCGTCCACGAACTCCCCGGTCCCCGCCGCGAGCTCGCCCGCGCCTCCGGCCAGCTCGTCGACGCCGTCGGCGAGCTGGGAACCGCCGTCCGCGAGGCGCCCCGCGCCGTCGGCGGCGTCGGCGATCCCGTCGCCGAGCTCGTTCATGCTGACGAAGACGCTCGCGACCGACTGCTCGCCGAGCGTCTGGTTGAGGACCCCGGTAGCGGTGGACATGACGATGCCGGCGAGCGCGCTGTCGAGCAGCCGTCCGCGATCGCTCGTCTGCACCTCGATCATCGCCTGCTCCGCCTCGTCGATCCCCCGCGACGCCGAGGTCGCGGCGGCCGAGAAGTCCTCGGGGATCGTCACGACCGCGGCGTAGCGCCCGTCCTCCGCACCGGCTGAAGCGTCTGCCGCGTCGGTGAGCACCCAGGTGAAGTTCGAGGCGGTCGCGGCGTCTGCGTCGGTGTCGGCGTCGGCGTCGCGACCGGTGGCAGTGTCCGTGCCGGCCGCCCCGCCCGCGTCCCCCGCATCCTCCGAGCCGTCGGCTCCGCCGATCAGCTCGCCCGCGAGCACCCGGCCCAGCGGCACGGTCTGCCCGTCGACCGTCACCGGCTCGTCGAGGTTCACGACCGCGGCGGTGATCGATTCGAGACGGGCGTCGGGCTTCCAGAGCCCCCAGAGCAGCAGGCCGGCCACGGTGACGGGCACCAGCAGCAGGCCGAGGATCGTGGACCAGCGCACGGGCCGATCCGCCCGGAGTCGAGTGAACGTGGCCATCAACGGGCCTCCCCTTCAGAAGTCTGCTCGGCGAGCGGCCCCGCGGCGGCCGTCGAGAGTTCGGGCGCGGGCGCGAGTGCGGGCGCGAGTCGCGCGGGATCGTGCGCCGGCACCGCCTCGGGCGGCGCGACCTCGAGGATCCGCGTCGACTCCGGCAGCAGTCGCGCCGTCGCCTCGGCTCCGCCGAGCACGATCACCGCGAGCGGCCTCGCCTCGCCCCGATCCGCCAGCACCGCCCGCGCCTGGAGCCGCGCGCGCACGGCCTCCGCCTGCTCCGCGGCGCGGAGGTTGCCCGTGGCCGGGCCCCACTGCCGCAGGTCGAGCACGAGCAGCTCCGGCGCGTCGGCGAGCGCCGGCCCGGCTGTCTCGGGCGTCGCCCAGGCGGCGCGGCGGCGGAGGCTGCTCGCCCGCTCGGGCAGCAGCAGGCCCGCCGACTTGACGGTGCCAGCGCGGATCGGCCCGCGGCCGCTGAGCGCCGCCGCGAGCGGGGCCGCGGCCGGGTCGCGCGGGTCGAGTCGCAGCGCCTCTCCGCCACGGGCGGAGAGCGCGCCGACCCGCAGCTCGGGCAGGGTCCGGCCGTCGGCGAGCAGGAGCTTCGACGCGGCGATGCGCGCGGTCGGCGCGTCCGCGGGCCAGTCGGCGTGCTCGAGCTCGCGCGCGAGCCCCTCGCCCTCGACGTCGAAGACCGGCAGCAGGCGGTCGAGCCACCGCGGCATCCGCCACGCGCGATCGCCGAGCAGCTGCAGCACCGCGGGCACGAGCGTCATGCGCACCACGAACGCGTCGACGAACACGCCGACGGCGAGGCCGAGCGCGATCACCTTGATCGACGGGTCGCCCTCGGGCACGAATGCGGCGAAGACGGAGATCATGATGATCGCGGCAGCCGTGACGACACGACCCGAGCCGACGAAGCCGCGGCGGATCGCGGTGCGGGAGTCCGCGCCGTGCACGACCTCCTCGCGGATGCGCGAGACGAGGAACACCTCGTAGTCCATCGCGAGGCCGAAGAGCACACCCATCAGGATGATCGGCATGAAGCTGAGCACGGGGCCGGCGTGGTGCACGTTCAGCAGATCGCCGAGCCAGCCCCACTGGAACACGGCGACGACCGCGCCGAACGCCGCGCCGACCGAGAGCAGATAGCCGAGCGTCGCCTTGATCGGCACCCACACGCTGCGGAACACCATGGCGAGGAGGATCAGCGAGAGGCCCACCACCAGGACCCCGAAGGGCAGCAGCGCCTCGAAGAGCAGCTGCGAGACGTCGATGCCAACCGCGGTGAATCCGGTGACGGCGAGGCTCACGCCGTAGCGGTCCAGCCATTCGTCGTGATGCGCGCGCAGCTCGGAGACGAGCGCGGCGGTGCTCTCGGCCTGCGGGCCCTCCTCCGGGACGACCTGGATGATCCCGGTATCCGCGCCCTGGTTCGGCGTTGCGAGCGGGACGTCCGCGACGCCGGGGAGGGCGCGCACCTCGTCGGCGAGGTCGTCCATGAGGCCGAGCGGGTCGGTGCTCGTGATGATGGATCCGGTCAGCAGCAGCGGGCCGTTCGCACCCTCGCCGAAGTGCTCGCCGGTGAGCTCGTAGGTGACGCGAGCCGGATCCTGCGGCTCGAGCGTCTCCGCGCCCGGGAGGGCGAGGCGCAGGCTGAGCGCCGGTACCGAGGCCGCGCCGAGCAGCAGGAGGACTGCGACGACGGTGAGGATCGGCTTGGCGGTGACCGCGCGCACCCAGCCGGCGAAGAAGCGATCGGCGCGGGAGGGCGCGGGACCGGGCGCGTCGAGGCTGGGCGCGGCGGTGCCGGAGTGGCCCGCGCCCGCCGTCGGGTCCTCGGCCTCCGCCGAGAGCGCGCGTCGCTGCCGGCGCGAGAGGATCCGCGGGCCCGCCATCGAGAGGACGGCGGGCGTCAGGGTGACCGCGATCAGCACGGCGACCGCGACGGCCGCCGCGGCGGCGACGCCGAGCGCGGTGAGGAACGGGATGCCCGCCACCGAGAGTCCGAGCAGGGCGATGATCACCGTGATCCCGGCGAAGACCACGGCGCTGCCGCTGGTGGCGGTTGCGCGGGCGATGCTCTCGCGCACGCCGAGGCCGGCGCGCAGCTGCTCCTGATGCCGGCTCACGATGAAGAGGGTGTAGTCGATGCCGACCGCGAGCCCCAGCATGAGCGCGAGCATCGGGGTGGTCGAGGTCATGTCGAGGAACGCGGTCGAGAAGAAGATGCCCGCGACCGAGATCCCGACGCCGATGAGGGCGATGACGAGCGGCATGCCCGCGGCGAGCAGGGATCCGAGCGTGAAGATCAGGACGATGAAGGCGATGACGACGCCGAGGGCCTCGGTGGCGGTGAAGCCCGGAATGGAGGTCGAGAAGAGGTCGCCTCCGTAGGAGACCTGCGCGCCGTCGGGCAGCCGCTCGCCCAGCTCGCCGGCCGCCTCCTCGATGCCCTGCGCCGTCGCCTCGGGCACCGTGTTCATGCTGGCATCCATCTGGACGGTGAGCAGCGCGGCGCGGCCGTCGTCGCTCACCTCGCTCGGCGCGAGCTCGGCGAACGGGGTCGAGACCGCGGTGACCGTCTCGAGCTCCTCGAGCTCCTCGCTCACCGCGACGATCGCCCGTTCGTAGGCCGCATCGTCTGCGCGCTCGCCCTCGGGCGCCACGACGATGATCGTGGCGCTGGTGCCGCTGACCTCGGGGAACGTGCGGCTGAGCGTGTCGATCGCCTGCTGCGACTCGGTGCCCGGGATCGTGATCGGTGCGTTGGCGCCTTGGGAGAGGAAGACGGCGCCGGCGCCGAGCAGCGCGAGGATCGCCAGCCAGATCACGAGCACGAGCACGCGGGCGCGCGCGGCCCAGGCGCCGAGGGCGTGGAGCAGTGAGGACATGCGGGCCTTCCTGGTGGATCCTCGCCGGTTCGGGTCCGCGTCGAAGGCGGGGTCGGACCGGTTCGGCATCGGTGCGTGTGCGGGTTCGCGCTTGGTCCGGTCACCGCGTCGGTACCCGGCACCGGGCGCCGACGCACGATTTCGATACACAAGTGTATCCGATTCGATACACTGATGTATCGAGACGGCTTCGAAATTCCTGGGAACGGCGTGGCCGACGGGCGTACGATCGGGCGAGGAGGGCACAGATGAACGACGATCCAACCACCGCACCGAGCCCGCGGCGCCGCGCCACCCGCATGCGACTGTTCGAGGCCGCCACCGAGGTGTTCGCCGAGTCCGGGTTGCAGGGAGCCTCCGTCGAGGCGATCTGCTCGCGCGCCGGCTTCACCCGCGGCGCCTTCTACTCGAACTTCGCCAGCAAGGAGGAGCTCTTCCTCGCAATGCTGCGGGACGAGTTCGACCAGCGCGCACGCGAGGTCGAGTCGATGGCGCTCGGCATCGAACCGGAGCTCCTGGCCTGCGGAGGCCGGCTCACGCCGCCCGAGGCCGCCCGCTACATCGCCGAGTTCTTCATGCCGAGGAGCGACGCGACGGCCTGGTTCGCGCTCGAGACGGAGTTCCTGCTGCTGGCGATGCGGGATCCGGCGCTCGCGCCCGGCCACCACGACTTCCTCGAGGGCTTCTACGCCGGGATCTCCGGGATCGTCGAACGCGTGATCCTCGCGGCCGGGCGGCGGTTCACGCTGCCCGTGGAGCACGCCATCCCGGTGCTCGCCGACGTCTACCACCGCGCCCTGCGCGCATCGGCGCTCGCCGGCCCGGCGGCCCCCGGCGGCATCGACGAGCTCAGCGACCGCCTCGCCGAACTGCTCTTCGCGCTGACCGAGGTGATCGCCGAGCCGGTTGCGGCGCAGAGCGGCGCCGCATCGAAGGGCGCCGAATCGCGGAACCCCGAGTCGAGCGCGGATCCGTCGCGACCCAGAACCCCACCATCCGATCGAAGGGACTCCTCATGACCCGCACCTACGTCATCACCGGCGCGGCCTCCGGCATCGGCCGGGCGACCGCCCAGATCCTCCGCGACCGCGGCGATACCGTCATCGGCGTCGACCTGCAGGGCGTCGAGGTCTCCGGCGACCTGTCGACTGCGGCGGGCCGTGCGAACGCCGCCGCTGAGGCGACCGGACTCGCAGGCGGAACGGTCGACGCCGTCATCGCCTGCGCCGGCCTCTCGCTGCCGAAGGTCGTCACGGCCGCCGTCAACTACTTCGGCGTCACCGAGTTCCTCGAGGCGATGCGCCCGGCACTCGCCCGATCCACCGCGCCGCGCGCGGCGGTCGTCTCGTCGATGGCGTCCCTGCAACCGGTCGCCCCGCCACTCGTCGAGGCGCTGCTCGCCGACGACGAGGCCCCCGCGCTCGCGATCGCGGCCGAGCTCGCGAAGGATCCGCAGACCGGCAACCTCATCTACTCCTCCTCCAAGCAGGCCCTCTCCCGCTGGGTGCGCCGCGAAGCGCCGCGGGCGGACTGGGCCGGGGCCGGCATCCCCCTCAACGCCGTCGGCCCCGGCATCGTCGAGACGCCCATGACCGCCGAGCTGCTTGCCACCCCCGAGAGCACCGCGCACGTGGACGCGGTCGTGCCGATGCCCCTGAACGGGCATCAGGGCCCCGAGAGCATCGCTAACCTGCTGATCTGGCTCACCTCGGCCGAGAACACGCACTGCTGCGGCCAGACCATCTACTGCGACGGCGGCTCCGACGCGGTCCTCCGCGGCGACGACATCTGGTCGTGGAACGAGGCCGGCATCCGGGCGAGGTTCGCCGAGATCCAGGCCGGGCTCGCGCAGTAGACGCAGGATTTACGAGGCATGCCCGAGGCGCGGGCGCCGATCCGACTCGCCGGCCGGGGCGCGCAGCTCAGAATCGTGCGCGCCAGTACTGCGGCGGTACCAGCGCAGCGGCATCCTCCGCCCGGAGACGATGCGCCCAGCTGATCGGCAGGTGCGGATCCGCGAGCAACGGCCGCCCCAGGCTGATGATGTCCGCCTGACCCGTCGCGAGAATCCCCTCGGCCTGCTCCGCCGAGGTGATCAGGCCGACCGCGCCCACCGGCAGCCCGGCCGTGCGCACGCGATCCGCGATGCCCACCTGGTAGGACGGGCCGACGGGGATCGGCGCCCTGGGCACGTTGCCGCCCGACGAGCAGTCGATCAGGTCGGCGCCGTCCTCCGCCAACCACCCCACGAGCTGCGCCGAGTCCTCCCGGCCGAAACCGCCCTCGACCCATTCGTCGCCGGAGATGCGCACGACGATCGGGAGATCCGGATGCTCGGCGCGAAGCGCTCGCACGATCTCCCGCGTCAACCGGGCCCGATTCTCGGGAGAACCGCCGTAGCCGTCGCTCCGCCGGTTGCTGAGCGGTGAGAGGAACTCGTGCAGCAGGTAGCCGTGCGCCGCGTGCACCTCGATGAGGTCGAAGCCCGCGCGAACCGCTCGTCGGCTCGCCTCGACGAACGCCTCGATCACACCCGGGATCTCATCGAGCTCGAGCTCCCGCGGAGTCGCCAGATCGCCGAACGGAATCGCGGTCGGCGCCACCGGCTGCCAGCCGCCCTCGTCCTCGGGCACGGCCGCATCGGGATAGCCCGGAAGGTGCGGGTGGACCGAGGCCTTGCGCCCGGCGTGCGCGAGCTGGATACCGATACGCGCCCCGTGGGCCTGCACCTGCGGCACGATGCGCGAGAACGCGGCCTCCTGCTCGTCCGAGTAGAGGCCGAGGCAGCGCGGAGAGATCCGGCCCTCCGGCACGACGGCCGTCGCCTCGACCATCACGACGGCGGCCCCGCCCCGGGCGAGCCCGCCGAGGTGCGCGACGTGCCAGTCCCCGGGCACCCCCTCGTCCGCGCCGGAACTCGCGATCGCCGAGTACTGGCACATCGGGGAGACCCAGAGGCGATTGCGGACCTCGAGGCCGCGCAGGGTGAGAGGCTGGAAGAGCAGCGGATTCGCCATGAGGTGACGGCCTTTCTCAGATGGGCGGGTTGTAGCGGCCGTCGATGGCGGTCCATCCGCCGTCGACCGAGAGCACCGAGCCGGTGACGTACGACGCGGCGTCCGACGCGAGATACACGACGGCGCCCGCCATTTCCTCCGGCTGGGCCCAGCGCCCCAGCGCGCTCTTCTCAGAGTACGCCCGATACCACTCCTCGTTCGACCGGAGCGACGACGTCAACGGCGTCTCCACCACTCCTGGCGCGATCGCGTTCACGCGCACTCCGGACGGGCTCAGTTCGGAGGCGAAGCCCTTGACGAGCTGACTCACGGCGCCCTTCGACGCGGCGTAGATGCCCTGGCCCGGTTCGACGACGCTGGCACGAATGGACGAGAACGCGATGATCGACCCGCGCCCGCGGGAGACCATGGCGGGAGCGAAGCAGCGGATCGTGTCCCACAACGAGGTCACGTTCAGCCGCAGAACGGACTCGACCTCGTCCATGCTGAGATCGACAAGCGCCTTTCTCGCTCCCTTGGCGGGGCAGTGCAGCAGGATGTCGGTCTCGGGGAACTCGTCCGCGAGCGCTTCCAGTTGGCCGGAATCGAGCACGTCGAGCTGCCGCAGCACGACGCCCTCGCGTGCACCGAACGCCTCCGTCAAGAGCTCGAGCGACTGGTCCGCGACCACGAGCTTCGCGCCCTGATCCGCCAGCGCCTCCGCGGCTGCCCGACCGATTCCTCTGCCGCCGCCGATCACGACGGCGAGCCGGCCGCTCAAATCAAACATGTATGTATCCTTCTCCGGTCGACAGCCGGGAACAGCGGTGCCTCGATACGAAACCGTTCGCATCGAGGCACCTGCGGGTTCGTGCGCTCAGACGGCGGGGTTGACCTCTGCGGTCTCGACCAGACCGAAGTCGATGCCCCACGTGGCGAGGATCTTCTCGTAGGAACCGTCGCCGATGAGCTTGTTGAGCGCGGCGGCGATCGGCTCGGTCATCCCGGAGTCCTTGCCCACTGCGACGCCCTCGAGGTTCGGCTGGTAATCGAGCGGCTGGACCTCGAGACCCTCGACATCGCTGCCGTCGCGGAACAGCCAGGTGAGCTGGCCCTTCGCGGTCATGAACGCGTCAATACGGTCCGACTGCACGGCGAGGACGGCGGCGCCCTGCTGCGGGAAGGAGTCGACGCTCGGAGCGGACTCGCCGGCGTCCTCGCAGATCTCGCCGATCTCCTCGATCTGGATGAGGAAGGCCGAGCCGGCGAGTGCACCGACCTTGAGCCCGCAGAGGTCCTCGGGCGCTGCGATGGTCAGGCCGGAGCCCTCGTTCGTGATCACGCCGGTCGTGCTCTCATGCGCGGAGACGATGTCGACGACCTCGAGACGCTCGTCGGAGATGATGATCGAGGCCCAGGAGGTGTCGTAGCGACCGTTCTGGATGCCGGGCATGAACGTATCGAACGCACCGGAGACCTCGGCCTCGTACTCCAGACCCAGGGTCGCTGCCACTGCGCGACCGAGATCCGGACCCCACCCGACCAGGTTGCTGTCCTCGTCGAGGAAGGTATCGGCAGGCGCATTGTCGTACTGGATCGCCGTCAGCTTGCCCTCGGCCGCGACGTCCTCGGGCAGCATCGCCGCGAGCTCGTCGTCCTTCTGGATGATCACGCCGGCCACGTCGACGCCCTCGGCGCCGCCGTTGTCGCCGCCGGCATCGCCGTTGTCGGCGCTGCTGCAGGCGACCAGCGAGCCGGCGAGTGCCACGCTCAGACCCAGCGCAGCGACGCTGCGGCGCGAGTTCATCGTGAGTTTCTTCATGGGACAGTGCTCCTTCGGGTGTTAGTGTCCACGTCGATACCAGCCTTATGAGAGACGTCGCACTCCGGAGTGGATCCAGATCCATCGACCGGAAATGTTCGCTCTGCGCACTAGTGTTCACTATACGTCCAATCTTGTCAAGAAGGACAGGTCACGATTCGGGCACGACGCGCGCGCTTCCCGCAACTTGTGCGCTATTCGCACAGTTGGTCGCTTGACGAACGCAGAGGAAAATGCTTGGCTAGTGTGATCAGCAGAGCACCGGGCGTGCCGCCGCCATTCACCGAAGAGAGAGACGGACTGCTCATGACCACCAATAATCCGAGTGAACAGAGTCCCGAACGCGGCCCGCTCACCACCCAGCTGCAACTCAGCGAGGGCAAGAGCAGTCGCCCGAAGGCCGCCTCGGACCGCGCCCGGCTCTGGTCCAAGATCGGAGGCTGGGTCGCCCGCGTCCTCGTCATCCTCATCATCCTCGAGATCGTCGCGAAGTTCCTCACCGCGGACGCGATGAAGTGGGACGTCATCGGCTCCTACCTCTTCGACGGCAAGATCCTCAACGGCGTGGTCCTCACGCTCGTCCTGACGGCGATCGCGATGATCCTCGGCTGCGTCATCGGTCTGTTCCTCGCTCTGATGAAGCTGTCAGACAGCCTCATCCTCAACGCGGCCGCCGACGGCTACATCTGGCTCTTCCGCGGCACGCCGCTGCTCGTCCAGCTGCTCGTCTGGTACAACCTCGCGACGTTCCTGCCCGAGCTCACCGTGGGCATCCCCTTCGGCATCCAGTTCTTCGGATTCGACACGAACAGCGTGATCACGCCGCTCATGGCGGCGATGCTCGGCCTCGGGCTCAACGAGGGCGCGTACATGTCCGAGATCTTCCGCGCCGGCATCCAGTCCGTCGACCACGGTCAGAACGAGGCCGCGGCGGCGCTCGGCATGCCGCGCCGGCTCGCGATGCGACGCATCGTCCTCCCGCAGGCCATGCGCGTGATCGTCCCCCCGACCGGGAACCAGGTGATCTCGATGCTCAAGGGCACGAGCCTCGTCAGCATCATCGCCATCAGCGAGCTGCTCTACACCGCCCAGGTCATCTACGCCCGGAACTTCCAGACGATCCCGCTGCTCGTCGTGGCCTGCATCTGGTACCTGTTCCTCACCACGGTGCTCTCGATCGGCCAGCACTACATCGAGAAGCACTACTCGAAGGGCGCGACCCGCAACGCTCCCGACACCTACCTGACCAAGTTCAAGAAGCTCATCGGCAAGCCGGGCACCCCGCAGGCCGCCACTGCGAAAGCGAGCGTGTGATGACCGAAGACAAGACTCCGCTGATCCAGATCGAGGGCGTTTCGAAGAGCTTCGGGCCGCTCCACGTGCTCGACCGCGTCGACCTCGACGTCTACGCGGGCGAGGTCGTCTGCATCATCGGCCCCTCCGGTTCGGGCAAGAGCACGCTGCTGCGCTGCGTCAACCACCTCGAGCAGCCCGACGAGGGCTGGGTGAAGGTCGACGGCGAGATGATCGGCGTCGAGGTGCGCAACGACCGCCTCGTCGAGCTGCCCCCGGCAGAGCTCACCCGGCAGCGGACCGAGGTGGGGATGGTGTTCCAGAGCTTCAACCTCTTCGGGCACATGACCGTCCTCGAGAACATCATCGAGTCGCCGGTGCAGGTGCTCCGCGAGTCGAAGGCGAAGGCACTCGAGCACGCGCGCCAGCTGCTCGAATGGGTGCGCCTCGAGGGCAAGGAGAACACCTACCCGAGGCAGCTCTCCGGCGGTCAGCAGCAGCGCGCCGCGATCGCGCGTGCGCTGGCGATGCGGCCCAAGGTGATGCTCTTCGACGAGCCGACCTCCGCCCTCGATCCGGAGACCGTCGGCGAGGTCCTCTCGGTCATGCGCCGGCTCGCCTCCGAGGGTCTCACCATGATGGTGGTCACCCACGAGATCGACTTCGCGCGGGACGTGGCGGATCGCGTCGCCTTCATGGACGGCGGGGACATCATCGAGCAGGGCACGCCGGCCGAGGTCCTCGACAACCCCCGCGAGGAGCGCACCCGCCAGTTCCTCTCCCGGGTCGTCAACACCAATCAGGGATGAGCCTCGTTCCTGCCGTCGGGCCCGCGATCACGCGGAACGGCAGACATGCTCTAACGTTGACGCGCCACCAGGGCGACTTCGGAACTGATCTGCTTCGTCGTCTCGAGCAGCTGAGGCAGGTACTCGTCGACCAGCTGCTCCACCGATACCCGCGAGGTCGACACCGTGATGTTCACCGCGCTGAGGTACTCGCCCGACGGCCCGACGATGGGCGCGGCGACCGAACGGCCGCCGAGATCCACCTCCTGGTTGTTCAGCGACCATCCGCGCTCCCGGACCTCGTGGAGCCGCTCGCGGATCTTCGCCTCGTCCGTCACGGTGGCGGGAGAGATCTTCTCGCGCGGGTACTTCTCGAAGAACTCGTCGAGCGCCTCGTCGCTGAACGCCGAGAGCAACACGAGCCCGGTGCTGGTGCAGAACGCCGGGAGGCGACGGCCGATGCCCAGCCGGATCGGCATCACGGAGTCCGCCGCGGCCCGCGCCACGTAGACGACGTCGCCGTCGTCGTACTCGCAGGCCGAGCACGATTCGCCGATCCGGGCGGAGAGGCGCCGCAGGTGATCCTGCGTGATGTCGACCACCGAGGATGACGAGAGGAACGCGTAGCCGAGATCAAGCACTCGGGGCCGGAGGTAGAAGCGGTTCTCCCGGCTGCCGATGTAGCCGAGGGACTCCAGCGTCAGGAGGGACCGCCGCGCCGAGGCACGGCTCAACCCGGCGATCCGGGCGACGTCGGCCAGCGTGAGCATGCTGCGCTCGTTCGAGAACGCGCGGATCACCGCCAGCCCACGGGCGAGGGACTGCACGAATTCGCCCGACGGGCGTGCCTGGTCAGTGTCTGTCATGGCATCGACTCTCTCAGTGGGTTTCGTCATCGAGGGCGAGCGGCGGCTTCACCCTGCGATCGTCATCGAACGTAGGAGGCCCCGTTGATGTCCAGCGTGGCCCCGCTGAGATGACGAACCTTTCCTCCCGAAAGCATAGCGACAAGCTCGGCGATCTCCTCGGGCGGCACCATCTCGCCCATGGCGAGGGTCTGCATGAGGGCCTCGCGTCCGCCGCGGTCGGCCGCCGAGTCGGCGGTCATCTGCGTGTCCACGGCGCCGGGCGCGATCAGGTAGGTGAGCACCCCCGCCTTCGCGTAGGCGCGCGCCACCGTCTTGAGCGCCGCCGCCGTGGCCGCCTTGGAGGCGGCGTAGACAGCGAGGTTCGGGTTGCCCGCGCCGCGCTGGGTCACCCAGCTGCTCAGGCCGATCAGGACGCCGGCGCCGTGCGCCGAGAAGTGCCCGAGCGCGCGGCGCACGAGCGCGAGCTGACTGAGCGCGTTCACCTGCAGCGCGCGCCCGAGCACTTCGTCCCACTCGTCGTCGGGAGCGTCCAGCTCGACCTTCGGCATGATCCCGGCGTTCAGCACCACCACGTCGATCCGCCCGGCCGCGGCCACGGCCCGCTCCCACAGCTCCGCCGCGCCGCCCGGCGCTCCGAGGTCCGCCGAGACGAGCATCGCATCGCCCTCGGCGTACCCGGTCGTCGCCGCGCGCGCCCCGTCCGCGTTCGAATGGTAGTGCGCGACCACCCGCGCGCCCGTCGACGCCAGGCGCCGCACCGTCGCGAACCCGATGCCGCTCGATGCTCCGGTGACCAGCACCGTCTTCCCGCTGAGATCGTTCACAGCACTCCCTCGATGCAGATGTACTTCAGCTCCGTGTACTCCTCGATGCCGTGCATCGAGCCCTCACGGCCGATGCCCGACTGCTTCACGCCGCCGAACGGTGCGCCCTCGTACGAGATGAGGCCGGTGTTCACGCCGACGACGCCCACCTCGAGCGCCTCGGCGACGCGCGTGACGCGGCCGATGTCACGGCTGAAGAAGTATCCGGCGAGACCGAACTCCGTGTCGTTCGCCAGCTCGATCGCCTCCTCCTCGGTCGTGAACTTGAACACCGGGGCGATGGGGCCGAACGTTTCCTCGCTCGCGACGCGCATCTCGGGGGTAGCGCCGACGATCACGGTGGGAGAGTAGAAGGTGCCGCCGAGATCGCTCCGCGCGCCGCCGTTGACGATCGTGCCGCCCTTCGCCGTGGCGTCGGCGACGTGCGACTCCACCTTCTCGAGCGCCGACTGCGAGATCAGCGGACCCTGGGTGGTCTCGGGATCGCGGCCGTCGCCGACGCGAAGCTTCGCGACCTCGCGCGCGAGCGCCGCGACGAAGGCGTCGTGGATGCCCGCCTGCACGAAGATGCGGTTCGCGCAGACGCAGGTCTGGCCGGCGTTGCGGAACTTCGAGTCCATCGTGCCCTTGACCGCGGTCTCGATGTCCGCGTCGTCGAAGACGATCAGCGGGGCGTTGCCGCCGAGCTCGAGGGCGAGACGCTTGATCGTGCCGGCGGACTGCTCCATCAGCGTGCGGCCGACCTCGGTGGATCCGGTGAAGCTGATCGTGCGGATCAGATCGTGCGAGGTGAAGATCCCGCCGATGACCGATCCCTTGCCGTTGACCACGCTGAGCACGCCGGCGGGGATGCCCGCCTGCTCGGCGAGGGCGACGAGGGCGAAGGCGGAGAGCGGGGTCTCGCTGGCCGGCTTGATGATCATGGTGCAGCCGGCGGCGAGCGCCGGCGAGGCCTTGCGCAGGATCATGGCGCTCGGGAAGTTCCACGGCGTGATGGCCGCGGTGACCCCGACGGCGCTGCGCGTCGTCATCATGCGCCGGTTCGGGTTGTTGGTCGGGATGACCTCGCCGTAGAGCCGCTTGGCCTCCTCGGCGAACCACTCGATGAAGCCGGCGCCGTAGAGCACCTCGCCCCGAGCCTCGGCGAGGGGCTTGCCCTGTTCCCAGGTGAGGATCTCGGCGAGCTCGTCGGCGTGGGCGACCACCAGCTCGTACCACCGGCGCAGGATGCGCGACCGCTCCGGTGCGGGCACCTTCGACCAGGTCGTGAACGCCTCGCCGGCCGCGTCGATAGCGGCCTCCACGTCTTCGGCGGTCGCGACCGCGACCTGCGCGATCTCCTCGCCCGTCGCCGGGTCGATGACCGCGCTGCGCTCGCCGGTCGAGCCCTCGCGCCACTGGCCGCCGTAGAAGAGTTCGGTGCGCAGCAGGCCGCTGTCGGCGAGCGCCTCTCGAGTCGAAACCATGGCCGGATCCTCGCTTCTCATGTACGTGGACGATTATCGTGTGGACGATGCCAAGCATACGCGGTATTGTTCGATTTGCGACCAAAAGTGCGTTATGCGAACACAACTGTAAGGGAGAAGCACGTGGAGATCGAGGAAAAGGACAAGAACTACCTCTTCCATCCCATGACGAATCTGGCGGCCCACGAGCAGACCGGCCCGCCGATGACCGTCGTGTCCGCCCACGGTTCCACCGTCACCGACCGCGCGGGTCGGGACTACCTCGATGCGATGGCCGGCCTCTGGTGCGTGAACGTCGGCTACTCCCACCCGGAGATGGCGGACGCCCTCCGCGAGCAGACGCTCAAGCTGCCCTACTTCCACGCCTTCTCGTCGATGGGCACCGACCTGCCGGCGCAGCTCTCCGAGAGGCTCATCGAGATGGCGCCGGTGCCGATGAGCAAGGTCTTCTACGGCAACTCGGGCTCCGACGCGAACGATACCCAGGCGAAGCTCGTCTGGTACTACAACAACGTGCTCGGGCGCCCGGAGAAGAAGAAGATCATCTCCCGCCGGCGCGGCTACCACGGGGTGACGGTGCTCTCGGGCGGGCTCACCGGGTTCAAGAACCTCCACGACGGCTTCGACCTGCCGCTGCCGATGATCCGCCACGTTCGTCCGCCGCACGGCCTCTGGGAGCGGGAGCCGGGTCAGACCGACGACGAGTTCGCCACCGCCCTCGCCGTCGAGCTCGAGCGCTTCATCATCAACGAGGGTCCCGAGACGGTCGCCGCCATGATCGCCGAGCCCGTGATGGCGGCCGGCGGCGTGATCGTGCCGCCGGAGACCTACTTCCCGAAGATCCAGGAGGTGCTCCGCCGCCACGACGTGCTGCTGATCGCCGACGAGGTGGTCAACGGCTTCGGCCGCCTGGGCGTGCCGTTCGGATCGAACGCCGTGAACATGCAGCCCGACCTGATGACGGTCGCCAAGGGCATCACCTCCGCCTACGTCCCCCTCTCCGCCGTGCTCGTCAGCGACCGCATCTGGCAGGTGATGCTCGAGGGCTCGGCCAAGTACGGCAGCTTCGGCCACGGATACACCTATTCGGCGCACCCGCTCGCCGCGGCCGCAGCGATGAAGAACCTCGACATCATCGAGCGCGACGGCCTCGTGGCCGAGGTCGCGCGCAAGGGCGAGCTGCTGAGCGAACTGCTGCACGCGGCGTTCGCGGACCATCCGAACGTCGGTGAGATCCGCGGGCGCGGCCTCATGGCCGCCGTCGAGTTCGTGGAGTCGCGGGAGCCCCTCCGCCCCTTCGCCGCCCAGGGCGCCTTCGCGGGCGCGGTCTACCAGGGAGCGCTCGCCGAAGGCGTGATCACCCGCGCTCTGCCGGCCGCGGACACCGTCTCGTTCTCGCCGCCCTTCGTGGTGACCGAGAGCGAGCTCGAGCGCATGGTCGCCGGCGTGCGCACCGGCCTCGACCGGGCCGTCGAAGCGCAGCGGAAGGCCTAGCGGCGGTCATGGCTCCCCTCGGCGTCGGCGTGCTGCTGAACCCCATCGCGGGGTTCGGCGGCACGCTGGCGCTGCACGGCACCGACCGGCTGCCCGAGGGCCGGTTCGACGAGGCCGTGGCCGCCGGCCGCGCCGAGCGCCGCCTGATCCGCGCCGTCGAGGGTCTGGGCCGCCCTGATGCGGCCGCCGAGCTGCTGGCCCCTCCCGGGCTGCTCGGCGGGCGGGCGCTGAGCACGGCGGGCATCGCGCACCGAGTGCTGGACGCGCCGGTGCCATCGCCGCGCGAGCGCACCAGGCGCACCGACACGATAGCCGCCGCACGGGCGCTCAGGGACGCCGGGGTCTGCTGCATCGTCTTCGCCGGGGGCGACGGCACGGCGACCGATATCGCCGAGGCGATCGGGACCGACGTGCCCGTGATCGGCGTGCCCTCCGGCGTGAAGATGCACTCCGAGGTGTTCGCGAGGTCGCCCGAGGCGGCCGGGCGCCTCCTCTCCCAGTTCCTGCACGGCTCCCGGGAGTCCGCGATCGTCGAGGTGCTCGACGTGGGCCCCGACGATCGCACCGGCGTGGTCGCGGAGCTGCGCGCGCCGAGGGCTCGCGAACCGCTGCAGGGGGCGAAGTCCTCCGCGCGCCCGCAGGACGGGGCCGCCGCTCGCCGCACGATCGCCCGCGAGCTGATCGCCGCGTCCGGCGACGCCACGACCTGGGTGCTGGGCCCCGGGACCACCACCGGCGCCCTCGCCGCGGAGCTCGGCTTCGCGGCCACGCTCCGCGGAGTGGACGTGCGGCATCCGTCGGGCGACATCGAGCTCGACGTCGACGAGGCTCGCCTCTACGAGATCGCACGCGACGCCGCCGAGCCGCATCTCGTGCTCGGAGTCGTGGGCGGCCAGGGCTTCCTCCTGGGGCGCGGCAACCAGGAGATCAGCACACGGGTGATCGGCCGGATCGGTGCCGACCGCGTGAGCATCGTCGCCGCCGAGGAGAAGATCGGCGGGCTGTTCCCGCCGGTGCTGCTCATCGACGTCGACGACGACCGACGGGCGACGGGCGACGGCGACCGACGGCCGCACCCGCTCGAGGGCTACCGACGCGTGTGCACGGGCGCTCGCCAGAGCAGCGTCATGCGGGTAATTGACGCGGCCGCCTGATCGCGGCGCGTGCACGGATTTCGAAGAGAACAGACGAGGTTAGGAGAGGGCACATGAGCCGTTCGGCGCACCCCTATATGGCGAACTCCGCCGCAGGCAGCAGACAGGCGCTGATCGACGCGGTCGGCATCGACGACATCGAGGAGCTGTTCACGCAGATCCCGGCCGCGCAGCGCGCCGACGAGCGGATCGAGCCCCGCGAGGGGATCCGCTCGGAGTTCGCGCTCCGGCGGATGATCGAGGGGCGCCTCCGGGGCGGCGTTTCGACCGAGAGCCATCTCTCGTTCCTCGGCGGCGGGTACTGGAAGCACTACGTCCCCGCGCTCTGCGACGAGATCGTCGCGCGGCCCGAGATCTCGACCTCCGTCTGGGGCACGCCGAGCTCCGACCACGGCCGCAACCAGGCGTGGTTCGAATTCACGTCGCAGCTCGGCGCCCTGCTGGAACTCGAGTTCGTCGGACTGCCCATCTACAGCTGGGCGACGGCCGCCGGCCACGCGCTTCGCATGGCCTCCCGCCTCACCGGCCGGGACGTCGTCGTGCTGCCCGCGAACCTCGATCGGGAACGGCGCCTCGTCATCGACACCTACTGCGGCTACGCGGAGATGCCGGGCGCCCTGACCGTGCGCGAGGTCGCGATCGATCCTGAAACGGGTACGGTGTCCCTCGCGGCGCTCACCGAGGCGCTCGACGATCGCGTCGCCGCCGTCTACGTCGAGACACCGAACTCCTGGGGCGTCATCGAGCACGAGATCGAGCGGATCATCGCCTCCGCGCACGACGCCGGTGCCGAAGCGGTGATCGGGGTCGATCCGATCTCGCTCGGCGGGCTGGCCTCCCCGGCGGTCTTCGGTGCCGACATCCTCGTCGGCTCGCTGCAACCGCTCGGGATCCACTTGAACGCCGGCGGCGGCGTCGGCGGATTCATCGCCTCGCGCGACGAGGAGCGTTACGCGCGCCAGTTCCCGACGCTGCAGGTGAGTCTCGCCCCCACCGCTCGGGAGGGCGAGCGCGCCTTCGGCATGACGCTCTTCGGGCAGAGCTCCTACGGCGCGCGCGAGCTCGGCAACGACTGGACGGGCAACTCCGTCTACCTCTGGGCGATCCGCGCAGCCGTCTACATGTCGCTGCTCGGCCCGGCGGGATTCCGGGAGCTCGCCGACACGGTCGTCGCCAACGCCCGGCGCACGGCCGAGCTGATCGATGAGCTCCCCGGGGTCTCGGTGCGCTACGGCGACCGCATCTTCAAGGAGTTCATCGTCGACTTCAGCGGCACCGGCCGCTCCGTCGCCGAGATCAACGCGGCGCTGCTGGAGCACGGCATCCTCGGGGGCCACGATCTCACCGGCACCCACGAGGCCCTCGACGGCTGCGCGCTCTACTGCGTCACCGAGGTGATCGCCGAGGAGGACGTCGAACAGCTGCTCGCCGCCCTGAAGGAGGTCGTCCGATGAGCGCGATCCGCCGCTACCACGCCGCATCCTGGGATGAGGGAATCGTCTACGAGCTGGGCGCGCCCGGCCGGCGCGGGGTCGTCCCTCCCGCCCCATGGGCGCCGTCGCGCGAGGGATCCGCCTTCCCCGCTGCGCTGCGGCGCACGGCGGAGGCCGATCTGCCCGAGCTCGCCGAATACGAGGTGCGCCGTCACTTCACCCATCTGTCTCAGCAGACGATGGGCATGATCGGCATCAGCCTCTTCGGCACCTGCACGATGAAGCACAACCCGACCGTCAACGAGCAGATCACGGCACGGCCCGAGGTGGCGGCCGTGCACCCGCGGCAGGATCCCGCGACTTATCAGGGGCTGCTGGGCATCGTGCACGACCTCGAGCAGGAGCTGTGCAACCTCTCGGGCATGTCCGCCTACAGCTTCCAGCCGGGAGGCGGCGCCGACGCGGCCTACCTGAACGCGGTGGTGACGCGCGCCTACCACGCCTCGCGCGGCGAACTCTCCCAGCGCACCCAGATCGTGACGACGCAGCAGGCGCACCCCTGCAACCCGGCTACGGCGAAGGCCGCGGGCTTCGAGGTGATCACCCTGCCCGTCGAGGAGGAGGGCTATCCGTCGCTCGAGGCGCTGCAGGCCGCGATCGGCCCGCGCACCGCGGCGCTGGTGCTGAACAACCCCGACGACATGGGCATCTACAACCCGCGGATCACGGAATTCATCGACGCCGTGCACGCCGTCGGCGGGCTCTGCTTCTACGACAACGCCAACTTCAACGGCGTGATGACCCGCCTGCGCGCACGGGATCTCGGCTTCGACGCCTGCATGTACATGCTGCACAAGAGCTTCGGCGTGCCGAAGGGCGGCAACGGCCCCTCGGTCGGCGCGTACGGCTGCTCGGCGGAGCTCGCCGAGTTCCTGCCCGGCCCCCGCGTCGTGCGGGACGGCGATCGCTACGAGCTGATCGAGCCGGCGCAGAGCGTCGGAAGGGTCCGCGAGTTCATCGGCAACGTGCAGCAGCTGGTCAAGGCGTACTCGTGGACGCGCGCCATGGGCACCGACGGGTTGCGCGAGGCCGCCGACATCTCGGTGCTCGCGAACAATTACATGGAGAAGCGCCTCATGCGGATCCCCGGCGTCACCATGTCGTTCCCCGGGAAGGCGCTGCCGCGCCTCGAGATGACCCGCTACTCCCTCGAGGAGTACACGGCCGAGACCGGGCTCTCGACGGTCGACGTGCAGAACCGGATGACCGACTTCGGCATCGACGCCTACTGGCTCGCGCACGAGCCCTGGATCGTCCCCGAGCCGTTCACCCCCGAAGCCGGCGAGATGTGGTCGAAGGAGGATCTCGACGAATGGATCGACGTGCTCGCGCACGTGCTCGACGAGGGGCGCCGCGACCCCGAGCTGGTGCGCACCGCGCCGCACAATCAGGTCGTCGCGCAGATCGACGGCTCGGGTCTCGACGATCCGGAGCAGTGGGCGGTCACCTGGGCGGCCTACCGGCGCAAGCATTCGAGCGCTTCGGAGCAGCACGCATGAGGGTCAACTCGCCCGGTGTCGGATCGCCCGACGAGGCCGGATCCCTGACCTTCGAGGGCCAGGAGATCCCCGTGGCCGCCTCCGACACCATCGCCTCGGCGCTCACCGCCGCCGGCGTACGCGGCCTGCGGGCGGACATCGAAGGCGGCCGTCGCGGCCTCTGGTGCGGCATGGGCGTCTGCCACGAGTGCACCGTCTCGGTCGACGGCGACGGCGGCTCGCTCGCCTGCACCACCCCGGCTCGGCCGGGGCAGGAGGTCGAGTGCCAGCCCGTCTACCGCCTGGTGCCGTCGGCGGCGGCGGCCGCGAAGACCGAGCACACGCTCACGCCCGACGTCCTGGTGGTCGGCGCCGGCCCCTCCGGCCTGGCGGCAGCGAGGGATCTCGCTCGGGCCGGGCTCGACGTCCTGGTGGTCGACGACCGGGCGAAGCTCGGCGGCCAGTTCTTCAAGCAGCCGAGCACCGGCCTGCCGGTGGACGAGCGCGAGCTGGACGGCCAGTACCTCAGCGGGCGCAAGCTGATGGACGAGGCCGTCTCGGCCGGGATCACCGCCCTCACCGGCGTGACGGTCTGGGCGGCCTTCGAGCCCGACCGCTTCATGGCGCGGTCGGCCGATGAGCGCTGGGTGATCGCGCCGAAGCGGGTGATCCTCGCGACCGGAGCCTTCGAGCGCGGCGTGCCCGTGCCCGGGTGGACCCTGCCGGGTGTCATGACCACCGGTGCCGGGCAGACGCTGCTGCGCTCGTACCAGGTCTCGGCGGGCGATCGCGTGCTGATCGCCGGGAACGGGCCGTTGAACATCCAGCTCGCGGCCGAGCTCTCGCGGGCGGGCGTGCGCATCGTCGGCCTCGTAGAGGCGTCGAGGATGCTGTCGCCGGCGCGGCTCCTCTCCGGAGTGCGGATGGGCCTGAACTCCCCGGGCCTCACCCTCGACGGCGTGAAGTACCTGGCGGGTCTGGCCGCCAGGCGCGTCCCCCTGATCACGGGATCGGTGATCGAACGGCTCGAGGGCGATCCCGTGACCGGCGTCCGACGGGCGACGGTCGCGGGGGTGGATGCCGAGGGGCGGCCGACGGGTCGTCGGCGCGCGTTCGACGTGGATGCCGTCTGCCTCGGCTACGGGTTCCTCCCGAGCAACGATCTCGCCCGCAGTCTCGGCTGCGCGCACGACTTCGATGCCGCGCTCGGGAGCCTCGTCACCCGGACCGACGCCACCGGGCGCACCTCCATCCCGACGGTGTGGTCGATCGGCGACAGCGCCGGCGTGCGCGGCGCGAAGTTCGCTCAGGCCCAGGGCGCCCTCGCAGCCGCCGCGGTCGCCTCCGAACTACTCGAGCGCCACGTGCTGCCCGATGCCGCTGCTCGGAGGGCCGCGCGCCGGAACCTCGCGTTCCAGCGGGGCGTGCAGGGCATGTTCGCGGCCCCGGTGCTCACCGATCAGCTCGCGGAGCCCGAGACGGTGGTCTGCCGGTGCGAGAGCGTCACACACGCCGAGGTCTCCGAGGCGATGTCGGATCGGACCTCCTCACCGGGATCGGTCAAGCGGATCACCCGTGCGGGCATGGGCAAGTGCCAGGGCCGCTACTGCGGACCGGTGCTGACGGCGATGCAGGAGCGCCGTACGGGCTCGCCGATCGGCGAACGATCCGGTTTCGCCCCGCAGGCGCCGGTCAAACCGGTCCCCCTCATCGATGTCGCCGCCCCGCCGCAGAACACCGCGTAGCGCTTCCGGGCGGGCCTGTCGCGCGACCGCGGCGGACGGGCCCGCCCGGGCGCCCTGCGTGGTGCCGGCGCGCGCTCATGCGACGATGCCGACGCGAGCGGCCGTTCAGAAGCGATCCGGCGCGAACGGGCGGAGATCGACCCCCGGCTCCTCGTCCTGCGCGAGCCGGGAGAGCACCCGGCCCATCAGCGGGCCGGCGGTGAACCCCATGTAGGGGTAGAAGCCGAGGATCACGTTCGGGTGCCCGGGCACGGGGCCGATGATCGGGCTGTGATCCGGCGTGCCGTTGCCGATCCCGACCCAGGTACGCAGGAGCTTGACGTCCGAGACCACGGGGGCGACGCGCGTCGCGATCCCGAGGTTGGTGCGCAGGGACTCCGGGTTGAGCACCCACTCGCCCGCCGCGTTCTGGCGGGCGGGCCACCCGCCGCCGATCAGCAGCGTGCCGGCCTGCGCCTGCTTGAACGTCAGCTTGCCGCCGGCGTAGTAGACTAGGTGCTTGACGAGCGGGTCGATCCGCTCGGTCACGCTCACCTGCACCGCACCGCTGCTGATCGGCAGCTCGATGCCGAAGTGCCGGCCGAGATCCGGCATGCCGTCGCCGCCGGCCAGCACGACCTTGCGCGCCGCGAACGCGCCCTTCGCGGTCCGGATCTCGGTGACGCCGCCGGACTCGGCGAACCCCTCGACGCTGGTGCCGGTGCGGATGACGGCGCCGTGCTCGACCGCCCGCGTGGCGAATGCCGGGGCGGCGAGGAGCGGATTGGCCTTGCCCTCGATCGGGCAGAGCTCCCCTCCTACGGCGTCGTCGGTGATGTACGGGGCGATCTCCCTGAGCTCGTCCCCCGTCAGCACCCGGCTGTCGATGCCGATGCTCTGCTCGAGCGCGACCTTGCGCTCGATGGCCGGCATCTGGTCGGGATGGTCGGCGACGAGCAGTCCGCCGCGCTTGGCCACCTGCAGGTCGATGCCGAGCTCCTCGCTGAGCCCGTCCCAGATCTCGAGCGAGTCGGCGAGGAAGCGCAGGGCGGGCAGCCAGTTCCGTGCCCATTCCTCCCCCTCCTCGAGGAACGGCTCGTGCTGGATCTGGCCGTGGAGGCTCCCCGCGTTGCGGCCGGACGCCTCCGTGTTGAGATCGTGCCGTTCCAGGAGCAGGACGCGCGCGCCCGATCGGCTCAGGAAATAGGCCGTCGCGCACCCGCTGATGCCGCCTCCGACGACGGCAACATCAAAAACTTCGCGATTGAGCTTTCCGTTTGTCATGTTGACACCGTATCCTTGTGTTCACCATACGTACAAGTGTTCGCAGAGAGGTCAGTATGTCGAAATCGTTCACGGGGTCCTACACCGTCGCTGTCACCCCCTTCAATGATGACGCCAGCGCCATCGATATCCCTCGCCTTCACGCGTTCCTCGACTGGCAGCTCGAGGAGGGCGTGCCCGGCATCATCATGCTCGGCACCACCGGCGAGTTCGTCGCCGTGACCCCGGAGGAGCGCCGCCTGCTCGTCGAGGAGACCGTGAAGCGCATCGACGGGCGCATCCCCGTGCTCGTCGGCACGATGAACGCGTCCACCGCGATCGCCGTGCAGCAGAGCGTCGAGGCCGAGGCGCTGGGCGCCGACGGCTTCATGACCCTCCCGCCCTACTACTACACGCCGACCGACGACGAGATCTACCGCTACTACGAGGCGATCGCGAACGCGACCAGCGTGCCGATCATGCTCTACAACAACCCGGTCACCTCGAACGTCGACATGAGCGCCGAGCTCGTGGCGCGCCTCGCCAAGGACTTCGAGAACGTCTCCTACATCAAGGAGTCCTCGCAGGACATCGCTCGCGTGCGCGACGTGATCGAGCTCGCGGGCGACGACATGACGGTCTACGCCGGCGAGCGGGTGGTCGACTCCTTCCTCCTCGGGGCCGAAGGATACGTCAACCCCTACGGCAACTACATCCCCCGCGCATCGGCCGGGATCTGGGACCTGCTGACCGCCGGGCGCATCGACGAGGCGCGCCAGATCGATCGCCTCATCCACCGCTTCGACGCCATCATCGCCGAAGGCCACCCCACCTACGGCCACCAGTGCTACTCGAAGCGCCTCGCGCAGCGCGAGGGGTTCCCCATGGGCCCCGTGCGCGCTCCCCTCACCACCTTCGACCAGCTCGGCGCCGAGGGCGAAGAGCGCCTGGCGCGCATCGGCGCGATCATCGACGAGCTGAACGAGTACACCAAGCAGATCGGCCTCTGAATATGGACGAGTCCCCCCTCGACACCGCGGAGGCGGCCCCCCACGCCTCCGCGGTGGACTCCGTCGCCGTCGTCGGCGCGGGAAGCATCGGCATCGCCTGGGCCATCGTCTTCGCCTGCGCCGGCCGACGGGTGCAGATGCAGGAGGTCGACCCGGCCCGGCGCGAGATCGCGCTCGGGGAGGCGAAATCGAAGCTGCACGAGCTCGAGGCGGGCGGCTTGCTCAGGGAACCCATCGCCACGGTGCTGAGCCGCATCTCGGTGAGCGGATCGCTCGAAGAGGCGGTCGCCGGAGTCGGATACGTGCAGGAATGCATCATCGAGAACCTCGAGGCCAAGCAGGAGCTCTTCGCCCGGCTCGACGCGCTCACCCCGCGGGACGTGGTGCTGGCGAGCTCCACCTCGACGATCATGGCCTCCCGGTTCGCATCGGACCTCGCAGGGCGCGACCGCTGCATCGTGGTGCACCCCGCGAATCCGCCCTACTTCCTGCGTGTGGCCGAGATCGTCCCCGCCCCGTTCACCTCCGAGTCGACCGTCAGCACGACGTCGGAGCTGCTCGCGAGCAGCGGTCTCGCACCCATCCTGCTGAAGCAGGAGATCGAGGGCTTCGTCTTCAACCGTCTGCAGGGAGCGCTGCTCCGGGAGGCCTACTGCCTGGTGCGCGACGAGATCGTCACGCCGGTGGAGCTGGACACGCTCGTGCGCGAGGGCCTCGGTCTCCGCTGGTCGCTGATCGGCCCGTTCACGACCAGTGAGCTCAACACCCGGGGCGGTCTGCGCAGGCACGGCGAGGTCCTCGGCCCCGTCTACGCGCGCATCGGCATCGAACGGGCCCAGGAGGATCCCTGGACGCCGGAGACGATCGAGCAGGTCGCCCGCGCGGTCGAGAACTCGCTGCCGCACCGATCCTGGGAGGACAACGTCCGGGAGCGCGACCGCGGGATGATCCAGCTCTCCTCACTGCTGAAGCACTTCGAGAACCCGCTCACCTATCACCGCACCGATTGATGAGCGCGCGGCATCCGCTCATCTGGTCGCCGCCGTTCATCGCGATCGTCCTGGTGTCGATCAACATGCGGCTCACGATCGCATCGGTCGGTCCGCTGCTCGAGGAGATCGCCACGAGCGAGGGGATGCGGCTCGCCGCGCTCGGCGCCCTGGGCGCCGTCCCGATGCTCACCTGGGCGCTGCTCTCCCCGCTCATGCACCGTCTCGGCGAACGCTTCGGCATGCATCGCACCGTGGCCTGGTCGCTGATCCTCCTCGCCGCGGGCACCGCGCTGCGCTCGCTCGCGGGGTCTCCGATCAACCTGTGGCTCGGCACCGCGATCATCGGCGCCGCACTCGCCGCCGGCAACGTGCTCATGCCGGCGATCATCAAACGCGAGTTCGACGATCGCGCCCCCTTCGTCATGGGGGCATTCTCCTCGACCGTGGCGATCGCCGGCGCCATCGCCTCGGGCATCGTGATCCCGCTCGCCGGGATCCAGGTCGCGGGTCAGGAACTCGGCTGGCGCTGGACCCTGCTGTCGTTCGGGCTCGCCATCCCCGTCGCGCTCGTCGCCTGGAGCTGGGCCTTCCGCAACCGCGACGTGCGCCCCCCGATGCGGGGCGGCGCAGATGCCGCGTCGGCGACGGCCGACGGGCCGGGTGCCGAGCACCGCCCCGATTCCGGCCGAAGGGTCTGGGGCGAGGCGCTCGCCTGGCAGATCGCGATCTACATGGGGGCCCAGTCGACGATCTTCTACACGCTCCTCACCTGGCTCGTCGCCATGGAGGCCGCTCAGGGCCGGTCGGCGACGCTGGCCGGCCTCGACACGATGGTGATCCAGATCGTGTGCGTCGCGGGATCGGCGGCGACTCCCGCGCTGTACCGCGGACGCCTCGTGCGCTGGCTCCCGGCGGTCCTGCCCGTCCCGCTGCTCGTGGCCTGCGTCGGCATCATCGTCGCCCCCTCGCTCATCGTCCTCTGGGCGGCGATGACCGGGCTGGGCCTCGGCGCGACCTTCACGATGTCGATCACCCTCATCGCGGTGCGCACGCGCACCCACGGCGACGCCAGCGCGCTCTCCGGCATGGCGCAGTCCGCCGGCTACACGCTCGCCGCAGCGGGTCCGATCCTGTTCGGCTGGCTGCTCGCCGCCAGCGGTGGCTGGACGCTCCCGATGCTGCTGCTGACCGCGATCGGCGCAGCGCAGGTCGTCGCCGGCGCGCTCGCCGGCCGGCCGCGCCGCCTCTTCGAACGCGCGACCGTGCGCCCGCCCGCTGGATAGGATGGACCCGTGCTGCTCTCCGATCGCGACATCAACGCCGAACTCGCCTCAGGCCGCATCAGCCTCTCGCCGAGCGAACCGGAGATGGTGCAGCCGTCGAGCGTCGACGTGCGCCTCGACCGCTACTTCCGCCTCTTCGACAACCACAAGTACGCGGTCATCGACCCTTCGGAGGAGCAGCCCGAGCTCACCCGGCTGATCGAGGTCGACCCGGACGAGGGGTTCATCCTGCACCCCGGCGAGTTCGTCCTCGGCTCCACCTACGAGCAGGTCGGCCTGCCCGACGACGTGGCCGCGCGCCTCGAGGGCAAGAGCTCGCTCGGCCGTCTCGGCCTCCTCACCCATTCGACCGCGGGGTTCATCGACCCCGGTTTCGAGGGCCACGTCACGCTCGAGCTCTCGAACGTCGCCACCCTGCCGATCCGCCTCTGGCCCGGCATGAAGATCGGCCAGCTGTGCTTCTTCCGGCTGTCGTCGCCGGCCGAGCGGCCCTACGGCGCAGGCGCCACCTACTCCCGCTACCTCGGGCAGCGCGGCCCCACGGCCTCGCGCTCGTTCCAGAACTTCCACCGCGCGGACGTGACCGGGACCGACGCGGGGCAGCCCGGGGGCTGAGGGGTCCGGCGCACTCCGTTCCGCATCGCTCGGCGACGGTGCGCGGCAGGGCCGGCTCTGACGGATCGCGCAGGCGCTCAGCCGGCGGGCCCGGCTGGTGGGCTCAGCCGGCGGGCTCTGTCAGCGCCGCACCTGCCGCTGATCCCGCTCCGCCTGCTTGGCCAGCATCTCGTTGTAGGCGCGCAGCTCGGCGTCGCCCGAGCGATCCGCGGCGCGATCCTTGCGCTTCTGCTCCCGGTCGTCGCTCCGCGACCACTGGATCGCGACGATGAGCGCGAGCGCGAGCGTCGGCAGCTCGCCGATGCCCCAGGCGATGCCGCCGCCGGTGCGCTGATCCTCGAGCGGGGTCGCGCCCCAGGTGCGGCCCATCGCGCCGTACCAGTCGGCGAGCAGGAGTCCCTGACCGGTCATGATGGTCACCCCAAAGAACGCGTGGGCGGCCATCGTCGCGAAGAGGATCACGATGCGCAGCGGGTAGGGGAAGCGGTAGGGGACCGGATCGATGCCGATCATCGACAGGCTGAACAGGTAGCCGGAGATGAGGAAGTGGATGATCATCCACTGGTGGCCGAGGTGCTCGGACGCCGCCCAGCGTGCGATCGGTGTGAAGTAGAAGACCCAGAGCGAGCCGGCGAAGACCACGGCGGCGACCGCCGGGTGCGTGATCACCTTCGAGTACGGGGTCTGCACGAGCCAGAGGATCCACTCGCGGGGGCCCCACGAGCCGTCGCTCCGCTTCTCGGCCGCCCGCAGCGCGAGCGTGACGGGGGCGCCGAGCACGAGCACGAGCGGGATGAGCATCGTCAGCATCATGTGCCCGAGCATGTGCACGCTGAAGAGGTACTGCTCGTAGGCGTTGAGCGCCCCGTTCGTCGTGTAGAACAGCATCGCGAGGCCGGCGAGCCAGGCGACGGTGCGGCCGATCGGCCAGCGGTCGCCGCGGCGGTGGAGCCGGATCACGCCGCCCAGGTAGAAGATCGCGCCGAAGACGCAGACGAGGATCCACGCGAGGTCGAACTTCCACACGGTGACGTAGCTCCCGGCGGTCAGCTCCGGCGGCAGCGGATCGCCGGTCAGCCATTCCGCGGGGGAGACCGTCGGGCTGCCGGTGTCGCGCGCGGACTCCAGCGCCAGCGGGGTCGCCGTGCGACCGAGGGCGCCGGCGAATCCGCTCGCCGCACCCATCACGGCGAGCTCGGCGAGCACCAGCCAGGTGAAGATGCGCGCTCCCCTCGGGCCGCCGAGGCGCGGGATCGCGGCACGCCGCCAGACCACCCCGGCGATGCCGAGGCCGAGCAGCGCGGCGACCTTGAGCAGCACGAGTGCGCCGTAGCCGCTGCCGAAGAGCGCGTCGAAGGATCCGATCCGCTGCCAGGCGCTCACCACGCCCGAGGCCGCCACGCCGATGAAGGCGAGCAGCGCGAGCGTCGAGTACCGGGCGGTGACCGTCGCCAGCCGTCCCCGGTCCATGCCTCGGGAGACGACGACCAGCGCGACGAGGCCGCCGAGCCACACCGAGGCGCCGATCAGGTGCACGAGCAGCGAGTTCACGGCCTGCGCATGGCCCGAGGCGCCGGCGGCGTGGCCCTGCTGCGCGAGCGGCAGCGTGGTCGCGAGTGCGGCGACGAGCGCGACCAGCGCCCAGCGGCGGTCCCGCACCGCGAAGCAGAGCACGGTCGTGGCTGCGGCGAGCAGCAGCTCGATCAGCCACAGCTGGCCGAGCTCGAGCTGGGTCACGAACTGCGCGAGCCCGGCCCCGAACGCCGCGTCGCCCGAGAACGGCTGGGCCGAGACGTCGACGTAGGTGAAGATGATCGTCGCGGCGCTGGCGACCGTCAGCACGGCGGCCGCGCCGGCGGCGAGGTCGAGGGCGGTCCGCCATTCCTTGCGCTCGGGCGCGAGCGCCCATACGGCCGTCACGAGCGCGCCGATCAGCACGGCCATGCTCACGTTGACGAGGGTTCGCGCGGCCGGCAGCCCGTACCGGACGACGGTGCCGGGGTCGGCGAGGGTGCGTTCCGCTGCGGCTCCGCCGATCGCGAGCCCGATCACCAGGGAGATCAGCGTCGCTGCCAGCAGTGCGGCGGGCGCGAGGATGCGGAGCGAGCGGGGCACGGCCTCCATGCTACGCCGTGCGGGGCGCGGGATGCTGGGCGCTCGGGGCGTCGTCCGCCGCCGCGTCGCCGGTGCCGGGCAGACAGGCGGCCCCGCGTCCGGCACCGGTCCGCCCCCTGACGAGGTTCCCCGACCGACCGGGCGGCCCGCTCCACGCCCAGCACCGGTTCCCCCCTGACGAGCGGCAGTCTTCCTGACCGGCGGCCCCCTTTTTCACCGTCAAGAAGGCAGCCGCTCGTCAGCAAGGCGGCCGCTCGCCGGCGGGTTCGCAGCCGAGCCGTTCAGCGCGGGGCCCCGGCCGCTCAGCGCCGGCCCCGACTGCTCGGCGCGGACCATCAGCTGCTCGGCGGGTGCGCTCAACCGACCGGGCGGCGGCGGATGTGCAGCCGCCACCGCTCGGGCCCGCGGTCGAGGTACTCGACGTCGAAGATGCCGTGCGACCGTTCATCGAGCTGCTGCAGCAGCGGCACCGGGTCGTGCGTGGCCGAGAGGATCAGGGCGAAGCCGGGCCGGATCCCGTCGAGCATCCCGAAGATCGCCGCGTGCCGCACCGCGTGCGGGATGGTCTGCACGTCGACCTCGGGCGTGCCCTCGTCGTGGCCGCCGCAGGCGCAGCCGGTACCTCCTGCGGCACCGGCGTCCTCGCGGTTCCGGTGGATCTCGATGCTCGACATTGCACTTCCTCGAATTCGATGTCCGATTAATTACTACACTATATAGTGTGAAAAATAGGGAGCCCGCAGACACCCGCCGATCCTCCTCCGGTCGGCGGCACTCGCCGACGCGGGAGGCGCTGCTGCGCGACCTCGAGTCACAGCGCGACCCGTCGTCGATCGCCGAGCTCGCCGAGTCGACCGGCTGGCACCAGAACACCGTGCGCGGCCACCTCCGGGCGCTGTGGCAGGACGGCTACGTATCGCGGATCGACGGCGAGCCCGACGGCCGCGGCCGCCCCTCCTGGCGCTGGGCCGCGAAGCCCGGCCGCCCCGAGTCCGCCTACGCCGCGCTCGCCGGCGTACTCGCCGACGCCGTCGCTCGCCTGAGCCCGGACCCCGCCCGCGAGGGCCGGGAGGCCGGCCGCGTCTGGGGCCGGGCCATCGCCGCGGAGCTGCCGAGACCCGGCACGGAGGCCGAGCTGCACGAGCAGGTCGTGGACGTGATGCGGGATCAGGGCTTCGCACCCGTGGTCGCCGCGCGATCCGGCGCAGTTGCCGGCGCAGTTGCCGGCGCAGCGACCGGTGCCTCGACCGGCTCCTTCGCCGAGGCACCCGGCCGCGAGACCGACGGCCGCGAGACCCACGGCCACCGCGCCGATGCCCCGTCGCGCGCGCGCCATCATGTCGACGGCACCTCGATCGTCCTGCGCCAGTGCCCGCTCATCGAGGCGGCATCGACGCGCTCCGACGTGGTATGCGCCGTGCACCTGGGCATGGTCGCGGGGCTCATGGAGGCGCACGATCCCGGCGGGGACGGGCCGTGCGGAGCAGGATCGGATCGCGCAGGATCGCGCCGTGCAGGCGCGGATGGGCCCGGATCCGATCACGCGGAGGGCAGTACCGTGACCGTCGGCGAGCGGACGGTGCGGCTGCTCCCCTTCACCGCCCCGGGCGAATGCGTGCTCCAGCTGGCGGACGGGCGGTGAGCCCCGCCGTGGGCGCCGTCCGCCGACGCCCCTCCCTGCGACTCGTCTGGATGCTGCCCGCGGGCCTCAGCCTGCTCGCCGGGCTCGACGCCGCCCTGCTTCTGCTCGGCCTCCCGGCCCCGGTGACGACGCGTCGCCTGCCCGAGACGCACGGCATGCTGCTGGTGGTCGGCTTCGTGGGCACGCTCATCGCGCTCGAGCGCGCCACCGCACTGCGACGCTGGTACGGCTATGCGGCGCCGGGCCTGCTGGGACTCGGCGGGGTGCTCCTCGTGGCCGACCCCGTGCCGCTGATCGTCGCGAAGTGGATCCTCGCCGCCGGCGCTGCCGCGTTCACCGCCCTCTACATCCCGCTCTGGCGGCGGCGCTACGACGCGCAACTGCTCGTGCAGCTGCTCGCCGCGGGCTTCGCGCTGGCGGCGTGCGTGCTCTGGATCGGCGGCGTCGAGTTCCCCCGCCTCCTGCCCTGGCTCTACGCGTTCATCGTGCTCACGATCGCGGCGGAGCGGGTCGAGCTCGCCCTCACGCTCGGACCGGGCGCCGGCCGTAGGATCCTGGTGCACGCCTGGACCGTGGCGGGCGCGCTGCTCGTCGGCCTCGCCGACGCGCGTCTCGGGGCGATCGCCCTCGGCGCCGCCCTGCTCGCCCTGACCGCGTGGCTGGTGCGCCACGACGTCGCGCGCCGCACGATCCGCGCGCGCGGCGCAACCCGCTACATGGCCGCCTGCATGCTCGGCGGCTACGTCTGGCTGGCGCTCGCGAGCACGCTCCTGCTGCTCTCCGGGCCGAGCGGATTCCCCGTCGCGCAGCCGGCCTACGACGCGGTCACGCACGCGATCCTGCTGGGCTTCACGATGTCGATGATCATGGCGCACGCGACAACGATCCTCCCCGCCATCCTGCACATCTCGCTGCCCTACCGTCCGGTGTTCTGGGTCCCGGCGGCTCTGCTCCACACGAGCCTCGTCGTCCGGATCTGGCTCGGCGACGGGCTCGGACTGCAGTGGGCGTTCGTCTGGGGCGGCGCGCTCGGCGTGGCCGCCCTCGTGCTGTTCCTGCTGACCGCGGTCGGCAGCGCCATCGCGGGCCCGCCGAAGCCGCGTGCACGCGGCGGGGCCGGGCAGGATCACGGCCCCGGCGCCCCCGGCGACCCCGCCGGACCGGGCGACGCCAACAGTACCGGCGACCCCGCCGGATCCTCCGCAGCCGCCGGATCCGCCGCGGAAGGAGCCGACCGTGCCTGAACGCAGCGACCACGAGCCCGCCGCGCAGGATCAGTCCGGAGGCGCCACACGGGATCGGAGCCCCGCACAGGATCGGAGCTCCGAGCAGGATCAGGACCGGGTGGTCGAGCGCGCGTCGGCGCGCATGCCCGGCCTCCTCGCGTCGCACGCGTCGGAGCCGACCTCCGAATCCGGCCGCGAACACGCTTCCGAACCCGCCCTCGGAGCTCTCCCGAAGCGCGCGCCGGGCCGCGGCTTCTGGGTGCTGCGCGACCTGCCCACGCTGCTGTGGCTGATCCTCGCGATCGTCGCCGCCGTCGCCCACCGCAACCTGCCGGCGGCGCCGTGGCTGCTTCTGCACCTGCTCTTCCTCGGCGCGATCACGCACGCGATCCTCGTCTGGAGCCAGCACTTCGCGATCGCGCTCACCCGCAGCACGCTCACCGTGCCGGATCGCCGGGCCCAGAACGTCCGCCTGCTGCTCGCGAACACCGGCATCGCGCTCGTGCTCGCCGGCGTCCCGCTCGTCGTCTGGCCGCTCACCCTCGCGGGCGCGGCCCTGCTCATCATCGCCGTGGTCTGGCACGGCGCCTCGATCCTGCGCCGCCTCCGCCGCGCGCTGCGTCGCGGACTGACCGGGCCCTACGCACGCACGATCCGGTACTACGTCGCCTCCGCCGTATTCCTGCCGATCGGCGCCGCGATCGGGGCCTGGCTGGCCGGGCCCGGCGACCCCGACGGCCGCCTGATCCTCGCGCACGCGATCCTCAACGTGCTCGGCTGGATCGGCCTGACCGTCGCCGGCACCCTCGTCTCCCTGTGGCCCACGATGCTGCGGACGCGGGCCGACGACCGCGCCGCGACGCACGCCGCACGCGCCCTGCCGATCCTCGCCGCCGCCGTGCTCGTCGCGGCCGGCGGCGCCGCGGCCGGACTCTCCGCCGTCGTTGCTCTCGGCTTCGCCGCCTACGCCGCCGGGCTGGGCCTCCTCGGAGTCTCGTTCGCCCGCGCCGCGCGGCGCACGCCGCCGCGGAGCTTCGCCACGCTCTCGGCCGGCGCCGCGGTCGCCTGGTGGGCGGCGTGCCTCGTCGTGCTGACGGTGCGCGCCGTCGAGGCCTGGGCCGTGGGCGATCCGGTAGTCGTGCAGCGGGGGATCGACTGGGCGGCGCCCTACCTCGCCGCCGGCTTCGCCGCGCAGATCCTGTTCGGCGCGCTCAGCTATCTCGTACCGGTCGCACTCGGCGGCGGGCCCACGCCCGTGCGGATCGGCACCGCGATTCTCGACCGCTTCGGGCCGTGGCGGATCGCGACGGCCAACGTCGCGCTCTTCGTGTGCGCGCTCCCGGTCTCGAGCCTGATCCGGGTGGGTGCGTCGATCCTCTACCTCATCGCCATGGCCGCCTTCGTGCCGCTCCTCCTGATCGCTATCCGACGCCAGGCGCAGGCGAAGCGCGCGGGCGCGCGGTTGGACGAGCCGGGGCGGCGCGGGCCGATCCGCCCGGAGGGCGAGCACCCGCCCGGGCGGCGCGCCGGTCAAGCGGTGGCCGGCCTGCTCGCGGTGATCCTCGTCGCGGCGATCGGCGGGGCGATCGACCCGCACGCGCTCGGAACCTCGGCGACGTCTTCGAGCGGAGCGAGCGGTGCGAACACAGCCACCGCCGACGCCGCCGCACCCGCGCAGACGGTGCACGTCACCGCCGCCGACATGCGGTTCACGCCGAACCGGATCGAGGTTCCCGCGGGCACCCGGCTGGTGATCGAGCTGACGAATGCCGACCCGGAGCTCGTGCACGACCTGGTGCTGGCGAACGGCGTGCATGGTACGCGTCTCGCTCCGGGCGCCTCCGAGACCATCGACGTCGGGATCATCACCGGCGACGTCGCCGGCTGGTGCTCGATCGTGGGGCATCGTCAGATGGGGATGACCCTCGAGATCATCGCGACCGGCGGCGACGCAGGCGCGAACGGCGCGAACGGCGCGGACGCAGACGACCCGGGCGCTGCGGCCGAGCACGACCACGCCGGATCCGGCGAGGCATCCGACGAGAGCGCGGCCGGGCTCATCGACCTGACGCGGGATCCGGGCGCCGGCTTCTCCCCCTACGACGCGGTGCTGGATCCGCTGCCCGCCACCGACCGGCCGACGACGCACCGCATCGAACTGCCGGTGACCGAGCAGGTCCAGGAGGTCGCGCCCGGGGTGCGCCAGCGGCTCTGGACGTTCGGCGGTTCCGCACCGGGCCCGATCCTGCACGGCCGCGTCGGCGACACCTTCGAGATCACGCTCGTCAACGACGGCACGATCGGGCATTCGATCGACTTCCACGCCGGGGCGCTCGCGCCCGACGAACCGATGCGCACCATCGCGCCGGGCGAGTCGCTGACCTACGCCTTCACGGCGACGCGGTCGGGGATCTGGATGTACCACTGCTCCACCATGCCGATGTCGGCGCACATCGCGAACGGCATGTACGGGGCAGTGATCATCGAGCCCGAGGATCTGCCCGAGGCGGATCGGAGCTACGCGCTCGTGCAGGGCGAGTACTACCTGGGGCCGCAGGACGGCGAGGTCGACATGGATCGGCTCGCGGCGGAACAGCCGGACCTCGTGACGTTCAACGGCTATGCGGCCCAGTACGACCACGCTCCGCTGGCCGCCGCCGTCGGCGAGCGGGTGCGCATCTGGGTGCTCGACGCGGGGCCGAACCGCGCCTCGAGCTTCCACGTGGTGGGCGGCCAGTTCGACACGGTGTGGTCGGAGGGGCGCTACCTGGTGCACCGGGCTGCAACGACCGGATCGCAGGCGCTCGCGCTGCAGCCCGCGCAGGGCGGATTCGTCGAGCTCGTGTTCCCCGAGTCCGGCACCTACCCGTTCGTGTCGCACCTCATGGTCGACGCCGAGCGCGGGGCGCACGGCGTCTTCCGCGTCGCGGGATGATCCCGCCCGGAGAACGACGAAGCCCCCGACCTCGCGGCCGGGGGCTTCGCAGCAGCGACGACGCTTACTTGACGGCGGCCTTCAGCTTGCTGCCGACCGACACCTTCACGCGCTTGCCCGCGGGGATGTTGATGGTCTCGTTGGTGCGCGGGTTGCGACCGGTACGAGCAGCGGTGTCAACGGCCTCGAACGACAGCCAACCCGGGATCGACACCTTGCCGCCCTTGGCAACGGTCTCGGAAACTGCCGAGAAGAGGCCATCGAGCACGGCCGACACCGCGGCCTGGCTCTGACCGGTCTCAGCGGCGACCTTGGCAACGAGTTCCGTCTTGTTCAGCGACATGTTTTGTCCTTCCGAGGGCTGGGCCCTGCTGAGCCGTGCCCGTCATGTGGTGTGCCCCTCACGGGGCTCGATCGGGTGATCGCGTACGAATCTACCCCAAATTCCCGGAGGATCGGCGGAATCGTGCGGATTTGCGCCATATTTCTCATCGTTTCACCCTGAGCGAACTCTCAGAGCATCTATGGTGAGTGTGAAGGGCCCGCCCGGCGACGATTCGGCTGCGCCCCGTAGATCCTCAGGGCGGCTCCCGAGCCGGCCAGAACAGCAATGCCCCGGAGACCGATACCCATGTCAGACCCCACCGACGCAACGACCACGCGGCCGATCCGCATCCTCACGACCTACTTCATGGATGCTCCGAACCTCCCCGCGGACTACTCCGACGAGTTGCATCGGCTCGCCGCGAACGCCGCCCGGGTCATCATGAGCACCGGTGACGACGTGCAGGTCTGGCTCGTCGACTCCCTCCGTCTGCCGGCCGCCCCGGAACAGCTGGTCGAGGAGGTGGACGGTGTGCTGATCCTCGGCGGCGCGGATGTCGATCCGACGCTCTACACCTCGGACCCGGAGGCCATCGCGCAGGTGGATGCGGCCGACGTGCAGCGCCCCGCCGACGACAACGAGTCCGCGATCCTGAAGCAGGCGATCGCGACCGGACGGCCGCTCCTCGGCATCTGCCGCGGCGCGCAGCTGCTCAACGTGGCGCTCGGCGGCTCGCTGGTGCCCGACCTCGGTCTCCATACCGTGCACAACGGCCGCCCCGGCCCGGACCTGATGATCGACCACGAGGTCGACCTCGAACCGGGCAGCCGCATCGCCGAGATCTACGGCCGGAGCCCCGTGCCGATCCGCTCGGCGCACCACCAGTCCATCGACCGGCCGGGCGACGGCCTGCGCATCACCGCGCGGGCGGGCGACGGCGTGGTCGAGGGCGTGGAGTCGACCGAGGGGAGCTGGATCGTCGGGGTCCAGTGGCACCCCGAGGACGGCGGCGGCAGCGTCGAGGACTTCACCCTGCTCGCCCGCTCCCTCGTCGACGCGGCCCGCGCCGCGAAGGCGGAACGCGGGGCGGCGGAGTAGCGATACCCGCCCGTACGGTCGACTCGCACGAGCGCCCGGCGGCATCCGCGCGCACGAGACAGTACGCGATCGTCCGCGCTGCACCCTTTCGACAGACGATCTCGTACCGTCTCGACGATCTCGTACGGTTTCGTGCAGCGGCCTCGGCGGCACCCGGCCGCGCGCGTCCCGCGAAACGACCGGTGGAACGACCGGTGGAACGACCGGTGGAACGACAACGGGGCGACCGCTTACGCGATCGCCCCGTGCACGAAAGGCTCGTGAGTCGAGCTGTTACCAGCTCGACTGGCCGCTCACGCGACCAGTCGCACTCGGCAGTGCTTATGATCGAGCTGTTACCAGCTCGACTTCGTGATGCCGGGCAGCTCGCCCCGGTGCGCCATGTCGCGGAAGCGGACACGGCTGATGCCGTACTTCGACAGCACGCCGCGGGGGCGGCCGTCGATGACGTCGCGGCTGCGCACGCGCACCGGCGAGGCGTTGCGGGGCAGCTTCTGGAGCGCGACGCGGGCGGCCTCGCGGCTCTCGTCGGTGCCGTTGGGGTCGACCAGGGCCTTCTTCAGCTCGAGGCGGCGCTCGGCGTAGCGGGCCACGACTTCCTGGCGCTGCTTGTTCTTGGCGATCATGCTCTTCTTAGCCATGCTTAGCGCTCCTCTCGAAACTCGACGTGCTTGCGGATCACCGGGTCGTACTTCTTGAGCACGAGGCGATCGGGGGTGTTGCGACGGTTCTTCTTGGTCACGTAGGTGAACCCCGTGCCCGCCGTCGAACGGAGCTTGATGATGGGACGTACGTCCTGTGCCTTAGCCATTAGAACTTCACCCCACGCTTCTTCAGATCTGCCACGACGGCCTCGATGCCACGGGCATCGATCACCTTGATGCCCTTAGCCGACAGGGTGAGGGTCACCTTGCGGCCGAGCGAGGGCACGTAGTAGGTCTTCTTCTGGATGTTCGGATCGAACCGGCGCTTGGTGCGACGGTGCGAGTGCGAGATGTTGTGTCCGAAGCCGGGAACGGCTCCGGTCACCTGGCACACTGCTGCCATGGTTTTCCTCCATTACCGTGAGGCCTGAAGGCCCCACCCAAGATCTCTTGTCTGCAGGGGCTCGGGATCTCATCCGAGTCGCCCCCACGGTCTGCGCGCTGGGACTGCGCACAGCCAAAGATCAATCTTACGCGGAAAGCGCCGCATTCCGCAAACGGCCTGCGGGCCTCACCTGATATGCCCGCGTAGCAGTCCCGGTGCCTGAGATAAGAATGCCCGCGGAACGAAATCACCAGTTCCATAGGAATGGTGCAGCGAGGCTCGAGGATCGAGCGCGCCGACCTGTCTCGCCGAAGGTTCACCGGCTCGGAACCGATCCGACACCTGCAGAACTGCACCGATCTGCAGAAGAACACCGATTTGCGCAGGATTCCTGTGCCATTCTGCAGATCGGTGCGATCCACGAAAAGCCGATCCGGGCGAGGCGAGGGCATCGGGGAAGCGAGGGCGCGGAGAGGAGCCTGCAGAATCCGCACCCCGGCTGCCGTACAGTGGACGCGTGACGAACCAGGCGCTTCCGGCCGAGATCCGCTACGTCGCGATCGGCGACAGCTTCACCGAGGGCGTCGGCGACGAGCTCCCCGACGGATCGGCGCGCGGCTGGGCCGACCTCGTGGCACAGGGGCTCGCGGACGCGACCGGCCGGCCGATCCAATACGCGAACCTCGCGATCCGCGGCCGCCTGCTCGACCCGATCGTCGAGCAGCAGCTCGAGCCGGCACTCGCACTCGGACCGACCCTCATCAGCTTCAACGGCGGCGGCAACGACATGCTGCGTCCGGGCACCGACATGCCGTGGATCATCGGCCGCACCGAGGCCGCACTGCGCCGGATCCTCGATACCGGCGCCGAGCCCCTCCTCCTCGCGGGGGCGAACCCGACGGCCGGCCTGCCGAGCGGCGGCCGCGTCCGGGCGAAGGGGGACGAGTTGACGGCGGCGGCCGGGGAGCTCGCGGCAGGCCTCGGCATCCGGTTCTGCGACAACTGGAGCGACCCCGTGCTCGCCCGACGCGAGTACTGGTCGCACGATCGCCTGCACCTGGCCCCGGTCGGGCATCATCGGGTGGCGACGAACGTGCTCCGCAGCCTCGGCCGGCCGGCACCGGCGGACTGGGTGATCGACGCGGATCCGCTGCCCGTCCCCACCCGACGCGAGCAGCTGCGGTACACCCGCGAGCACGTGCTGCCGTGGATCAAGCGCCGCCTGACCGGCCGGTCGAGCGGCGACGGTCGCACCGCCAAGCACCCCGAGTTCGTCTGGGTGCCGCCGCGCGGGCGCGGCGATCTCGGCTGAACCCGGGGGTCGCTGCCGGGTTCGATTGTGCCGGGCGAACGCCCTACGCGACCTCGCGGCATCGGGCGCAGAGCCCGAAGAGGTCGACGACGTGCTCGATCTCGCTGAAGCCGTGCTCGGCGCCGACTCTGGCCGCCCAGTCCTCGACGACCCGGGCCTCGAGCTCACGGGTGTCGCCGCAGCCCCGGCAGATCAGGTGATGGTGGTGGCCCCGCGTGGCGCAGGATCGGAACAGGTTCTCGCCCTCGGGCGACTGCAGGCTGTCGGCCTCCCCGGCCTCGGCGAGCGCCGCCAGCGAGCGATAGACGGTCGCGAGCCCGATCGTCGAGCCCTGCGCCCGCAGTGTCTCGTGCAGTCGCTGGGCGCCCACGAAGCCGTGCGCCTCGGCGAGCGCTGCGCGCACCGCCTCGCGCTGCCACGTGTTCCTCTGCGGTCTGGTCATGCGAGTTCTCCTGCCACCCGAGGATAGCGCGCCGGGCGCCGCACGATCCACCGCATGACCCGGCGAGCACCGAGGGCGAGCAGGTAGAGCACGCTCATCGCGAGGCCGACCGAGCCGCCCGCGGCGATGTCGAAGGCCCGCGACGCCCAGAGGCCCGCGAGGCCGCCGACGACGCCGAGGCCGGCGGCGATGGGCGGGATCCAGTGCACCCGAGGCGCCACGAGCTGCGCCGCCGCCGCCGGACCGATCAGCACGGCGACGCCGAGGATCGCGCCCACCGCGGGCATCGCCACGACGACGCTCGCGGCGACGATGCCCGTGACCGCCAGTTCGATCGGCCAGCTCCGGAAGCCGGCCGTCTCGAAGCCCACGGGGTCGAAGGTGTGGAAGAGGATCCGCCTCGCCATCACGCCCGCGACGATCAGCGAGAGCGCCAGGACCACTGCGGTCGCCGTGACGTCGGCACCCGTCACGGAGAGGGGCGAGCCGACCAACAGCGCGTCGACGGGCACGCCCAGCCCCGGGTTCAGGCTCGACAGCAGTGCGCCGAGGGCGAAACCGAACGACAGCACGACGCCGCTCGCCACCTGCCGACCCTGCCCGGGCACTCGGGAGAGCAGCGTCATCATGAGCACCAGCAGCAGCGCGAAGAGCGCCTGCCCGATCAGCAGGTTGGCGCCGGCGATCGCGAAGATCACCCCGCCCGGGAACGTCGCGTGGCTGAGGGCCACGGCGAAGAAGGAACGGCGGCGCAGCACGATCAGGGTGCCTGCGACGCCGCCGAGGAGGCCGAGCAGGGCGAGTTCGAGCGCGGCGAGGGCGAAGTAGTTCATCGTGCGCCTCCGGCCGGACGTGCGGCACCGGCGCCGATCCGACCCGCGAGCGAGCGGATCAGCACGGCGAGGGCGTAGAGGGCCACGAGCAGCAGGACCACGAGGGCCCCCGGGGAGATGGTCGCCCCGGTACGCACCGACCAGTCGAAGGCCAGCCACAGCCCGGCGACACCGGCGACGAGAGGGACGAGCACAGCGACCGGGACGAGCAGTCGGAGCCGGCGCGTCGCGAGGCGGGACACCGCCATCGGCACGGTCAGCAGCGCTACGACCATGAGGACGCCGAGCGCCTGCACGCCTGCGACGGTGAGCAGGGCGATCGCCGCGGTGAGCGCCAGATCCGCCGCGCGCGGCGAGTAGCCGGCCGCCTCGGCGCCCTCGGGGTCGAAGGCGCGGAAGATCTGGGCGCGGCGCGTCACCAGCATGATCCCGATCGCGAGGATCGCGACGGCGAGGATCTGCCACAGCTGCACCGCGGTCACCGTGAGCAGACGACCGAAGAGCAGTTCCTGCAGCTGCGAGACGTACCCCTCCTGCCTGGAGACGAGGACGACGCCCAGGCTGAAGAGACCGGTGAGCACGACAGCGATCGCCGCATCCCCGTCCGCGCGGGGCGACCCGCCACGACGACCGCCGCCATGCCCGCCGCCGAGGAGCGCGAACAGCACGGCCGCGATGAGGGCGGCGAGCACCGCCCCGGGCAGGAGCCCGGCGGATCCGCCGAGGGCCGCGCCGATCACGAGCCCGGGGAACACGGCGTGCACGACGCCGTCGCTCACGAACTCCATCTCGCGGAAGCTGATCCCGAGTCCCACGACGCCCGCCGCGACGGCGAGGATCGCGACCGTCGCGAGCGCGCGCGCCATGAAGGGCAACGCGAACACCTCGAGGAGGCCGACATCCATGGGGCGCCTACTCCGTCTCGCGGGAGGTGGTCACGGTGTGCTCGTCGAGCTCCACCGTCATGTCGTGGAACGCATGCTCCACGGCCTCCAGCGTGAGCGCCTCGCCGATCGGACCGAAGCCGGCCGGGTGCCCCGGCTGGTCGTGCGAGTGCCCGGCGGAGAGCAGCAGCACATGCGTGCAGGCCTTCTGCGCGATCTCGAGGTCGTGCGTGCTCACGATGATCGTGCGCCCCTCGGCGCGCAGCTCGCCGAGCAGCTCGAGCAGGGTGTCGCGGTTCTCGCGGTCCAGGCCGTTGAACGGCTCGTCGAGCAGGAGCAGGCGGGGGTTCGAGACCAGCGCACGGGCGAGAATGCCGCGCTGCTGCTGCCCGCCCGAGAGCTCGCCGAAGCGGCGGCCCGCGACCCCGGCGAGGCCCACGCGCTGGAGCGCCGCGCTCACGGCGGCGCGACCGGCGCTGCCGAGCGGCCGCAGCGGCCCGAGCTCCCGGTACAGGCCCATCGCGACGACCTGACGCAGGCTCACCGGCAGCCCGGCGTCGCGAGTGTCGGCCTGCGGGAGCGTGCCGATCCCCTGGCGGGCCCGGGTCGGCGTCGTGCCGAGCACCTGCACCTGCCCGCCAAGGTGCTCGGCCAGGCCGAGCAGGCCGCGCAGCAGTGTCGACTTGCCGGATCCGTTCGGGCCGATGAGCGCGATCACCTCGCCGGCGTGGATGTCGAGCGTGAGCCCGGCGACCCGGCCCCGGCCGGCATAGCCGAACGCCGCCCCCCGAAGGCGGACAATCGGGTCGGCTGGGTCGGCCGTGGAGCCGGCAGCCGCATCTGCGGCGGCCGGCTCCACGGCAGTGCACTCGTCGGGGGTCTGCGTCACTGACTCTCCAGTTCTGCCGGCAGCGGATCCACGCCCGCCCCCCAGGCCTCGAGGATCGTGCGCGTGTTCTCGATCGTAGCGCCGAGATAGGTGGATGCGGCGGTGTCGGCCGGGCCCAGCGAGTCCGCGTAGAGGCTCTCGGCGTCGACCACTCGGATCCCGGCCTCGGCGGCAACCGTGCGCGCGAGCTTCGGGCTCATCGACGACTCCACGAAGATCGCCTTCACGCCGTGCTCCCGGATCTCCTCGACCAGCTCGTCGATCTGAGCGGCGCTCGGCTCGGCGTTGTCCTCGAAGCTCGGCACGAGGGAGCCGATGAAGGCGATGCCGTAGTCGTGCAGGTAGTAGCGGAGGGAGTCGTGGCCGCTGACGAGGACGCGGTCGGCATCGGGCACTCGCGAGAACTGCTCGCCGATCCACGTGTCGAGGGCGGCGAGCCGCGCGGTGTACGCATCCGCCCGCTCCTCGTAACCGGCGGCGTGCGCCGGATCCGCCGCGCTCAGGCCCTCCGCGATCTCCGCGACCATGCCCTGCGCGAGGCGGGGCGAGGTCCAGATGTGCGGGTTGAGGCCGCCGTGATCGTGGTCGTGCTCGTCGCCCTCGTGCGCGTGGTCCTCGTCGTGCTCGTGCACCTCTTCAGCATGCTCGTCGGCGTGCTCCTCGCCCTCATCGGCATGATCGTGATCCGCATGATCCTCATCGGCGTGATCGTGGTCGTGCTCGGCCTCCTCCTCGGCCTCCGCGGTGATGCGCTCGGCCTCGGCGAGGTCGATCCCATCGCTCGCGGTCACGACCGTGCCGCTGAAGCCGGAGGCCTCGACGGCGCTGTCGATGAACGTCTCGAGGCCGGCCCCGTTGACGATGAGCACGTCGGCCGCCCCGAGCGCGAGCAGGTCGGCGGGGCTCGGGTCGAAATGATGGGCGGAGGCGCCGGGGGCGAGCAGCCCGGTGAGCGCGATGCCGCTGCCGCCCACCTGCGCGGCGAAGTCGGCCAGCTGGGTGGTCGTGGCGACCACCTTGAGCGTCCCTTCCGCGCCGGCGCCGGCACCGGCGGGGTCGCCGGCGCATCCGGTGAGGGCGAGTGCCCCCGCGACGGCGCCGGCGGCGAGGAGGGTGAGGGGGGTGCGAGTGTTCACGGAGGAACCTTTCCACGGTCGTGCGGCGACCGGTCCGGCGGTCGAGCCTCGATCCGCCATCTTGTTGAGAACGGATCTCACTCTATATGCAAATGAGAACTGTTCGCAACAAGTTGGCGCGGCGACGCACTGCAGTAGGAGCGACCTATCCGCGCGACCTCTAGGCTGGATCCGTGGAGGACCCCGGGCTTTTCGATCTCCGCGAGGCGCTGCGGCACGGCGAGGTCTCGTCGCACGATCTCGTCGGCACGGCACTCGAACGCGCCGAGGCATCGGCCGACCTCGGCGCCTTCGTCAGCCTGAACGGCGAGCTCGCCCTCGCCGAGGCCCGCGCGGCCGACGCGAGGATCGCCGCGACCGTCTCCGCGACCGCTCGCCGCGGGCTCCCGCCGCTGCTCGGGCTTCCGACCGCGCACAAGGATCTGGTCGCCGTGCGCGGCATCGTCACGACGCACGGCTCGGCCGCCGTGCCGCACCTCCCGGCGGCCGAGGACGACCCGGTCGCCGCGGCCGTCCGCGCAGCCGGTGCCGTCTCCCTCGGCAAGACCCAGGTGCCCGAGTTCGGCATCGCCGGCTACAGCGAGAACGAGATCGCTCCCCCTGCGCGGAACCCCCACGACCCCGCGCGCACCGCGGGCGGATCGAGCGGGGGCACCGCCGCCGCGATCGCCGCCGGAGTGATCCCGGGGGCGATCGCGAGCGACGCCGGCGGATCGATCCGCATCCCCGCAGCCGCGTGCGGACTCGTCGGGCTGAAGCCGGGACGGGGCGCCGTGCCGGCCGACCGGACGAGAAGCGCCGGGTCCGACCCCTCGCTCGACGACTTCGGCGCGCCGCGGATGGGCGTTTCCGGGCCGATCGCACGGGACGCGCGCGATGCGGCGATCCTCTACGACGCACTGCGCGGGCGTGCCGACGAACCCGCGCACCTGGCCGTGGCGAGCGTCATGACGCAGCCGGGATCGCTGCGCGGGCTGCGGATCGGCGTCAGCCTCGCCTCGCCCTTCGAGGAGTGGATCCCGATCCGCTTCGACCCCGACGCGCTCGCCGCGCTGCAGGCCGGCGTCGACGCCCTGACCGCCGCCGGGCACACCGTCGAGGAGGCGGAGATCGCCTACGACTCCCGCTACCCCGAGGCGTTCACGACCGTCTGGACGGCGGGTCTCGGCCGCATCGCCTTCGAGCCGGGCGCGGAGGATCGCCTGGGCGCGCTCGCCGGCATGTTCCTGCGGCGAGCGCGGGACACCCCGCGGGCACAGGTGGAGAAGGCCGCCGCGGCTCTGCGATCCTTCGCCGCCGACGTCGCGCGTCAGTGGGGCGCGTACGATGTCGTGCTCACACCGGCGCTCGCCTCGCCCGCACCCCGGGTCGGGGCCTTCCGCGCGCTCGGCCCCGAGGGGGACTACCGGCTGCAGTGCGAGTGGGCTCCGCAGACCTCGATGGTCAACGTAGCGGGCCTCCCGGCGGTCACGGCGCCGACGCATCGCACCGCGGCCGGGCTGCCCATGAGCGTGCAGCTCATCGGGCGGGCAGGCGACGAGGTGCGCCTGCTGCAACTCGCGGCGCAGCTCGCCGCTTAGCCCGTCGCTTCGCCGATCGGGCGGTCGACCGCTCCGTTCGACGCGCAGTCCTCGCACCTCCGAGCTTCGGCGTCGCTGAGATCACTGCCGGTCGAGCAGCTCGCGATACGCGGCGAGCAGCGACCGCGTGGAGGCGATCCAGCTGCGGTGCAGCGCGGACTGCCGCGCGGCCGCGCCCATCCGGTCGGCGAGAGCCCTGTCGGCGAGGATCCGCTCGATCTCCTCAGCCCAGACCTCGGGATCATCGCCCTCGAGCAGCACACCGGTCTCGCCGTCGATGACGGCCTCGCGCAGCCCGCCGGCGGCGCGGGCGATGACGGGCACCCCCGAGGCGGCGGCCTCGAGCGCGACGAGTCCGAAGGTCTCGGAGTGCGACGGCACGAGCACGAGCGAGGCGAGGCGCATCCGCTCCGCCAGAACGCTGCGCGATAGCGCACCGTCGAAGGAGGTCGACGAGATCATGCCGGCGGCGGCCGTCGCCTCGTGCAGCGACCGGGCATAGGCGTCGCCGTCGGGGGGCGGCGCGCCGACGATGCGCAGCATCGGCCGCCGATCTGCCGGGATCGCGGCGACCGCGGCGATCGCGAGGTCGAAGCCCTTCAGGGGGTCCAGCCGCCCGGCGACCAGCACCTCCGGCCGTCCGCCGTGCTCGATCCACTGCGCACGCTCGGCGCATTCTGCGCCGGTGCAGGGGCGGAAGACGCGGGTGTCGACGCCCGGTTCGACGACGCGGATCCGGTCCTCGTCGCCGCCCAGCCGCTCCAGGACCGTGGCGCGCTCGGCCGCGCTCACCGTGACGACGAGGTCCGCCTCGCGCGCGAGTCGCCGCTCCCCCGCCGGCCGGCCCGGGGACTCGGGACGCTCTCCTTCGGTGAGAGGCGTCGTGCTCCCGGCGGCGATGCTGTGGTAGCTCTGCACCATGGGCACGCCGAGCTCCGCGGCGACCGGCAGCGCGGCGAGCCCCGAGTACCAGTGCTCGGCGTGGATGAGGTCCACCGGATGCTCGGCCAACCGCGCGCGCAGGGCGTCGCCGAAGGGCTGGATCAGCGCCTCGTGCTCACCCTTCGCGAGCAGCCTCGGCGGCCCGGCGTCGAGGTGGACGACGGAGAGCCCGGGCACCGGCTCGACCTCGTCGGGCAGCTCGGGCGAGCTGCGCCGCGTGATGAGCTGCACCCGGTGGCCGGCCCTGGCCAGTTCCTCGGCGTGCGCGCGGACGACGACGTTCATGCCTCCCGCGTCCTTGGTCCCCGGTTCGTCGAGGGGGGAGGTGTGCAGCACCACGAAGGCGATGCCGAGCGGGGAGGGAGTCACCCTACGACCGTATCGCAGGGCGACTTGCCGGGAATACCTCCCCCGGGTATATAGTTGGAGTATGCGAACACATACCCCACCTGGGTATATGTCGCACCAGAGCCGCCGAAGGGAACGCGCCATGGGGACCATCGAGTACACCGTCACCGGGATGACCTGCACCAGCTGCGAACGCCACGTGCGCGACGAGATCGGACGGATCGCCGGCGTCACCGGCGTCAAGGTCGACCACCGGACCGGCCGGCTGGCGGTGACCGCGGATGCCGCGTCAGGCGCTGCCGACGTCAATGCCGTCGACTTCGACGCCGCCGTTCTCGCGGCGGTCGACGAGGCCGGCTACTCCGCGGCCCGATCCTGATCCGCCGCCGCGGCGGTCCCGCCCGCCC
>NZ_CAJVAP010000007.1 GCF_910593785.1 Leucobacter soli | reverse complement strand
CCAACCACCACCCCAAAGAGTGGTAGCCGGGGATAATAAATTGGCATTTGACAATCAAGTGCACACTATTGAGTTCTCAAGGACCAGACACCCCCCGTACGCAACCCGATGAAGGGTTCTCCGAAGAGCCGATCTCACCCGCGCATTCTCTCTCGAGTCCCGCTGGGCAACTTGTCTAGCTTAGCACATCTTCGATGTTGATCGCTACGCACTGAAGCAGCCGGATCAGTTTCAGACCCGGCTCCGTCGCGCTGACAAGGGATTACATTACGCGGTTTACGGGTGCGGTGCAAACCGGTGGGGGATCCCGGGCGTGTCGCCCGGGATCCCCCACCGGAGCCAGAGCCCGAGACGGGCTCGGCGCGGTCTACGAACGACCAGAAATGGCTGTTCGCTCAACGCCCGCTCGGGATCCCGCGAATCGCCCGATCGCGTCCAGCCTCGCTCAGCCCCGCGCAGCCATCGCGGTAACCAGTTCGTAGACGACGTGACTCGCCGCGACCGCCGTGATCTGCGCATGGTCGTACGCCGGCGCCACCTCGACGACATCCGCCCCGACGATGTCGAGATCGGCGAGTCCGCGAATGATTCGCAGCAGTTCGCGACTCGTGAGCCCGCCGGCCTCGGGAGTGCCTGTCCCGGGTGCATGCGCGGGATCGAGCACGTCGATATCGATCGAGATGTAGAGCGGCCGGTCTCCTACGCGGTTGCGGATCCGCTCGAGCGTAGCCGGTACGCCGTGCTCCTCGATGTACTCGGTCGTGACGATCTGGAAGCCGAGCTTGACGTCGTCCTCGAGGTCTCCCTTGCCGTAGAGCGGGCCGCGGATCCCGCCGTGCATCGACGCGGTCATGTCGATGAGCCCCTCCTCGGACGCTCGACGGAACGGCGTACCGTGCGTCATGGGTGCGCCGAAGTAGGTGTCCCAGGTGTCGAGGTGCGCATCGAAGTGCAGCACCGCGACGGGACCGTGCTTCTTGTTCACCGCGCGAAGGAGCGGCAGTGCGATGGTGTGGTCGCCGCCGATGGTGACGATCCGGTCGACCCGCTCCCCCAGCTCGGTCGCCGCCGCCTCGACCTGCTCCACCGCCTCGGCGAGGTTGAACGGGTTTGCCACGATGTCGCCGGCGTCGACCACCTGCTTCAACGCGAAGGGCGAGGCGTCCTGCGCGGGGTTGTAGGGCCGGAGGAGTCGCGAGGCCTCGCGGACATGGGCGGGGCCGAAGCGGGCTCCCGGGCGGAAGCTGACCCCGCTGTCGAAGGGGACCCCCACGATAGCGATATCCGCCGCGGGCACCTCTTCGATACGGGGAAGCTTCGCGAAGGTCGCGATGCCCGCGTAGCGGGGGGTCAGGCTGGCGTCGACCGGGCCTCGGGGTGCGGATCCGCTCATGTCGCTCGCTCCTTCTCCGCAACACTCATGTTGCATATAAGTAAACCTTTGAATACTATTGGTGAACTCACTCTAATCGCATCCACGCGGTGCCTGCAACGACCATCGGTGCGTCGATCCAGGCGCCCCGCGGCGAGGAAGGCGGCCCATGCGCCCAGTCCACCCGACTGCGGATCCGAACCGCATCCCCATCGGCGCCAAGCTCCGCGCGTCGCGCCAGGCCCAGGGGCTCACGCTCGAGCAGCTCGCCACGGCCTCCGGACTCACCCGCGGGTTCATCAGCCGGGTCGAACGCGATGAGACCGTACCCAGCGTGCCGACGCTGGTGCAGCTCTGCCAGGCGCTCTCCCTCCCGATCGGCGCGCTCTTCGAGGAGCCTGACATCCAGCTGATCCGTCATGCGGAGGCGCCGGTCATCAACATGGGCGGCATCGGCGCCGACGAGCGACTGGTCACGCCTCGGTCGGAGAGCCGTTTCCAGCTGCTCCGATCCTCCCTCGAACCCGGAGCCAGCGGCGGAGACGCGCTCTACACGGTGAACAGCGCCGTCGAGTCCGTCCATGTGGTCTCAGGCGTCCTCGAGGTGACGCTCCACGACCGCCGTGTCTCGCTCGAGCCCGATGACACGCTCACCTTCCCGGGGCAGACCCCGCACACGTGGCGGGCCGGTGACACGGGCGCGGAGGTCGTCTGGGTGCTGGTCCCCGCCGCATGGAGCGGCTCGGCCTGAGCGCAGCGCCGCCGCTCCGCGGCGGACCATGTCCGCATCCGCGACGAGCCGATCAGCTCGCTTCAAGGCGATCAGCGCGCGTCGAGGATGGCCCGCTGCACCGCCGCCCAACGGAGCGCGCGCGGGTCCTGCAGCGTCAACGTCTCGACGAGCTCGCCGCCATCGCAGCGCAGCAGCTCCACGGTCGCCGAATCGTCATCGACGCCGGCGATGCGCCAGGTGCCGCCCGCCGTCTCCCAGCGCTCCACCGCGGGCGGCGTCACGGCGAACGGCGTCTTGCGGGTCCACCCGACCTCGGCACCCCGATCGTAGAAGTGCCGGTAGGCGTAGATGAGCGGATGCCAGGCCTCCGGGTCGATGTGCTCGGTTCCGTCGACCGTAATACCGCGCTCGGCGTGCACGCGCACGACCTCGGCCTCGACGATCCCGAACTCGCCGCTGCCCGATGTGCTCGCAGTGCGCACCCGCGCTTCGAGCTGGATCGGCGCCTCCGCGACCCGCGACACCTGCACGAGATCGGACGCCGCCGGCGTGAGGCCGGCACGTTCGAACTTGCGCGGTTCGAAGGCGTAGGCGCCCGCCTTCTCCTCAGGAACAGGATCGCTGCCGGTGACGCCGGCGAGGCGCTCGACGTGCCGCCACTGGTGCGATGCGGGGAAGTTGACCGTCAGCTCCGGGTGTCGGCGTACATTGTCGAGCGACCGGCCGCCCTCCTCCAGCCCCAGCACGATGGTGCGCCCCAGCGCGAAATGGCTCGATGCCGGCGCGAGATTCGTGCTACCGTCGGGATTGCGCGTCGCGACCAGGTAGACGGGCGTTCCCAGGTAGAGCACGCTCGGCTCGATGACGCGGTGGGTGTCGGATCGATCCTCGCTCATACCCCCACGCTACTCCCGGCGGCCTCCCTCGCGGCTCCCCTCGCGTGATCTCCAGAACCGCGCAGCGGTGCCGGGCGCCCGCAGTCCCGGGAGCGACCCGGCTCCGGGCGATTCGGTTCCGGGAGCGCTTCAGGCGCGCACGGCGGCGAGCGTCTTCTTCCCCCGGCGCAGCACGGCGAAACGGCCGTGCAGCAGGTCGGAGTCCGAGAGCACGGCGTCGTCCGCGGACACCTGCACGTTGTTCACGTAGACGCCGCCCTGGCCGATCGCCCGGCGCGCCTCGCTGAGCGAGGCGACCAGGCCGGAGTCGACGAGCAGCTGGGCGACGGCGGATCCCGCGCCCCCGGTCGCCACAGGCAGCTCCTCGAGCGCCGCATCGAGCGTGGGCGCATCGAGCGCTCCGAGGTCGCCCTGGCCGAACAGCGCCGCGGACGCGTCGATCGCCGCCTGCGCGGCCGCCGAGCCGTGCACGAGCGACGTCACCTCGAGCGCCAGGCGCCGCTGCGCCGCGCGCTTGTACGGCTCGGCCGCGACCTGCGCCGCGTACTCGTCGATCTCGGCGCGGGTCAGGAAGGTGAAGACCTTGAGCCGGTCGATCACATCGGCGTCGGACTGGTTGAGCCAGAACTGGTAGAAGCGGTAGGGCGAGCACATCTCGGGGTCGAGCCAGATGGCGTTGCCCTCGCTCTTGCCGAACTTCGTGCCGTCGGAGTTCGTGATCAGCGGTGTGCCGATCGCGTGCGCCGACACGCCCTCGACCTTGCGGATGAGGTCGGTGCCGCTCGTCAGGTTGCCCCACTGGTCGCTGCCGCCCGTCTGCAGCCGGCAGTCGTACTGCCGGTGCAGCTCGAGGAAGTCGAAGCCCTGCAGGATCTGGTAGCTGAACTCGGTGTAGCTGATGCCCTCGTCCGAGGCGAGACGCGCGGCCACGGCATCCTTCTTGAGCATCGTGCCGACGCGGAAGTGCTTGCCGACCTCGCGCAGGAAGTCGATGGCGCTGAGCGGGGCGGTCCAGTCGAGGTTGTTGACGAGACGCACCGCGTTCGCGCCGTCATCCGAGAGGAAGCGCGAGACCTGCGCCTGGAGCCGTGCCACCCACTCGGCGACGGTGTCCCGACTGTTGAGCGTGCGCTCGGCCGTCGGTCGGGGGTCGCCGATGAGGCCGGTCGAGCCGCCCACGAGCCCGAGCGGCCGGTGCCCCTTCAACTGCAGACGGCGCAGCAGCAGCAGCTGCACCAGGTTGCCGAGGTGCAGGCTGGGCGCGGTCGGGTCGAAGCCGCAGTAATAGGTGAACGGCTCGCCCTCGAACAGCTCCGACAGGGCTCCCGGGTCGGTCGAGACGTGGATCAGCCCGCGCCACTCCAGCTCGTCCCACAGGGTCGCGAAGCTGTCGTCGTTGCACTGGGCTGCCAGGATCTCGGCGCGTTCTGCTGCTGCGTTCACCGTTCGATTCTAGCCAACGGCCACGGCGGAGGCCGTCACTGGGGCGGCGGCCCGCCCTCGTCCTCCCACGCGTTCAGTTGGAGCAGCTTCTCGCGGGAGTACCGTCGGCGCACTCCGTACCCCGCGGTCTCGTCCTCGGGGATGAACAGCGCACCGTACCGCTCCAACGATTCCTTGAGCCGCGCCAGGTCCGCCGCCGGCAGAGCGATCGTGCCCTGCTCGAAGCTCCGCACCTGTTTCTTCGTGAGGCCGGCCGATTCCGCGATCGTGCGCGTCGACACCTTCGTGAACGCGCGCGCCGCGCGTGCGAGATCCGCGGTCAGGGGAAGGTCGTCCGCCGTGCCAGTCATACCACCATCCTCCCCGAACGCCCCGGCGAAGTAAACCGCGCGTGCCTGCACCGGCATTTCCGGCGCCGGCACGATCCCGGCGGCTCCACCGGCCTCCGAGCCCTTGGGATACGCTGGCCCTGCCTGCCCATCCCGCTGGCGGAATCGAAGAGGATCCATGATCATTACCGAGTTCCCTCGCGACCTGCTGATGACCGGTGTCATCTTCGGCGTGGCCGCGTTCGTATGGTCGGGCTGGGCGCAGGAGCGCCCGCCGACGCACTGGATCTGGCGAATCGTCCTCGCCCTCCTCGGGCTCGGAGGCCTCGCGCTCACCGGGATCAGCATGCCCGCGGTGATCCGCAACTGGACCGGGCCGACCGCGATCAGTTTCGGCGGTACCGCGAGCACGATCTATCTCACGGTCTTCGCGCTCGAAGTCGTCGCGATCGTGGTGGTCGCCATCTGGGCGACGCGGCGAAGACGCGGCGACCTCATCGCCCCGCTGGTGCTCGCCGTCGTCGGCATCCATTTCATTCCGCTGGCTCCGGTGTTCGGCCAACCGATCTTCGCTGTCACCGGAATACTCGTCACGATCGTCGCCGTCGTCGCAGCGCTCCTACCGCTCGGGATCGCGGCACGCAGCTTCTGGTGCGGGATCCTCGGCGCTCCCGTGCTTCTCGTGGTCGGTGCGATCTGCACCGTGTCCGCGTTCGGTTCGCTCAGCGGCTGAACGACTGAACACCGAACGGCCGAGCTATTGAGAGCCGGTCGGAGGCGCGAAGACGACGCCTCGCGCTCCGCAGTGCCTACCGCACCGCGCGGAACTCCGCGATCCTCGCCGCCAGCAGTGCGAGCTGCTCGGCGACCCGCACCGCCGCCGTGCCGCCGGCACCCGTGCGGCTGTTCACCGAGCCCTCGATGGTCAGCACCTCGCGCACCGCGGGTGCGAGATGCGGCGAGACGCTCGCCAGTTCGGCGTCGCTCGGCTCGTGCAGCTCGATCCCGCGCTCCTCGCAGAAACGCACCAGCTCCCCCGAGATCTCGTGCGCGTCGCGGAACGCCACCCCCTGCTTGACTAGCCACTCGGCGACGTCGGTCGCGAGCGAGAAGCCCTGGGGTGCGAGCGCGGCCATGCGGTCGGTGTCGAACGAGAGCGTGGCCACCATGCCGGTGAAGGCCGGCAACAGCACCTCGAGCTGCTGCACCGAGTCGAAGACGGGCTCCTTGTCCTCCTGCAGGTCGCGGTTGTAGGCGAGCGGCAGACCCTTGAGTGTCGCGAGCAGGCCGGTCAGATTGCCGATCAGACGGCCCGACTTGCCGCGCGCGAGCTCGGCGATGTCGGGGTTCTTCTTCTGCGGCATGATGCTGGATCCGGTCGAGTAGCCGTCGTGCAGGCGCACGAAGCCGAACTCCTTCGTGTTCCAGAGGATGATCTCCTCGCTGAGCCGCGAGAGGTCGATGCCGACCTGGGCGGCGATGTAGGCGAACTCAGCTACCACGTCGCGCGCGGCCGTGCCGTCGATCGAGTTGTCGAGCGGATCGCCGAGACCGAGTTCGGCGGCGACCAGTCGGGGGTCGAGGCCGAGGGAGGATCCGGCGAGGGCGCCGCCGCCGTAGGGCGAGCGCCGGGCGCGGGCCGACCAGTCGCGCAGGCGTTCGAGATCGCGGATCAGCGGCCAGGCGTGCGCGGCGAGCTGGTGCGCGAGGAGCACCGGCTGCGCGTGCTGCAGGTGGGTGCGACCGGGCAGGATCGCGGTCGGATGCGCCGCCGCCTGCGCGCGGATCGCCTCGGCCAGATCGAGCAGCAGACCGCCGATCACAGCTGCGTGATCGAGCAGGTAGAGCCGCACCAGCGTGGCGATCTGGTCGTTGCGGCTGCGGCCGGCGCGCAGCTTGCCGCCGAGGGCCGGGCCCGCGATCTCGATGAGCCCGCGCTCGAGCGCCGAGTGCACATCCTCGTCCTCGTCTGCGGCGACGAAGCGGCCGTCGGCGACACGGGCGTCGAGCTCGTCAAGCGCGGCGTGCATGCCGGCGAGCTCATCATCGTCCAGGTAGCCACCGGCGGCGAGCGCCGCGGCATGCGCCTTCGAGCCCCGGATGTCGTAGTGCGCGAGCACCCAGTCGAACTGCGTCGACTTGCTGAGCAACTGCAGCTCGGGCGAGGGCCCGCTCGCGAAGCGTCCGCCCCACAGGGCGCCGCTCTCACCCGCGCGATTTCCGCTCGGAGCGCCGTTCTCGGCTGCGCGGTTCGTGTTCTCGGTCATGCTGTTCTCGTTCTCTCGTCATTCTGCGCAAGGTCGCAGAATCTAGCGTTGCAGAAGTGGATCCTGCGACTGCGCGCAAGATGACGGAAAGGTCAGCTCTGCGCGAGCAACCACGCCATGAGCGCCTTCTGCGCGTGCACGCGGTTCTCTGCCTCGTCCCAGACGACGCTCTGCGGGCCGTCGATCACCTCGGGGGCGACCTCGTACTCTCGGTACGCGGGCAGGCAGTGCAGGAAGATCGCGCCGTCCTTCGCCTGCGCCATGAGCTCCGGAGTCACCCGGTAGGCGCCGAAGGTGGCGACCCGCTCGGCCTTCTCCGATTCCTGCCCCATCGACACCCAGGTGTCGGTGATCACGGCGTCGGCCCCGGCCACGGCGGCGACCGGATCCTCCGTCACCGTCACGCTGCCGCCGGTCTCGGCGGCGATCCGGCGCGCATCCTCCACGATGTCGGCCCGCGGGTGATAGCCGGCCGGGCCGGCGACGCGGATGTGCATCCCCGCCGTGGCGAAACCGAGCAGGTAGGACTGGCCCATGTTGTTGGCGGCGTCGCCGAGATAGCTCGCGGTGAGCCCCGCGAGCTCGCCCTTGTGCTCGCGGATCGTCTGCAGGTCGGCGAGGATCTGGCAGGGGTGGAAGTCGTCGCTCAGCGAATTGATCACCGGCACCGTCGCGTGCGCAGCCATCTCTTCGAGGCCGGCGTGGGCATAGGTGCGCCAGACGATCATCTCGACCATGCGGGAGAGCACCTTCGCGGTGTCGGAGATCGACTCCTTGCCGCCCATCTGGGAGTTCTTCGAGTCCATGATCAGCGGATTGCCGCCGAGGTCGGCGACCCCCACCGAGAAGCTGACCTGCGTGCGCGTGCTCGTCTTGTCGAAGATGACGGCCGCGGTTTTCTGCCCCTCGAGCGGGCGCTCCGCGAAGCGATCCGCCTTCAGACGCGCGGCGAGGTCGAGCACCTCGCGCTGCTCGGCGGGCGAGAGGTCGTCATCACGGAGGAAGTGCCTGGTCACCCGTCCAGCCTACGGCACGCGCGCACCCCGGGGCTCGCGCCTGGGTGCTCTCTCCGAGCGCGACCCTACTCGAGCGTCGCCAGGATCGCCGGCATCGTCTGACCCGGCCAGGTCGCCCGGAGGGTGAGCTGATCGTCCCGCTCGACCGCGGCGGGATCCACGATACGGAGAATGTCGAGCACGGAGGAGTCCGCGTCGAGTCGGGTGAGGTGCCCGACGGCGCTGACGGTCGCCGCGCTCAGATCCGGGATGAGGCGCCCAGGTTCACCCGATCCGCGCACCCGTGTGCTCAGGTCCCGGGGGACGAGCGCGCCGGTCCCGTCGTCGGAGAACTCGTCCGCCTCCCGGCCTCCCTGCGCGATCGTGGCGGCGAGCACGCTGCGGTACACCGGGTCCCCGGCCGCGTCGGCGAACCATCGCTTGCCGAGCACGCCGTGCTCGGAGGTGCCGACCAGGAACGCCTCCGATCCCGCGAACGGGGCGCTGCGGTAGCTGAGCGGCACGTGGTAGACCTTCGCATCCCCGGCGGACAGCAGCAGGCCTTCGAGGCCGACCTCGCCAGCTGGATCCTGCGACTACGCACTTCGTGCTCCGCGCAGGACGACGATAGCGGCATTCGCCGCCATCGTCACTTCGCCAGCTGCTGCTTGAGCTTCGACGCGGCGCGGGCGCGCGTCGTGGCGTCGAGCGCGACCTTGCGGATGCGCACCGCCTCGGGCGTCACCTCCACGCACTCGTCCTCGCGGGCGAACTCGAGGCACTCCTCGAGCGTGAGCGTGCGCGGAGGCGTCATCGACTCGAAGGTGTCCGCGGTCGAGGAGCGCATGTTCGTGAGCTTCTTCTCCTTGGTGATGTTCACGTCCATGTCCTCGTTGCGCGAGTTCTCGCCGATGACCATGCCCTCGTACACCTCGGCGGTGGGCTGCACGAAGAAGGTCATGCGCTCCTGCAGGTTGATGATCGAGAACGGGGTGACGACACCGGCGCGGTCGGCCACGATGGAACCGTTGTGGCGCGTGACGATCGGGCCGGCCCACTGGTCGTAGCCGTGCGAGATCGCATTCGCGATGCCGGTGCCGCGCGTCAGCGTCATGAACTCGCTGCGGAAGCCGATCAGGCCGCGCGACGGCACGATGAACTCCATGCGCACCCAGCCGGTGCCGTGGTTCACCATGTTGTCCATGCGGCCCTTGCGTGCGGCCAGCAGCTGGGTGATCGCGCCGAGGTGCTCCTCAGGGGTGTCGATCGTGAGGTGCTCGTAGGGCTCGTGCGTCTTGCCGTCGACCTCCTTCGTCACCACCTGCGGCTTGCCGACCGTGAGCTCGAATCCCTCGCGGCGCATGTTCTCGACCAGGATCGCGAGCGCCAGCTCGCCGCGGCCCTGCACCTCCCACGCATCGGGGCGGCCCGTGTCGAGCACCCGGAGCGACACGTTGCCGATGAGCTCGCGGTCGAGGCGATCCTTGATCATGCGCGCGGTCAGCTTGTGCCCCTTGACCTTGCCGACCAGCGGGGAGGTGTTGGCGCCGATCGTCATCGAGATCGCGGGCTCGTCGACCGAGATGGTCGGCAGCGGGCGCACATCGTCGGCGTCGGCGATCGTCTCGCCGATCGTGATGTCCTCGATGCCGGCGATCGCGACGATGTCGCCGGGGCCGGCCTGCTCGGCCGGGTAGCGGGTGAGCGCCTTCGTCAGCATGAGCTCGGTGATGCGCACGTTCTGCACGCTGCCGTCGTGCTTCACCCAGGCCACGGTCTGACCCTTCTTGATCCACCCGTTGTGCACGCGCAGCAGCGCGATGCGGCCGAGGAACGGCGACGAGTCGAGGTTCGTGACGTGCGCCTGGAGGGGGTGCTCGTCGTCGTGGCTCGGGGCGGGCACGCGGTCGAGGATCGTCTCGAACAGCGGCTCGAGGTCGGGGTTGTCGGGCAGCGAGCCGTCGGCGGGACGGTTGTGGCTCGCGGCGCCGGCACGACCCGAGAGGTAGACGGTCGGCACGTCGAGCACCGCGTCGACGTCGATGTCGGGGTGGTCCTCGGAGAGGTCGCTGGCGAGGCCGAGCAGGAGATCCTGCGCCTCGCCCTCGACCTCCTCGATGCGGGCGTCGGGGCGGTCGGTCTTGTTGACCGCGAGGATCACGGGCAGGTGCGCCTCGAGCGCCTTGCGCAGCACGAAGCGGGTCTGCGGCAGCGGCCCCTCGGAGGCGTCGACCAGCAGCACGACGCCGTCGACCATCGACAACGCGCGCTCGACCTCGCCGCCGAAGTCCGCGTGGCCGGGGGTATCGACCACGTTGATCACGACGGGGCCGTTCTTCGCGTGCACGCCTTCATAGGTGATCGCTGTGTTCTTCGCGAGGATCGTGATGCCCTTCTCGCGCTCGAGGTCGTTCGAATCCATCACGCGGTCGTCGACGTCGGCGTGCGCGTCGAACGAGTTCGTCTGGCGCAGCATGGCGTCGACGAGCGTGGTCTTGCCGTGGTCGACGTGGGCGACGATGGCGACGTTACGGAGGTCTTCGCGAGTGGCGAGAGCCATAGGGGTGGATCCTTACGATCGAAAATTGGCAACGTTCTATTCTACACGCGCGAATTCTGGAGATCCCGGCACCCGTCCGGACCGTTCGACGGAGCCCGCTCTACGGGCGGCGCGAGCGAGAGGCGAGCCCGGCCGCGGCCTCGAGCACCAGGAGGGCGGCCAGCCTCACGGTGCGCCCGTCGGGCGCATCGGTCGTCGCGTCGACCTCGGCGATGTCGAGGCCTCTCACGCGCGGGTCGGCGGCGAGCAGCCGGGCGGCGCGGCGCAGCTCGTGCGCTTGGATGCCGCCCGGGATCGAGGCCGGGCAGCCCGGGGCGACGCTGCGGTCGCAGACATCGACGTCGAGATCGACGTGGATCACTCCGCCACCGGATCCGGCGATCTCGAGCGCCTCCGCGACCACCTCGCCCATCGGCCTCTCGTGCAGCTCGTCGCGATGGATCACCGTGATCCCCCACTCCTTGGCGCGATCGCGATAGGCGCGGGAGTTCGCGAAGTCGGCGATCCCGATCTGCACGATGCGGCGCGGATCGAGGCCGGCCTCGACGAGACGGCGCACCGGGGAGCCGTTGCTGCGGCCGTCGCGCAGGTCGTGGTGGGCGTCCAGCGTGATGAGGCCGGCGGCGCCGATCCCTCCGTGCGCTCCGGCGATGCCGAGCGCAGCCGGCACGGTGCACGCGTTGTCGCCGCCGAGCGCGACCACGAGTTCGGCGCGTGCCGCCAGCGCCCGGATCGCAGCCGTTGCGGCGACCTCGCCGTCCTCGGTATCCGGATCTTCGAGGTCGCCCGCATCGGCGAACCTCACGGCCTCGTCGAGCACCAGTTCGGCTTCGGCGCCGCGGTCGCCCGGCAGCCCGGGCGCCACGAAATGCCCCGAGTAGCGTCGCAGCGCGTCGCGCACGGCGGCCGGGGTCTCGTGCGCCTGCGTCGGCGAGAGCGAGGTCCGGCTCGTCGGCACGCCAATCAGGGCGAGGTCGACCGTGCCGGAGTCCCCGAGCGCGGGCCATCCGCCCGTGCGCGGCCATAGCGGATCATGCACCAGCCTGCCTGTCATGGGGTCTCCGTTCCCGCGTCGGTTCGTCTCGTTCCGAATCGTCTCGGATCGTCTCGGATCGCCGTGCTGCGCGATCCTCTGCCGTTAGCCTGCCACGATCCGCTCGCGCTGCGCCGCACCCCATCGCGGACTCGTCCGGTATCCCGGACAGGAGCGGCTCGGGAGCTCTACAGTTCGAGCCGCGCATGCGCTGGGATCGACCTATGAGCAGCACTGTCACCACCGTCGTTCTGGGCGAAGCCCCCCTCACCGTCGCCGACGTCGTGGCCGTCGCCCGAGAGGGCGCACGCGTCGAGATCGGACCGGACGCGCTCGACCGCATCGCCGCGAGCCGGCGCATGATCGACGAGCTCGCGAACGACACCCGCCCGCACTACGGCATCTCCACCGGCTTCGGCGCGCTCGCCAAGGTGCAGATCCCCCAGGAGAAGCGCCAGCAGCTGCAGCGCAGCCTGATCCGCTCGCACGCGGCCGGCACCGGCCCCGAGGTCGAGCGCGAGGTCGTTCGCGCCCTCATGCTGCTGCGTCTCAACACGCTCGCCAGCGGCCGCACCGGGGTGCGCACCGTCGTCGCCGAAACGTATGCCGCGATCTTGAACGCCGGCATCACCCCGGTCGTGCACGAGTTCGGTTCCCTCGGCTGCTCGGGCGACCTCAGCCCGCTCGCTCACTGCGCGCTCACCCTGCTCGGCGAAGGCCAGGTACGAGTGAGCGAGGATCCGCACGCCCCGGCCATCGATGCCGCCTCCGCGCTCGCGGACGCCGGCATCGAGCCGCTCGTGCTCGCCGAGAAGGAGGGCCTCGCCCTCATCAACGGCACCGATGGCATGCTCGGCATGCTCTGCCTGGCCCTGCACGACCTGGGCGCACTGCTCAAGGTCGCCGACCTCGCCGCGGCGGCCTCGGTCGAGGCCCTCACCGGAACCGATGCCGTCTTCGCCGCCGAATTGCAGGAGCTGCGCCCGCATCCCGGCCAGGGTGCCGCCGCCGCGAACATCGCGGCCGTGCTCGCCGATTCCCGCCTCATCCAGCGCCCGCGCGAAGGCGAGTTCACCCGGGTGCAGGACGCCTACTCGCTGCGTTGCTCCCCGCAGGTGCACGGTGCGGCGCGAGACACGGCGGATCACGCCGCACGCGTCGCGAGCATCGAGCTGCGCTCCGCGATCGACAACCCGGTCGTGCTGCCCGACGGCCGGGTCGAGTCGAACGGCAACTTCCACGGCGCGCCCGTCGCCTACGTGCTCGACTTCCTCGCGATCGCGGTGGCCGACCTCGCCTCCATCAGCGAGCGCCGCACGGATCGTTTCCTCGACGTCGCCCGCAGCCACGGCCTGCCGCCGTTCCTCGCCGCCGATGCCGGCCTCGACTCCGGGCTCATGATCGCCCAGTACACCGCGGCCGGCATCGTCTCGGAGCTCAAGCGCCTCGCGGCGCCCGCCTCGGTGGACTCGATCCCCTCCTCCGCGATGCAAGAGGATCACGTCTCCATGGGCTGGCACGCCGGGCGCAAGCTGCGCCGAGGCATTGACGGGCTGGGCCGGGTGCTCGCGATCGAGCTGCTCGCATCGACCCGCGCCCTCGACTTCCGCGCGGCGGAGGGCGCGGGCGATCCCGCCCCGGCGACCGCGGCGGTCCACGCGCTCTTCCGTACCCGCATCCCGGCGCCCGACACCGACACCTTCCTCTCGCCGACCATCACCGCCGCGCGCGACTTCGTCGTCTCCGGCGCCGTGGTATCCGCCGCCGAGGGCGCGCTCGGCGCACCGCTGGGGTAGCACCCCTCGGAGACGCATTCGGAAGTAGGCTGCGAGGGTGAGCGAGCAGCAGCCGAAGGTGCCCGCGGCGGATCAGACGCTGCGGATCCTCGCGATGCTCGCCGCCTCGCGCGGACCGCTGCCGGCGAGCATGATCGCGACCCAGCTCGGGCTCCCGCGATCCACCGTGTACCACCTGCTGGCGACGCTCCAGGAGCACGGCTTCGTCATGCACCTGCCAGAGGAGCGACGCTACGGGCTCGGGATCGCCGCCGTCGAGCTGAGTTCGGCCTACGCCCGGCAGGAACCGCTGACGCGGATCGGCCGGCCGCTGATCGCGGCGCTCGTGGACCGGGTGCGGGTCAGCGGACACCTCGCCGTGCCGCACGGCCGGGACGTGCTCTACGTGATCGAGGAGCGCGCGCCGGGATCGCCGATGCTCATCACCGACGTGAACGTCCGGCTGCCGATGCAGCTCACCGCCAGCGGCCGGGCGATCCTCGCCGCGCTGCCGAAAGCGCAGGTCCGCGCCCTGTTCCCCGACCGCGGCGCGTTCGTGCACCGGCACGACATCATCGACGACATCGACCGGTACTCGAAGCTGCGCGCGGTGCTCGACGAGGTGGTCACGCGCGGCTTCGCCGTCGAGCGCGGATCCGTCACGCCGGAGTTCTCCTCCGTCGCCGTGCCCGTGCTCGACCACCGCGAATGGCCGGTCGCCGCGATCGCCGTCACCTTTCCGGACGACCAGATCGCGGAGGATCGCCTCGACGGGCTCGCCGCCGAGGTCCGGCGCACCGCCGAGACGCTCTCCGCCCGCATCCACGGGCGACCCGCGAGTGCGTAAGGGACGGCGAGCGAGCAGGACCGGCCCGGCTTTTGCCCACTGGAGTACACCTTGCTGACCGGCGTACCCCGTATTCGCGGTGATTTTCCTGCACGCTCGTCAGGAAGGGGGCCTGCGGTGAGCCGAGGGGCGGACGAGACCCGGGCTGCGGCACGGCAGCACTGCGGCGTCGGTGCGGCGCAGCCGTCTCAGACGACGCGCTCGCCCGCGCGCCAGACCGCGGCGGTGAGGGGCATCCCCGGCCGGTAGGCGAGGTGCGTCACGGAGGGGGCGTCGAGCAGCTGCAGGTCGGCGCGCGCACCGGGGCGGATCGCGCCGACGGCGGGCTGCGCCTCGCCGCGCGGGTCGGTCCATCCGTCATCCTGCATGCCGAGCGCGGTGGCGCCGCCGAGCGTCGCCGCGCGCACCGCCTCCTGGATCGTCAGGCCCATCTGCAGCACCGCGGTCGCGACGCAGAACGCCATCGAGCTCGTGTACGAGGTGCCGGGGTTGCAGTTGCTCGCTATGGCGAGCACCGCTTCCGCGTCGAGCAGCCTGCGGGCCGGCGCGAGCGGCATGCGCGTCGAGAGGTCGCAAGCCGGTAGAACCGTGGCGACGGTGCCGGCGACTCCTGCACCGCGGCGCCACTCGTCCCACGACCCCGCGAGCGCCGCGATGTCGCCATCGCTCAGGAAGCCGAGGTGGTCGACGCTGAGCGAGCCGTGCGCCACGGCGAGCTGCGCGCCGGGACCGTGGCCGAGCTGGTTGCCGTGCACACGGGTGGCGAGACCGTGCCGAGCGGCGGCTTCGAGGACCCTCGCCGAGGCGGCCTCATCGAAGGCGCCGGTCTCGCAGAACACGTCGACGGCGCTCACGTGCGGAGCGACGGCGTCGAGCATCGGCCCGGTCACGAGGTCGAGGTAGGCGTCGGGATCCTGCCCGGCCGGGACGACATGAGCTCCGAGGAAGGTGACGGCGTCGGCCCGGCGCCCGGCGACGACCGCGGAGCGCACCTCGTCCTCGACCGTGAGCCCGTAGCCGGTCTTCGTCTCGATCGTGGTGGTGCCGCCGCGCCGCGCCTCGGCGACGAGCCGGGCGAGGTTGCCGTCGAGCTCCTCGTCAGAAGCGGCGCGCGTCGCGCTCACGGTGACGTTGATGCCGCCCGCGGCATACGCCTCGCCCGCCATGCGTGCCTCGAACTCGGCGGTGCGATCCCCCGCGAACACCATGTGCGTATGCGAGTCGACCCAGCCCGGCAGCAGAGCACGCCCGCCGGCGTCGACGCGCTCGTCGGCGGCGGGGGCGTCAGTGGCCGAGCCGACCCACGCGATCCGCGATCCGTCGATCACGACCGCCGCATCGCGCAGGCGCCCGCCGATTCCCTCGCCGAGCGACTCGTCGTTTGTCGTCAGCTCGCCGATGTCGTCGATCAGCAGGGAGGTCACGAGCGAGAACCTACCAGGCCCGATCGGTGTTGCGGATCACGGGCTCCATCGGCACGCGCACGCCGCGCTCCTTCGCCACCTCGGCGGCGCGCTCGTAGCCCGCGTCGACGTGGCGGATGACGCCCATGCCGGGGTCGTTGGTCAGCAGGCGCGAGAGCTTCTCGGCGGCGAGCTCGGTGCCGTCGGCGACCGAAACCTGGCCGGTGTGGATCGAGCGGCCGATGCCGACGCCGCCGCCGTGGTGGATCGACACCCAGGTCGCGCCGGACGAGGTCGCCGTGAGTGCGTTGAGCAGCGGCCAGTCGGCGATCGCGTCGGATCCATCGGCCATCGCCTCGGTCTCGCGGTAGGGCGAGGCGACCGAGCCCGAGTCGAGGTGGTCGCGGCCGATCACGATCGGCGCCTTGACCTTGCCCTCCGCGACGAGCCGGTTGAAGAGCAGGCCGGCCTGGTGGCGCTCGCCGTAGCCGAGCCAGCAGATGCGAGCGGGCAGGCCCTCGAACTCGACCCGCTCGGCGGCGGCGTCGAGCCAGGCGTGGAGGTGGGTGTTCTCGGGGAACAGCTCCTTGAGCGCGGCGTCGGTGACGCGGATGTCTTCGGGATCGCCCGAGAGCGCCGCCCAGCGGAACGGACCGAGGCCCTCGCAGAAGAGCGGGCGGATGTAGGCGGGCACGAAGCCGGGGAACTCGAAGGCGCGATCGTAGCCGCCCGTGCGGGCCTCATCGCGGATCGAGTTGCCGTAGTCGAAGACCTCGGCGCCCGCGTCCTGGAACTCGACCATGGCCTTGACATGCGCGGCCATCGCGGCCTGCGCGTCCTTCGTGAACTGCTCGGGGTCGGCCGCCGCGCGCTCGTGCCACTCCTCGACGGTGTAGCCGACGGGCAGGTAGCTGAGCGGGTCGTGGGCGCTCGTCTGGTCGGTCACGAGATCGATCGTGATCTCGCCCGCCCGGTGGCGGCGCAGGATCTCGGGGAACACCTCGGCCGCGTTGCCGACGAGGCCGACGGACCAGCCGCGCCGCTCGTCCTTCGCCTGCTGCACCTTGGCGAGCGCCTCGTCGAGGTCTTCCACGACCTCGTCGAGGTAGCGCTTGCCCGCGCGACGGTCGAGGCGCGTCTTGTCGACGTCGACGATCAGGCAGGCGCCGTCGTTCAGGGTGACCGCGAGGGGCTGGGCGCCGCCCATGCCGCCGCAGCCGCCGGTCAGGGTGATGGTGCCGGCGAGGGGGCCCTTGCCCTCGACCTTCTCGATGCGGCCCTGCCCCTGGAGCTTGCGGCCGGCGGCGGCGAAGGTCTCGTAGGTGCCCTGGAGGATGCCCTGGGTGCCGATGTAGATCCACGAGCCGGCCGTCATCTGGCCGTACATCATCAGGCCTTCGGCCTCGAGCTTGCGGAACTCGGGCCAGGTCGCCCAGTCGCCCACGAGGTTCGAGTTCGAGATGAGCACGCGCGGCGCCCACCTGTTCGTGCGGAACACGCCGACCGGCTTCCCCGACTGCACGAGCAGCGTCTCGTCCTCTTCGAGATCGCGCAGGGTGTCGACGATCGCGTCGAAGGCGCCCCACGAGCGCGCCGCGCGGCCCGTGCCGCCGTACACGACCAGGTCGTCGGGGCGCTCGGCTACCTCGGGGTCGAGGTTGTTCATGAGCATGCGCAGCGGAGCCTCGGTCTGCCAGCTCTTGGCCGAGATCTCGGTACCGCGCGGGGAGCGGACGGGGCGGGCGCCGGGGAGAGCCATGGTCGTGCCTTTCGATCGGTGCGTTCGAGGTGCGATCCTCCGCAGTCGTCTCGCGAAGGATCGCGCTGCACCCATCTCACCGCAGGCGGTTCGGCCGGGCAATGCGACGAGAGCGGGCGATGTCCGGGATTCCAGACACCGCCCGCTCGTCCGCCGGGTCGCGGGAGAGGCTACGAGGCGACCGCCCGCCGGGTCGCGGGAGAGGCTACGAGGCGACCGCCCGCCAGGCCTCCCGCCGCTGTGCCTGCTCCACCGGATCCGGCACCGGCAGCGAAGCCAGCAGCCGCTGCGTGTAGGCCTCCTGCGGGTGGCGCAGCACCTCCTCGCAACTGCCGCTCTCCACCAGCTCGCCGTGGAAGAGCACGCCCACCCGGTCGGCGAGCGCATCGACCACCGCGAGGTCGTGCGTGATGAACAGCGAGGCGAAGCCGAGCTCCTGCTGCAGCTCGACGAAGAGCGCGAGCACGCGAGCCTGCACCGAGACGTCGAGCGCGCTGGTCGGCTCGTCGGCGATCAACAGCTTCGGATCGAGCGCCAGCCCGCGGGCCAGCGAGGCCCGCTGCCGCTGCCCGCCCGAGAGCTCGTGCGGGAACCGGTCCCCGTAGGCACGGGGCAGCTGCACCGCCTCGAGCAGCTCGTCGACGCGAGGCCGCGCGGCCTCCGCGCTGCGCACCACCCGGTGCACGAGCAGCGGCTCGGCCACGTTCTGCGCGATCGTGAGCAGCGGGTTGAAGCTCGAGCCGGGATCCTGGAACACGAAGCCGATATCGCGCCGGATCGACCGGAAGGCCCGCTCCTTGTAGCCGAGCATCTCGTGCCCGAACACCTCGAGCGACCCTCCGGTGACCGAGGTGAGGCCGGCGATCGCGCGGCCGATGGTCGACTTGCCCGATCCCGACTCGCCGACGAGGCCGTACACCTCGCCCGCGGAGATCTCGAAGTCGACGCCCTGCACGGCCTTGAACCCCGGACGGCCGAAGCGACCCGGGTACTGGATCTCGAGCCCGCGCGCCCGCACGACCGGCGCCGTGACGGTCGCGTCATCGGGCGCCGCGTGCGCCCCGGCGGGATGCGGCAGCGCCTGCCGGTCCTCCGCGACCAGTCGCCCCTCGCCGAGCTTCAGCACCGCACCCAGCAGCTGCTTCGTGTAGGCCTCGCGAGGGTTCGCGAAGAGCTCCGCGACCGGTGCCTGCTCGACGACGCGCCCCTGGTACATCACCGCGACGTCGTCGGCGAGATCCGCCACCACACCCATGTTGTGGGTGATGAGCAGGATCGCGGTGCCGAGCTCGTCCCGCAGTTTGCGCAGCAGATCGAGGATCTCGGCCTGCACGGTCACATCCAGCGCGGTCGTGGGCTCGTCCGCCACGATGAGTCCCGGTCGCAGAGCCAGCGCCATCGCGATCATCACGCGCTGCTTCTGCCCGCCAGAGAGCTGATGCGGGTAGTAGTCGACGCGCTCCTCCGGATCCGGCAGGCCGACCAGGTCGAGCATCTCGATCGCCTTGGCCCGCAGCTCCTTCTTCGAGAGCTTGCCGTGGGCGCGCAGGCCCTCGGCGATCTGCCAGCCGATCGGAAAGACCGGGTTCATCGCGGTGGACGGCTCCTGGAAGACCATCGCGACGTCGCGGCCGCGCACCCGGCGCAGCTGGTCCGCGCCGAGATGCAGCACGTCGTTGCTCCCGCTGCCGTCGCGCGTCGCGAGCACGACGGAGCCGGTCGCGATCGCGGTCTCGGGCAGCAGACCGAGCACAGTGCGAGCCGAGACGGTCTTGCCGGATCCGGACTCGCCCACGACCGCGAGCACGCGGCCGGGCTCCACGTGCAGCGAGACCCCGTCGACCGCCGTCACCGGCCCGCTGTCCGTCGAGAATGTGACCTCAAGATCCGAGATGTCGAGCAGACGCGTCATCGCGCACCTCCTTCGTCGGCGGCTCCCGCTCCCGGGGCCGGATCCTCGGCTTCCAGCGACTCGTATCCCTGATCCTGCGCGTGGCGGGCGCCGACCGAGGTGGCGGCCACCTTGCCGCTGCCGGCCTTCGCGCGGCGGCGGATGCGCAGGCGCGGGTCCGCGAGATCGTTCAGGCTCTCCCCAGTCAGAGTGAGGCCCATGACGATGAGCACGATCGCGAGGCCCGGCCAGAGCGAGGTCCACCAGATGCCGTTCGTCACGTCGGCGACGGCCTTGTTCAGGTCGTAGCCCCACTCGGCGGCGCCGTTCGGCTCGATGCCGAATCCCAGGAAGCCGAGGCCGGCCAGCGTCAGGATCGCCTCCGAGGCGTTCAGCGTGAACACGAGCGGGAGCGATCGCGTCGAGTTGCGCAGCACGTGCGTGAACATGATCCGGCGATGACTCGCGCCGATCACGCGGGCCGACTCGACGAAGGCCTCGGCCTTCACTCGCACCACCTCGCTGCGCACCACGCGGAAGTACTGCGGGATGAACACGACGGTGATGGAGAGCGCGGCCGACCATATGCCGCCCCACAGGCTCGACTGGCCGCCCGAGATCATGATCGACATGACGATGGCCAGCAGCAGCGAGGGGAAGGCGTAGATCGCATCGGTGATCATCACGAGCACCCGGTCGAGCGCGCCGCCGAGGTAGCCGGAGACCAGACCGAGCAGCGTCCCCGCGAAGATCGAGCTCAGCACGGCGATCACGATCACGAGCAGCGCCGTGCGGGAGCCCCAGATCACGCGGGAGAGCACGTCGTAGCCCGCGATCGTCGTACCGAAGGGGTGCGCGGCCGAAGGCGCCATCCGCGAGCCGAAGTCGCCGTCGGGCCCCGAGAGCGTGTTGTAGCTGTAGGGCGCGATCAGCGGAGCGAACACGGCGAGCAGCACGAAGAGCGCGACGAGGACGAGGCCGGCGATGAGCATGCCCCGCTGCAGTCCGACGCTCTGGCGCAGCTGCTTGATGAGCGGCCAGGAGTGCCAGGCGCGCTCGCCCGGCGCGGCGACCGTTCCGTTCACGGTGGGAGTCGAGTTCGTCACGTCAGTACCTCACTCGCGGGTCGATGAGCGCGGCGAGCACGTCGACGATGAAGTTGCTCAGCGCGACGATGACGGCGAGCAGCACCACGATGCCCTGCACCGCGATGAAGTCGCGCGCGCTCAGATAGTAGGCCAGCTGGAAGCCGAGACCCTTCCACTCGAAGGTCGTCTCGGTGAGCACGGCGCCGCCCAGGAGGAGCGCGATCTGCATCCCGATCACGGTGATGATCGGGATGAGCGCCGGCCGGTAGGCGTGCTTCGTGACGAGCCGGAACTCCCCCACGCCGCGCGAGCGCCCGGAATCGATGTACTCGCGGCCCAGCGTGCCGATCATGTTCGTGCGGACCAGCCGGAGGAACACGCCGGCGGTCATGAGGCCGAGCGTGAGCGCGGGCAGGATCGCATGCGCCAGCACATCCGCGACATTGGCCATGTCCCCAGTGCGGAATGCGTCGATCAGATAGAAACCGGAAGGATTCGACAGCATCTGCAGCTGCAATTCGGTGCCGATCGATGCGCGCCCCGAGACGGGGAGCCAGCCGAGCCAGATGCCGAAGACCAGCTTCATCAGCAGGCCCGAGAAGAACACCGGCGTCGCGTAGGTGAAGATCGCGAACACGCGCAGCACCGCGTCGGGACCGCGATCGCGGTAGTAGGCGGCGAGCATGCCGAGCGGGATGCCGACGATGAAAGCGACGATCAGCGTGTAGAAGGCGAGCTCGAGGGTGGCGGAGCCGAAGGTGAGCAGGACCTCGGTCACGGCACGGTTGTCGCTGATCGTGGTGCCGAAGTCGCCGCGGAGGATCTGGCCGAGGTACTCGACGTACTGCACCAGGATCGGCCGGTCGTAGCCGGCCTCGTGGATGCGACGGGCGAGCTCGTCCGGGGGAAGGCGATCGCCGATCGAGGCGGTGATCGGGTCGCCGATGGTGCGCATGAGGAGGAACACCATGGTGACCAGGATGAAGACGGTCGGGATGATGAGCACCGCGCGCCAGAGGATGTAGCGCCCGAGGCCTCCTCCGGAGCTGCGCCGTGGCTTCGCGCTGGTGCTGACCGCTGCGATATCGAGAGTCATAGTCGAAAGGGTACAGGGAGGGAGCCGCGCGGCCCCCTCCCTGCACTTATCTCACGCGATTACTTCGTCAGCGTTCCGAAACGGAACTTGAACGAAGGATCGAGGGTGACGCCCTCGACGCCGTCGACCGCGACCGCGACCTGCGCGCCCTGCAGCATCGGCAGGGTCGAGAGATCCGCGGCCACGAGGTCCTGGATCTCCTCGATCTTCGCGGTGCGCTCCGCCACGTCCGGGGTCACGAGCTGCGAACGGAGCAGTTCGTTGACCTCGGGGTTGTCGTAGTGGTTGAACAGGAAGCCGCCCTCGAGGAAGAACGGGGTCAGGTAGTTGTCCGCATCCGAGTAATCGGGGAACCAGCCCAGCTGGTGAGCCGGGTAGAGATCCTCGACGCGATCCTTGGTGAACTGCCCCCACTCGGTGGACTGCAGGTTCACCGAGAACAGACCGTCGGTCTCGAGCTGAGCCTTGATCTGCGCGTACTCCTCGGAGGAGGCCGCACCGTAGCGCTCGCCCGCGTACTGCAGGTTGAGCTCGACCGGGGTCTCGACGCCCGCGTCGGCGAGGCGCTCCGCGGCGCGCGCGGCGTCGGGGCCGCCCTGGCCGTCGCCGTAGAGGCCCTTGAGCGCCTCGTTCGCACCGGTCAGGCCCTCGGGCACGTAGCTGTACAGCGGGGTGTAGGTGCCCTTGAACACCTGATCCGAGATCTTCTCGCGGTCGATCAGGTCGGCGGCCGCCTGACGGACGGCGAGCGCCTTCGCCTCATCGGCGTCGTCGGTCTTCGCGCCGTACGGCTGCACGTTGAAGTTGAAGACGATGTAGCGGATCTCGCCGCCCGGGCCGCTGACGACGTTGAGCCCGTCGGTGCCCTCGAACTTCTCGATGTCGGTGGCCGAGAGGCTGCGGAACGCGACGTCGACGGCCTTCGTCTCGATCGCCTGGCTGAGGTTCGACTCGTTGGCAAAGTACTTGACGTTGATCTGCGCGGTCTGCGCGGCGCCCCAGAGACCCTGGTAGCCGTCGAACGCCTGGTACGAGGCCAGGTTGTTCTGGTCGAAGGTCTCGAGCGAGTACGGGCCGGCGAAGGGCTTGCCCGCGACGATGTCGGCGTCGGTCGCGAGCGCATCGGCGGGGAACACGTCCTCGTCGACGATCGGGCCGACCGGGCTCGAGAGCACCTGCGGGAACGTCTGGTCGTTGCCCTCCTTCAGGTGGAACACGACGGTGACGTCATCGGTGGTCTCGATGCTGTCGAGGTTCGCGAGGAGGCTCGAGGGGCCGTTCTCGTCGGCGATCGCGAGCTGACGATCGAAGGTGAACTTCACGTCCGAGCTGGTGAGCTCGTTGCCGTTGGCGAAGGTGAGGCCGCTCTTCAGCGTGACCGTGTACTCGGTCGGCGTGGTGAACTCGGCCGACTCGGCGATGTCGGGCTCGACCTCGCTGCTGCCGACCGGGTTGTTCAGCAGGAACGGGTAGACGTTCGTCATGACGCCGAACGAGCCGTTGTCGTAGGCGCCGGCGGGGTCGAGCGAGGTGACCACCTCGGTCGTGCCGATGACGATCGCGCCGCCGGCGGAATCGCCGCCGCCGTTGCCGTTGCCGCCCGAGGCGCAACCGGCGAGCGTGAGTGCACTCGCAGTGGCCAGTGCGAGTGCACCGTAGGCCGTGCGTGAGAGTTTCACTTGTTCTCCTTCGTTACTCTCCGCTCCGCCGCGCACGGGTCGTGCACGGCGTCGTGGAAGTGATTGACCAGAACAGCCTAGCCATCTTCCGAGTGCCCGTTTCACCGCGGCCGGATACGCCGCACAATCGTGACCAATGCTTTCGCGGGCCGGACTGGCCGAACCCTACAACTCCCGGGGTCTCCGGGCCGGGCCGGCGCGGGATCCGGGCGGATCCGGCCGGCCCGTCGCTCAGGGGCCGCTCGCGGGGCATCCGGCTCCGGCGCTAGGCTGGCGCCGTGGCGACATCGACGCGGGGCCGGCTGCGGGGCCGGCTGGGTTGGGAGCTCGGCATCGTCCTCGCGCTCTCGTACGGGGCATCCGGTATCACGGCGATCGTCGCGATCATCGATCGCGTCACGCGTGAGACCGCCCTCGCCGAGCAGACCGCGACCCTCAACCGGTCACTGGCCGAACGGCCGGTGTTCGACCTCGTCTACCAGCTGCTGTCGTTCGCTTTCGGCCTCGCGCCCGTCGCGCTCGTCGTCTACCTGCTGTGGCGGCGCGGCCGACCGCACCTCTGGCGGCTCGGGCTGTCGCCGCGACCGGGCGCCTCCCCGCGCTGGTGGCTCGGCGAGTGCGGCGGCGGGCTGCTCCTCGCCGCCGCGATCGGCTTGCCCGGCCTCGCCTTCTATCTCTTCGGCCGCGTCATCGGCATCAACGTCGCCGTCGTGCCGACGGCGCTCGACGCCTACTGGTGGACCGTCCCGGTTCTGATCCTGAGCGCGCTCCGCGCCGCGCTCGGTGAGGAACTGATCGTGGTCGTCTACGTCTTCGACCGGCTGCGCAGGATCGGCCTCGGCCCGTGGACCGTCACTCTACTGAGCGCGCTGCTGCGCGGCAGCTACCACCTCTACCAGGGTTTCGGGGGCTTCATCGGCAACGTGGTGATGGGGGTCGTCTTCGGCTGGGCCTACCGGCGGTGGGGTCGGTCGCTCCCGCTGATCGTCGCCCACTGGGTGCTCGACATCGTGAGCTTCGTCGGCTACCCGCTCGCGGTCGCGCTCTGGCCGAGCCTCTTCCCCGCGCCCGGAGGATCGGCGTCCTGACATCGACGTCCCGAACGGGTCGGATCGGTCAGGCCGCCTCGATCGTCGGGATCATCGCCGCGACCAAGCCCCACACCTCGTCGTAGAGCTCCGTCGCCTCGGCGCAGCGCTCGGCAGGGCGCAGCACCTCGAAGGTGCCGTCGGCGAGACGGGTGAGGCCGAAGCCCTCCCGCATCTCGCTGCAGGAGGAGGGGAACTTCGGCAGCAGCGCACCGTCCTGCAGGATCATTCGCTCTCCGTCGAGCATGTAGTAGACGGAGCCGAGCTTGTTCGAGACCTCGACGGTCACATCCCACTGGGTGATCGGCATCCGGTAGGTCGAGCCGACCTCGACCTCGGGGGCCGCGTCGCCCGTTTCGGGCGTCTCCGGGTCGGACGGCTCCTCCTCCGGGGCTGTCGGCTCGGTCGGTTCGGTCGTGCTCGGAGTCTCGGTGGTCGGCTGGACGACCGGCGGCGGGGTCTCGCCGCCGCCGCGGAAGGTCTGCACGATGAACACGGACGCGACGATCGCGACGATCGCGACAGCGGCGACGATGATCCAGGGCAGCAGCCGGCGATGCTCCTTCTCCGCTCCGGTCACGGCGATCCGCTCGTACTCTCCCGCGGGCGATTCGACGTCGAATCCGAGGTCGGCGGCGAGTTGGGCGGCCGATGCGCCGGATTCCTGAGGCGCGGCGGCTGCGGCCGACGGCAGGACCACCGGCTCGGGCACCGTCTGAGTCGGGAGCGGGGCGGTGCGCGGCGCGCTCGGCGCGGTCGAGCGGCGCTTCCGCGCGGCCTGAGCGGATGCCGGCGGAGCCGGGAGGACGATCGGCGTGATCTCCGGTTGCCGCTGCTGGACAGGCGGCGCGGCATCCGGTTCGCCGTCGAGGCCGAGGATCGAGTCGAAGCTCGGGTTCGCGTCCGGGGAGCCTGCTCCCCCGGCGCCCGACTCGCCCCGCGCGGAGACGGGGGCGGCGGGCAGAGTGAGGATCGGTTCGGTCGGCGGCAGGTTCAGCGGATCCGTTTCCGCCGACGCCGCATCGTCCTCGACGGGGTCGTCTCCGACCGTCGCAGAATCGAGGAACGCCCGAAGCTCGTCTTCGTTCATCCTGCCAGCTTACCCGCCCGGCGGGCGCCGTTCACTGAGCGGCGCCTCCCAGCTCCCCGGCGACCGCGGCGATGTGCGGCGCATCCGTGCCGCAGCACCCGCCGAAGATCTCGGCGTTCGCCGCCAACTCGCGCAGAGCGGTCAACCCGTGCGCGAAGGCCGCCGGCGCATCGCCCGGTCCCTCCTCGCCCTCGCGCGCAGCGTTCAACCGGAAGCCGATCACCCGGTCCATCGAGCCGCCGCTGCGCAGAGCGCGGGCGGCCTCCTCCGGATGCGCGCAGTTCATCAGATAGCCGATCGGGGCGTTGCCAGTGGCGGCATCGACTGCGGCGATTCCCTCGGCCAGGGTGTCGCCGCTCGCCAGCAGGCCGTCCGCACCGACGGTGAAGGAGACCGCCGATGGCACTCCGGCCCGGCGCGCGGCGCGCACCACGCCGATGGCCTCAGGGGCATCGAGCACGGTCACCGCAGTCACTCGATCCGCTCCGGCGGCGGCCAGAGCCGCGACCTGCGGCGCATGATAGGACTCCGCCTCCTCCGGCGTCATCCGCTGCGCAGCGTCGTAGTCGTCGAAGCGCGGGCCGACGCAGCCGTTCACGACGACCGGAGCGGCGGCCGTCTCCGCCGCGACCTCGCGGACGAGATCCACCGCGGCGGCGTTGATGCGCGCGGCGATGTCGGCATCCCCGGCGACGGCGTCGTACCCGAGCAGTTCGAGCCAATCCGGGTTCGCGCGCCAGGTCGGGGTGTCGAGCACGAGCGGCAGGCCGACACGATCCGCCAACTCCACGAAGGGGCGGTAGTAGTCGCGCAACGCCTGCCGGCCGTCGACGGAATCGAGCAGCACGAACGCCGCGAACTCGGGGAGCTCCTGCCCCAGACGATCCTCCAGCGCGGTCTCGATGCCGCCGTCCGCAAGAGCGATGGTCATGGACGCCCCACCCGGATCCGGAGTGCGCGCGAGGATTCCAGCTCAACGCCGTCGCCGCGGATCGATCGAATGTCACGCATCGGCTTCGGCACCCCCGTACTCGGCGCGGAAGACGTGCACGAGCGCATTCGCATGCCCGTGCCCCATCCCCTGCTCCTTGAGGAAGGAGACCTGGCTCATGTGAGCCTCCCCCGCGTGCGGCCGCAGCTCTGCGATCCATTCGTCGATCGTCCTGCCGTACTTCGCCTCTATGGAGGGGAAGTAGGACCTCGGCCCCTTCACCTGATCCGACACCGTCTCTCCGTTTCTCTTCGCCTCTTCGCGTTCCGCCCGCTGATGCCCGTCAGTCGTTCTCGCAGGAGAACGCCCACATGACGCCGAATCGGTCGAAGACCTGACCGTACCAGTCGCCCCAGGGCGCCTTCTCGAACGGCATGCCGACGGATCCGCCGCTGCCGAGCATCCGCTCGAAGCCGGCACGCGCCTCGTCTGCGGTCGCCGTGGTCACCAGCAGCGAGTATGCGGTGCCGCGAACCGGGTAGTCGTTCTCGTCATCCATGACATCGCTGCCGGCGATGATCCCGGCTCCGTCGGGCAGCGTCAGCGTCGCGTGGGCGACAGCATCCGGATCCGGCTCGAACGGCATGCCCTCCAGCGGCATGTCCCGATAGCGGATGATGGACAGCTCGCCGCCGAACACCTCGTGCCAGTGCTCCATGGCTTCGGCGGTCGTGCCGGGCAGCGCCACGTAGGTGGCGATCGACTGGGTCATGATCGGGCTCCTTCTTCTCGGGATCCCCCGTGCCCAGTCTGGCCCAGATGCTCGGAAAGGGGTACCCCCTCCGAGGAGCGCGGAAGGCTCACCCCAGGGCGACGATGAGCGCGCACACCGCGAGCACCCCGCTGACGGGGGTCATCGTGAAGCGCTCGGGCCGGCTGCGCGAGATCGCGTTCACGAGCACGCCGAGGACGAAGTATCCGAACACCGCCCAGGCGGCGGCGATGACCGGTGGCGCGTCGCCGGGCACGGCGAGGGCGCCGGCCCGCGCGAGCAGCACGGCGGCGAGCCCGGCGTAGAGCAGGATCGAGAGCCCGCTGCCGACGCGCAGACCGGTGGGGAGCACGCGGTGCCGGCCGCCCCAGGCGAATCTGCCGGCCGGCGCACCGAACGCCAGCGCGAGCTGGAACACGGCGAGGGCACCGAGGATCGTGGTGGCGCAGAGTGCTGCGACGACGTTCATGCGCTCAGTCAATCAGATCCCGGCGGAGGCGGCGCGGCCCTGCCCGGGCCGATCACGCGCGCAGCGCGGCGCACCTCTCTAGAATGACCGCATGGCGGTCAGGATGGACAACGTCGGCATCGTCGTCGAGGATCTCGGAGCGGCGATCGAGTTCTTCCGCGAGCTCGGGCTCGAGCTCGAAGGACGTTCCGCGGTCGAGGGCGAATGGGCGGGACGCGTGACCGGTCTCGGCGATCAGCGCGTCGAGATCGCGATGATGCGCACGCCCGACGGGTACGGGCGGCTCGAGCTGTCGCGCTTCCTCGAGCCGGCGGTCGTCGCCGACCACCGGCAGGCGCCGGTGAACGCCCTGGGGTACCTGCGCGTGATGTTCGCGGTGGACGACCTCGACGAGACGCTCGATCGCCTCCGTGCGCACGGCGCCGAGATCGTCGGCGGCGAGGTGGTGCGGTACGAGGACGCGTACCGGTTCTGCTACGTCCGCGGGCCCGAGGGGATCCTCATCGGGCTCGCCGAGGAGCTCGCCTGAGGCCGGAGGCTCACGCCCGCCTCAGCGATGGTCCACGATCTGCACGTCTTCGATCGGCGAACGATCCGACCGCAAGCCGCGTGCGCAACGGAATGCGTCGATGGCGCTAGACGTTGAACCGCCACTCGCAGACGTCGCCGTCCTGCATCACGTAGTCCTTGCCCTCCATGCGGGCCTTGCCCTTCGCGCGGGCCTCTGCGACCGAGCCGCACTCGACCAGGTCGGCGAACGAGATGATCTCGCCCTTGATGAAGCCCTTTTCGAAGTCGGTATGGATCACACCGGCGGCCTGCGGCGCGGTCGAGCCCTTCTTGATCGTCCACGCGCGGGCCTCCTTGGGGCCGGCGGTGAGGTAGGTCTGCAGGCCGAGCGTGTCGAAGCCGATCCGGGCGAGCTGATCCAGCCCGCTCTCCTCCTGGCCGATGGACTCGAGCAGCTCCTTCGCGTCGGCAGGATCGAGTTCGATGAGCTCGCTCTCGATCTTGGCGTCGAGGAAGATCGCCTTCGCCGGCGCAACGAGCGCCGAGAGCTCGTCGAGCTTCGCGCGATCCTGCAGCACCGCCTCGTCGACGTTGAAGACGTAGAGGAAGGGCTTCGCGGTGAGCAGCCCCAGTTCCTTGATCGGCTCGAGGTCGATACCCGCGTGCGAGAGCACCTTGCCCTCGTCGAGCGAGGCCCGAGCGGCCTTCGCGGTCTCGACGACGGAGGCGTCGATCTTGCGGTTCTTCAGTTCCTTCTCGAAGCGCACGAGCGCCTTGTCGAGGGTCTGCATGTCGGCGATGATCAGCTCGGTGTTGATCGTCTCCATGTCGCTCGCGGGGTTCACCGCGCCGTCGACATGCACCACATCGGGGTCGCTGAACCCGCGCACCACCTGCGCGATCGCGTCGGCCTCGCGGATGTTCGCGAGGAACTGGTTGCCCAGTCCCTCACCCTCGCTGGCGCCGCGCACGATGCCGGCGATGTCGACGAAGCTCACCGGGGCGGGCAGGATCCGCTCGCTCCCGAAGATCTCGGCGAGCGCGTCGAGCCGAGCGTCGGGCAGGTTCACCACGCCCACGTTCGGCTCGATGGTGGCGAACGGGTAGTTCGCCGCCAGCGCGTCGTTCTGGGTGAGCGCGTTGAAGAGGGTCGACTTGCCGACGTTCGGCAGCCCCACGATTCCGATAGTCAAAGCCACGAGGGTCAAGTCTACTGGCCGGATCGGGCTGATCGGGCGCTCGGCGGCCCTCGGCCGGACCGAGCGGATGCAGGATCGCACCGATCTGCAGAATCGCACAGGGTTGCAGAGTATTGCGTGTGCGATCCTGCAGATCGGTGCGGTTCTGCTTCGAGCGGACGGCTGAAGCGCTGGCGGGCCGGCCGGCGCGCACGCCCCGGCCGAGACAGCGCCGGCGAGACGGGATTGTCGAGACGGGGCAGTCGAGGCAGCGCCAGCGAGACAGTGCCAGCGAGACAGTGCCGGCGCGACGATGCCGTGTGGATGCCGTGTCGGTGGCGTGTGCCAAGGTAGATGCGTGCCAGTGGACTTCACCGCGATCGACTTCGAGACCGCCAACAGCCATCCTTCGTCGGCGTGCGCGGTGGGACTCGTCAAGGTCCGCGACGGGGTCGTCGTGGAACGCGACGACTGGCTGATCCGCCCGCCGGCCGCGCATGCCGAGTTCCTGCCGTTCAACATCAAGATCCACGGGATCACGCCCGAGATGGTCGCCGAGGCTGACGACTGGGCGGGGCAGCTCGACCGGCTGCGCGAGTTCATCGGACGCGACGTTGCGATCGCGCACAACGCCGGCTTCGACATGGGCGTGATCCGCGCCGCCTGCGCCGAGACCATCACCCCGACGCCGAAGCTGCGCTACCTCTGCAGTGTGCAGGTCTCGCGCAAGACGTACGACATCCCATCGCACCGCCTCCCGCTCTCGGCGGCGGCGGCGGGTTTCGGCGAGTTCGCGCACCACGAGGCGCTCGCCGACGCCGAGGCCTGCGCGGCGATCATCGTCGACGCCGCGCGCCGGCACCGGGCGGCGGATCTCCCAGCGCTCGCCCGGGCGACCGGTCTGCGACTGCAGCGCCTCACCGCGATCCCGCTCAAGCTGTAGCTCAGTCGTTTCGGCCCGGCCTTCGGACTCGTCGGCTCGATCCACCGGCCCGTGGAAACGGGCTCGTGGAGACGGCCTTCAGAGCTCGGCGCAGGCCCGCCGGCAGCCCGGCAGCGGCAGCGGCCTCAGTCCCAGCGCTGCGGACGCTGGTCGGTGATGACGCGCCGGATCGTGCCCGAATAGGCGCGCATGACGACGCTCTCCGAACGCAGGAACGGACCGCGCCGCTGCACGCCGTCGAGGAAGTCGGCCGAGGTGATGCCGGTCGCGACGAAGTACGCGTTGTCACTCGCGACGAGGTCGTTCGCGTGCAGCACCCGGTCGAGGTCGTGCCCGGCGGCGAGCGCCTGCTCGCGCTCCTCGTCGTCCTTCGGCCACAACTTGCCCTGGATCACACCGCCGAGCGCCTTCACCGCGCAGGCGGTGATGATGCCCTCGGGGGTTCCGCCGACGCCGACGGCGAGATCCACCCGCGAATCCCACTGCGCCGCGTTCACACCGGCGGCGACGTCGCCGTCCATGATCAGGCGCGTCCCGGCGCCCGCATCGCGGATGTCGGCGATCAGCTGGTCGTGTCGGGGGCGATCCAGCACGGCGACCCGGATGTCGCTGACGTCGACGCGCTTGGCCCGGGCGAGCGCGCGGATGTTCTCGCCGATCGGGCGCTCGATGTCGACGATGCCCACGCCCTCAGGGCCGCAGACCAGCTTGTCCATGTAGAAGACGGCCGACGGGTCGTACATGCTGCCGCGGTCGGCGACCGCGATGACCGAGAGCGCGCCGGGGCGGCCCTCCGCGGTCAGACGGGTGCCGTCGATGGGATCGACGGCGACGTCGCATTCGGCGCCCTCGCCGTTGCCGACCTGCTCGCCGTTGTAGAGCCAGGGCGCGTCGTCCTTCTCGCCCTCGCCGATCACCACGGTGCCCCGCATCGCGACAGTGGAGAGGAAGCGGCGCATCGCGTCGACGGCCGCCCCGTCGGCAGCGTTCTTGTCGCCGCGACCGACCCATGGCGTGGCCCGGATCGCCGCCGCCTCGGTCGCGCGCACGAGCTCCATCGCGAGGTTGCGGTCGGGCTGCCAGTCGCCGAGGGTGTGGGATGCGTTCATGCCTGCAAGCCTACCGCTCAGCGGCACGGCCTAGACTTATGGACGATCCGGTATCCCTCATCGAATGGAGCCTTCATGCCCGTCGCCACCCCCGACCAGTACGCCGCCATGATCGACGCCGCCAAGTCGGGCGGCTACGCCTTCCCCGCCATCAACGTCTCGAGCTCGCAGACGCTGACCGCGGCGATCCGGGGATTCGCGGAGGCCGGCAGCGACGGGATCCTGCAGGTGAGCTTCGGCGGCGCCGACTACCTGGCCGGGAGCACCGTGACGAACCGCGCCGGCGGCGCGATCGCCTTCGCGAAGTTCGCCGAGGAGGTCGCGAAGGCCTACGACGTAACGGTCGCGCTGCACACCGACCACTGCCCGAAGGAGCATCTCGACAGCTTCGTGCTGCCCCTGCTCGCCGCGAGCGAGGAGCGCGTCGCAGGCGGCGGGCTGCCCTACTTCCAGTCGCACATGTGGGACGGTTCGGCCGTGCCGCTCGCCGAGAACCTCGAGATCGCGAAGGATCTGCTGCCGCGCATGGCCGCCATCGGCGTGATCCTCGAGGTCGAGATCGGGGTCGTCGGCGGCGAGGAGGACGGCATCGCGCACGAGGTCACCAACGACCAGCTCTACACCACCCTCGACGATGCCGTCGCGACGGTCGAGGCGCTAGGATTCGGCGAACGCGGCCGGTACCTCACAGCGCTCACCTTCGGCAACGTGCACGGCGTCTACAAGCCGGGCGGCGTCAAGCTGCGGCCCGAGTTGCTGGCCGAGATCCAGGCGGGTCTCGCCGAGCGGTACGGCACGGGTGAGAAGCCCCTGGATCTCGTCTTCCACGGCGGATCGGGATCCTCCTCGGAGGAGATCGCCGAGGCCGTGCGCAACGGCGTGATCAAGATGAACATCGACACTGACACGCAGTACGCGTTCACCCGGCCGGCGGCGGACTTCATCCTGAAAAACTACGACGGCGTGCTCAAGATCGACGGCGAGGTCGGCAACAAGAAGCAGTACGATCCGCGCGCCTGGGGCCGGGCCGCAGAGGCAGGTATGGCCGCGCGCGTGGTCGAGGCCGCCCAGCAGCTCGGTTCTGCAGGGAACTCGGTGAGCGCCTGATGCCGGATCGGCAGGACGGCACCGCGGAGCAGGCGACACCGACTGCTCCGACGGATCAACCGGCGCAGGCCCCTCAGACCGCCCCGACCGCGCGGCAGGCTCCTCAGTACGGGGAGTACGCGCCCGAGGGCTGGTCGTGGACGCCGCCGGACAGCGACCCGAAGCCGGCCGCGGGGCAACCGCGGGCCGCGACCGCTCCGGGCGCCGCGCCCACTGCTGCGGCGGCCCCAGCGGCGCCCCGCCCGAGCAGCGGGCCGGTCCCCGGCGTACCGCACAATCTGGGCGCCGGCGGATCCTCCGCTCCCGGTACGATCGCCGGCGCACCCGTTCCTCCGAACGGACCGGGCGGTGCAGGCAGCGCGCAGCAGCCGGCACCGCAGCAGCCGGCTGCGCCGCAGGACGCGCCGGACGCCGGTGGGCAGCAGCACTACCGCGGCGAAGCACCGCAACTGCCGCCGCAGCCGCGGCCGCGCGCGGCGAATCCGCGTCTGGGCGACCGCATCGTCACCATCGTGCTGCTCGCCATCGGGGCGCTCGGCGCCCTGTACTCCGCGGCCTCGTTGCAGCAGCTGCCGAACAGTCTCGCCCTCCTCGGCGATGCGCTCGCGATCGAGGGCTTCGTCGTTCCGGCCGCGGTGAGCACCCTCGGAACGGTCGGTGCGCTGATCGTCCTCGCCGTCTACGCGATCGCGCTCATCTACTCGATCCAGCGCATGCGGCACCGCAAGCTCGCGTTCTGGGTGCCGCTCGCCGCCGCGGCGATCGCGTTCATCGTCGTATTCGCGTTCACGGCCTTCGCGTTGAACCAGGCGCCCGAGCTGATCCAGGTGCTCTCCGATCCCTCCGCCACGGCGAAGCTGATCGATTACCTCTCGGGGATGAGCAGCTCCACACCGTAGATGCGGCGCGCGCCGGAGGCCGCTGCGGCCCCCGGCGGGGTGACGATACGCTGTGAGTCATGACTTCAGCGTCGAGTTCGTCTGCACCCGGGGATGCGGACCGGACCCCGCGACTGCCGCGCGGTCTGATCGCTCGCTACGCCACGGGCTCGCTCGGTACGGGCGGCTTCGGCACGCTCCCCGGCCTGGTGCTCGTCTACTACCTGACCGATTCCCTGGGCGTCACGGCGATCGTCGCCGGGCTGGTCGTCACCCTCGCGAAGGTGTGGGACGTGCTGATCGACCCGATCATCGGCGGACTCAGCGACCGCGCCCTCGCGCTGAACGGGACTCGCCGCGGGCCCATGCTGATCGGCGCCATCGGGCTCCCGATCGCCTTCATCCTCACCTTCGCCGTGCCGACGGGGCTGACACCGGCCGCATCCGCGATCTGGGTGCTCGTCGCGTTCGTCGCCGCGGCGACCTTCTTCAGCCTGTTCCAGGTGCCGTACATCGCCCTCCCCGCCGAATTGACGAGCGGCTACCGGGAGCGCACCCGGCTGCTCACCTGGCGCGTCGTCGTGCTGACGCTCGCGATCCTGATCTTCGGAGCAGGTGGCCCCGAGATCCGCGGCATGTTCCCCGACGACTCCGCGCTCGGCTACCTCGTGATGGCGATCGCGGCGGCGCTGCTGCTGTGCACCGGCCTGGTCATCGGAGCGTCGGTGGCGCCTCGCCAGGCCCCGCTGCCCGCGTCGACCAGGGATCAGGCACCGCGCCCCGGGCCGCTCTCGGTGCGCCACTACCGGGAGGGCTTCGCCGCGCTTCGCGACAGCCAGCCGTTCCGCGCACTGCTCGGCACGTTCATGCTGCAGGGGCTCGCGACCGGGCTCATGCTCGCGGGCGCGCAGTTCGTCGCCGCCTGGGTGCTGCGCGACGAACGCGCGGTCACCGCGCTGTTCCTCGCGCTGATCGCGCCGGCGCTGCTCGTCACCCCGATCTGGCGGATCGTCGCCGACCGCATCGGCAAGGAGCGGGCGTACCGCCTGGCGACGCTCCTCTTCCTCATCGCCACGGTACTGCTCGTCGCCATGCTCTGGTCCCCCGGGTGGTGGGTGGTCGCCCCGGTCGCCCTCGCCGGGGCCGCCTACGCCGGCCTGCAGGCGCTGCCGCTGGCCATGCTGCCGGACGTGATCAGCCACGACGCAGCGGGCGGCGCACGAGAACGCGTTGCTCCCGCTGGGCCGGAGGCCGACACCGTCGTGCCGGCCGCGCCCGAGCACCGCGGCGAGCACCGCGGCGAGCACCGCGGCGAGGCCCGCTCCGGGGTGTTCGGCGGCGTCTGGACCGCCGGGGAGACCACGGGCATGGCGCTCGGATCCACCGCCCTGACGATCGTGCTCGCGCTCACCGGCTATCTCGAGTCCACCTCCGGCGTCACGGTGCAGCAGCCCGGGTCCGCCATCGTCGGCATCGTGCTCTCGTTCAGCCTGCTCCCGGCGATCCTCATGTTCGCGAGTCTCTTCACGCTGAACCGCTACCGCCTCCGCGAGAGCGACATCGTCGGCCATGCTCCCCCGCAGGATCCCGCCGGAGCGGAGCAGTGAACCGGGCGGCCGGAAGCCACGGCTCGGATTCCGCCGAGGTCCTCGCGCGTCTGCGCGAGTTGCGGGAGCTCGACGCGCCGACGCACGGCGGCCGGGTGCTCTCCTACGTCTACGATGCGGGCCTTCCGGAGCTCGATGCGCTGGCCGGCCGCGCCGCCGAACTGGCTCGGCCGCTGAACGGACTCGACCCTACGACCTTCCCGTCGGTTGCGGCGATGGAACGCGATCTCATCAGCTTCACCCGCCGGGCGTTGAACGGGCACCGCCGCCGGCTCGGCGGGCCCGTCGTCGGCAGCGTGACGAGCGGCGGGACCGAGAGCTGCCTCCTCGCGGTGAAGGCGGCGAGGGACCTCTGGCGCCGTCGGCACCCGGACAGCCGAACCGTGCCGCGATTGGTCGCCCCGGTCACGGCGCACGCCGCGTTCCAGAAGGCGGCGCGCATGTTCGACCTCGAGTGGTGCCCGGTGCCCTGCGACACCGATGGATCCGTGCGAGCCACCGAGCTGATCGGACACCTCGACGATGATGTCGCGCTGGTCGTCGTCTCGGCCCCGGCGTATCCGTCCGGAGCGATGGACCCCATCGGCTCCGTCTCCGACGCGGCCTCCGCCCGCGGCATTCCCTGCCACGTCGACGCCTGCTTCGGCGGCCTCGCACTGCCGTGGTGGCCGGGCGCGCCCGTCTGGGACTTCCGGCTGCCGGGGGTCACCAGCATCTCCGCGGACCTGCACAAGTTCGGCTACGCGCCGAAGGGCGTATCGGTGCTCCTGCACCGCGGCCGGGCGCCGCACCGCGCACAGTTCTTCGCCACGACGGGCTGGCCCGGCTACCCCGTCGTGAACCCGACCCTGCTGGGCTCCCGGTCCATCTCTCCCATCGCAGCGGCATGGGCCATCACTCGCCGGCTCGGCGCAGAGGGCTACCGCGAACTGACGGCCTCCTGCGAGCGCGCGACGCACCGACTCGTCCGGGCGGTCGACGGCATACCGGGCCTCGCAGTGCAGGGCAGGCCGATGGGACCCGTGCTCTCGCTGGTCGCCGACGAGTCGGTGCCGAGCGTCCGGCGCGTCGATCCGCACCACCTCACCGATGCGCTGACGCGTCTCGGCTTCATGATCCAGCATCAGCCCGGGCACACCCAGTCGAACGGCGTCAGGCTGCCGCACAGCGCGCATTTGACGATCACACCGGTCACCGAGCAGACGGCGCGCGAGTTCATCGTCGCCCTCCAGAGCGCCGCCGACGCCGTCCGAGGCAGGCGCCCGGCCTCCCCCGTCGCCGCCCTCGCCGCGATGCGGATGCTGGGCTACGGCGTCGACGGCCGAGTGCCCGGACCGAGCGCGGCCTGGGCGATCCTGCGCAGCGTCGGCGTGAGCAAGCGCGCGAAGCCCGGGGATCAGGCCCAGCTCATGGCGCTGGTCGAACGGCTGCCGCCGCCCGTCGCCGAAGCGCTGCTCTGCGAGCTCCTCGCGCGGATCGTCGAACCCTAGAGCTCGTCGGCCCCGAGCTCGTCGGCCCGGCCTGGCCCGGGTTCGGTCCCGCCGTCGTCCGCCGATGCCGCGGGGCTCTCCAGCCCGGCCGCGGCCGCCATGCTGCGCATGACGGTGTCGGTCCCCCGGCGCACCAGGGTGTCGCGGTCGGAGCCGCGGATCGCGATGTGCAGCCATTCCATCGTCGAGTCGAGCCGGCAGGCCTGATCCGCCGCGTCTCGCAGTCCCTCGAGGAGCTCGGCCGGAACCTCGCGATCGTACTTGTAGTAGATCTTGTGCTCGAGGCTGGCCCAGAAATCCATAGCGATCGTGCGGATCTGCACCTCCACGATGGTCCGCACCGGGCCGCTCGAGAGGAACACCGGCACCTCGAGCAGCAGATGCAGGCTGCGGTACCCGTTCTCCTTGGGCTTCGCGATGTAGTCCTTCACCTGGAACACGGTGACGTCGTCGTGCGCGGTCAGCAGCTCGAAGACCCGGTAGACGTCCGAGACGAATGCGCAGACCACCCGCAGGCCGGCGATGTCGGTGATCGTCTCGCGCACCCGCTCCGTCTCGAGCGGCACACCGCGGCGCTGCATCTTCTCGATGATGCTGTCGGGATCCTTCAACCGGCTCGAGACGTGCTCGATGGGGTTGTACTCCCCGGTCTGCGTGAACTCCTCCTGCAGGATCCGGAGCTTCGTCATCACCTCGTCGATGGCGAACTTGTACGGCATCAGGAAGCGGGTCAGCCCCTCGCGGACCTCGCGCCGGCCCTCGATCTCCGAGAGATCGATCCGGGAGAGGTCTATCGGGCCGGTGAGCGGGTGGACCGGCCCGGGGCCGTGCCCGCCGATCGACGGCGCCTTCCGCTCATCGACCCGGTCGGTCTCGTCCGGGGGGCGGATCGTCGATTCGGTCACAGCTCGACGCTACCTCCTCGGGGTGTGCGTTCGATGGGAGATCGCGCAACGGTCCGCGGAAGGCCGAGCGCGCGCGTACGCGGCTCAGGCGCGGCCTACCTCCGCTTCTTCGACTTCTCGACCGCCACCTGGAGCATGAACGACCGCTGCCCCCCGTCGACGACCGTCGGCGCCGTCTTCCGGCTCGTCTTCACCTGATTCGCCCCCGATGCGGAGGTGTAGCGGCGCGTGACGGTCACGCGATCCGAACGCGAACGATCGTCGAGCGCGGCGACGTACTGGTCGAAGTTCCGCACCGGCGCACCGTCGTCGGAGCCGATGACGAGCTCGCCGTCCTCGAAGAGCGGCGTCGCACCGGTGAGCCGGACCTTCAGCGTCTTCTTGATGCTCTTCGGCACCGTGACCGTGAAGGGCAGGTAGCTCGTGCCGCCATCGGCGTTGGGGGCGGGCCGGAGCACGGCACGGTAGTCGTAGCTCTTCCCCCGGCTCGCCTGCACCGTGCTGCCGGCCGGCACCTTCTTCCAGCCCGTGCCCGACTTCCGTTCGAATCCGGCGACCCGGGCGACCCGGACCTGATCGGAGAAATCGGCAGTGATCCGCACGCCCGTGACCGTGACGGTCTCGAACCCGTTGTACTGCAGCGCGGCGATGTCCTCGGCGACGCCCCAGCCGACGAGGTCGGGCAGGTACATGTCGTCGGCGTACTTGTCGGTATTGGTGAGCGTGCCGGTTCGGCCGTTCGCGCGAGTGTAGTCGATCGACCAGCGGACCGTCGCGGAGCCGGCCCAGGCGTTGTCGAGCATGCGGAGCGCGTCGCCGCCGAGCTGGACGGCGGCGACGGGCGCGATGTCCAGCTTCTCGGTGACGTTCGTCACCGCAGTGCTGCTCGTCCCGCCGACCTTGCTCACCGTCGTGACCTTCACTGCGGGGAAGGTCTCGCCGAGGGTGCCGCGAACGCCGGCCGTGCGGTCGTCGGTGAGCCGGCCCATCGGCGCGCCGATCTCGGCGATCAGCTTGTACGAGTCGCCCGCGCTGGGCACCACCCGGGCGGCGGACGCCCCGTGGAAACTCGCCTTGAACTTGCTGTTCCCGGTGTTCGGATGCCCGTAGGCCCAGACCTGATCGCCGCAGACGGCGGTCACCGTGCCCACCGTGGCGTCCCACAGCGCGCCGTGCGCGTAGCTGACGGCGATGTTGCCGCCGGGCACGATGGAGGGGATGGCCTCCGCGTCGGCACCGACCACCCCGCCTGCTCGGCCGGTCGCACCCACGGTCTTGAAGCCCTTCACCGCCTGCTTCAGGCGCTTCTCGGTCTTCTCGAAGAGGTTCCCGGTCCGCCCGTTCTCGACCTTCACCGGTTGCAGCTGCGTCATCGATCGCCCCGGCGAGACGCCTGTCGCCGCCTGCACCATCTGCCGCCCCGCCGCGTTCACCTGCACGGAAGCGGGCAGGTCGCCGATCGATTTCATGGCCGCGGCCGGCGTGACGCCGGCGACGTTGTCGGCCTCCCCGCTGAACCCGTAGGAGACGGCGCCGATCAGCGCCCCGTCCTCGTCGTACACCGGAGAACCCGAGGCACCGGCCCAGACCCCGGCCGGCAGCGTGCTCCCGGAGCCGTCGACGACGGGACCCGAGAGCTCGACCAGCAGGAGATCGCGCTGGTTGCCGTAGGCGTCGTGCCCGAGCGCGTTGGGGAGCCTGCCGAGATACGTGCCGCTGAACTCCGTCGGCGCGATGCCCGAGACCGTCGAGAGCCAGGTCACCGGCTCGTCCACGACCAGGTCCGCGATCGGCGAGATCGCGAGCTCCTCACCCGGCAGATCGCAGAAGAGGCCCGGATCCGCCGACGGCGCGGCCTGGGCGGGTGCGGCGAGAAGAGAGGCGGCCAGCGCAGCGGCGACTCCCGTTCCCAGCACGGTGATCGGTCGTCGGTTCATCGCCATCGCGGCCTCCAAGGATCGTAGGGGTTCCCCATGGCTCGGAGCCTAGCAGCGTCTCAGGCGCCTCAGCGACGCCCGAACACCATCGCGGATCCGACGGTCAGCGCACCCGGCCGCCGAGCGCGCGAGCGTCCCGTTTGCCGGAGGCATCCTGCCGGAGTTCCTTCGGCAGGGAGAAGACCAGATCCTCCTCGGCCGTCACGGTCGCCCGGACATCCGAATAGCCCGCATCGGCGAGATCGTCGAGCAGTTCCTGCACCAGCACCTCGGGCACCGAGGCGCCGCTCGTCACACCGACGGTGCGCACGCCGTCGAGCCACTCCTGCTGCACCTCGCTCGCGTAGTCGACGCGGTAGGCCGCCTTGGCGCCGTACTCGAGCGCGACCTCCTTGAGCCGCACCGAGTTCGAGGAGTTCGAGGATCCCACGACGATGACGAGGTCGGCCTGCGGCGCGATCTGCTTGATGGCGCCCTGGCGGTTCTGCGTCGCGTAGCAGATGTCGTCGCTCGGCGGATCCTGCAGGTTCGGGAATCGTTCACGGAGGCGATCCACCGTCTCCATCGTCTCGTCGACCGAGAGCGTAGTCTGGGAGAGCCAGACCAGCTTGTCGGGATCCTCGACCTCGAGGGTGTCGACGTCGGCGGGCGAGTTCACGATGGTGATGTGGTCCGGCGCCTCGCCGCTCGTGCCCTCCACCTCCTCGTGCCCGGTGTGGCCGATGAGCAGGATCTCCATGTCCTGCTTCGCGAAGCGCACGGCCTCGCGGTGCACCTTCGTCACGAGCGGGCAGGTCGCGTCGATGGCGTGCAGGTGCCGGTCCTCGGCGGCCTGCACCACTGCGGGCGAGACGCCGTGGGCAGAGAAGACCACGTTCGCACCCTCGGGCACCTCATCGACCTCGTCGACGAAGATCGCACCCATCTTCTCGAGGGTCTGCACGACGTGCACGTTGTGGACGATCTGCTTGCGCACGTAGACGGGGGCGCCGAAGCGATCCAGCGCCTTCTCGACGGCGACGACCGCACGATCCACCCCCGCGCAATAGCCTCGGGGCGCCGCGAGCAGCACCTGCTTCGGCCCGTCGACCGGCACGTTCTTGAGCCGACCCCGCTCGCGCCTCATGCGCGGCATCGCGAGGCTGACGACCGGTGCGCCGATCGTGCGCTGATCCTGAGCCGTAGCCGTACCAGTCATGCCTCGAGCTTACCCGTCCGGCCTGACAGATCCCCGGTGGGGCCTCCGGCGCAGCCCTATACGGCACCCCCGGATCGCGCTTGATGCTTCGGCTCTTCCTCGGCGACCGCCTTCCGTCCGAGCTTCGCCCACGAACTGCGGATCATCTTCTGGATCGAGCTGTCGAGCCCGACCGCGACGATCAGCGTCGCACCCACGAGGATGGTCTGCAGGAACGGCGAGGCCTGGAGGAACACGAGCCCCGCGCGCAGCACTCGGAAGAAGAGCAGGCCCGCGACGACGCCGCTGATGCGGCCGACGCCGCCCTCGAACGCGACGCCGCCGAGCAGCACCACCGTGAGCGCCTCGAGCTCGAGCCCCGACCCGATGGTCGGGTTCGCGGACTGCACCTTCGCCGAGAGGAACATCCCGGCGAGCGCGGCGAACGCGCCCGAGGCGACGAAGAGCAGGAATCGGGATCGCTTCACGTCGATTCCCATGAGCCGCGCGGCCCGTTCGTTGCCGCCGATCGCGCGGACCTGCTTGCCGAACTTCGTGTGGTTGAGCACGTACCAGCCCAGCAGCACGACGACGATCAGCGCGATGATCTGGATCGGGATCGGCCCGACCTTGAAGGTGCCGATCGCGCGGAAGGCATCGGGCAGCTCGGACCGCGGGATGGTCTTGCCGCTCGAGAGCAGCAGGGCGAAGCCGCCCCAGACGCTCAGCGCACCGAGCGTGACCACGAACGAGTTCAGCCGGAGGTACGAGACGAGGAACCCGTTCAGCGCACCGGCGACGACGCCCGTGACGACCGCGGCGGCGAACCCCAGCAGTGTCGACCCCGTGGCGCTCATGGCCATGCCACCGGTGATCGCTGCAGCCGAGGCGACGGAGCCCACCGACAGGTCGATGGTCCCCGACATGATCAGGAAGGCCGCCGGGATCGCGATGAGGCCGAGCTCGGTGGCCTGCATCAGGATGCTCTGGCCGTTGGCGAAGCTGAAGAAGTTGGGGCGCAGAATCGAGAAGACGGCGATGAGCACGATGAGTGCGAGGAAGATCCCGTTCTTCGCGACGAAGATCTTGAGGCGTTCAGCGTTCATGAGGTTCTTTCCGGTTGGATCCGTGTGTCTCAGGCATCCGCCGTCTCGGCGAGCGCGAGGAGGGCTGAGAGGAGGTCTTCGTTGAAGGTCGCGGTTCGGGGCACCTCGACGAGGCGGTCGCCGAGCACCGTGTAGGCGCGGTCGCACATGCTCGCGATCTCGTCGGACTCGCTCGAGGCCACCACGACTGCGGCGCCGCGATGCGCCCCCGCGCGGACCGCCTCGACGATGTCGAGCTTCGCGCCGACATCGACGCCCTGGGTCGGCTGGGCGAGGACCAGTAGATTCGGCTCCGCGGGGTAGAGCCAGCGGGCGAGGAGGTGCTTCTGACGGTTGCCGCCCGAGAACTGGGAGACCTCGGCCGTGCCCTCCGGCCCGCGGATGTCCAGGCCCGTGCGTGCGCGCTCGTACATCTCGACGCCGGAAGTGCGGGAGACCCACCACCCGCGCGACGCCCCCTGCGAATACCAGGGCAGCATGACGTTGTCGATGCCGGTCTCGGAGGCGATCAACCCCTCGGTCTCACGATCGGGCGGCACGAAGAACACGCCCCTGCGTATCGCCTGCCCCGGGGAGCGGAAGCGGACGCTCTCGCCGGCGAGCACGTACTCGTGAACCTGATCGGAGGCGCCCGCGAGTTGCGCGGCCATGCGGAACTGCTCGCCGCCGGCCATGCCGAAGAGGCCGACCACCTCGCCGGATCGGGCCGTCACGGTCCCACCGGGCACGGTCATGCGAACGACCTCGTCGCCGGCTTCGACATGGCTGAAGTCGAGCGAGCGCAGATCGGGCACGAGCGCTTCCGCCAGCCGCGCCGGCGTGAAGTCGGCCGCCGGCCCGTCGACGACCAGCCGGCCCCCGCGCAGCACGACGATGCGGGTGCACACCTCGAGGATGTCGGGCAGGCGGTGCGACACGTAGAGCACGGACACCCCGCGCGCGGCGAAGTCTCGGATCAGCGCGTGCAACGACTCGGTCTCCGCCTTGCCGAGCGCGGCCGTCGGCTCGTCGAGCATCAGCACCTTCATCTCGCCCGAGAGCAGGCCGCGGGCGAGATCGACCAGCTGCCGTTCGCCGAGGCCGAGCGCCTCCACCGGCATGTCGAGCGGCAGCCGGGCGCCGACCGTCGCGAGCGCCTCCCGTGCACGGGCGACGCGCTCTGGACCCCTCGGCGCATCGCGGGCGAGGAAGAGGTTGTCGAGCACCGACATGTTCGGCGCGAGCGCCGGCTCCTGGTGGATGACGGTGATGCCGAGCTCGGCGGCGGCGCGCGGGCTGAGGCGGCCGTCGATGCGGGTGCCGTCGATCGTGAATCCGCCGCTCGTCGCGTCGATGACCCCGGTGGTGACGTTGAAGAGCGTGCTCTTCCCTGCTCCGTTGTGGCCCAGCAGGCCGACGATCTCGCCCGGCGCGACTTCGAATCGGATGTCATCGAGTGCTCGGGTCGCACCGAAGTCGACCGTCACGCCCTCGAACGCGATCCTCGTCTCAGGACTGCTCATGCGCCTCGCGCTCCTTCCCGGCGGCCGCCGTGGCCGCTCGCGCCCCTGATGGGGCATCGGTCCCGGGATCCTCGGCGGACGGCTCTCCGCTCCGCCGAGGATCCCGGTCACCGCCGACTACTGGTTCTCGAGGAGGTAGTCCAGCGCGTTGGCGCTCGTGACCTCGGTGGTCGGGATCACCTTGTCCTCGACGGGCTCTCCGTTGGCGGCGGCGACCAGCATGGCCGCATTCGCCTCGGCGATCTGCCGGGTGACGGGGATGAAGGCGTAGCGCCAGAACGATCCCTCCTCGCCGATGATCTTCAGCTCGGCATCGGTCGCGTCGAGGTTGAGCAGCAGCATGCTGTCATCGGTCGGCGAGACGCCCGAGTCGATCAGCGCCTGGTAGGCGCCGAGGGCGGGATCGTTGGCGATCGCGAGCCACACCTTGGTGTCGGGGAACGCGTTGAGCTGATTCTGGGCGGCGGCGTAGCCGTCGTCGAGGTTGAGCACGCTGTGCTCGTTGATGTTGAGGTTGAGGCCGGCGGCGTCGAGCGCCTCCTTGATGCCCTCGCCGCGGAGGCGCCCCAGGTCGGTGTCGGGGTAGCCGAGGAACCCGACGTCGACCTTCTCGTCGCCGTAGTTCTCCTTGATCCACTCCGCGGCGCGTTCGCCGGCCTTCAGCCCATCGGCCTTGTGGTCGAGGACGACGGCGGCCTGCACGCCCTCCCAGGTGCTGCCGTAGCCGAGCACGGGGATGCCCGCGTCGGTCGCCTGCTGCGTCACCGCGACCATCGCGTCCGACTGGGCGGGATAGCCCATGATCGCCTTGATGTCGCCGCGCACGATCCACGACTCCCAGTCGGAGACCTGCGTGTTGACGTCCCACTTCGGGTCGTCGGTGACGAACTCGAAGCCGGCGTCGGTCACGACGGTCTCCATGAAGGGGAGCATGTCGTTCCAGATCTGGATGTCGAGGCCCGCGAAGCTCATCGCGACCGCGCCCTTCGAGGAGTCCGAGCCCCCTCCGCCCGAGCCGTCCGATGCGCATCCGGAGAGCGCGAGTGCGGCGGCTGCGGTGAGTGCGACGACGCCCAGTGTGCGGCGTGAATGTTTCATGTCCATAGCTCCTTTGCTCGAGCAGGAGAACGGGCCCGTCCGTTCCGATCGTTCACGGTCCGGAAGCGGTGCGGCTCCGGGGAGCGACATTCGCGGACGGACGCGGGAACGTTCCTGCATTGGAGATGCTAACACGACCAGCGGGCTCGCCCGCAAGAGGTTCTCAATCGTTATCGACGAGATTCGGATCCGGCCCCGAGGCCATCCGCGATCGATCAGGCGTCTTCGTCATCGGGGAAGAGCGACTCGGGCGTCCGCCCGTGGACGAGCAGCGAGATCTCCCGATTGACCCGCCACTCGAATCCCTCGCCCTCGCCGTCGATCAGTCCGGTGAGGAACTGCGCCGCCCGGCGTCCGAACGACTGGGCGTTGAGCTCGACCGCCATCAACTGCTCGACTCCGCCCTCAGTGGCGGGGTCGGCGGCGAGCGCGGCGACCCAGATCGCCTCGCCCCGGCGCTCCAGGTAGCGCTTCGCGAAGGGGCCGGCGACGCCCTGCTGCACGACCAGGACCCCGTCGACGTCCCCCGCCTCCTCGAGCGCGTCCACCATGCGCTCGATCTCCTCGCCCGAGGGCCAGAACCCGGCGCGCAGCACCAGCGGCTCGACCCCCTCGCGCCGCATCCAATCGAGATAGATCTCGCGCGCCTGCACGGCCCAGAGCGGCTCGACCCCCTCATCGAGCGCGACGATCGCGGGGCGGCGGACGCCTTCGGCGTGCAGGCGCTCGAGCACGATCGGGGTGAACTCGTCCTGCCCGCCCGAGAACTGGCCGCGCACCAGGCCCCGCTGCTCGGGCGAGAGCGCACCGACCGCGACCACCGGGATGCCGGTCCGCGACACCTGCTCGATGAAGGGATCGTTCGGCGCCGGATCCAGCACCAGCATGCCGTCGGCCCACAGGCTGCGCCGCCGCGGATGGAGGCGGTTCTCCGTGAGGAGGGTCAGGTCCAGGCTTCTGTCGGCCGCGTGCTCCATCGCGCCGAACACGAACTGCATGTAGAAGTTCCGCCCGTGGCTGTTCGGGAAGAGGTGCAGGCCGATGCTCTGCGATCGGCTGCCGCGGAGTCGCTGGGCGGCCCGATTCGAGACGTAGCCCAGCCGTTCCGCCGTCTCGGTCACCAGCGTGCGGGTCGCCTCGGATACGCGCCCGTTGCCGTGCAGCGCCGACGAGACCGTCGTCTTCGATATCCCCAGTTCACGGGCGATGTCGACGATGGTCACGGCGGTGTAGCTCACCTTGCTTAGCTTAGCCACCGTGCCGCCTCGCGATTCGACCGGCTCGGGCGTCCCGGGGCGTCCGAGACCCCGGCTCGCTCCGAACGACGATCAGCCCACGATCATCCCCAGTGCGCGCGCGAGCTGCGCCGAGCGCTCGATCGTCTCCGTCTGCCAAGCGGTAAGCGCACGGGTCGGGGAATCCCCGACCGAGATGTTCACCGGATCCTCGACGCCCGTCTCGACCCCGCTCAGCGCTTCCAGCACCGCGAGCCCGCAGAACGGAACATGCACCGGCGAGTACCCGCCCTCGTGCGAGAAGACGATCTTGCCGCCGCACACCTCGTCGGCGACGGCGAGCAGCCGCTCCGCCATCCCCTTGAACCCCCCGGAGGTCACGCTCATGCGGCCGAGCGGGTCGAACGCCGACGGGTCGAAGCCGCTCGACACCATGATGAGATCCGGCGCGAACGCGCGGATCGCCGGCACCGCCACCTCGTCGACCACCGACCAGTAGGCGCCGTCACCCGAGCCCGCAGGCAGCGGGATGTTGATGTTGGTCCCCGCACCGGCGCCCTCGCCCTGCTCGTCCACGAGGCCACTGTCCACGGGGAACAGGCGATCCTGGTGCACCGAGATGGTCAGCACGTTCGGATCGTCCCAGAAGATCTTCTGGGCGCCGTTGCCGTGATGCACGTCGTAGTCGAAGATCGCCACGCGCTGCACGCGGCCCGCGGCCCGAAGCGCCTGGATCGCGACCGACACGTTGGAGAAGAGGCAGTAGCCGCGACCCAGGTCGGGTTCGGCGTGGTGCCCCGGCGGGCGCACGAGGGCGTAGGCGTTGTCGACCGTGCCGTCGAGCACGGCCTCGGCGGCGGCGAGCGTACCGCCGGCCGCCAGCTTCGCGATCTCGTACGAGCCGCGGCCGAAGGGCGAGAAGCCGTCGCCGGCGTCGCCGCCCGACGCCTCCGACTGCTCCCGGATGCTGTCGACGTGCCGCTGCGTGTGGACGCGGAGGAGATCCTCCTCCGTCACGGGCCGGGCCGGGATGCGCACCAGGCTGTCGATCAGGCCCGAGACCTCGACGAGCGCGGCCATGCGGGCCTTCGACTCCGGGCTCTCGAAGTTGTGGTAGGGCTGCACGTAGCCGCCGGAGGGGAAGATCCCCGCATGCGTGCCGGTGTCGTGCCAGGCGTAGCGCTCATCCCAGACGTACCCGGTGCGGCGTCGCTGATTCATGATCCTTGGCTCCTTTGCTCGAGCAGGTGCGGGGTCCCTGGGCGTCGTCGTCGCCGAAGCGGAATCGAGCGGTTCGGGGATCACTCGCGGGAACGTTCCTGCACTTGGGATGGTACTGCCGGGTCGCCGAAGCCGCAAGCCGGTTCCGACGGGGTTTCGCACGCCTGGCGGTCCGCGCCGCCGACCCTTCCGCGTGAACTCACTCCCCCGTCCGCGCGAATTCGCTTCCCCGGGATTGCCGGCGCATCGACGTCGAAGCAGTGATCCAGCAGACACGCCCTAGGCTTGACGCATGGCCGAGACCACCGCACCCGCGACGCGCGACGCGCCCTGGCCGGTCGCGGTGATGAGCACCAAGATCCGCGACTGGATCGAGCGCCTCGGCACCGTCTGGGTCGAGGGCGAGGTCACCCAGTGGCAGCTGCGCGGCGGCCACGTCTACGGCAAGCTCAAGGATCTGACGCAGGACGCGACGGTGAGCTTCACGATCTGGCGATCGGCCGTGCAGAGTCTGAAGGGCGACTTCGCCCAGGGCGACCGCGTCGTCGCGCTGGTGAAGCCGAACTTCTGGGTGAAGGGCGGCACGCTCACGGTGCAGGTGTTCGAGCTCGCGCACGTCGGGCTCGGCGAGCTGCTGCAGCGGCTCGAGGAGTTGCGCCGACGGCTTCATGCAGAGGGGCTCTTCGACGCGGATCGCAAGCGCCGTCTTCCCTTCCTGCCGCAGGTGATCGGCCTGGTCACGGGGCGCGACAGCGACGCCGAGAAGGACGTGATCCGGAACGCGACCCTGCGCTGGCCGGGCGTGCGGTTCCGGGTGCACTACGCGGCGGTGCAGGGCGATCGTGCCGCCGCCGAGGTCGCCGCGGGCATCGCGACGCTCGACGCCGACCCGGAGGTCGAAGTGATCGTCGTGGCGCGCGGCGGCGGCGACTTCCAGCACCTCCTCCCCTTCAGCGACGAGCTGGTCCTGCGCGCGGCGGCCGCCGCGGCGACGCCGCTCGTGAGCGCCATCGGCCACGAGGCGGATCGCCCGCTGCTCGACGAGGTGGCGGATCTGCGCGCGTCGACGCCCACCGACGCGGCCAAGCGAATCGTGCCCGATGTAGCGGAGGAGCTCGCCGGCATCGACGGGGCGCGCAGCCGGATGAGCGCGCGCCTCGGCCAGCTGCTCGCGCACGAGACGGACCGCATCGCGCAGTTGCGGGTGCGCCCGGCGCTCGCCATGCCCGAGCGCATCGTCGACGAACGCGCCGAGGAGCTGGTGCGCTGGATCGCGCGCGGCACGGAGCTCGCCGAACGCGACGTGCAGGATCGCGCGAGCGCGCTCGCGCACGACCGCGCCCGGCTCACGGCGCTCTCGCCTCGAGCCACGCTCGAGCGCGGCTACGCGATCGCGCAACTGCTCGTCGACGATGGAAGCGGTGACGTCGCGGCGGGGGCCGTGCTGCGGGACCCCGCCGACGCCCCCGCCGGCGCGGCGATCCTGGTGTCGCTCGCGGGCGGGCGGCTGTCCGCCGTCTCGGACGGCCCCGCGGCGGAGTAGCTCCGGCCGCCGGCCCCGCCGGGCGGCCCCGGGGTGCGACCCCGCGGCGCATCCCCGGAACGCGGGACCCGGACGCGGCCCCCGGAACGCGGGCCTCGGATGCGGCCCCAGCGCGGTCCGCCGCTTCGAAACTGTACGTTTTCGTCGAAGCAGTACCTGTTTGCGCGTCGATCGCGTACCGTCTCGACGAAAACGTACAGTTTCCGATGGAAGCGCGGTGACGCAGCCCGCGGCGACCGAGCCCGCGGAGAACAGTGCGGAGAATGGTGCCGAGAACGGCTCGGGGAACGGGCAGCAACGGCCGGGTAAGCTGGGGGCATGGCAGATGGCACCGCCGCGGATACGAACGCGCTCAGTTACGAGCAGGCGCGCGACGAGCTCGTTCAGGTGGTGTCCCGCCTCGAGCAGGGCGGCGCCACGCTCGAGGAGTCGCTGCAGCTCTGGGAACGCGGAGAGGCGCTCGCCGCTCGCTGCGAGGAATGGCTGATCGGGGCGCGGAAGCGGCTCGAGGCAGCCCGGTCCGGCGCAGCCGGCGATGCTGCGTCCGGCCAGGCACCGGCTGCGGACGGGGGCGAGACCCGGGCATGACGGAGAAGCGCAAGGCGCCGGTGGTCGTCGCCGAGCTCGGACGACCCGAGACCGCCGCCGAGACCGCCGCCCGGAAGGCCGAGAACAGTCGGCTCTACCGCCAGCGGAAGACCGTCAACAACCTCGTCCTCTCCCTGCTCGTCTCGCTGGGAGTGGTGCTCCTCATCGTCTTGATCGTCCCCCGCGGCACCGACATGTGGCAGGACCACTCGGTCGACGCCGCAGCCGCAGCGACGGCAGCGGCGCCCACGGCCGGTCAGGCGCTCGTCGCGCCCGATACGCCCGACGGCTGGCTCGCGAAGCAGGCCGAGCTGCGCGGTGGCACCGGAACCATCTCGTACTGGTACATCGGCTACACGACGGCGAACGGCGCTTACGCCGCGGTCGTGCAGGCATTCACCTCCGACGGCTCCCCCGTCGACGAGACCTGGATCGCCCAGCAGCTCGAGGCGCAGACCGCCACCGGCACCGAACGGATCGGCGGCCTGGAATGGACCGCCTACGATCACCCTGAGCGCAGCGCCGACCACACCAACGTGCGGTTCGCCCTGCAGTCGCAGGCCGGTGCGTCGACGCTGCTGGTGTACGGGACCGATGAGGCGGACGAGTTGCGCGCCCTCGCGGCATCCGTCGCCGCGCAGGTTGCGGCGTTCGAGACCGCACCGCAGGATCGATAGTCAGGAGCCGCAGTGGCAGTTCAGCCCAGAATCACGCCCCAGCAGGCGTGGGATGCCTTCATCGCCGGGAACGAGCGCTTCATCGGCGGCACGTCGCGCCACCCGAACCAGGACGTGGAGCGCCGATCCGAGCTCGTGAACACGCAGGCGCCCGACGTCGCACTCTTCGGATGCTCCGACTCGCGCCTGGCGGCGGAGATCATCTTCGACTGCGGCCTCGGAGACCTCTTCATCGCCCGCAACATGGGCCACGTGGTGGCCGAGTCGATCATCGCGTCGATGGAGTACACGGTCGTCGAGCTCGGCACCGCTCTCATCGTCGTGCTCGCCCACGACTCCTGCGGCGCGGTCGCCGCGGCGATCGAGCAATCGGGGCGTACGCCGGGCGCGGTGACCGAAGCCGTCGGGAACACGCTGGCGCCGATCCTGCCGTCCGTGCAGCAGCTCTGGCACCGGGATCATCACGACACCCCGTACGTCGACGCGGATCAGCTCGACGCGAATGCGGTGGGGCGGATCCACCTCGATGCGACCGTCAACGGCCTGCTCCGCGGATCCCGCACCATCAGCGACGCGGTCGACCGCGGCGAGCTCGCCGTGGTCGGCTGCCAGTACCGCCTCACCGAGGGCCGGGCGGTCCCCTACACGGCGGTCGGGCCGCTCCAGATCGACCTGGCCACGGCGGTCTGAGCGCGGCACGGCGCAGTTTTTTCCACCCACCAGTTCCCCAGATCACGAGCAAAGGATGACAGTGACTGATACCGAGTACCGCATCGAGCACGACACGATGGGCGAGGTCCGCGTTCCGAAGAACGCGCTCTACGCCGCGCAGACGCAGCGCGCCGTCGAGAACTTCCCGATCTCGGGCTCCGGCCTCGAGCCCGCCCAGATCGTGGCGCTGGCCCGGATCAAGCGCGCGGCCGCGATCGCGAACTCGGAGCTCGGCATCCTCGACGCCGCCATCGCCGACGCGATCGTCGCCGCCGCCGCCGAGATCATCGGCGGCGCGCATCACGACCAGTTCCCTGTCGACACCTATCAGACCGGCTCGGGCACGTCGTCGAACATGAACATGAACGAGGTCCTCGCCGGCCTCGCGACGAAGCACCTCGGTGCGCCCGTGCACCCGAACGACCACGTCAACGCCTCGCAGTCCTCGAACGACGTCTTCCCGACGTCGGTGCACATCGCCGTGACCGGCGCGCTCATCGAGCAGCTCAAGCCGGCGCTCGCCCACCTGGCGGAGGCGCTCGAGAAGAAGGCGGAGCTGTGGAAGGACGCCGTGAAGTCGGGTCGCACCCACCTCATGGACGCGACGCCGGTCACGCTCGGACAGGAGTTCGGCGGCTACGCCGCGCAGATCCGCTACGGCATCGAGCGCATCGACGCCGCCCTCCCCCGGGTCGCGGAGGTGCCGCAGGGCGGCACCGCTGTCGGCACCGGCATCAACACGCCGCTCGGCTTCCCCGAGAAGGTCATCGCAGAGATCGCCCAGTCGAGCGGCCTGCCGATCACCGAGGCCCGCAATCACTTCGAAGCGCAGGCCAACCGCGACGGCCTGGTCGAGGCGTCGGGCGCGCTGCGCACGATCGCCGTCTCGCTCACCAAGATCGCCGAGGACGTGCGCTGGATGGGCTCGGGGCCGAACACCGGCTTCGCGGAGCTCCACATCCCTGACCTGCAGCCCGGTTCGTCGATCATGCCCGGCAAGGTCAACCCGGTCGTGCCCGAGGCGACGCTCATGGTGTGCGCACGGATCATCGGCAACGACGCGACCATCGCCTGGGGCGGCGCCCGCGGCAACTTCGAGCTCAACGTGATGATCCCCGTCATGGGCACCGCACTGCTCGAGTCGATCCGGTTGCTCGCGAATGTCGTACGCGTCTTCGCCGATAAGACCGTCGACGGCCTCGAGGCGAACGTCGAGCGCATGGCCACCCTCGCCGGCATGAGCCCTTCCACGGTCACCCCGCTCAATCGCCTCATCGGCTACGAAGCCGCGGCGAAGATCGCGAAGCACTCGGTCGCCAAGGGCATCACCGTGCGCGAGGCGCTCGTCGATCTCGGCTACGTCGAGCGCGGAGAGGTGAGCGAGGCGGATCTCGACAAGGCGCTCGACCTGCTCTCGATGACCCACCCGGGCGTCGCCAAGTAGTCTGCGGGCGACGCGGGGAGCGGGCGCGCGCTCCCCGCGCCGCCCAAGAGGTCGCGCGGATAGGTCGCTCCTACTGCGGTGCGCCGCGCGACCTCTAAGCTGGACGGGTGATGCCCGCCGCCTCCCCGCTCGCCGGCGCCAAGGCGCTCGCCACCTTCGCGACGGCCTCCGCGGCCCGAAGGTTCGGCTGGACGAACGTGCTCGAGCGCGCGAACCGCCCCGTCGTGGCGCTCTCGGACATGCAGCCCGTGACCGCCGCCTGGTGGCGCGAACGGCGAACCCTCCCCGGCGAATTCCACTACCTGGCGCTGGGCGACTCCACCGGTCAGGGCATCGGGGCCTCGACCCCCGGCCGCAGCTACGTCGGCCAGCTCGCCGAGCGGATCGAGGAGCACCTCGGTGCTCCGATCCGCGTCACCAACCTCTGCTTCTCGGGAGCCACTTCGTATCTCTGCGCCCGGGATCAGCTGCCACGGGCGGCGGGCCCGCTCGCGGCAGCACCCGACCTCGTGACGCTCGACATCGGGGCCAACGACATCGCGGATTGGGATCCCGTCGCCTATCATCGTCACCTGCGCCTGATCCTCGACGCCCTCCCCGCGCACACCGTCCTCGGGGAGGTGCCATGCTTCCACCTTCCCTGGAATGAGCGCAAGGTAGGCGAGGCGAATCGGATCCTCCACCGGATCGCCGCCGACCGCGGGCTCGCCGTCGTACCGATCCATGCCGCCACCCGGGCTCGCGGACTCGCCGGGGTCCTCACCGAGTTCGCGGAGGACGCGTTCCACCCGAACGACCGCGGCTACGAGATCTGGGCGGAGACGTTCTGGCCGTTCGTCCGCGCCCGCGTCGATGCGGTGCGAGGCAGCGCGATGCGCGGCGAGGGGCACGCGGTGGCCGCCGGCCATGAGGCCGCGCGAGCGGGTGACCCCGCCTCGCCCGTATGATCAGGAGCCTTCGCACTGCACCGCCTGCGAGAATGGCCGGGTGCTCGATCAGACCTTCACCGTGCCGCTCGCGCCCGATCTCGCCGCGGTCGCGGTCGGCAGCCTGCAGGGCGGCCTCTTCGCCGCCGGTTTCAAGCGCCTCGACCTGCTCGGCGTCGCGATCGTCGGCATCGCGACGGGCATCGGCGGCGGGTTCCTCCGCGACATCCTGCTCGGGGTGACGCCGGCCGCATTCTCGAACAACGCCTATCTGCTGACCGCCACGATCTCCGCGCTCGTCGGCATGCTGCTGCTCCGGCTGTTCGAGCGCGTCGACTGGCTCGTCACCTCGCTCGACGCCCTCAGCATCGGCCTCTACGGAGCGATCGGCACGACGAAGGCCCTCTCGATGGGTCTCCCCGTGGTTCCAGCGCTCTTCGTCGGAACCGTCTCAGCCGTGGGCGGCGGTTTCGTCAGAGACCTGCTGCTCAACATCCCGATCGCGGTCATGCACGTCGGATCGTTCTACGCTATGGCGGCGATGGGCGGCATCCTCGTGCTGCTCGTCGCGCTCGCCCTCGGGCTCCCGGTGCTCGCGGCGGCGATCGCCTGCGTCGTCGTCAGCACGGTGCTGCGGCTCTTCGCGGTCCGCTTCGGCTGGAGCCTGCCCGAGCAGCGGGCGCTCAGCCGGCTCCGGCTGCGCCGCCGGCGGCAGGTCGAGGCCGCCATCGACGAGGCGCTGCACACCGGAGCCATCACGCTGCCGGATCTGCCGGCGGACGAGGGCGGCCGCGACGACACGTCCGGTGACGACGGTCGGGATCTCGGGAACGGGAACTCCGGCGGCACGGGGCGCGACGGCCGTCCGGATTAGCAGTCGCTGCCGGCCGCCCGGGCGAGGTTCCCTGCAGCAGGGCCGACCTGGTCGACCGGGCTGACCGGATCCGCACCGAGGATCACGCCGTCGGCGCCGCTGTCGACACGGCCGACGCCGGCAGCCCGAAGATCCGGTCGAAGGCCCACGCGTACACCAGGGTGAAGACCAGGAAGAAGAGGAGCAGCCCGCCCTCGATCATCGCCGCCTCGAAGAGGCCGACGCCGAGCAGCATCGCGACGAGCGGGATCGTGAACACGAGCACGCCGCCCTCGTAGCCGATCGCGTGCAGCGCACGGGATCGCGCTGTGCGCCCGGTCGCGCCGACGCGGCGCTCGATGGACTCGAAGGCGGTGTTCCAGACGTAGTTCCAGATCGTCGCCGTGGTCGAGAGCAGTATCGCGGTGAGCGCGGAATCTCCGCCCCCGTGGCCGAGCAGCTCGCTCATCACGATCGCGGTGGCGAGTACGCTGAGCCCCTCGTAGCCGACGACATAGGCGACGCGACGCAGCACCGGGCGGGTCTGGAAGAACCGCGAGGGCCGGGCGCCGAGCTCCGCGCCGGCCGTGGCCGACGAGACGGGCGAGGTGGACAGGACGGGCGCGACGGCGCCCTCGGTGTGGCCTGCGAAGGTCACGGGTATCACTCCAGTTGGGCGCCGACATCGCGGACGGGCCCATACCCGTCATTCTCGAATATCGCGAAAAAGTCAGCTCAACAAAGCTAACACAACCGATTCCGCAGTTTCAAGCAGAAATAAGCACCGAATCAGCACTTTCTCGGCATCACTGCTATGCGTCTGCCTGATCCTCGAGGACGCCGCGGACGGTCCTCGCCAACGCCCGCGAGCTCGACGGGTGGAACATCCCGGCCAGGACATCCCGATAGAGGCGCGCGAGTTCGCTCTCCGCGCGAAAGCCCTCGGCGCCGACCAGGCGCATCCCGACATCCACGGCGCGGCGCGCCTCGTCGGTCGTGCGGTTGCGCACGGCGGCGAGCACGAGGAACCAGTCGTCGCGCGGCCGACGCTCGTCGATATCGCGGGCCGCCACGGCGAGCGCATCGAGAGAGGCCCGGTGATCCAGCACGGCGGCGGTCAACCGCGCGGCGGTGTCCGGGTCATCCAGCCGGATCCCGATCGGGTCTTCCGAACCGTCGGGTGCCGGCACCGGGCGGTTCGCGGCGACGCGCGCGAGTTCGAGCGCCCGATCCGCGATCCCGGCGTACACCGCGGCGGTCAGGATCGAGAAGGATGAGAATATCGCGAGCACCAGCGGATCCGACCCGTCGAAGGGTGCGATCCGCGCCGCGACGTCGGCCTCGGCGATCCGCACCCCGTCGAGTCGCGTGGTCCAGCTCTGCGTCGCGCGCATACCGAGCGGGTTCCACTCCCCCGGGTGCGAGATGGATCCCTCGCGCAGCGCGCCACCGTCGCGCCGCACGAAGCCGAAGACGAGATGCGGCTCCGCGGCGCCGGGCCCAGCGGCGCCGGGCCCGGGCGCATCGCAGCGAGCATGCACCCCGAGTCGTGTCCACACCGGCGAGAGGCTCGTGAAGATCTTCGTGCCGTCGACGCGGTAGCCCTCGCCGGCGCCGAGGTGCTCGGCTGTCGATCGAGCATCCATGAGCACCGCGTCGTTGCCGGCCTCGGATATCCCGAAGGCGAAGACTTCGCCCGCGACCGCGTCGCGCAGCACCCAGTCGAGCGGGCCGTTCCCGTCATCACCAGGCGCGCGGTCCCGAAGGAATCGCGCCACCTGCACCCAGACGAGGTGCATGTTCACACCGAGCGCCGTGGCGGGCGCGTAGGCGGCGAGGCGTCGCTGCGCCTCGACCAGCTGTTCGAGGCGCAGCCCGGCGCCGCCGAGTTCGACCGGCGCCGGCGCCGCGAGATAGCCGGTTGCGCGCAACTCTTCGAAGTCATCGGCGAAGAAGACGTTCTCGGCGTCGTAGCCCGGCGCCCGCTCACCGAACCGCCGCAGCATCGCATCGGGCAGCAACTCGTCGACGGTCCTGGCCGTATTCTCGTTCACCTCACCAGCCTATTCCCGTCCCACGATCCGCCTTCTCCTGTCGTTCTGCGGCCCGCGAAGCGGGATCGCAGGACGACGGTCGAGACGCGTGGCTGCCGGATCGCGGACCGCGGCGCCGGCCGGCTACTCCTCGAGCAGGTCCGTGACGAGCGCCGCGATCTCGCTCCGCTCGCTGCGGGTCAGCGTGACGTGCCCGAAGAGCGGGTGGCCCTTCAGCTTCTCGATGACCGCGGCGATGCCGTCGTGCCGGCCGACGCGCAGGTTGTCGCGCTGCGCGACGTCGTGCGTCAGCACCACGCGCGAGTTCTGGCCGATCCGGCTCAGCATCGTCAGCAGCACGTTGCGTTCGAGCGACTGCGCCTCGTCGACGATCACGAACGCGTCGTGCAGCGACCGCCCGCGGATGTGGGTGAGCGGCAGCACCTCGACCAGGCCCCGGGCCTCGACCTCCTCGAGCACGTTCTGCGAGACGATCGAGCCGAGCGTGTCAAACACCGCCTGACCCCAGGGGTTCATCTTCTCCTGCTGGTCGCCGGGCAGGTAGCCGAGCTCCTGGCCGCCGACCGCGTAGAGCGGGCGGAACACCATGACCTTGCGGTGCTGCTGCCGCTCCAGCACGGCTTCGAGCCCCGCGGCGAGCGCGAGCGCCGATTTGCCGGTGCCCGCCCGGCCGCCGAGTGAGACGATCCCGACCTGCGGGTCGAGCAGCAGGTCGATCGCGAGCCGCTGCTCGGCGCTGCGGCCGTGCAGCCCGAAGACCTCGCGATCGCCTCGGACGAGACGCAGCGACCCGGCGTTCCCCCCGTCCTCGCTTCGCTCCACCCGGCCGAGCGCATGCCCGCGCGGGGAGTTCAGGATCAGACCGGTGCCGAGCGGCAGCTCCGAGACCGCGGCGACGCCGTCCAGGCGCTCGTCGTCCCAGAGCCGGCTCATCGCCTCCTCGTCGAGCTCGACCTCGGCCACCCCCGAATAGCTGTCGTCGCGCGCGAGTTCCGCGCGGTACTCCTCGGCGCCGAGGCCGAGCGCCGCGGCCTTCACGCGCATCGGCAGATCCTTCGATACGACCGAGACGTCGAGACCCTCGGCAGCGAGGTTCTGCGCCACCGCGAGGATCCGCGTGTCGTTGTCGCCGAGCCGCATGCCGCTCGGCAGCGCGTCGGCGTCGGTGTGGTTCAGCTCAACGCGCAGCGTGCCGCCCTGTTCGCCGACCGGCACCGGGAAGTCGAGCCGCAGGTGCTTCTCGCGCAGGGAGTCGAGCAGGCGCAGCGCGCGCCGGGCGAAGTAGCCGATCTCGGGATCCTGCCGCTTCTTCTCGAGTTCGGTGATCACCACGACGGGCAGTACGACCGCGTGCTCGGCGAAGCGGAAGATCGCCCCCGGGTCGCTCAGCAGCACCGAGGTGTCGAGCACGTACGTGCGCTCGGTCTGCGGAAGCGCCTCATGGCTGCCGCGCTCCGCGGCTGCCGCCGCATCGGAGACGGCGCTGGCTGTGGTGTCGTTCGGCTGTGTGGCGGCCACGGTGACTCCTTCTGCCCGGGTGTTCCGGATCAGCGGGGTGACCGACGTGATGTGGGGCGCGGACACCCCGATCGGGCGAGGTGCCCGATGACTCACACGTTACGCCCGGACGCTGGGTTCAGGCCGGGGCGACACGCGCGCGATCCGTGAACATCGTGTTACGGGACGGAGAACCGCGACGGTCGGGCGCAGACCGGATCAGGCGCCGAGGTATCCGGGCGGCGTCGTCGGATCAGGCGAAGCGATCGGTGGCGCGCACGAGCGCGTCCACGATGCCCGGCTCGCTCGCGGCATGCCCGGCGTCCGGGATCATGCGGAACTCGGCCTCCGGCCAGGCACGGTGCAGGTCCCAGGCGGTGCGGGGCGGCGTGCATGCGTCGTAGCGCCCCTGCACGATCACTCCGGGGATCCCGGCGAGCCGCTCTGCGGCATCCCGGATCAGCGCCCCCTCCTCCATCCAGCCGCCGTTGGTGAAGTAGTGGTTCTCGATCCTGGCGAAGGCCACCGCTGCCGCCTCGTCGGCTCGGGCGGCGGCGATGGCGGACTCGTCGGGGATCAGCCGGATGGTGGAGTTCTCCCAGACGGTCCAGGCGACCGCGGCCGGGGTGTGCACGGCGGGATCGGCGTCGAAGAGGCGCCGATGGAATGCCGCGACCAGGTCCGAGCGCTCGGCCTCGGGGATCGCCGCGAGGTAGCCCTCCCACAGGTCGGGGAAGAGCTCCGAGGCGCCCTCCTGGTAGAACCAGCGGATCTCGCTCGCCCGCAGCGTGAAGATGCCGCGCAGCACGAGCTCGGTGACCCGCTCGGGGTGCGTCTCGGCATAGGCGAGCGCGAGCGCGGATCCCCAGGATCCGCCGAACACCTGCCAGCGATCGATCTCGAGGTGCTCGCGCAGTCGCTCGATGTCGGCGACCAGATGCCAGGTGGTGTTCGCGCTGAGGTCGGCACCGGCCTCGCCCGCGTGCGGCGTGCTGCGGCCGCAGCCGCGCTGGTCGAAGAGCACGATCCGGTACCGCTGCGGGTCGAAGTAGCGGCGATGGTCGGGGGTGCACCCGCCGCCGGGGCCGCCGTGCAGGAACACGACCGGCTTGCCGGCCGGGTTGCCGCAGGCCTCCCAGTAGACCTCGTGTCCGTCTCCGACGGCGAGCAGTCCGGTCGTGTAGGGCTCGACGGGCGGGTAGAGGGTGCGCAGGTCGCTCGCAGGGGGATTCGTCATAGCTGTACTCTATTCGCCGCTCCTGCACCCGCGAACCCGAGCCGACGAGCCCGAGCCTGAGGGGCTCGCACGCCTATTCGAGCCCCAGCAACGACAACGGACGGTTGAAGAGCACATCGCGGACGAGCGCGCCGTCCAGCCGTTCGTCGCCGCTCTCCTCGGCGACGCTCAAGAAAGAGGACGCGTGCGCCCGGGGGTCGAACACCGGGAAGTCGGAGCCGAACAGCAGCCGGTCCTGGAGGTCGTAGTCGAGAACGGCCTCGAGTATCTTCGCCAGTTGCGCGGGGCGCTGGCATCGGGCCGAGACATCGGTGTACAGGTTCCGGTGCTTCCGCATCATCGAGACGACCTCGACGAACCACGGCTGGCCCACGTGCGCGACGATGATCTTCAGCTCGGGGAAGTCGCGGGCGACGCGGTCGAGCAGGATCGGCTGCGCCACCTCGAGCACGCCCCGACGGTGGGTGACCGCGCCCTGATGGAACAAGATGACCGCTCCGTGCTCCGCGGCGACCTCGTACACGCGGTACGCCTCCTCGGAATGGGGGTGGAAGTCCTGGTAGGGCGGGGCGAGCTTCACCCCGCGCAGGCCGATCTCGCCGAGCGCGTAGCGCAGCTCCGCGGGCGCGTCGGCTCGGTTCGGGTCGACCGAGGAGAAGCCGACGAGGCGCCCGGGATCGGATGCGACGTAGTCGCCGACGAACTCGTTCGGGATGTCCATGCCCAGGTGGTCGCTCGTGAGCCCGATCACCACCGCCTGCTCGACGCCGCTCTCCGCCATCATCCTGCGGTGATGCTCCGGGGAGCCCGACTCGCTCGGAACGTGAGCGTAGTGCTCATCGAGCTGCTTCCCGAACTCGGGCCCCAGCTGACCGGGCAGCCAGATATGACTGTGCCAGTCCGTGATGCCGCGGCCGTCGAGTTCCGTCTCAGCCCGGTCCGTCGACGGAGCGGGCGACCGGCTCATGCCTCCTCCGTCCGGAAGTGAGGCATGACCTCGGCGCCGAAGAGCCGCAGCGACTCCTGGATCTGGGCGGACGTCAAGGCGGGGAGCCAGGTGAGGAGCAGGATCCGCTCCAGGCCCACGGTGTCCTCGTACTGCTTGAGGTGCGCGGTCACGGTCTCGGGGCTTCCCACGAGCAGGTGGCCCCGTTCGTCGAGGAAATCGAACCACGAGACGTCGTCGACGTCGGATCCGAGCACCTCGCCCGGATCGGCGTAGATCGATCGGCCGCGGAGACCGCCGAGGTAGTCCCGGTACAGCCGTTCGACGGAGGGCTCGGCCAGCGCCCGCGCCTCGGCGTCGGTCGGCGCGACGACGCACACGCGGAGCAGCCCCAGGTCCTCGCCGAGCCGCCGCTCGACGCCGTGCGCGGACGACTCGTCGCGGTAGAGCTCGAACATGCGGGGCAACGACTTGTCGGAGAGCAGCCAGGTGATCGCCCCCATCGATTCCCGCGCGGCGAACCGGATCGAATCGTCGCTGTCGCCGACGTTCCAGAGCGGCGGCATCGGCGACTGCACCGGCTTCGGCACGATGCTCATGCCGATGTACTCGCCCGCCTCGGATCTCCATTCCGGGTTGCGCGGATACCACGCCGCGTAGCTGTCGGCGATGCCCCGGCGGGGGAAGGTGTAGTACTGCCCGTCCCACTGCAGGCTCTCCTCGGTCCACGATGCGCGGACGATGTCGAGCGTCTCCTTGAACATCTGCCGGCTCGCCTGGCCGAATCGCCGTTCGACGCGAGTGCTGTTGAGGTTGCTCAGCTCGCGATCGGTGATCCCGCGCGCGATGCCCACCTCGACCCGTCCGTTGGACAGATGATCGAGGATCGCGAGGTCCTCGGCCAGGCGGAGCGGGTGCCAGGCGGGGAGGACGACCGCCGCGATCCCGAGGCGGATCCGCTCCGTGTGCTGGGCGAGGTAGAGGAGGTTCATGATCGGATTCGGCTGGATGTCGTACCCTTCCCCGCCGAAATGGTGCTCTCCGGTCCAGATCGTGTCGAAGCCGAGCTCCTCGACCTGCTGCGTGACCGCGAGCAGCTCGTCCACCACGGTGCGATAAGGGCGACGCGCCTCATCGAAGAGGTTCACGAAAAGATCGAATTTCACAGGTTCTCCTTCTTGCTTGCTTGTCTGTCGGCCGCGCCGCGACCGTTCTGCCTGCGCCGCCGCCCGGCGCGGCTCCGCCTACACTTCGATGACCCGGCCGTTCGCCGAGCCCTCGACGGCCGCCACGAACGCCGCAGCCAGCACCGACGCGGCGACCGGGTCGAATCCTCGGAATCCGTGCGCGAGCGCATCGCTCCCCTCCACGACCGTCGGGCTCACCGCGTTCACGCGGATGCCGCGCGGCATCTCGGTCGCCGCGGTGCGCACGAAGGACTCGATCGCGCCGTTGGCGAGCGCCGCCACGCTTCCCCCCGGGACCACTCGTCGCGCGGTGATTCCCGTGGTGAAGGTGAACGAGCCGCCGTCCGCCACCCAGGGGTGCCCGTGCAGCAGCAGATCGACCTTGCCGAGCATCTTCGTGCGCACGCCGGCGAGGACGAGCTCGGAGGTCAGCTGCCGGAGCGGCAGGAACGGAGCGCCGCCGGCGCAGTCGACCACCGCATCCACCCTTCCGATGCGCGTCAGGGCGGCGGAGATGGAGTCGGCGTCCAGAAGATCCAGGCGGGGATCGCTGGATCTCGAGAGGCCGATCACCTCATGGCGCTCGCCCAGCGCGCCGGCGACGATCGCGCCGACCTGGCCGGTCGCTCCCACGACGAGGATCCTCACGATTCGTCGCCTCCTATCGGCCGGGTGCTCACGATGCATCCGGCCCGGCGACGGACCGGGTGGAGAAGACGAGCCGCAGCGGCGGGACGAACCAGTCGGACGAGAGGATCCGGTGCGCCAGTCGCGTCTCGCCGGCCGCCCGACGGTAGCTGCTCGTGAGCGCACCGCGATCGGCCAGCGAGTGGATCGCCACGACGCGGCCATCGGCGCCCTCGGCGACGATCCGCGTCCGCAGCCACGCGGGCTCCCGCTGCAGCAGCGGGACGTGCTCGTCCACGAACCACTGCAGGAGTTCACGGCGATGGGGCTGCGCCACCTCGAACACCACGACCAGGAAGGCCGAGGCAACGGCCGCCTCCTCCCCGATGAGGCGGCTCGGGGTCGGCACCTCATCGCCCGGCGAGGCGAGCAGTCTCGCCTCCGCTCCTCCGCTCGCCTCCACCGGCTCGAGTGCCGTCACCGGTACGTCGACCGGTTCGTAGAAGGTCACTCGGAGGGGCTCCGCGGCCGTCATGGCGAGCGTCAGCTGCTGCAGCATGCGGGGTACCGTCCTTCCTCGTCCGCACCGGCCATCACGCCTGGAGCAGGATCGCGTCGGAAGGCAGCCAGCTCAGCCGCACCCTCTGGCCCACCTGAACCCGGCTGCCCCGGCTCGTGTTCTCGAGGAACGTCGCCAAGGCGCCCGCCCCGGTCCGCGCGGTGTGCTGCCAGTGGTCGCCGAGATAGGCCGAGTCCTCGACCCGAGCCTCGATTCCCTCGGGGGGCGCTTGCGCGCCGAGCTCTGCGCTGCCGAAGGAGAGCTGCCCGGGACGGATCCGGATCACGACCGCATCCCCGCGTTCGAAGCTCCGACCGGAGTCGCAGGCGACGAGTTCTCCGGAGTCCAGCTTCACCCGATAGCCGCCATCGACGGACGCATCGACGACGCCGCGGAGCAGCGTGGACTCTCCGACGAAGTTCGCGACGAAGGTGTTCACCGGGGAGTCGTAGAGCTCGGTCGGAGTCCCCACCTGCACGATCTCGCCGTCGTGCATCAGCACGATGCGATCGCTCATCGATAGCGCCTCGTCCTGGTCGTGAGTGACGTAGATGATCGTGGTCTTCAGATTCCGGTGGATGCGCCGGATCTCGCTCTGCATGCTCTTCCTCAGCCCCCGGTCGAGGGCGCTCAGCGGCTCGTCCATCAGCAGCAGACCGGGCCGGAACACGATCGCCCGTGCGAGTGCGACGCGCTGCTGCTGCCCGCCGGAGAGCTCTGTCGGGTACCGGGAGGCGTAGTCGGCGAGCTCGACCAGGGCGAGCGCATCGCGCACCCGGTCCCGTATCTCGGCCTTCGGCACCTTACGGAGTTTCAGGGGGTAGGCGACGTTCTGCTCCACGGTCATGTGCGGGAAGAGCGAATAGTGCTGGAACATCATGCCGATGCCGCGCTTGTTCGGCGGGACGCGAGTGATGTCCCGCCCGTCGAGGATGAGATTCCCCGAGGTCGGCTCCTCGAAGCCGGCCACCATGAGCAGCGTCGTGGTCTTTCCCGAGCCGCTGGAGCCCAGCAGCGTGACGAACTCGCCCGGCTGCACGTGGAGATCGAACTCCCGCACCGCGACCGCGGAATGATAGGACTTGGCCAGCCGGCGTATCTCGAGCGAACCCTTCATCGTTCAGCTGCCTTCGACGACTTTCGAGATTGCGATTTCACGAGTTGAGTTCTCCGGTTCTGTCGCACGCGCGGCGTGCGACTGCTGTGTGTTCTTGAGTCTGTTCGCGACGATGCGTATGACCAGGTACAGGATCCCGAGCGCGGCCATCGAGCCCAGCATGACGGCCGCCGCGACCGGCACGAGCGGGTTCAGCTGATAGCTGATGCTCGAGAACATCCGGGCCGGGAGGGTGCGCGTCGAGCCGTCGGTCACGAACATCGAGATCACCGTCTCGTCGAGTGAGAGCACGAAGGCGAGCACCCCGCTCGCGGCGAGCGCCGGCCAGATCTGAGGCAGCACGACGTCCGCGAAGGCGCGGACGCCGCTCGCCCCGGCGTTCCGCGCGGCGCGCTCGAGCTGCCAGTTGACCTGCGAGAACGCGGCTCGGATGTAGAGCAGCACATAGGGCATCGTCATCACTCCGTGGGCGAGCACGAGCACCAGCTCGGGAGATGTCCCCTGGGGCAGGTACACGAGCTTCACGAAGTAGAGCCCGGCGGCGAAGACGACGATCGGCACGACGAGCGGGAGCGCGAGCGCCGTGTCGACGTATCGCTCCGTCTTCCTGCCTGCGCGCAGCAGGAAGTAGGCCGCGGTGGCGCCCAGCACGATCGAGAGCAGCGCCGACATCGACCCGACCCGGAAGCTCATGAAGAGCGAACCGGTCCAGGAGGGATCCGCGAAGAACTGCTCGTACCACTTCGTCGTGTATCCGGGAGGCGGAAACTGCAGGAAGGGCGACGAGTTGAACGAGAGCGGGATCACCACAGCGGCCGGGAGCAGCAGGTACAGGCAGACGAGGGCGGAGAAGATCCACAGCAGCACTCTGGTCATGTTCTCGGCCCCCTGATCACGATCCTGCTGATCACCTGGATGACGATGTACCCGCCGAGCGCGCAGGCGAGCAGCACCAGTGAGGCGGCGGCACCGGTGGCGAAGTCGGCGGTCGAGAGGAACTGATTGGCGATGAACTCGCCGATCATGGTGTTCTGCGGTCCGCCGAGGATCGCAGGAAGGATGTAGTAGCCCAGGATGACGACGAAGACGACCGTGTAGCCGGCGAAGACGCCGTGCAGGGTCTGCGGGAAGTAGACGCCCCAGAACGCGCGCGGGCCGGAGGCCCCCAGGTTCCGCGAAGCACGCAGGAGACGGAGGTCGACCCGCTTCATCGAGTTGTAGAGGGGGAACACCATCAACGGCACGCCGTACTGGATCAGGCCGATGAGCACCGCGGGGGTGTTGCGGAGCATCTCGAAGTCCGTGCCCAGCAGCGTGTTCACGACGCCTCGCCGATCGAGGATCGCCATCCATGCGTAGCCGCGGACCACGATGCTGAGGAACAGCGAGATCCCGACGAGGCCGAGGAGCAGCGATGACGCCCGCTTCCCGCTCGACGCCGCCAGGTAGGCCACCGGGTACGCGACGACCAAGGAGATGAGCGCGACCGCCGCCGCGATCCCCAGCGTGCGGAGGGTGATCGCGACGAAAGTCGGCGAGAAGAGCTTGCCGAAGGCGTTCGCCTCGGGCTGGAACGCGGAACCGATCACGAGCACGACCGGGATCGCGAACACCACGACGAGCAGGAGCAGGCTGGGGATGAGGAACCCCAGCCGCTTGCCCTTCAGCGAAGAGGTCACTGACCCGCCCACTCGTACCACCGTGTCGAAACCTCGGCGAGGTTCTCGCCCCACCATTTCTCGTCGGCGCCGCCGACCGACTTCTCGATCGCCTCGGGCTCGGTGCTCAGCCATTTGCGCACATCGGCGGGGATCGAGGCGGAGGCCGACTTCAAGGTCGGCGCCATGCCGCCGCCCAGGCTCAACGCCGCCTGGTTCTCTGGCTTCAGCGCCAGCTTGATCCATTCGTAGGTGCCCTCTTCGTCGCGGGCGTTCTCGGGAACGACGTGCATGCCGTACGAGCGGAGGTTGCCCTCCCACTCGATCGCGACCGCCTCGCCGCCGAGCGCGAGGTTGCCGATCCGGTTGTTCCAGGTCACGACGAAGTCCGCGGCGCCGCTCACGAGGTACTGCTGCGACTCGGCCGCGGAGTTCCAGAACACCAGATCGTCCCGGATGCTGTCGTACTTCGCAAACGCACGCTCGAGGTCGAGCGGGTAGAGGTCCTCGTACGCGACGCCATCGGCGAGGAGCGCGATCTCGAGCATGCCCTGCGGCCAGTTGTAGACGGACCGCTTGCCCGGGATCGCCTTCGTATCGAAGAACTGTTCCCAGTTCATCGGGCGCGGGCCGTCGCGGTCGGTGCGATAGCTGCTGACCCACGAGGTCCAGTACGAGACCAGCGCGCGCTCGGTGAAGGCCTGGCCGCGATCGTTGGGCATCTCGATGAAGTCGTCCTTGTCGACCTCGAGCCGATCGTAGTCGAGCGGCTGGAAGAAGTCCGGATTGCCGAGCGCGTAGTACGCCTCGCAGTCGAACCAGTCCCACTCCAGCTTGCCGCTCTCGGCCTGAGTCGCGAACCGGCCGTAGTCGATGGTGTCGGTGGTGATGGTGCGGCCGGTTGCCTCTATGAAGGGAGTTCCCCAGGCCTCGAGGAACGCCTCCTCGGAGGTGCCGCCCCAGGTGACCATGGTGAAGGGGTTCCCGCTCCCACCGCCGCCTCCTGTCTGCGGCGAGGGGGAGCACCCGGCGAGAAGACCGAGCGCGCCGATGCCGAGCGATCCGCCGAGCAGCCCGCGTCGCGTGGTGCTCATCTGAGAGAGAGTGTTCATGAAGTCCTCCTTTGGACGTTCGTTGTGTGGTTCGTCGAGATTCGGTGGGGTCTACTCGCTGAGATCCATCCAGACGCTCTTGAGCCGCGAGTACTCGTAGAGGCTCTCGACCCCGCCCTCCTTGCCGTGCCCGCTGGCCTTGAACCCGCCGAAGGGCGTGATCGGGCTGAGGACCCGGTAGGTGTTCACCCACACCACTCCGGAATCGATCCGCCGGGCCACGCGATGCGCGCGGTTCACGTTCTGGGTCCACACGCCCGCCGCGAGTCCGAACTCGGTGCCGTTCGCATGCTCGATCACCTCGTCCTCGGTGTCGAAGGGGATCACGGCGAGCACCGGCCCGAAGATCTCCTCCTTGGTGATCGTCATCTCGGGCGTGACGCCGTCGAAGATCGTCGGCTCGAGGTACAGCCCGTCGTCGAACCCCGCCCCCGCGACCCGTCGCCCACCGGTCGCGAGCCGCGCACCCTCGCCGACCGTCTTGTCGACGTAGGAGAGCACGCGGTCGAAATGCTCGGAATAGGCCAGCGGACCCATCTCGGTCCCGTCGCTCCGCGGATCTCCGACACGGATGCGCTTCGCGCGCTCGACCAGCGCGGCGACGAAGTCATCGTAGATGTCGCGATGCACATAGGCGCGGGATCCCGCGGTGCACGCCTGGCCGGAGACGGCGAAGATGGCGTTCGCCACCCCGTTCAGCGCCTTCTCGAAATCAGCATCGGCGAACACGATGTTCGGCGACTTCCCGCCGAGCTCCAGCAGGCAGGGCACATGCCGGTCCGCCGCGACCTTCGCGATCCTCGTGCCGGTGCCCGTGCCGCCGGTGAACGTGATCAGGTCGACGCCGGGGTGGCTGACGAGCGCCTCTCCGATCGTGCTGCCGCGCCCGGTCACGATGTTGATGACGCCCCTGGGGAGGCCCGCGTTCTCGAGCACCTCGACGAAATCGAGGACCACTCCCGAGGTGATCTCCGAAGGCTTCAGTACGACGGTGTTGCCCATGACCAGGGCGGCCGCGAGCTTGTGGCTCGCGAGCTGCAGGGGCGCATTCCAGGGCACGATCGACAGCACCACACCATGCGGCTCACGCCGGAGGTAGTTCAGCGCGTCGTCCCCCGTGGGAATGACCGAACCCGGGATCTTGTCGGCCCAGCCGGCGAAGTAGCGCCAGATGCTTGGGAGCACGCGATAGGTCGCGAGCGTGTCGCGCAGCAGCTTGCCGTTGTCGCGGGTCTCGGCCTCGGCCAGGCGCTCGACGTGCTTCTCCGCCTCGTCGGCGATCTTGAACAGGTGCGCGCCCCGCTCGGCGGGGGTCAGCCTCCGCCACGAGTCGAGCGCCTCTCGTGCGGCGCGAACAGCGCGGTCCGCGTCGGCGGCGTTCCCGTCGGGGATGCGGTACTCGAGCGCGCCGGTCGCCGGGTTGAAGCTGTCGATCGTCTCGGTCGAGTCTGATGAGACCCGCTCTCCGCCGATGTACAGGGTGTACGTGCTGATGGAACTCGTCATTGCCGTCCTTAACCTCGTCGTCACTCAGGAACCGCGCACTGGGGGGCGCCCGTCGAATGCCAAGGTAGTTTCGCTCCAGGGCAAAAGCATTAGCCAGATTGAAAGAACTCGGCCTGCCGGATACTCCAACTGGCCTTCGTCTCGGCGACCGCCGCCGGGCGCGGATCCACGGGTCGGGAGCCTCGACGACCCGACGCCGCGACGACCCGCGGGCAGGAGGAGACATGCCCGGGAATCCTCGTACTCGCGGACGCGGACGGCTGTCCGCCGGCCTATCGTGTCCGGTCGGTGATGTCCTCGCACTTGACGACGCCCGCCCGATAGAGCCGGAGCGCCGCAGTGTATTCGAGGAGCGAATCCCCTGAGCGGGGGTCGAGACCGACGAGCTGGGTGATCTGATTGAGCCGGTACGTCACCGTGTGCCGATGGACGTGCAATTCCTCTGCGGTCGGCCCCGTTCGACAGCCGCTCCTGATGAAGGTCTCCAGAGTATGAAGCAGTTCGGGCTTCTCTCTCCCGTTCGCGTCGAACAACGGTCCCAGTGCGCGCGCGACGAGAGCGCGCAGCATCGGATCGTGATTGCTTCGCAGTATGGTCAGCGTGTCCATGCTCTCGGCTGCGAAGAACCCGACACTGTTGAGCTGCTGCTGCGCCAGCATGTTCACCTCTTGGTAGGCCCGGACGAACCCGTCGGCACCGCTGTGGCGCATGCTCGCGATGACCTTCGGGTTCCGGAGCGGCGAGAGGGAACGGTAGATCTCCTCCCCGAGCCGCTCGGACGGATCCGGGACGAAGAAGTACACGGCCCCCTCGTGGAAGGCTACCGTGTCCGTGAAGCCGATGAGCTCGTTCTCGAGTACCCGGATGAGCTGTGCCAGATGCGAGCCATCGGTCTCGCACTCGACTCGGAAGAGCACTCCTTCCACGGCTTCGTCGATGTTGGCGGCCCTGAGCCGCTCCTGCACGAGGACGGAGCTCATCTCGCCCATATGGACGGCCTCGAGCAGACGCGTGAAGGACTGCTGCCGCCACCGGTTGTCGGTGAGGTCGCGCGAGAGGGTAAGCGCGACCCCGGCGTGGAGTTGCTCGAGCATGAGTTCCTCGTGCTCGTTCAGGGCGCGCGAACTGACGATCGCGATGAAGGCATGGGTGCTGCCGTCGAGCTGGACCGGGATGACATTGCAAAGCGACTGGTCGAACGGCAGCTGGAAGGACTGCCCCGCGCCCCGGGCGTTCCGACGGTAGCTGCGGATAGTGTGCTTCATCAGGGCGAGGATCTCCGGATCCTGCCCCGTTTCCGCGAGGACGATCCCCTCGCGATCGATGATCATCGTCTGGGAGAAGTCGAGGATGTCGAGCACTGTGTCGAGGATCTTCTGGATGGAGGCGCCGCGGATCACCAGGGCGACCAGTTGCCGGTACAGCTTGATCGAGGTCTGCTGCGTCGCGAAATGCCCGTCGAGGATCCGACGATTGATGAACGCGGCCATGTCGGCGAGCGGCACGACCGGTGACGGCCGGAGCAGGGTGAGTCCGTGCTGCCGGCAGACCTCGATGACCCGTTCGGGCACCAGCTCGCCCGAGTAAGCACTGTAGATCAGAGCCAGCGCCTTGCTGGCGACCAGCTTCTCGACGAAGGCCTGCTGCTGCGCCTCGGTGGTGAGCGAGATCCCAGTGGTGAGCACGATCTCGAGCCGGTGGAGCCACGGCGACGGGTCGACGTGTTCGGTCACCTGGACCCCTCTGCACACGACCGCCGGTTCGAGCTCGCTGTTCCGTGCGAGGACCTCTATGCCGAACTCAGGTTTCCTGATGATCTCATCAACGATCCTGGGCATACGAAGCATGCTAGCTTCTGCACGATCGAGCTGCTCATCCGATGGCATGGTGGGGGTTCGCCGCCGATGCTCTATCCGCGTTCGGAGACGTTCGGCGGCGGCGCTCCGTCGCGGGAGTGGACGATACGCCCGCCGACCACCACGTGATCGACCCGTATCTCCAGGAGCTCGTCCGCAGATGCTTCGTAGGGATCCCTGTCGAGCACTACGAAGTCGGCCTCCTTCCCTGCCTCGATACTGCCGTAGCTATCACCCAGGCCAAGCGAGTCCGCGGCGTACTGCGTGTACATGCGCAGCGCCTGGTCGAGCGTCAGCGCCTGGTCGGGCTCGATCACCGCATCGTTGAACGAGCGCCGCGCCAGGCAGTTCCAGACGCCGAAGAGCGGATTCGATTGAGCCTCCTCCGCACCCGTGAAGACGTCCGAGCTGCCCGCCAGGCGCCAGCCGCGCTCGGAGAGATCCCGGAAGCGGAAGCGTCCGGTGGATGCGGCCTCCCCCAGGTAGAGCGGAAAGAAGTCGCCGAAGTTGTACAGGAAGGTCGGCTGCGGGATCGGCACGACATCGGCCTCGCGCCATGCCGCGTCCGCGGTACCGTCCATCATCAGGTTCCCCGCGTGCTCCATCCGCACGGGAAGGCCGGCGGCGCTCTCGGCCGCCGCGGCGGCCTCGACGATCTCCCGCTGCGCTCGTTCGCCGTTCGCGTGGACGGCTAGTTGCAGCCCGGCTCGAGCGCTGCGGCTCACCATTTCCACCAGCTCCTCGCGGCCGATGTTGACGGTGCCGGTCGAGCCGGCCTCCAGTGCGTATTCGTCGACGTAGGGGATGTCGACCGCCGCGTTGCGCGACGAGTAGCCGCCGTCGGCGAACACCTTGATGCCTCGGACGTGGAACCGCTCGCCGTCGCCGAAGATCTCGCGAGATCTCAGCGCATCCTCGAACTCGAGCGTCCCCGGAGCGCAGACGTATTCGACGACACGCTGCGGGATCTCGCCCGACTCGGCTGCGGCGGCTATGGCGCGCACTCCCGCCGGGGTGCCCGAGATATCGCCGATCACGGTGACGCCGTACTGGGTGAAGAGCTCGCGGGCGCCTTCGACGAGGGTCCGCGAGAGGGATCCCTCGCTCCGGTCGATGATCGGAAGGAAGCTGTCGATCTCGCTGACGAGGCCGGTCGGACGGCCCGTGGAGTCGCGTTCGACCACGACTCCGCCCATCGCCCCCTGCTCGCCGGTGGAGAACCGCTCGAGCGCCGATAGACGGATCGCCGCCGAGTTCAGCAGGGAGGTGTGACCGCCGGCGTGGATCACCAACGGGATGTCCCCCGTGGCGCCGTCGAGCTCCGCGAGCGTGGGGTAGCGCTTATCGGCGAGCTTCTGGTCGAAGAACAGATTCGCCTGGGCCCGCATCCACACGTTCTCCGGCTCCGACCAGCCGGCGCTCGCGTCGCTCAGCACCTCCAGCACATCCGCGACGGTGCGGCACCTCGGTACTCGGACGTCGACCATCGTCACCAGGGCGCGGGCCGTCACTTCGAGATGGACGTGCGCATCGACGAAGCCGGGGAGGATCACCCGATCCCCGAAGTCGAGGATCTCGCCGTCCCCGGCCGCACTCGACTCCTCGAGCACATCGCGGACCCTGCTCCCGGAGGTCCGGATGCCGGTTCCTCTGCGGTCGTCGCGGTCGAGGGTGACGACCCGTCCCAGGAAGACACGTTGCGACATGCTCACGTCCTTTCTCGTCTCCTACTTCGCTGCCGACCGCATCGGAGCGATGACCTCGTCGGCGAAGAGCCGCATCGACCGTGCCACCGCTGCATGCTCCGGTCCGAAGTCGAAGGTCGTCATGATCTGGTCGACGCCGATAGCCTCGTACGCTCGAAGCTTCTCGATGACCTCCTCGGGGGTGCCGAAGAGCAGGTTCTCCCTGACCTCTGCCCGCGAGGGCTCCTCGTCCAGCGGGTCCGGCCTGACGACGCCCGACTCGTCCGCGTTCTGGATGAAGTGGTGCAGGCGCTGGTTGATCCGGTGGTTGATGAGGGCCTCGTCGATGCGCTGCTCGATCTCCTCCTCCGAGTGGGAGACGAAGGTCGCGCGCAGCACCGTGAGCTCCTGCTTCTTGCCGAGCCGGTTCGCGCGCACCCCCTCGTGGAAGGCCTCGGCGATCGGCTCGAGCGCCGACATCGGCCGGATGAAGGGCCAGGTCGCCACGCTGTATCCCGCCTCGGCCGCCTTGAGCACCGAGGGCCTGGTCATCGCCGCGTACCAGACGCGGAGCTTGTCGCGGCCGGGCATGCGCGGCCAGGGAGCTGCGTTCGGGAAGTCGTAGACCTCGGTCGACATCGAGGCGGCTCCGCTCTCGGAGGCCCAGAGCTCCTCGAGGAACTCGAGCGTGTCCGTGAACCGCTGAGGCGCATCCGCGAACGGCACGCCGAGCCGCACGAACTCGTACTCATAGGCGCCGCGTCCGACGCCGAACTCGAAGCGGTCTCCGAGCAGCGACGCGGTGAGCGCGACCTCCGCCGCGGTGATGAGCGGATGGCGGAGCGGGAGCAGCGTCGCCATCGTCCCGACTCGCAAGGAGAGCCCCTGCCCGAGGTATTGCGCGAGCATCAGCGCGTTCGGCGCCTGCATGAAGTGGATCAGATGGTGCTCGGGCATCCAGATCATGTCGAAGCCCAGCTCGTCAGCGAGTTCTGCCTCGCGTCGCTTCTCGACGAAGAGCGACTCCGCGTACGCGCTCGGCTCGTGGATCCGTTGATGGGAAAGAAACAAACCGAACTGCATGACGCTACTTCCTCTGAGACCGAATTCCTGGCTGCGCAGCCGACTCCGGCCGCCTACCGGACGAGCCTAGAAATCTGACCGCCCCGAATCACTAGCCATTCGACGCACGTTCGACCCGACAAAATCGACAGTTGGACATCCGGACGATGTTCGCTGGTGCGAGAGGCGTACTGGTCCGGTGCCGTAAAGGGCCGCCGGGTCCTCTGAGGACCGCCGTTGTCCCGAAATCGAGAAGTCGCGCGGCGTCTCTGTACAGTGCACAAAGGTTTCCGGCAGACCGTGCGCCGCTCTTGACGGGTTTTCGGCGGCGTTCATATCCTGGCCCGCATGCATCAGTTCAAAGAGCACATCGCACGAGCGTGGACACTGGCCTGGGACGAGGGCGAGGTCGACGCGCTCGATCGGATCTACCACGAGGAGTATCGACGGGAGAGCGCGGCATCCGGACGGACCATGTCGCTCGCCGAGCTGAAGCAGGACATCCGCGATATCCGCGACGCGTTCCCGGATCTGTCGAACACCCTCGACGACCTGGTGATCGACGGCGGGCGGGGAGCGCTGTTCTGGAATTCGGTCGGCACCTTCAGGAGGAACTTTGGGGGCGTGCCAGCGACGGGGTGCCGGGTGTCCACCCGGGGCTCGAACCAGCTGGTCTTGCGCGACGGGCTGATCGTTCGCGAGAAGGTCACCTGGGACCGGGCCGCGCTCCTCGCGGACGTCGGGGTGCCGTCCCTGCGCGCCGCCTTCGAGGACGACCCCGCAGGTACCGTGGCCGACGACCTCTCCGGCGCGATCGACATCGAGTCGATCAAGGGCTTCAACCGCCAGTTCGTGACGGGGGTGACCGTCGTCACGACGGTCGACAAGCACGGCGCCCCCCGGGGGCTCGCGGTCAACTCGTACGCCTCCGTCTCGCTCGATCCCCCGCTGGTCATCGTCTGCGTGCAGAAGACCTCATCGACGTACGGCGCGCTCTTCGCATCCTCTCATCTGGGCATCAACATCATGAGCGATGCCCAGCTCGGCACGGTGCGGAGGTTCGCAGCCAAGGACGGCGACAAGTTCCTCGGCCTCGCGTGGAGCAGCGGTCCGTTCGGCAGCCCGCTCATCGACGGCTCCTCGGCCTCGATCGAGGCGCGGATCAAGGAGCGGTACCAGGCGAGGACGCACACGGTGTTCGTCGCGCGGGTGGAGCATGCGGACGTCACGGATGCGGCTCCGTTGGTGTACAAGGCGGGACGGTTCTACGGCGGTGCGGGACTCGAGGAGCTGACATAGCCGCGCCGATCGGGCCGGATCCGCTTATGACACGGCCTGCGCCCGCTTGCGCAGCTCCTTCTCGTGGATCGGCCAGGTGCCGTCGGCGATGCGGGCCTCGACGTGCGCGTGCGCCTCGGCCTGGCGCTCCGCCTCGATGCCGGTCGCGATCTCGGCGCGCAGCAGCTCGGGCGTCAGATCGAAGGCGTCGACCAGGTCGAGAGCCTGCTCGCGGATGCGGCCCAGGAGTCGGTCGATGTACGCGGTGACCGCCTCGACGCGCGAGCCCGAGAGCCGACCGTTCACGAGGTACCAGGCCGCGTGCTTCTCGATGAGGCTCAGGCCGAAGAGGTCTCGCAGCCAGGTCATGACGGTCAGCGTGTCGCCCGAGAAGTCGGCGAGCGCCTCGGTGAACGCCTCCCACTGCAGCAGTTCGCCGTGGGCCCGCGCCGCGTCGATGAGCTTGGCCTGCTGCGCGTTGAACGCCGCCGCGGAGGCCGCCGCGCGCCTCTCCTTCGGCAGGTCCTTCGTCGATTCGCGCAGCGCCATCGCGATCGCCGCGACCATCGTCTGAACGCGGTCGGCGAGCAGCTCGCGCTGCGCCGACTCGTCCCGCACGCCCTCGACGGATCGGGCCACCTGCCCGAGGTCCGCGATGCTCTGACCGATCTGGCGGAGGCCGAAGCGCACCGCTCCCTCGCCGATCTGCCCGGCGACGGCCTTCGCTATCGCCGCGACGTCGCCGTCCTTGAACTGCGCCGCGTAGTCGGTGAGCAGACGCTTGCCGACGAGCTGCAGCAGCACGTTGTTGTCACCCTCGAAGGTGACGTAGATGTCGAGGTCGGCCCGCCACCCGGTGAGGCGGTTCTTCGCGATGAAGCCGGCGCCGCCGGTCGCCTCGCGCGCCTCCTGCAGCACGTCGAGCGCGGCCCAGGTCGAGAGCGGCTTGAGCGCGGCGGCGAGGGTCTCGAGGTCTTCTCGGTTCTCATCGGTGTCGTTGGCGCCCGAGAACACCTCGTCGAAGGTCTCGAGCAGCCGGTGCCCGGCGAAGGCGACGGCGTAGGTCTCGGCGAGTCGCGGCAGCAGGCGGCGCTGGTGCAACCCGTAATCGAGGAGCACCGTGTCGCGACCGTCCGGGCCGGGGAACTGACGCCGCTCGGCCCCGTAGCGCAGGGCGATGGCCAGCGCGCCCTTCATCGCGTTCGCGGCGGATCCGTCGAGCGAGACGCGCCCCTGCACGAGCGTGCCGATCATGGTGAAGAAGCGGCGGCCGGGGCTCTCGATGTGCGAGGAGTACGTACCGTCGGGCGCGACGTCGCCGTAGCGGTTGAGCAGGTTCTCGCGCGGGATCCGCACGTTCGTGAAGTGCAGCCGCCCGTTGTCGATGCCGTTGAGACCGCCCTTCACCCCGTCGTCCTCGGCGCCGACCCCGGGCAGCAGCTCGCCCTCGGGCGTGCGGATCGGGACGAAGAAGGCGTGCACACCGTGGTTCACACCACCGGTGATGAGCTGCGCGAAGACGACAGCCGCCTGCCCGTGCAGGGCCGCGTTGCCGAGGAACTCCTTCCACGCTCCGCGGAACGGGGTGTGGATCTCGAACTCCTCGGCACCGGGATCGTACGTGGCGGTCGTCGCGACCGAGGCGACATCGGAGCCGTGCCCGATCTCGGTCATCGCGAACGCGCCCGGCAGCTTCAGGCTGATCACGTCGGGCAGCCACTTCTCGTGGTGCGTCCGCGTACCGAGGTGCAGGATCGCGGCGCCGAAGAGCCCCCATTGCACGCCGCTCTTGATCTGCAGCGAGGGGTCGGCGAAGACCAGTTCCTGGAAGGCGGCGATGTTGCCGCCATGATTGTCGCTGCCGCCGAGGTCGGAGGGGTAGGCCCGCTGGATCGCGCCGGCTTCGACGAGCCCGCCGAGCTGTTCGAGCACGCGGGCGCGATGATCCTCCATCGACTGCCCGGGGATCGTCTGGAACCGCGGATCCGAGGCGACGCGACGCGCTTCGAGGCGCTCGGTCTTCCATTTCCCGTAGAGGGAGTCGCGGACCGCGTTGACATCGATGCGGGGGGTGGTGCTCATATCTGCTCCTTCGACGGGCGTGCGCACGGTGCTGCTGCCACGCTAGAGGCGCGGCCTGGGAGCGCCAAGGATCGGGCGCGGTCTCCACAACGGCGGACGGCACCATACCGGTCGAAGCTTGTTCAATCCAGACAAAAAGATCAGGCTCGGACTGGTGGATTCATCCACATCTGCGAAGCGGGGAGCATCGTCGACTGCGGATCCCGGCCCTGGGGGAAACGCGATGCGTTTCCCCGCCGGGACCGCCGCGGCCGCTGCGAGGCGCGCCCTAGAGTTCGAGGCCGTAGAGGTTCGGCTCGGGCACCAGGATCACGCCGAACTCGGACTGGACCCGCTGCACGACGTAGCGGGCGAGCTGGGCGACGTCGGCCGCCGTCGCAGCCCCCCGGTTGGTGATCGCGAGCGTGTGCTTCGACGAGATCGCGGCGCCCGAGCCAGGCAGCCGGAAGCCCTTCTCGATGCCGGCGTGCTCGATCAGCCATGCGGCGGAGAGCTTCACCCGACGCTCGCCGGCGGCCTCGGGCAGGCGGAGCGGCAGGCCGGCCGCGAGCTCCTCGAACGTCGTGACCGCGGGAGCGGGCTCGTCGCCGGCGAGCGGGAAGCGCGGCGCGTTGGCCGGCAGCTCGCGCGCGAAGCGCTCGGTGACGATGGGGTTGGTGAAGAAGGATCCAGCGCTCCAGCTGTCGTGATCCCCGGTGTCGAGGACCATGCCCTTGGAGGCGCGCAGGCGCAGCACGGTGCGGCGCAGCTCGCGCAACGACACGCGTTGACCGATCGTGATGCCGAGCGCATCCGCGAGCTGCCCGTACCCGACGGGCGCGGACATCGGGTTCTCCTGGTCGGGGTGCGCGTCGAGCAGGAGGTCGATCGAGAGCACGACCCCGGCCCGGCCCGCCTTGATGCTGGAATGCCGGTAGCCCAGCTCCAGCTCGGAGGCGGGGAGACGCAGCACCTCGCCGCTCGCTTCGTCGAGGAACTCGATCGAGTGCAGCACGTCACCGAGCTCGGTACCGTAGGCGCCGATGTTCTGGATCGGCGCGGCCCCGGCCCGGCCGGGGATGCCGGAGAGCGCCTCGATGCCGGACCAGCCGCGTTCGACGCAGGCGGCGACCAGCCCGTCCCAGTCCTGGCCTGCCTGCACGCGCAAGCGCACGGTGGTCTCCGGCAGCTCGGGATCGACCACCCGTTCCACGCCCTCGTTCCGCACCAGCAGCACGGCGCCGGGGAAGCCCTCGTCGCAGACGATCGTGTTCGATCCGCCGCCGATCAGCAGCCACTCCTCGCCCTCGGCCCAGAGTCCGAGCGCCGAGCGCACGAGCTCCTCGGCGCTGCGGGCCTCGAGCACCCGGTCCGCCGGGCCGCCGACCCGCATCGTGGTGAGCTCGGCGAGATTCACCGGCGTCTCGCCGCGGGCGGGCGGGCTCGGCGACGAGCCGGCGGGTGCGGTCACGGGAACTGCACCAGCAGCCGGCTCTTGCCGAGCACCGTCTGCTCGGCGAAGGTCACGGTGAGGTCGATGCGCGCGGTCCGCGCCTCCGCGTCCAGCACGCCGACGGTCGCGACGATCGCGACCTCGGCACCCGTTTCAGCGTCGACCGGGACGGGGCGGGTGAACCGCACCTGGTAGTCGCGCACCCAGCCCACCGATCCGAGCCATTCGATCGCGGGCGAGGCCGCTGCGCCCATGGTGAGCATGCCGTGGGCGAGCACGCCGGGCAGGCCGACCGACCGGGCGACGTCGTCGCGGTAGTGGATCGGGTTGAAGTCGCCGGACGCGCCGGCGTACCGGACCAGGCGATCGCGGGTGAGGAGGTAGCGGTGCTCCGCGACGACGTCGCCGACCGCCAGCGTCTCGAGGACGGGGCCGCTCATGCCGGGTCCTCCTCTTCGGCGGCACGCACGACGAGCGTACTGACCGCCGTCACGACGTGGTCGCCCGAGGCGTCGACGACGTCCGTCGATGAGGTGACCATACTGTTTCCGCCCAGCTGCTTCACGCTCGTCACGGTCATCGTGCCCGTCAGCTCGTCACCCGCGACGATGGGGCGGCTGTAGCTGAAGCGCTGGTCTCCGTGCACCACTCGGGAGAAGTCGACGGCCGCCTCTTCGTCGGCGAGCAGCTGCTGCAGGGTCAGATCCTGCACGGCGATCGCGAAGGTCGGCGGCGCCACGACATCGGCGAAGCCCGCGGACCGCGCAGCCTCGGGGTCGTGGTTGAGCGGCGCCTCGCTCAGCACGGCGCGAGCGAACTCGCGCACCTTCTCGCGGCCGACGAGGTAGGGCGCCGTCGGCGGATACGTCTTGCCCTGGATATCTGGATTGACCACGCTGCAAGTGTATCCGGGCAGACATGCCGGAGGGCCGACGCCCGGCCCTCCCCCGACCGGGAGAACCGGGGCCGGCCGGAGCCTACTTGCGGCCGCCGAGGATCCCGCCGAGCAGATCGCCGAGGCCGCCGCCCGACGAACCGGACCCGCCACCGCCGAGCAGCCCTCCCAGGAGGTCGCCGAGACCGCCACCGGAGCCGCTCTGGGACCCACCGCCGAGCAACCCGCCGAGCAGGTCGCCCAGGCCGCCGCCGGCCGGCTCCGAGTCGGCGGCGGACTCCGACTTCTGGGTGCCCAGCCCGTTCGCGAGGAACTGCATGATGATGGGCGCGAGGATGGGGAGCAGCTTCGGGATCAGCGCCGCGATGCCGGAGTCGCCGGACTGGGCGCCGAGCGCCTGGACCACCTCCTCCTGCTTCGCGCCGAGCACATGGCCGACGATCTTCTCGCCGTCGGCGGTGTCGATGGCCGAGAGCCGGCCCTTCGCCTCGGAGCCGCGGTGCTTCTCGAGCGCCTGCTCGAGCTTGTTCGCGCCCTCCTCGTCGCCGGCGTTGACGGCCAGGCCGCCGAGCAGGCCGGGCAGCGCCTGCTTGACCGCCGCCGACGCGGTCGACTCGTCGACGCCGAAGTCGGCCGCGATGTCGCCGATGGGGATCTGCCCGAGCAGATCGTCGAGATTGAAGGACTGGGCCATGTTGCTTCCTCACTGACGGAGCGCCTGGGCGCTGCGGGAGCGGCACCGCCGCATCGCGATGCCCAGCTCCAGCGTAGACCGGATCAGGCCGTGCGATCGAACCCGGGGCATGTAGGTATCGGCAACGATGCCGGATAAGCTTTGTCGCGCATATCCAACGATCGTTCTCGACCCTCCAATAGGCTGTTCTCCATGTCGCGTATTCGTAAAGTGCTCATCGCCAATCGCGGCGAGATCGCCGTCCGCATCATCCGAGCCGCGAAAGACAGCGGGATCGCCTCGGTCGCGGTCTACGCGGATCAGGATCGGGATGCGATGCACTCGCAGCTGGCCGACGAGGCCTACGCGCTGCACGGCACGACCAGTGCCGAGACCTATCTGGTGATCGACAAGATCCTGGCGGTCGCCCGCCGCTCGGGCGCCGATGCCGTGCACCCGGGGTACGGGTTCCTCGCCGAGAACGCCGACTTCGCTCGGGCCGTGATCGCCGCCGGGCTGACCTGGATCGGGCCGGGCCCCGACGCGATCGAGCGCCTGGGCGACAAGGTCTCCGCGCGCCACGTCGCCGAGAAGGTCGGTGCGCCGTTGGCGGCCGGCACGAGCGACCCGGTCGAGAGCGCCGACGAGGTGCTCGCCTTCGCGGACGAGGTGGGCCTGCCGATCGCCATCAAGGCGGCGTTCGGCGGCGGCGGCCGCGGCCTCAAGGTCGCGTACGAGCGGGACGAGGTCGCGGAGCTCTTCGAGTCCGCCACGCGGGAGGCGGTCGCGGCCTTCGGCCGAGGCGAGTGCTTCGTCGAGAAGTACCTCGAGAAGCCGCGCCACGTCGAGACCCAGTGCCTCGCCGACAGCCACGGCAACGTCGTCATCGTGTCGACCCGCGACTGCTCGCTGCAACGCCGCCACCAGAAGCTGGTGGAGGAGGCTCCGGCCCCGTTCCTCAGCGACGAGCAGAACGAGAAGCTCTATTCCGCGTCGAAGGCGATCCTGCGCGAGGTCGGCTATGTCGGCGCCGGAACCTGCGAGTTCCTGGTGGCGAAGGACGGCACCGTCTCGTTCCTCGAGGTGAACACCCGCCTGCAGGTCGAGCATCCGGTTTCCGAGGAGATCACGGGCATCGACCTGGTGCGCGAGCAGTTCCGCATCGCCGAGGGCGGTGCGCTCGACTACGGCGACCCCGTAGCGCACGGCCACTCCTTCGAGTTCCGTCTGAACGGCGAGGATCCCGGTAACGGCTTCCTGCCCGCCCCAGGACCGGTCAACCTGTTCAAGCCGGCCTCCGGCCCCGGCGTCCGGGTCGACACCGGCGTGACCACCGGAGACGTCATCTCGGGCGCCTTCGACTCGATGCTCGGCAAGCTGATCGTCACGGGCGCCACCCGTGAGGAAGCGCTGGATCGGGCCCGTCGCGCCCTCGACGAGTTCGAGGTGCAGGGGCTGCCAACCGTCCTCCCGTTCCACCGCAAGATCGTGCGGGACCCGGCGTTCACGGCTCCCGACGGGCGCTTCGGCGTCTACACGCTGTGGATCGAGAACGAGTTCGAGAACGACATCGAACCGTGGGAGGGCGAGGTCCCCGCGGTCGCGCACCCGTCGAAGCGCCGGTCCGTGGTCGTAGAGGTCGAGGGCCGCCGTGTCGAGGTCACCATGCCCGTCACCCTGCTGCCCCTCGCCGACGCGGACGTGACGCGCGGCCCGGCGCCGCGACGGGCGACGAACTCGTCCGTGTCGGGCGAATCGGGCGACGCCGTGGCTGCGCCCATGCAGGCGACCGTCGTGAAGGTCGCAGTCGAAGAGGGCCAGCGCGTCGAGTCCGGCGCACTCGTCGTCGTGCTCGAGGCGATGAAGATGGAGCAGTCGATCTACGCGCCGCACGACGGCGTCATCGCCGGCGTCGATGCGCCGGTCGGTCAGACCGTGCCGAGCGGGCACATCCTCCTGAGCGTGGTCGCCGACGCCGAGGAGACGGTCGACGCCGCGTAGCGCCGACCCCTGACCGGGAACCACCACGAACGAGTCGAGCCCGATGCCGAGAGGCACCGGGCTCGAAGGCTTCGAAGCGGAGGCTACTGCCTCGTGCCGCGGAAGGCCGTCCAGAAGCCGAGCGAGCAGGCGGCGAGCGCTGCGGCGAAGATCCAGAAGCCGATGTGACCGTCTCCGTCGAGGTACGACGGTGCGACGGCCATCAGGTAGAAGCCACCGAAGACCAGGATGATCGAGATCAGGAACTGGCCGATGAGTGCGCCGCCCGCTGCCGGTGCGGATCCGGGCTCGAAGAGCTCGGTGTTCGACTCGCTCTGCTGGGTGTCCATCGGGATCCTCTCTGGGGCGTAAACGGCGCGCGGGCGCGACGGGTCTCTCCCTCGACCCTACCAGGCCGGGAGCCGGCTCCGGGCCGGTTCAGGGTGGCCGATCCCCCATCGGATCGGAGCCTCGGGAATAGCGTTCACCCGGCGACGGTTGGACCTCAGTATGAGCCTCGTCCCCCTCTCCCTTCTCGATCTCGCCGGTGTGGAGCTGGAGGGCGAGATCGGTCCGGCTCTCGCGCACTCGGTCGACCTCGCCCGCACGGCGGAGGCGGGCGGGTACACCCGAGTCTGGTACGCCGAGCACCACAACATGCCGACGATCGCCTCGAGCGCGCCAGCCGTGCTCATCGCGCACATCGCAGCGCACACCGAGCGGATCGGACTGGGATCCGGCGGCGTCATGCTGCCGAACCATTCACCGCTCGTGATCGCCGAACAGTTCGGCACCCTGGCCGAGCTGCATCCCGGCCGCATCCACCTGGGACTCGGCCGCGCACCCGGCACCGACGGCCTGACCTTCCGCGCGCTGCGCCGCACGCATGCCGACGCCGAGGGCTTCCCGAGCGACGTGCTCGAGCTGCAGCGGTACCTCTCGGACGAGTTGCCGCGGAACGCGGTGAACGCCTATCCGGGGCGCGGCACCCGCGTGCCGCTCACCATCCTCGGCTCGAGCCTCTTCGGCGCGAATCTCGCCGCGCAGCTCGGCCTGCCGTACTCGTTCGCGTCGCACTTCGCCCCGCAGGCGCTCCAGGCGGCCGTTCGGCATTACCGCGACAACTACGCGCCGAGCGAAGCCCATCCCGAGCCCTGGGTGAGCGCGGGGATCAACGTGGTCGCTGCCGCGAGCGACGAGGCGGCCGAGGCGCTCTTCTCCCGCGCCGAGCTCGCACGGGTCCGCGGATTCCTCTCGCGCGGGCGGGAGACCCCGCTCACCGAGGAGCAGGCGGCCGCGGTCTTCGACTCGCCCGCAGCCCAGGAGATCCGCGGCATGATGCGGCACACCGCCGTCGGCGGTCCCGAGCGCGTCCGCGAGGAACTGGCCGCCTTCGCGAGGTTCGCCGATGCCGATGAGCTGGTCACCGTGCACCCGGCGCCGACACGCGCCGAACAGCTCGAGTCCGTGCGCCTCGCGGCTCCCGGCGGCTGATCCGGGCCCGCCGGCCTCTCCGACTCGTCAGTGGACGTCGTCCCGCGCGAGAAGCGCCGACATCCGCCGACGAGCGCTACCGGACGACGACCCGCCCGGTCATCTCGGGATGGATCGAGCAGTCGTAGGGGAACTCCCCTGCCGTCTCGAAGACGTGGACGTACTCCCCCTCGGCGATGAGTTCGCTGACGAAGCTGCCGTCCTCGGCCACGACGTCGTGCTTGTTGGTGCCGGCGAACACCCACCGCACCGCCTGGCCCTCGGCGATCTCGACCTCGGCTGGCTCGTAGCGGTTGTCGATGGCCTGCACCGTCACCGCGGGCTCGACGCCGGTGTCCGACGGCACCGGATCCGGCTTGGCGGCCGCGCACCCCGCGAGCCCGGCCGTCAGCGCCCCGGCGACTCCGGTTCCGGCGGCGCCGAGCAGCACCGATCGGCGCGAGAGAGCTCCTCCGGCCGCACGGGCCCCCGTGGCGCTCACTGCGCGCTCTGGTGCATCGCGCGGGCGGCATCCGTGATGGCGCCGGTGAGCGAGGGATAGACCGTGAACGCCGAGGCGACCTGGTCGACGGTGAGACGGTGCTCGACCGCGAGCGCCAGCGGGAAGATCAGTTCGCTCGCCCGATCCGCGACGATCACGCCGCCGATCACCGTGCGGGAGGCCTGCCAGGCGAAGAGCTTCACGAAGCCGTCCGTGATGCCGACCATCTTGGCGCGCGGGTTCGTGCTCAGCGGGATCGTGTGGGTAACGGCCTTGGCCACGTCGCTCGCCTCGGCGAGAGTGCGCTCGTTCCAGCCGACCGTCGCGATCTCGGGGTGCGTGAAGACGTTCGCAGCCACGTTCCGCAGGTCGATCGGGCGCACGAAGTCGCCGAGCGCGTGCATGATGGCGGTGCGGCCCTGCATCGACGCGACGGAGGCGAGCGGGAAGAAATCGGTGCAGTCGCCCGCGGCGTAGATCGAGGGCACCGAGGTGCGCGCCACCTTGTTCACGCGGATGTGACCGCTCTCGTTCAGCTCGATGCCGGCCTCCTCGAGCCCGAGACCCGCGGTGTTCGGGATCGAGCCCACCGCCATGAGGCAGTGGGAGCCCTCGACGGTGCGCCCGTCGGCGAGCGCGACCCTCACGCCCGTCTCGGTGCGCTCGACCGACTCGGCGCGGGACTTCGACATCACCTTCATGCCGATCCGCTTGAACTCGTGCTCGATCACGGCTGCGGCGTCGGGATCCTCCCCCGGCAGCACCTGCTCGCGGCTCGAGACGAGGGTCACCTTCGAGCCGAGCGTGGCGTAGGCGTTCGCGAACTCGGCGCCGGTGACGCCGGAGCCGACGACGATGAGGTGCTCGGGCACGTCGCTGAGGTCGTAGAGCTGCTTCCAGGTCAGGATGCGCTCGCCGTCGGGCTTCGCGCTGTCGAGCTCGCGCGGGCTCGCGCCGACGGCGACCACGATCGTGTCGGCCTCGATGCGGTCGAAGTCGGTGCCGCCGCCCTCGGAGGTCGAGACGATCACCGCGTTCGGGCCGTCGAGCCGGCCGGATCCCTGCACGATGCGCACCCCGGCCTCCTCGAGGCTCTCGCGCATGTCGAGGGACTGCGCCCCCGCCATCGCGAGCAGGCGCTTGTTGACGGCGGCGAGGTTCACGGCGATCTCGGGCCGCACGGCCTTGCCCGCGGCGCCCGGCACGAAGGCCTGCACGCCGAGCCGGCTCGCGTCGCGCACGGCCTGCGCAGCGCCGCCCGTGGCGATGAGGCTCTTCGAGGGCACCACGTCGGTGAGCACGGCGGCGCCGCCGACGCCCGCCCGCTCGACGAGCGTCACCTGCGCACCGAGCTGCGCACCGGCCAGCGCGGCTTCATACCCCCCGGGGCCGCCGCCTAGTACGACGATTCGATCCCTGCGTTCCTGCGCTGCGCCCATGCCTACGATCCTACCCGGCGCCTTCGTCTACCAGAGGAGACCGATAGAGGTCGTACGCGCCTGCGAGCATGCGCCTGCGGGTAGGATCGGGACACATTCTGGCCGTACCGCATGCCGGGGGTCGGCCGAGCACCCCGCGAAAGGATCGCCGATGCCCCCTCTCGATGCCGTGCGCCGGATCACGCCACTCTCGGGTCGCGGCGCGGCGACGCCGGGCGCCCCGACGCTCGAGCGCGATCCGGGCATGCCGTCGAGCACGTGGCGGCTGCGCAGCGACGCCTGGGAGTATCTGCGCTTCGCGGTGAAGCGGCTCGCGCACGGCGACCTCGAGAGCGGCGAGCTCTCGGCGGAGAGCGAGGTGTGGCGCAACCTGCGCGCCCTCGAGACGATCGAGATGTACTGGGCCGGATTCGGCCAGCGCTACGTCGCCGCGATCGCCGAGCTGCTGCAGAAGGGGGACTACCGCGCCGCACTCGATCGGATCGGTCGCGTCGTGGGCCGGATCCGCGCGACGACCGTTCCCGACGACCCGCAGGACCAGCCTGCCGAAGCGGTGCTCGATCCCTCCGAGCGCGGCGAGTTCGAGGACGACGTCGATCCGCGACCCCGCTTCGAGGTCCTGGTGGTCGACGAGACCACCGAGTCGGATCGCGACACGATGCGCGCCGAGCTGCGGCAGCTCCGGAACCCCGCCGACGCCTTCATCTACGACTACGTGATCGTGCCGTCGGCCGACGACGCCGTCGCCGCCGCGCTCACCAACCCGAACATCCTCTCGGTGGTCGTACGCCCCGGCTTCACCGACCGCACGAAGCAGCCGCTGAGTCGGGACCTCCGCGAGACCATCGACCTCGCGCATGCCGAGGCGGGCATGCATCCCGCGCACGGCGGCAGTCCGCTGGCCTCGGTGCGGCGGGTGCTCGATCTCGCGGACACGCTGAACGCGATCCGGCCCGAACTCGACCTCTACCTCATGGCCGGCGCTCACATCGAGGATCTCGCCGGTGTGCTCACCCGACGATTCCGCCGCGTCTTCCGCCGCGAGGATCAGCTCGAACTCCACCTCACGCTGCTGCGCCGGGTCTCGCACCTCTACGACACCCCGTTCTTCAGCGCGATCCAGGATCACGCGCGCCGCCCGGTCGGGGTCTTCCATGCGCTGCCGGTCGCGCGCGGCGGCTCCGTCGTCGGCTCGAAATGGATCACCGACCTCACCGAGTTCTACGGCCTCAACCTGCTGCTCGCCGAGACCTCCGCCACCTCCGGCGGCCTGGACTCGCTGCTCGCCCCCACCGGGACGATCAAGAAGGCGCAGGATCTCGCGGCCCGCGCCTTCGGCGCGAAGCACACCTTCTTCGTCACGAACGGCACCTCGACGGCCAACAAGATCGTGCACCAGGCGCTCGTCGCGCCGAACGAGGTCGTGCTGGTCGACCGCAACTGCCACAAGTCCCACCACCACGCGATCATGCTGACCGGTGCGCGGCCCGCCTATCTCGAGGCGTATCCGCTCAACGACTTCGCCTTCTACGGCGCGGTCCCGCTGAGCCGCATCAAGCAGCTGCTGCTCGACTACCGGGCGGCGGGCCGGCTGGACGAGGTGCGGATGGTCACCCTCACCAACTGCACGTTCGACGGCATCGTCTACGATCCGGAGCGCGTCATGGCCGAGTGCCTCGCGATCAAACCGGATCTGGTGTTCCTCTGGGACGAGGCCTGGTTCGCGTTCGCGGCCTTCCATCCGGTGACCCGGCGTCGCACGGCGATGTCCGCGGCCAAGCGCTTGGAGGCGCAGCTGAAGTCGGCGGCGCACGACGCGGCCTACCGGGAGCAGCGGCAGCGGCTCTTCGACGAGTCCGGTCGGCCGGCCGCCGACGAGGTCTGGCTGGACGAGCGCCTGATCCCCTCCCCGGAGGCCCGGATCCGCGTGTACGCGACCCAGTCGACGCACAAGACGCTGACGTCGCTGCGGCAGGGCTCGATGATCCACGTCTACGACCAGGACTGGGTCCGGGAGGCGGAGGACCCGTTCCACGAGGCCTACATGACGCACACGACGACCTCGCCGAACTACCAGATCCTGACCTCGCTCGATCTGGGCCGCCGGCAGGTGGAGCTCGAGGGCTTCGACCTCGTGCAGCGTCAATTGGATCTCGCGACGAGCCTCGCGCAGGCGATCGCGCGCCATCCGCTGCTGCGCCGCACCTTCCGGGTGCTCACCGCCCACGACCTGATCCCGGCCGAGCATCGCGCCTCGGGCCGCCCCATGCCGCTGCGCGACGGCCTCGCGACGATGTGGCGGGCCTGGGCGAGCGACGAGTTCGTGATCGATCCGAGCCGCATCACGGTCGAGATCACGCGCACGGGGGTCGACGGCGACACCTTCAAGCACGACTACCTGATGGACCGCTACGGCGTGCAGGTGAACAAGACCAGCCGGAACACCGTGCTGTTCATGACGAACATCGGCACCTCCCGCAGCGCCATCGCCTACCTGATCGAGGTGCTCGTGAAGCTCGCGGAGCGCTTCGAGGAGGCTCGCGAGCAGCGCGATCCCGAACTGCCGCTGCCCGGCGAGGTCGCGATGCCGCCGCTGCCCGACTTCAGCTCGTTCTCCGACGGCTACGCCACCGATGCGGAGCTGCCCGACGGCGATATGCGCGCGGCATTCTTCCGCGGGCAGCGCCGATCGGCCGTCGAGTACGTGCAGCCGGCCGAGCTGCGGGAACGGGTCGATCGCGGCGAGCAGCCGGTCAGCGCCGGATTCGTGACGCCCTATCCGCCCGGGTTCCCCGTCCTCGTTCCCGGCCAGGTGATCACCGGCGGGGTCCTCGACTTCATGGCCGTTCTCGATACGCGGGAGATCCACGGCTACGATCCGAGCCGCGGGTATCGGGTGCTGAAGTAGCCGCGTGTCACGCCCGTGCGCGAGGGCGGATCGCCAGCACGGCGGTGGCCACGCCGACGAGGCCGAGCAGCGTGATCCCGCCGCCCATCACCGTGGCCGACGACGCGGCGACCGGGCCGCCCACCGCGACCAGCACGCCGACCAGCGCCGAGGCGATCGCGTTCGCGACCAATTCGACGGTGCTCACGCCCGCCGCGGCCTTCGCACCCTCCTCGGGGTCGTCGGTGCTGCGCAGCGCGGCGGCGCTGAGGTGCGGGAATGCAAGGCCGATGCCCGCGCCGATCACGATGAGCGGCAGCAGCCAGAGCAGCGCGATCCACCATTCGCCATCGCGCTGGGTCAGCGTGTAGGCCAGCAGCCCGACCGCCATGAGCACCGCGCCGAGCACCGTGGCGATCCGCTGCGAACGCGGCGCGTCGAGGCCCGCGCTGTAGACCTGCGAGACGCTCCAGCCGATCGCGATCGCGCCGCCGAACAGCCCGCTGATCAACGGTGACAGGCCGGCGAGCTCGAGCGCGAAATACGGCAGATAGATGTCGATCATGGCCCCGGAGCTCAGGATGGCGAGGGTGAGGTAGATCCATTTGAGCGGATTTCCGCGCAGATAGGCGATGCGGGGCAGCACCGCGTTGACGCTGCGGCGCTCGACGACGACGAACAGCACCAGCAGCAGAGCGCCCGCGCCCATCCCCGCCGCGGTGAGCACGCCGGTGGGCACGATCGACGCGCTGCTGAACGCGACCGTCGCCAGCACGACGATGGCCAGCGACCAGACCGGGAGCGGCGAGGTGGAGCCGTGCACCACGCGCCCCGACGGCAGCGCCCTGATCGCGAGAAGCCCCAGGGCAACGGCGAATACGAAGAAGCTGAGGTAGGCGATGCGCCACATCCCGAACTGCGCGAACAGGCCGCCGAAGACGGGGCCGATGAGCACGCCGACGCCCCACATGCCCGAGGTGACGCCCGTGGCCCGCGTCCACAACCGCTCGGGCAGCGCGCTCTTGATCACCGCGAAGCCGAGCCCGACGAGCAGCCCGCAGCCGAGACCCTGGAGCACGCGCGTCGCGAGCAGCGTCTCCATGTTCGGCGAGATCGCGGTGGTCAGCGCCCCGAACGCGAAGACCGAGTAGGCGACGAGGTAGGCGCGCGCGGCGCCGAACGTGCCGAGCAGACGCGCGACGAGCATCGAGGCGAGCACGGCAGCGACGAGGAATACGGTGACGACCCAGGCGAAGTACTGCCGACCGCCGAGATCGTCGATCATGCCCGGCAGCAGTGCCGCCGTCAGGAACGAGTTCATCGCGTAGACGAGCACCCCGCCCGCGAGCACGAAGACCGTTCCGGCGTTGCCTCTGCCGAAGAGCTCTCGCCAGCTACCCGTCTCGGGTGCGGTCGGCTCCCGGAGCGGTTCGGTCATAGCTGCCACTCTACGACTCGGGTCAGTTCTGCGGGCCCGCCCCGCTCCAGGCGAGGCATAACCTAGTGCGTATGAGCACGCCGAGATCCTCCGTTCCAGAGCCGGGCCTCCCCGTCGATCCCGCCGAACCCGCTGATCCCGCCATTGCCGCCGACACCGTCGACGTCGCCGTGATCGGCGCCGGTTTCGCCGGGCTCGTCGCCGCCCGCGAACTGGGCGCGGCCGGGCTCGACGTGCTGGTGCTCGAGGCGCGGGATCGCATCGGCGGGCGCACCTGGACCGATCACCGCTTCGGCATGGATCTCGAGATGGGCGCCAACTGGGTGCACTGGGTGCAGCCGCACGTCTGGGCCGAGATCACGCGCTACCAGCGCGAGATCGTGCGCAGCCCCGTCGCCGACGAGGCCTATTGGCGCGGCGCCGGGGGCGCGGCTCGCTCGGGCACGCTCGCCGAGTTCATGGCGCTGATCGACGAGGGGCAGCAGGCGCTGATCGACGACGTGCGCGTGGCGATGCCGCGCGGCGTCGAGCCGACGGTCGGCACGATCCAGCAGCTCGATCATCTCAGCATCCAGGATCGCTACGATTCGCTCGATCGGGAAGGTGTGCTCGGCCCCGAGGCGCGCGCCGCGAACGACTCGGTCTGGGTCGGCCACGTGAACGCACCGCTCGATCAGGCCGGGCTCTCGAGCGCGCTGCGCTGGGTCGCGGCGACCGGCGGGCACTGGCAGCTGATGCACGAGGCCTCGTCGACCTACCGCGTCGTCGACGGCATGCGCGGCTTCACCGATCGGATCGCGGCCGATGTGCACGGCGAGATCAGGCTGCAGACGACGGTGGTTTCGGTGGTGCAGGGTCTCGACGGCGCCGCGGGCGTCATTGTCGAGACCGCCGACGGCTGCCGGATCCGCGCCCGTCGCGTTATCTCGACGCTGCCGGTGAACGCGAGCGGCGGCATCCGGTTCGACCCGCCCCTCCCCGCGGCATGGCAGCGGCAGGCCGCGGAGACCGTCGCCTCGCAGGGCACCAAGGTCTGGCTGAAGGCTCGCGGCCATCTGCCCCGCTTCTTCGCCTACGCGAGCCAGCACGACCCGCTCTCGGTACTGAAGGCCGAGTTCTACGGCAGCGACGCCGACGGCGACTACACGGTGCTCGTCGCCTTCGGGCCCGACCATACGCGCATCGACCTCGACGACCTCGCCACCGTGCAGGCGGCGGTCGACGCGTTCAGACCGGGTATCGAAGTCCTCGAGGTCACCGCCCACGATTGGATGAAGGATGCGCTCTCACTCAACACGTGGATGACGCACCGGCCCGGCCAGCTCACCCGCGATCTCGCCGAGCTGCAGCAGCCGCAGGGTGCGCTGCACTTCGCGACGACCGACAACGCCGACCTCTGGGGCGGCTTCATCGACGGTGCAATCGAGAGCGGCCTCCGCGAGGCGCGGCGCGTGATCGAGGCGCTCGCGCCCCGCTGAGCGGCTGAAACTCGAGTCGCCCGTCGGCCGTCGACGAGAGGCGAGAGGCGAGAAACGGTTCCAGAACGCCGACCTATGCAGCCATTTCTCGCCTTTCATCGCCATTCCGCGGGCGGGTGGCGAGGATGCGCGGCTCGGCTCGACCTGAGCGGTGCAGGCTCAGCCTTCGAAGACCACCCGGCCCTCGACGACGGTGAGGCGGATCGGCACCTCGGGCAGTTCGTCGGGCGTCGCCTCGACGGGATCCGCGCCCCACACGGTCAGGTCCGCGACAGCACCGGGCGCCAGCCGGCCCCGATCCTCGTGTCCGCGCGCCTGCGCCGGCCACAGGGTGTACGCGAGCAGTGCCTCCTCGCCGGTCAGCCGCTGCTCCGGTTCGAAGACGTGCGCCTGCGCCTCGCCTGGCGTGTGCCGGCCGCGGGCCCAGGCCATGCCGATCCTCGGGTCGTACTGCGCCACCGGCCAGTCCGAGCCGAGCGTGAGCCGCGCGCCGGCGTCGAGCACGCTGCGCACCCGGTACCCGGTCGCGTCGCGCCCCTCGCCCAGGCGCGCCGCCCAGTTGTCGCTGTGGTCGGCCGCCCGCCACTGCATGTGCAGGGGCTGCATCGACGCCGTGACGCCCTCGCCCGCCGGGCGCTCCGCGTTGAAGGCGCGCAGCTTCTCGACGTCCTCGTCCGCCAGCACCTCGAGGTGCTCGATCGAGTGGAACGGGAGCCCGGGGCGCGCGGGCAGCGTCGCGTAGACGTCGAGCACCCGGTTCACCGCGTAGTCGCCCACCGCGTGCGTCGCGATCAGCATGCCGGCATCGTGATACTTCCGCACCACTTCGCCGTAGCGCTCCCACGAGGGCCAGAACGCGGCGCGGCCATCGCCGCAGGCGTCCGGGGTGTGCAGCCACGCCGTGCCGGTGTCGATCACCCCGTCGCTGAAGAGCTTGATCGCACCGGTCCGCCACAGCCGGCCCCGACGGTCCTTGCCGTCGATCACCCGAGCCGCGTCGTCGTCGGTGTCGCCGACGGCGTGCCAGTGGTGGACCGTGACGCGATGATCCAGCTCGCCGCGCGATTCGAGTTCAGCGAGCAGGTCGACGGTGCGATCCTTGCCGTCCATGATCGCACCGCCCGTCAGTCCGACGGCCGCGAGCCGGCGGAACATGTCGCGCAGGGCATCGCGCTCAGCGTCGCGCGTCGGCTTCGGTGCAGCGTCGAACAGCAGATTGTAGGCCGTGGGCTCGCGCAGCTCGCCCGTGGGCACGCCGTCGGCGTCGACGACGATCTCGCTCGCGTCGGCGAAGTCGCGCGGGCCCGTGATTCCCGCGGCGGCGAGCGCCGGTGCGGTACCGAGTCCGGTGTGCAGGTCGTAGCAGATGAGCGCCACGGGGCGGCCTGGGGCGGCGTCCGCGAGCAGATCGCCGCGCATGCCGGTCCCCTCGAAGGGTTCGTACTCGAGGTTCCAACCGCGCAGCCACGCGCCCTCGGGCAGGCGCGCGTGCTCGGCGGCAAGCGCGTCGCGGATCTCGTCGATCGAACCGCGCCCGCCGAGGTCGATGCCGGCCGTGACGTCGGCGGCCCAGTGCGGGTGGGTGTGCGAGTCGAAGAGGCCCGGCGTGACGGTCGCCCCGGCCAGGTCGCGGACGGGGATGCCGGCGGCCTCGGCTTCGGCGCGTATCGCCGCGTCGCCGCCGAGCGACGCGATCCGGCCGTCCCTGACCAGCAGCGCTGTGGCCCCGACGTGATCCGCGGTATTCGTGCGCAGTCGCGCGCCGATGACGGCGAGATCGGCTCCGGTGTGCTCGCTCATGATCGCTCCTTCGCGCAGTCGCCGATGCGGGTGCCGGTGCCGACGCGGGTGACGGCACCGGTGCTCCGACCGGCTGTCAGTCCTTGATGATCGTGTAGTGCTTGCGGAGGGGCTCGTGCACGATCCAGGTGCCCTCCCAGCCCGAGGGGGTCACCATCACGTCGCCGGGGCCGAACAGCTCCGGCTCGGCGCCCTCGACCTCGAGCGTCACGGTGCCCGAGAGGATCGTGCAGATCTCGGTGTAGCCGACGCGGGTCGCGGCGAAGGCGCCGGGCGTGCACTCCCAGAGCCCGGTGTCGATCCGGTCGTCCTCCCAGACGGTGACCGCGGCGTCGGCCGTTCCGGGAATCGTCGCGTTCGGCTTCTCGGCCTTCGCTCCGAGGTCGATGTTCGCGGTGTCGTGCGCGGAGGAGGTGGGTGTCGCCATATCGGTTCCTGCTTTCCTTCGGTTGTGTACGGTGCTGTTCGATGCGGTTCGGTCGGCGCGGGGCGCCGGGTAGGTCGCGGAGGCGTGGCGTCCTGGCGGAGAGCCTAGTGCCGACCGGTGACGACGTCGGCGATGTGGGCGATCGGCGAGGTCGTGCGGCGGCCAGCGAGCTCGCTGCGGTCGGCGATCCCGTAGGCCGCGTACAGGCCCTTCGTCGCGATCCAGCGCAGCGGCTCCGGTTCCCACTTGCGCACGCGGTGGTTCACCCAGGGCAGGGTGACCAGCTCGCTGTCGCGGCCGAGGATCAGATCGGAGATGGTGCGGCCGGCGAGGTTCGTCGAAGTGACGCCGGTGCCGACGTAGCCGCCGCCCCAGGCGATCCCGGTCGCGCGGTCGAGGCCGACGGTCGCGGCCCAGTCGCGGGGCACGCCGAGCACGCCCGACCACACGTGGTCGACCGCCGCCCCCTTCGTCGCGGGGAAGAAGCGGTGCAGGATCTCGCTCAGAGTCTCGACCGTGACGGGCGGCGTCTGCCCGTCGGTATCGGTCTTCGAGCCGTAGCGGTAGGGCACTCCGCGACCGCCGATCGCGATGCGGTCGTCGGCGGTGCGCTGCGCGTACATGTACACGTGCGCGAAGTCGCCGAGCGTCTCGCCCTCGTTCCAGTGCAGTTGGTCCCACACCGCGGCGGGGAGGGGCTCCGTCGCGATCAGCGACGAGTTCATGGGCAGCCAGAGCCGGTGCAGACCCTTCAGGTTCGCGGTGAAGCCCTCGGTGGCGCGCACCACGTAGTCGGCGGAGACCGTGCCGTGCGTCGTGCGGAGGCGGTGCGGAGCGATCTCGACCACGCGGGTGCCTTCGTAGATCTCGACGCCGGAGCGCACGCAGGCCTCGGCGAGCCCCGCGGCGAGCTTGGCGGGCTGGATCCTGGCGCAGTGCGGATGCCAGACGGCAGCACGGGTGTTCGCCACGTTGATCTTCGCCGCGGCCTCCGCGGCCTCGAGCAGCTGCAGGTCGGTGTGCTTCCACTGCTGCTCGGACGCGGCGAACTCGCGGATGCGCTTCTCCTGCGCCGGCGTGTAGGCGACGTTGAACTCGCCGCCCTTCTTGATGTCGGCGTCGATCCCCTCCGCCTGCGCCACGCGGATCACCTCGTCGACCGTGCCGTTCATCTCGGCCTGGAAGCGTTCGGCGGCCTCGCGGCCGTGCGTCTTCACGTACTGCTCGCGCCCGCCGGTGATGGCGTTCGTCAGCCAGCCGCCGTTGCGGCCCGAGGCTCCGTAGCCCGCGTGGTGCTGCTCGACGATGACGACTCGGAGCTCGGGCTTGGCCTGCTTCAGGTAGTAGGCGGTCCAGAGTCCGGTGTACCCGGCTCCGACGATCGCGACGTCGGCGGTGAGATCTCCGGGCAGCGACGGCCTCGGATCCGGTGCGCCGCCGATCTGCTGCCACCAGTGCGAGACATTGCCGTTGAGCATCGTGGTTTCCTCCATTAAACGCAGTGCTTCTAACGATACCGATTACGCGCCGAATCGGCGCGTTTCCGACTGATTCCGTTCCGCTTTCGAGCAACTGCACAGCAGATCGCTAGAAATGCACGAGCCCGGCAACGTCGCCATGCGACTTCAGGAACGCTGCGCCGAGATCCGGGCGAGGCGCTCGTCGCTCAGCTCCGCCGCGAGCTCGGCGAAGCGCTCCTCGAGGCCGAGCGTCTGGTCGGGGACGTACGCGAGCGGGTCGGCCGTCTCCTCATCGCGCCCGAGCAGCCCTTCGACGGTCGCGAGCAGGCAGTACGGCGCATAGGAGGGGTTGTAGCCGCCCTCCTGCACGAGGATCGCGCGGCCGTCCGTGTGGCGCTCGGCGAGTTCCCGCACCCGGCGGCCCATCCCGCGGAATCCCGGCATGGAGACGTTGTGGCGCCCGTTCGGGTCGTAGGCGCTCGCATCCTGCCCGCTCGCGCAGACGATCATGCCGGGCTGGAAGCGCTCGGCAAGCGGGGCGATGACCTCGTCGAAGGCGCGGAGGTACGCGGTGTTGCCGGCCCCGAGCGGCAGCGGGACGTTCTGGTTGAAGCCCGCCCCGCGTCCCTCCCCGCGCTCCTCGAGCCGACCGGTCTGGGGGTGGCTGGCGCCCCACGCGCCGTGATCCATGTGCAGGCTCGCGGTGAGCACGTCGTCGCGCTCGTAGAAGATGTCCTGCGTGCCGTTGCCGTGATGCACGTCCCAGTCGAGGACGAGGACCCGCTCGATGCCGGCCCGCCGCGCCGCATCGGCCGCGAGCGCCGCCCCGTTGAAGAAGCAGTAGCCGTCCGCCTGGGCGCGCTGCGCGTGATGACCGGGCGGGCGCGTGAGCGCGTAGGCCATCGGCGCGCTGCCGGAGAGCACCGTCTCGGCCGCGGCGAGCGCCGTGCCGGCCGCCGCGAGCAGAGGCTCCCAGGATCCTTCGGCCAACCGCGTGGTGCCGGTCGCCCAGCCGCCGCCGCGCTCGATGGAGCGGCGCACCTCGGCGATGTAGTCTTCCTCGTGCACGCGCGCGAGCTCCTCCTCGGCCGCGAGACGCCCCGGAGCGAAGCGCACCGCGTCGGCGACCGGCCCGCGCTCGAGGATGTCGTGCATGCGCTCGATGCGCAGCCGCCCCTCGGTGTGCGGCTCGTTCGCCGCGAACCAGGGGCTCGGTGCGGCCTCGTGCAGCGCGCTGCCGGTGTCGTGCTCGAGCACCCGTGCGTCGAAGTGGACGGGCATCGATTCGGTCCGGGTCATCTCCGGCTCCTCTCAGTGGCGTGGGAACGCGGCGCCTATTCCTGCGCCGGGGTCATGTTGTAGACGAAGAACGCGGGCTCGTCCCCGGTGTTCTCGAGGTGGTAGGTCCATCCCGGGGCGAGGTAGACCGTGTCGTCGGGCCCGAGGTCGAAGACGCCCTCGTCGTCGTCACCGCGCCAGGTCAGCCGCAGGCGACCGCGGATGATGTAGTAGGTCTCGTCGACAGGCCCGTACCAGTGCTGGGCCGTCTTCGGGTCGAAGACCTCGTGGCTCGACCAGACGTTGGTCTGCTCGCCCGGGTCCATCCAGCAGACGCCCTGCGTGAGCTCGCTCTGATGCTCGGCGCGGGTGATGATGCGCTTGATGCGCACCTTCGTCGGCGCGGCGTCCGCGTCGATCGGGGTCAGCTCCGAGAGCTTGATGTGGGCGGGGCGAGGGTTGCGGTCCATGGGTTGCTCGTTCCTGTTGCTTCGTCGCGGGTGGGGAAGATGGCGGTGTCGACCGCGGCCCAGCTGAGCCGGACCGGCTGGCCGATGCCGGGCATCGCGATATCGGTGCCCGAGCGGAGGATGACGGGGCCGTCATCGGTCGCGACCTCGACGCGGCGCTGCGCGCCGAGGTAGGTGACGTCGTCGATCCGGCCGTCGAGATCGGCGGTGACGGACTCGGTGCCCGCGAAGCCCGCAGAGCCGGCTGCCGACGCTTCGCCCGCGGGGTCTCCGGCGGCCCTCGCACGCACGCGCTCGGGGCGGACGATCGCGACCGCGGGCCCGTCGGCGATCCCGGCCGGCAGGCGCACCCCGCTGTGACTCACGAAGGATCCGTCGGCGACCGTCCCGTGCAGCGCGTTCGATTCGCCGATGAAGCGCGCCACGAACAGCGTCGCGGGCCGCTCGTACAGCTCCTCGGGCGTGCCGACCTGCTCGATCCGCCCCTCGTTGAACACCGCGATCCGATCCGAGAGGGTCAGCGCCTCCTCCTGATCGTGAGTCACGAAGACCACCGTGATGCCGAGTTCGTGGTGCAGCCGGCGCAGCTCGACCTGCAACCGTTCGCGCAGCGCGCGGTCGAGGGCGCCGAAGGGCTCGTCCATGAGCAGCAGTCGCGGCTCGAACACCAGGGCGCGCGCCAGTGCGACGCGCTGCTGCTGGCCACCGCTGAGCTGACTCGGCTTCGCGTTCGCCCGCCCCTGCAGCTCGACCAGCTCGAGCGCCTCCATCGCGCGCCGGGCCCGCTCGGCCTTGGCGACCCCGCGCTGGCGCAGCGGGAACTCCACGTTCTCGCGCACCGACAGATGCGGGAACAGGGAGTAGTTCTGGAAGACCATGCCGAGGCCGCGCTTGTGCGGGGGCACGGCGGTGATCTCCTGCCCGTCGATCACCACGCTCCCGCCGCTCGGCTCGGTGAAGCCGGCGATCATCGAGAGGGTCGTCGTCTTGCCCGACCCGCTCGGGCCGAGCAGGGTGAGGAACTCGCCGGAGGCAACTTCCAGGTCGACGTTCTCTACTGCAGCCGTACCGCCGTAGCGCTTGACGAGGCCGCTGAGTCTCAGGTCTGCACCGGAGGTGGTCGTCGGGGTCATTCGGCGTCTCCTAGTCGTTTCGCGGCGCGTCGCTCCTGGACGACCTGCGCGAGGCGTGGGATGAGGATGATGAGTGTCGAGAGCACCAGCAGCAGCGTGGATGCCGCGGCGATGCTCGGATCGGTCTCGACGGTCACGGAGCTGTACATCTGCACGGGCAGCGTGCGCAGCGTCGGCGACTGCAGGAAGTAGGCGATCACCACCTCGTCCAGGCTCGTCACGAAGGCGAAGACGAAGCCGGTCGCGATTCCGGGGAGGAGGATCGGCAGTTGCACTTGGAAGAAGCGGGCGATCGGGCTCGCGCCCAGCACCGCCGCCGCGCGCGTCAGCGTGTCGTCGAAGCCGCGCAGCGCGGTGCTGACGGGGATCAGCACGAACGGCAGCGCCAGCGTGATGTGTGCGAGCACGATGCCCAGCGTCGAGCCGCTCAGGCCCCAGCGGAGGTACATGCCGAAGATCGCGATGGCGGCGACGATGCCCGGGATCAGGATCGGAAGCATCATGGTGACCTGCGCCGTCGCCGAGAACCGGGCGCGGAGGCCGCGGATACCGAGTGCCGCCAGGGTACCGAGCACGGTCGCGATGACGCCGACGACGACCGCGACGCCGAGGCTGGTGAGGAGCGACCCCAGCCAGCGCTGGTCGTTGAAGAAGTTCTCGTACCACTGCAGAGACCAGCCCTCGATGGGGAACGCGAAGCTGCGCTTGTCGCTGAACGAGAGCGGGACCACGATGAGCGTCGGGGCCACGAGCAGCAGCGCGGCCACTGCCGCCCACAGCTTGATGGGCAGGCGGATGCGCGTCGGTTCGTTCATCGGCGGTCACCTCCGGTCGCCATCTGGGTGATCCCGCGCCGGAGCGGCGCCACGGCGAGGACCACGATCGAGAAGATGCCGATGGTGGCGAGCAGCAGCAGGCCCGACAGCGCTCCCGCGCCGGCGAAGTCGATGAGCTTCTCGACCCGGAGCCCGATCACCTGCGCGATCATCGCCTCTTTGGGGCTGCCGATCAGCTGCGGCGTGATGTAGAAACCGAGCGCCAGGATGAACACCAGCGCGCTCGAGGCGAAGACGCCGGGCAGCGACTGCGGCAGATAGACCTGCAGGAACGAGCGGAAGCGATTCGCGCCGAGGCTCTGGGCTGCGGCGAGCTGACGCCGGTCGATCGACGCCAGCGAGGTGTAGAGCGTGAGGATCATGTAGGGCAGCAGGATCTGCACGATGGCGAGGACCACGCCGGCCGCGGTGCCGCGCAGCGTCACATCGTCGAAGCCGAAGAAGGCCAGGATCGCGGAGACGGGCCCGTCGCGCTGCAGCAGCGAGATCCAGGCGAAGGTCCGCGCCATGAGCGAGGTCCAGAAGGGCACGAGCACCAGCACCATCAGCAGGGTGCGCGCAGTGGGTCCCACCAGCGTGAGCAGGTAGGCGAAGGGGTAGCCGAGCGCGAGGCACGAGACCACGGCGATAGCGGCCATGCCGAAGGTGCGTCCGAGCACGCGCAACGTGGTCGGGTCTGCGAGCGCCGCCGCGTACTGCCCGAACCCGGGCTCGGGATCGGTGAACGAGCGGACGAGGATCACGCCGATCGGCAGGAGGAAGAAGATGGCGATCACGGCCACGGCCGGGATCACGGCGATGCCGCTGAGCAGTCGCGACGGTCTCATGGGCTATCCAAGGGGCGGGGAGGAGCGGATGCGGGAGGCTCGGGTCGGTCGGCGCGCACTCGGCCCGCCGACCGACCCGTGAACGGTGAGGTCAGCTGGTCGACCAGGCGAGCCACTCGGTCTCGGCGTCGCCCGAGTTGTCCGCCCACCACTGGACGTTCGTCACCACGGCCTGATCCTGCACGCTCGCATCGGCGACGTTCCACTTCTGCTGAAGGTCGCTCAGCTCGGGCGCTGCGGAGAGGTTCGCCGGCGAGTAGGGCTGGATCTCAGCGAAGCGCGCCTGCGGCTCGGCCTGCGCCGCGTACTCGATGAAGCTCTGCGCGTTGGCCGCGTTCTTGCTTCCCTTGACGATGCTCAGGCTGGCCCAGGCGAGCAGGTTGTCCTCCCACACCGGGGCGATGGCCGCGCCGTTGTTCTCGGCCTCGTATCCGCGGCCCGACCAGGCGAGCCACATGTCCGCCGAGCCGTCCTCCATCGACTGCTGCGACTCCGAGCTGGTGTTCCAGAACTCGAGCGAGTCGCGGATCGAGTCGAGCTTCGCGTAGGCGCGCTCGGTGTCGAGCGGGTAGAGATCCTCGGGGGCCACGCCGTCGGCGAGGAGGGCGACCTCGAGCGCACCGCCGCCGGCCCAGTTCGGGACCATGCGAGTGCCGGGGAACTTCGCGACATCGAAGAAGTCCGCCGGAGTCGTCGGCACCGACGCGCCGCTGTACGTGTCGGTGTTGTAGATCACCACGGTCGAGTACTGCGCGATCGGGATGGAGCAGTCTGAGACCGTGCCCTCGGGGAACTGCGTCGTGTCGATGTTCGTGAAATCGATCTCCTCGACGAGCGTGCCGCAGTTGGCGACGGGGAAGTACGGCTCCGTGTCGACGACGTCCCAGGTCGTGTTGCCGGCGTCGACCATCTGAGCGATCTTCGCATAGTCGGTGGGGCCGTCGTTCTGGACGGTCACCCCGGCGCCCTCAGCCCAGGGAGTGAGGAAGGCCTCGTTCTGTGCGTCCTGGTAAGCGCTTCCGTAGCTCGCGAACACGAGGGAGCCGCCGGACTCCCCGCCGTCCCCGCCGGCCTCCGTGCCGGTTCCCGACGAGCAGGCGGCGAGCGCGAGCGCGGCGACCGCGGCCATCGGCACCAGCTTCAGCGATGTCTTTCTCATTTTCGTGGACTCCTTCGTCAAAACGATCGGAGTATCATAATAACGCATTATTATCTTCGTGCAAGCCGGCATCCTCGCCCCGCCTTCCTCGCGAAACCGTAAGGTAGATCGGATGGAGACCCAGGAGGTTGGGGAACGCTTGCACACCAATGAAGGAGTTCGCGTGCCAATCGAGACGACCCCGACCCCGGAATCTCCCCCCGCCCAGGACACGGGCGACGAGATCGACCTCGCCACACGACGACGGGCCGAGATCCTCTGCGGCACGATCCGCGTCATCGCGCGCGACGGCATCGTCGCCGCCAAGCTCAAGGACATCGCGCGCGAGTCCGGCGTGAGTCTCGGGCTCATCCAGCACTACTTCGACACCCGGGAGAAGCTCGTCGACGCGGCGTTCGCGGCGATGATGCAGGTGATCTCGAACTCCACGTCCGAGCGCCTCGACGCGGTGACCGATCCGCTCCAGGTCATCTACGAGGCCGCTCGGCTGCATGTCTTCGGCACGGTCTCGTTCCCCGAGCGCTGGGGGTTCTGGAGCGAGCTCTGGGCCGCCGCCGGGCGATCCGACCACATGCGCGGCGTGGCGAAGCGGATCTACGAACTCTGGGCACTCCCGCTCGAGCGGTCGATGATCCAGCTCACCGAGCAGGGCCGACTGCCCGAGGGCGCGAATCCCGCGACACTGACCATCGGCCTGCTCGCGCTCATGGACGGGCTCGCGGTGCGCACCCTTGCCGAGCCCGAGATCTTCACCACCGAGCTGATGCTGCAGATCCTGAACGACTGGACGACCACGCAGCTCGGGGTCGACCCGCTCGAGGCCGCGGCCGTCCTCGATCGCATCGCGCACGAGCCCGATTCACCGGCCGCCGATCTCCTGACCCCCGGAGTCGTCGCGGCGGCGCTGCTCCACGCGCAGGACGACGCCACGGCCTGAGGCCCGCCGGCGCGCAAGCCTCAGGCGTGCGCCCGGCACGAGCCGGGTCAGGACTCTCCACCCGGTTCATCAGCGCATAATAATTTGTTATTATTACAACTCCGCGATCCTCGATCATCGCTTCGACGGTCGCACCGAAGCCGGAACGGAAGACTCAGAGGTGAGTATGCTCGACCCCACGATCACCAACTTTCTCGCTGAACAGCAGGAGCGCATCTCGGGCACCGAGCCCCATATCGCCTTCTCCGACGAGGAATACGCCTCGCGGCTCGAGCGCCTGCAGCGCGCCATGGCCGAGGACGGCGTGGACACCCTCGTCCTCTCCTCGCCGGAGTCGCAGAACTGGCTGCACGGCCTCGCACTGCGCTGGTACAAGGCGAACGGTCCCCGCGACTGGCGCCCGCTGACCTGCACCGTCGTCCGCGTCGACGCCGGCTTCATCCTCTTCGAGGGCGTCGAGCACACCGAGATGATCCGACGCACCTCCGCCGCCGCGGACGTCCGCCTGCTCCCCCGCTACGAGCGGGACGGGATGCTGCGCTTCATCATCAACGAGATGAAGCAGGAGGGCTGGGTCGCCGGGTCGAACGTCGGACTCGAGAAGTACTCCGCGATCCCGAACCCCGCGGTGTCGCTCATGATCGAGGGCGCGCTTCTCGACGCCGGCGCGCGCGTCGTCGATGCGACGCTGACCGCCCGCCGGGTGCGTGCCGTCAAGTCCGCGGCCGAACTCGAGGCCGTCAAGAAGGCCGCCGAGATCTGCGATGCCGGCCTGCTGCACCTCGCGAGCGTGCTGCGCCCCGGCATGACCGAGCTGGAGGCGCACGGCGAGCTGATCCGCGGCCTCTCGAACGCCGGAGGCGAACCCGCCGGCCTGCACCAGGTCGCGTTCGTCGGACTCGCCGCACTCGGCGTCTACCACGAGATCTCGGGCCGCCGGGTCATCACCGAGGACGACTTCCTCGACGTCGACCCCTGCGGCGTCTACAAGCGCTACCACTCGAACCGTTCGCAGCTCTACGCCTTCAAGGAGCCCCCGAAGGCGGCCACCGAGCTGATCAACATCCTCGCCGGCGGGTTCGACATCCTCCTCGAGCGCGCCCGGCCGGGCGTGCGCATCGGCGACGTCAACCGCGAGCTCTACGACTACTACGAGCAGGCCGGCGTCTTCGAGCTGAACTCCAGCGTCTGGATCGGCGGCTACGAGATGGGCATCGCCTTCCCGCCGGACTGGGTCGGCGAGTGGAAGTTCACCGTCGTCGGCGGCGAGGACGACGACCGAGTCTTCGAGGCCGGCACCGTCGCGAACTTCGAGAGCATGTGCGGAATCGGTCTGCTCGACTCGTTCGTGATCGAGGAGGACAAGACCTCGCTCCTCTCGAAACTGCCGCACGAGATCATGGTCGTCGGACAGTAGCGGCATCGCGGGGAGGGGGCGATCCGCAATCGCTCAGCCCCCTCCCCGCGGTTTCACAGTCCCTTCCGAAGCGGGAGGTGCAGGCTGGATGCATTCGCCGCCCGACCCGCCCAGGAGTCCGCATGACCCGCCGTGCCAAGATCGCGTTCATCGTCGTCGCCTCCGTCCTCGCCATCGGCGCCACGGCGGCGTTCGCCGGCCCGGTGATCTACCGGGACTTCATCGCCCCGCCTGCCGCCGACATCCCCGAGCTGACGATCGACGACTCGGCGCTGGATCCGGAGAGCGGTGGAGGCTCCGCGGAGGAGCCCGACGCCGACGGCTTCAGCGGCACCTGGGCCGTCGAGGACGGCTCCGAGGCCGGCTACCGGGTCGACGAAGTGCTGAACGGCACGGACGTCACCGTGACCGGCCGCACCTCGCAGCTGAGCGGCACCGTCACGATCGACGGCCTCGCCGTGACCGCGGCGTCGATCGAGGTCGACGTGGCCTCCATCGCGACCGACAACGGCTCGCGCGACGATTACTTCACCACGCAGGCCATGCGCACGGGCGAGCATCCGACCGCGACGTTCGAGCTCACCGAACCCGCCGCCGTCGACAGCGCCCCGGCCGCGGGCGACGTGATCGAACTCGACCTCGAGGGCGAGCTCACCCTCGCAGGGGTCACGCAATCCGTGACCTTCCCGGTGCAGCTGCAGGCCGACGGCGACACCGCGCAGGTCGTCGGCCGGATCGCCATCACGTTCGCCGACTACGGCGTCGAGGCCCCGAGCCTGGGCTTCGTCAAGGTCGAGCCCGAAGGCTACGTCGAGTTCGACCTGTCGCTCGCGCGGCAGGGATAGCCGCCCCGGCGCTCAGGGGATCCGCGCTTCCTCGGGCAGCTTCCGCACCCGCGCCCGGCGCCGCGGCCGCTCCGGGATCATGGAGCGCATCTCCTCCAGCTTGCCGAAGCAGAGCAGACGATCCTCCGGCTCGAGCACCACGTGCTTGCGCGGGTTCGGGATCACCTGCACGCCCCGATGCAGGGTGAGCACGGTGATGTCGCGATCCCACAGGCCGAGGTCGCCGAGCTGCTTGCCGACCTGCTCGGCGCCCGCGTGCATCACGAGCTCGGCGACGCCGTACCCCGTGGAGACGGAGAGCCGCTGCCGCACGTCGATCTCGGGGAAGGCGACCTGGTTCGCGATGTAGTCGACGATGGCCCCCGCGACGTCGAGTCCCGTCGCCTGCTCGATGCCCTGCAGCCCCGGCGAGGAGTTGACCTCCATCACCAGCGGCCCGTCGTCGCCCTCGAGCATGTCGACGCCGGCGACCCGCAGGCCCATGATCTGCGCGGCGCGCACCGCCACCTGCTCGTAGGCGGGATCGAGATCGACGGGCTCGACGCTGCCCCCGCGGTGCACGTTCGAGCGGAACTCGTCGCCGCTCGCGATCCTGCGCATCGCCGCGACCACGCGGTCCCCCACGACGAGCGCCCGCACGTCGCGCCCCCGGCTCTCGGCGATGAACTTCTGGATCAGCACGTTCTGACGCGTCGAGTGCAGCGTCTCGATGATGGCCTCGGCCACTTTCACCTGCGGGGCGAGGATCACGCCGATCCCCTGCGTGCCCTCGAGCAGCTTGATGACCACCGGCGCCCCGCCGACGCTCTCGATCGCCGGCCGCACGTCGGCACGATTGCGCACGAACGCGGTCGCCGGCATATCGATGTTGTGCCGGGAGAGGATCTGGATCGCGCGCAGCTTGTCGCGGGCGTTCGAGATGCCGTTCGCCGTGTTCGGCGTGTAGACGTCCATCTGCTCGAACTGCCGCACGACGGCCGTGCCGAAGTAGGTGATCGAGCTGCCGATCCGGGGCAGGATCGCGTCGTAGTCGCTGAGCTGCTTGCCCCGGTAGCGGAGATCGGGGACCTCGTCCGAGAGGTCGATCGCGAAGCGCAGCGTGTTGAGCACGAGCGCCCGATGGCCGCGCTGCTCCGCTGCGGCGCGGAGGCGCTGCGTGGAGTACGCCTGCGGGGCGCGGGAGAGGATCGCCAGTTTCACCGTGAGACCTGCCAAGATAGACGCGTGATCGAACCAGACCATTCAAGCACTCTCACGGGCTGGCGTGAATGGGTCGGGCTGCCGGGGACCGGTGTCGACTGGCTGAAGGCGAAGATCGACACGGGCGCGCAGACCTCGGCGCTGCATGCCTCGGACGTAACCGAGTTCTCCCGCGACGGGGCGGACTGGGTCCGGTTCACCGTGCACCCCTGGCAGCGGAACGACCTCGACGCCGTGATCCTCGAGCGCCCGGTGCACGATCGGCGCACCGTGCGCAGTTCGTCCGGGCATGCGGAGGAGCGCCTGGTCGTGCTGATGGACGTACGGCTGTGCGGGCGGAGGGCGTCGTCGGAGATCACCCTCACGAGCCGACCGGAGATGGTGTTCCGGATGCTCATCGGCCGCGAGGCGCTGCGGCAGGGCTTCATCGTCGACTCGGCGGCCTCGTACCTCGGCGGCAGACCCGAACGGGCGATCAGGCGGCGCAACCGCGAAGCCTGATCGGCGAGCAGCGCGGATGCGCGACCGCGGATCCTGAGCGGCGGATCCTGAGCGGCGGATCCTGAGCGGCGGACAGCCGCGGCGCGGCTACTTCCTGCAGAGGCAGAACAGGTGCCCGGCGGGGTCCAGGTAGACGACGAAGCCGCCCTCCCCTCCCGGCTGGTGCGCATGGCGGACGGCGCCGATGGAATCGGCGAACTCGAGCGCGTCGGGCAGGGATTCGACGTAGAAGTCCAGATGCCCCTGCTGCGGGACGGTGGCCTCGGGCCAGTCCGGCGCGACGTACTCCTCGACCTGCTGGAAGGAGATGCCGCCGGTGCCGCTGGCGGGGAGCACTTCGGCCCACCCCTCCGAGAGCACGACCCGCCAGCCGAGCAGTCGGCCGTAGAACTCGGCGAGCGCGGGCGCGTCGGGGCAGTCGAGGGTGAACATGTGGCGTGCGACGTCGATGGATCGGCTCATGCGGCCAGTGTATTCCGGGGCGCTCCACTCCGGTAGGGGCGGCCGGGGCGCTCGCGCCCCGGTGGATCCGTCGGCTCATTCCTTGAAGTCGTCGGGGTCGACGGTGTCGAGGAACCGGCGGAACTCCGCGAGCCGCTCCTCGTCCGCCGCATCGTCGTGCGGGGGCGGGCCTCCGGTGAGCGTGTCCTCGATCCCGGCTTCGGCGAGCACCTCGTCGGCGACGTGGATCGGGGCGCCCACCCGCGCGGCGAGCGCGATGGCGTCGGAGGGCCTGGCGTCGACCAGATGCTCGCCGTTCGATCCTTCGATGCGCACCGCGGCGTAGAAGGTGCCCTCGTCGATCCGGGTGACCTCCACGTGCAGGATCACCCCGTCGATCGCTTCGATGAGCGACCGCATGAGGTCGTGCGCGAAGGGGCGCGGCGTCGGCGATCCCTGCACGGCGGCGAGGATCGAGGTCGCCTCGAGCGGTCCGATCCAGATCGGCAGGATCTTCCCCTGCGCGGCCTCGCCGTCGATCGGCTTCAGGAGCAGGACGGGTTGCCCGATGGAGTCCAGCGCGACTCCGATGACCCGGACTTCGCTCATGGTGCATCCCTCCGCCCTGCGGCCTCGGCACGGCCGACGCCTTCCAGCCTATGCGCGAAACGCCGGCCGCCCACCGGTGATCCGGTCACGCATTCGGAATCCCGCGTTCGCGCCGCGTTCACATTCGGGCAACCCTCGCCGCGCACGCTGGCTCTGGGCGCTCGATTCCGTCCGACGGACCGGGCCCCGGGTCTCCCAGCACGTCCCCCTATTCGAGGAGCACACGCACAGATGTCCCAACTCAGGCACCACCCCCGACGGGTCCTCGCCTCGATCGCGGCGACGGCGACGGCATTCGGCGTCATCGCCGTGCCGGTCCAGGCCGCGGTCGCTGCAGTCGTCCCCGAGCCGATCGTCCATTCGGCCGACGGCGCCGAGCTCTCGCTCAGCCCGATCGGCACGTTCGAGACCGGCGTCTTCGACGAGTCGGCCGCGGAGATCGTGCAGGCGCACGGCGACCGTCTGTACGTGGTGAACGCTCAGGCCGGAAAGGTCGACGTGATCGACTACAGCGATCCGAGCGACATGACGAAGATCTACTCCATCGAATCCACGGGCGTCGCGAACTCGGTCGCGATCCGCGAGGATGGCCTCGGCATCATCGCCTTCGAGGCCACCGACAAGGTCGGGGCCGGTCACGTGGTGTTCTTCGATGCGAACGCGAAGAACAAGGCCAAGAAGCTCGGCGAGGTCGAGGTGGGCGCGCTCCCCGACAACGTCGCGATCACGGCCGACGGCACCTACGCGCTCACCGCGAACGAGGGCGAGCCCGCCGACGACTTCACCGTCGACCCCGAGGGCAGCATCAGCGTCATCGCGCTCCCCGCGACCGTCGCCGCCGCAGCGCAGGGCGACGTCGAGACCGCGGACTTCCACGCCTACGAGTCGGCCGCGAACGGCGGCACCAAGTCGCTGCCGGATGGCGTGCGCGTCTTCGGTCCGCAGCCCCACGGCGCCGATGACCTCCCGGTGAGCCGCAACCTCGAGCCCGAGTACATCGCGGTCGACGGCGGCACCGCATACGTCGCGCTGCAGGAGGCGAACGCCGTCGCCGTCGTCGACATCGCGGGCGCCGAGGTGACCGACATCTGGAGCCTCGGCCTCAAGGATCATGGCGATCCCGAGAACAAGCTCGATCCGAGCGACCGCGACCCGAACGGCAACCCGACCTTCAACCTGCGGAATTACGAGGGACTGTTCGGCGTCTACATGCCCGACGGCATCGTGTCGTTCGAAGCGGGCGGCGAGACCTACCTCGCCACCGCGAACGAGGGCGATGCGCGCGAGTGGGGCAGCTACGTCGAGCCGCTGCGCGCGAAGGATCTGGGCAAGTCCGGCGTCCCCCCGCTGTGCGCGGGCAGCCCGCTGACCGGCAAGCTCACCGACGCCGACCTCGGTCGCCTGAACATCTCGATCGCCGATGGCCTCAACGAGGCGGGCACCTGCTACGAGGAGCTCCACGCCTTCGGCGGACGCTCGTTCTCGATCTGGCAGACCGACGGCACGCAGGTGTTCGACTCGGGCTCGCAGTTCGAGGAGATCACGAACGCCGCGAACCCGAACTTCGTCAACTCGAATCACACCGAGAACAACAAAGAGGGTCGCAGCGACGACAAGGGCCCCGAGCCCGAGAACATGGCCGTCGGCAAGGTCGGCGACAAGACCTACGCCTTCATCGGCCTCGAGCGCGTCGGCGGCATCATGGTGTACGACATCAGCGATCCGGCGAACTCCGAGTTCGTGACGTACGTGAACAACCGCGATTTCAGCCAGGCGCCCGGCACCCCCGCCTCGGGCGACCAGGGCGCGGAAGGCGTCGCGTTCATCCCCGCTGAGAAGTCGGCCACGGGCCGCCCGCTCGTCGCCGTCGGCAACGAGGTCTCCGGCACGACCACGCTGTTCGAGGTCGACGATCTGAAGGCCGAGATCGACATCCTGACGATCAACGACTTCCACGGCCGCATCGACGCCTCGGGCCTCGGTGGCAACGGCGAGGTCGGTGCCGGTGGCCTCGCGGGCGCCGTCGACACGAAGCGCGCGGATAACCCGAACACGCTGTTCGTCTCGGCCGGCGACAACATCGGCGCGTCGACGTTCCCGTCGTTCATCAACGACGACACGCCGACGATCGACGCGCTCCGTGAGGCGGGTCTCGACCTGAGCGTCGTGGGCAACCACGAGTTCGATCGCGGCCTCGCCGACCTGAAGACCCGCGTGCTGAAGCGCTACGGCGGCAGCGAGTTCGGCCTCGGCGCCAACGTGTACTACAAGGGCACGCAGACCCCGGCGCTCGACGAGTACGCGGTGAAGACGATCGACGGCGTGCGGGTCGCGTTCATCGGCGTCGTCACCCGGCAGACCGCTGCGATGGTGACCCCCACCGGAGTCGCCGGCATCGACTTCGGTGACCAGGTCGTCGCGGCGAACCGCGTTGCGCAGGAGATCGAGGACGAGGATCTGGCCGACGTGACCGTGCTCCTCACGCACGACGGCTCGGCGGTCGACACCTGCTCGACCATCGCGACGGAGGACACCGACTTCGGAGAACTAGTTCGCGGCGCCTCCGCCGACATCGACGCGATCGTCTCGGCGCACACCCACCAGAAGTACGCGTGCGAGATCGCCGGCCCCGGCGGCGAGAACCGCCCGGTCATTCAGGCGCACCAGTACGGCACGACGCTGGGCCGGCTCTCGCTGACCTACGATCGGGCCACCGACACGATCGAGTCGATCACCGGCTCGCTCGAGGCGCTCGCCGAGAAGCCCGCCGGGAGCAGCAGCTTCGCGCAGAAGTACCCCGCGAACACGGCGGTGCAGACGATCGTCGACGCGGCGGTCGCCGAGGCGGACGTGAAGGGCGCCGTGCAGGTCGGCACGATCAGCGGCGATATCACGCGCGGCGGCACGGCCGGCAGCGACCGCGGCGTCGAGTCGACGGCCGGCAACACGGTGGCCGACATCTACCTGTGGGCGACGTCGAACGATGCGTACGCGGGCAAGAAGGCGCAGATCGGCATCATGAACCCGGGCGGTCTGCGTGCAGACATGCTCAAGGGCGCCGACGGCACGGTGACCTACCGGGCCGCCGCCGACGTGCAGCCGTTCGCCAACACGCTCGTGACGGTCGATCTGACCGGCGCGCAGCTGAAGAGCGTGCTCGAGGAGCAGTGGCAGCCCGAGGGCTGGTCGCGACCCAAGCTGCACCTCGGCATCTCCGAGGGCCTGAGCTACTACTACGACGAGGCGCGGGCCAAGGGCGATCGGATCATCCAGATCCGCTTCGCAGGCGAGAAGGTCGCCGATAGCGACGTGTTCACCGTGGTGACGAACTCGTTCGTCGCGGTCGGCGGCGACAACTTCTTCACCTTCCCCGAGGGCGCGAACCACACCGACACGGGCCAGGTCGACCTCGCGGCGACCGTCGAGTTCTTCGAAGCCCACGATGTCGTCGACCCGTCGCCGCTCGGCCGCGCGATCGCGGGTGAGCCGGAGCCCGAACCCGACCCGGAGCTCATCGACTCGACGGTTTTGGTGAAGGCCGCCAAGTCGTCGACGCGATACGGGCAGGCGAACTCCGCGACCGTCACGGTGAAGGCCGACGGCAAGGCCGCGTCCGGTGCGGTGCAGGTGAGTCTGAGCGGCAAGACCGTGGTCAAGAGCGCGAAGCTCTCGTCGACCGGTCGCGTCACGGTGAAGCTGCCGGCGAACACGAAGCCGGGCACTCGCACGCTGGCGGTGAAGTACCTCGGTACGGACGCGGTGGAGGCCGGTAAGGCCTCGACAAAGGTGAAGGTGTCGAAGGCGAAGCCGACGGTGACGGGGAAGCTCGCCAAGTCGTCGATCTCGCGCACGAAGAACGGGAAGGTCGCCGTCACGGTGAAGCTGCCCGGCGCGAGCGGCGTCTACGCGACCGGGAAGGTGCGCATCCTCGACGGCGGCAAGACACTGAAGACGGTGACGCTCAAGGCCGGACACAAGGGCAAGGTCTCGGTGACGCTGCCCAAACTGAAGAAGGGCACCCACAAGATCTCGGTCAAGGTGCTCGGCAGCAGCACGCTGAACTCCGTGACCTCGAAGCAGGTGAAGCTCCGGGTGAGCTAGCCCGAAGCCGCATCTCGCGAAGGATCGAGGGGGTCGAGCGCTTGGCGTTCGGCCCGCTCTTCATTCCTGCCGACCCGGCGCCGGTTCGCGCGCACCGGGGCCCCGGGCAACGGGGCCCGAAGCAACGGAGCCCGGACCGGCGACCGCCGATCCGGGCCCCTCAGGGGAGCACCTGCTCAGCCCATGAACTTGCGGAGGTCCGGATAGCCGGTGGTGTTCCAGGCCCCGTCGACGATGTGGTTCGTGCCCGACACGTACGAGGCGTCGTCGCTCGCGAGGTAGACGATCGACGAGGCGATCTCCTCGGGCTGCGCGGCGCGGTGCAGCGGGATCCGCTCGTCGAACGCGTCGCGCATGCCTTCGATGCCCAGCATGCCCGCGGTGAGCGGGGTGTCGACGAGGCCCGGCGAGACCGCGTTCACTCGGATCCCGTGGCCGCCGAGCTCGAGCGCCGCCTGGCGGGAGAGCATCGCCACCGCAGCCTTCGACGCCGTGTACCCGACGCCGAAATGCATCGGCACCTCGGAGTTGAGCGAGGCGACGTTGACGATCGCCCCGGCCTTGCCCTCCGCGATGAACTGCTTCGCAGCGAGGCGCGTGCCGTAGAAGGCGCTGTACAGGTTCAGCCGAACCGTGAAGTCCCAGTCCTCCGCGCTGATGTCGGTCAGCGTGCCGGGGCGCGAACCGCCTGCCACGTTGATGAACGCATCGAGCGTCCCGTGCTGAGCGACCGTCTCGGCGATCAGACCCGCGACGTCTTCCTCGTTCGTCACGTCGGTGACGCGACCGGTGACCGATGCGCCGAAGTTCTCGGGAACCGCCCCGATGAGGTCGGCGTTGATGTCGGCGACGACGACTTTCGCGCCTTCCTCGGCGAACTGGCGCGCCGCGGCGGCTCCGATGCCCGACACACCCCCGGTGACGATGACGACCTTGTCTGCAAACCGTTGCGACACGATATCTCCTTTCAGGAGCGCACGCTCCTTCGATTACGTCTCTCCAGCTTACCTCTATCTGACACATGTTGGATAGAGCTTGGTGCGCGGCTGCTGGCAATGGCAGACTGCAGTGGTGGATATCCGTCAGCAGCGAACACGAGCGCAACTCGCGGCGGCGATCGTCGAGCTCGCTTCCGTCCAGCCCTCGAGCAGCTTGACGGTATCGGCGGTCGCGCATGCCGCGGGTATCTCGCGCGACACGTTCTACCGCCATGCGACGAGCCCCTCGGCTCTGCTCGCCGCGGTGCTCGATGCCGAACTGGAGCATCTCCCGATGCCGGCCGAGGGCGGTGCGCGCGAGTTCGGCGACGCTGAACGCGAGCTGCTCGAGCACGTCGCCAAGCATGCCGAGATCTATCGGAACGCGCTGGTCCACGGAACTGACGACCACGTCCGCGACATCCTCGAGCTGCGCATCCACAGCGCGCTCACCGCGTATCTGCACGCGCACCCGCAGATTCTCCCGGCCGAGCTGGCCGGCGGGGATGAGCCGCTGAACACCGAGATCGCCATCGCGTACGCGGTCCACGGCACGGTGGGCGCGATCGAAGCCTGGCTGCGCTCCCCCGAGCTCGACACCGACGCGGCAGCGCGGGCCATCGTGGCCGCGTCGCCCTCGTGGTGGGTGCAGCCGTTGAGGTGAACCCTGGCCGTGCATTCAGCGCTCACCGCTCAGCACTCAGCGCCCGGCGCGAGGCTGCGCCTCAGCCTCTCGCTCGGAACTCATGCACGATTCAGCTGTCGCTTCGATGCACTATTCGACCGCATCGTGCATCAAAGCGACAGGCGAACCGCCATCAGGAGAGGTGAAAGGAACCGCACTGGCCGAGCGAGAAGCACGTGCCACCGCAGAATAAGAGAACCCCTGTTCTACCAGGGGTTTTCATGGCGGTGACGGTGATGTCCGGTTTCAGCACATCCTCGACACCCGTCTCCAGACATCATGGCCACCCCGCACGAACACGCCCACGCTCCAGCGCTCACGCGCAGACCCCCTCGCCACTCCTTCGGGAACGGCGAGGGGGCCTTCACGTATTTCCGGGCGGGACTAGTCGCGGAGCTTGTCCTTCGCCTCGTTCCGGGCCTTGACCGAGTCGCGTTCGGCCTCGGCGCGCTTCACCTCAGCATCGGCTTTGATCTCGTCGACCTTGTCCTTCGCCTTGTCGACACCGTCCTCGACCGCGCGGCCTACCTTCTTGGCGGCAGCCTCGGCGGTCTCTTTCGCGTCATCCAGAAATCCCATGATGGCTTCCTTTCGCTCGGGTGTCCCATTCTGCGTTGCCGGCCTGAGAGATCAAGGAATGTGGTCGAGAACCTACAAACCCCTGGCTTGCTACGGGCTCAGGAGAGTGAAGATCTTCGGCCTTGAGGTGACGGCCCAGAACAAGCCCCGCGTCTGACCCCGAGCCAAACGCCCCCCGCTCACTCTTCGGGGTTGAGCGGGGGCGCTTCTCATCTGTCTGGGGTTACTCGAAGCCTTCGTCTTCGAACAGCTTGATCATCTCGCCGTCACTGCGCTGAGAGATCTTCAGAACCACCCGCTTCTTGGGGAATCGCATCGCGAAGAAGTGCGACACACCACTGCCTCACTCGCGGTGGCCGCAGGCGCGAACGCGAAGGCCGTACAACGCATACTCGGGCACGCATCAGCCGCCATGACACTCGACACCTACCCAGACCTTTTTGACGACGATCTCGAAACCGTGGCGAAGGCCCTGAGCGAGGCCCGTGAGGCGGCAGGCTGAAAATAAATGTGGGCAAAAGCCCTCCCGCAAACAAAAAGAACCCCCGGACTTCCGCATGATTTCAACGGAGTTCGGGGGTTCTTGCTGGCGGTGACGGTGGGATTTGAACCCACGGTAGGGGTTACCTACACAACATTTCGAGTGTTGCACCTTCGGCCGCTCGGACACGTCACCGCGGAAAAGCTTACGCGATCCGGTCGTGATGCGCGAATCGAGGCCGGATCCCTGCGTCGGTCGCATCCGATCGCCGTCAGCCCCGCCATCGCCACCATCGCCATCCCGAGGTCAGCCGTCGAGGAGCTCCGGCAGCCGGTCCCGCGCGAACGCGAGCAGCTGCTCGCTCTTCGTCATGACGATGCCGTCCCACTCCCCCTGCGTCGTCGAGCTGTCGGCGAAGTCCGAAGGCGTCTTGAAGATCCGCAGCGGCACGCCGAGCCGGGCGCAGACCGCGGCGTAGGCGTAGCTCTCCATGTCGACGAGCGCAGCCCCGGACGCGGCGATCGCGACGCGCTGCGCGTCGTCCTGCACGAAGACGTCGCCGGTCGCGATGACCGCGGTCTCGGCGACGAGCTCGGCACCGAGAGGAACGGGCAGCTCGAGCCGTGGGGAGGGCAGCGAGTAGTCGTGCTGCACGGCCGACTCGATCTGGTAGACGGTGTCGAGTCGCGCCGCATCGGCGATAGCCCCCGCAGTGCCGAGCACCACGACGGCGTCGATCGGGCGGGCGCCCGCCGCTGCGAGCAGCGCGCGCGTCAGTTCGAGCGTCGCGTTGATCTTGCCGACCCCGGTCACGAGGTGCGGCACGCCCGCTTCGGCGAAGGCCGCAGCCTCGTCATCGTGCGCGAACACCAGCAGCGACGAACCGGTCATGCGGCGACTCCTTACCTCCGTGAGACGTGCACGGGTTCCCGTACTCGAAAAGTCGAGTCTAGCAATTCTGGAGAAACTGCAATATTATGAAAGGCTGAGCGCGCGATCTCCGATCCGTCGCCCCTTCCCGCATTGAGCATCGAGGCACTGCGCCGGGGCCGATCCGCTACTCCGAGACATCTCGCTCATCGGGTGCCGCACCATTGCGACGCACCCGTCGATCCCGCATGCGCATCGATCGCTGCGCGGGATCCGGCCCGCACCGGGCCTCCCGCGACAGACGCGGAGAAACAGGAGCATCCGAAATGAAGAACCGTACGAATCAAGCGAACACCCCCACGACCCGCGCAGCCACCGGGCTGGCCCCGGTACGCCTGCTGCGCACCCCGTACCACGAACTCGGCAGCATCGCCGAGACCACGCCCGAGGGCGCCCCGCGCGTTCCCGCATGGGCCGGCCACCGGTCGGTCTACCGTGCCGCCGGCCGTACTCTCTACCTCGTCGAGACCGACCGGCTCGCCGACGCGGCGCACGACCTCGACGAGCTGAGCCGCCGCGGCTGGCAGGTGCGGATCGACCGCACCGGGCGCGCCGCGAACATCACGCTGAGCCGCGAGGCCGCCTGACCGCCGGGCCAGGCCGCCCGGCGACCTCGGTCGAGGTGACCAGGTCGCCGTACCGGCCCGGAACGACGCCGACCTGGAAAGACGACGGGCCGCGCCCCACGCGCTGTAACACGATGCAGTCATCGGCGGCGGGTGCGCGCGATCGCGTAGCGTAGAGGGCACTGCGCAGCGCGACCCCTCGCGCGCGCCATCCACCACGATCCGCCGCAGCACCCCGGAGGCACCCATGAGCGATGTCGAACTTGCCGAGATCGAGAGCTTCCAGCTCGACCACACCAAGGTGCGCGCGCCCTACGTGCGCAAGATCGCCGTAGAGCACGGCCCCAAAGGCGACGCGATAACCAACTACGACATCCGGCTGGTCCAGCCCAACGAGGGAGAGATCCCGACCGCGGGCCTGCACACGATCGAGCACACGATCGCCGGCCTGCTGCGCACCCGCCTCGACGGCGTGATCGACATCTCGCCGTTCGGCTGCCGCACCGGCTTCCACCTGATCGTCTGGGGCGAACCCGACCCGGCAGACGTCGCCGCGGCGATCAAGGCATCGCTCGCCGACATCGCCGAGCGGATCACCTGGGACGACGTGCCCGGCACCGACGCGGTGAGCTGCGGCAACTACCGCGACCACTCGCTGCATTCGGCGCGCGAGTGGAGCCGGTCGGTGCTGGATCAGGGCATCAGCGTCGATCCGTTCGATCGCTCGGTGCTCGCGTAGCGCCCGGATCCGCAGAGGCAGGATCCGCTCCCGCCGGGCTCGGGGTCGCGGGATCGGCGAGCTCAGGATCAGTGTGCTCAGGATTAGTGTGCTCAGGATCGGTGACTGCAGGCTCCACGATCCCGGGCACGGGCGGCGCCGGATCGCGCGCCGGGCGCGCGGGTGCGAGCTCGGGCTCCGGGCCGAACTGCCCGGTGAGCGCCAGGATCGCCACGATCACGGCGATGACCCCCCACGTCACCGCGCCGAGCGGGCCGACGAGGCCCATGTCCGGCTCGCCGCCGGCAGCCGCGAGCAGCACGACGAGCCCGGCCGAGGCGTTCAGCGCGCCGTGCCCGATGGCCGCCGGCCACACCGACGCCGAGCGCAGGCGCGCCCAGCCGAACAGCACGCCCCAGGCGACGCAGCCGCCGACCATCAGCGCGACACCGCGCCAGTCGGTGTACCCGAAGTTGTAGCCGAGCAGGATCAGCGGCGAATGCCACAGCCCCCAGACGACGCCCGTGATCAGCAGTGCCGGCCACCGGCCGAACGGCCGGAGTGCCGGCAGGAGCCACCCTCGCCAGCCCAGCTCCTCGCCGAGCGCGAAGACGGTGTTGACGAGTGCACCGAACGGGATCGAGAGCAGCTGCAGGGCGACGAGCAGGCCGATGGGCGGCATCGCCGCAGCGACCGCCGGATCGAGCCCCGCCAGCTGCGCGTCGAGCATTTCGCGGAAGCCCGAGAACCCCACGAGGTCCAGCCGCACCAGGCCGAGCGCCGCGGAGACGAACACCACGGCCACGACGACCGCGATCGGCGCGAGGATCGCCCCGACCATGAACCAGACGACCCGCTTGGCCGGCCTGAGCGGCCAGAGCCCGAGGAGACGCAGGCGGGTACCGCGCGGTGCCCGTGACACGAGCATCGCCGCCAGGGCCGCAACCGTCGGCGTGAACATCATGGCCATGCCGGTCACGGCGATCTTCGCCGCCAGATCGGGTGCCTCGCCGCCGCCGCTCGACCAGATGGGTATGGCGACCAGCCAGGCGAGACCGAACGCGACGACGATGTACACGATCACCGCTGCCCACGGCACGCGATCCGGGCGGTCAGGGCGCCCGCCGCTCAGGGGCGCCGCGGTGCGCTCGGGACGATCGGTACGCCCGGCACGCCCGGTACGCCCGGTTCCGCGATCTGGCTGATCCGACAGGTTTCCGTCTATCCGCTCGTTCATCCGTTCGCTCCCCTCACTCCCCCGCAACGCCACTGGTACGGGCCTGTTCGGCGACGGCGGCGAGCAGCGCGGCCGCCGTCTCCGCATCGTCGACGGTGACGGCGAAGATCCGCCCGTCCTCACGCGTCGCGACCACGCCGTCACCGGTCCGCATCACGATCCCGAAGCGGCCCGGAGTCCACCGGAGGCCCCAGCCTCCGAACTCCGCGAAGGGCACGATCCGCTCGGCCACGACGCTCTCGACCTCGGTCGCGGGCAGCCGGAAGGCCGGCCAGCCCAGGAACGACCGCGCCTCGAGCCCACGCGCATCGATCCGCACGCCGAACCAGAGCGTCGTGACCGAGAGCGCCAGGACGAGGAGGAACACCCCGAACATGATCCAGCGCACCGCGGTCTCGACCGGAGCGAGGAACACGACGACCGTGCTCACCCCGAGCACGCCGAGGGCCGCACCGATCACCCAGAGGAACACCCGTGACGGCTTCACCGCCCCGATCCACACCGCGCGCTCCGTGCCCGCGAGCGCGAGCGGACGGCTCGGATCCGCCACCGGCTGCCGGATCTCAACGCTCGGCTGCGCGAACCACCCGACGAGCCCGGCGACGATCCAGATTCCGAAGCTGAGCGCCATGAAGCCGCCGACACCGGGAGCATCGGCCGCGTCGTCGAGGTCGAGCTGCACGCCCGCGGTCGTCAGCGTCACCGTGACGATGAACGCCGCGAACCCAACGGTGAAGGCGGTCATGAAGCGCTGGAAACGCGACCACAGCGGCATCGCCCCGCCTCGGCCGCCGAAGACGACCATGAGGCGCATCATCAGGATGAAGCCGAGTCCGAGCCCGCCGAGGAGCCACACCGAGGTCCAGCGCGAGCCGAAGCCGTCCGGGCCGCCGGAGAAGCCCCAGTGCGTCGCGGCCGGATCCGGCAGTCTCGGGATCCAGACGATGACCACGGCGAGGCCGATGAGCACGACCGCCACGGGGACGTACACTCCCACCCAGCGCGCTGCGCGCCGCGCCCGGTGGAGATCTCGGCGCTGCTCCTCGCTCAGGAGCTGCGGTGTCGCATCGTTCATGGCGTCCTCCTCTTCCGCGAGAGCGTCGCTTCGTTTCGCGCGGCCGCCGCGCCGACTGCTGCACCGACTTCCGCGCCGACCGTCGCCGTACCGACTGCGCCGGTGTCTACTGCGCCGGTGCCGACGGTATCGGCAGCGTAGGTTCCGACCGCGTCGGTGTGCGCGTGCGCCACGATCGCGGCGAGCGTCTCGGCCTCGATGCCGAGCAGTCTGGCCCGGGCCGCGAGCGCCTGCGCCTCCCGGTGCAGCGATGCGATCTCCTCGGCCAGCGGCGTCACGACTGCGCCTCGCCCGCGCCGCAGATCGAGCAGTCCTTCGTCCCGGAGCAGCTGGTACGCGTGCAGCACCGTGTGCTTGTTCACCTCGAGCCCTGCGGCGATATCACCGGCCGGCGGCAGCTTCTCGCCGGGGACCAGGCGACCGGCGGAGACCGCAGCGCGGATCGAGTCGGCGATCTGCGCGTAGATCGGCCGATCCTTCGCGGCGTCGACCCGGATCAGCATGACGCACCCCGCTTCGCCTAATTGAGTAGTTCTACTTCAACTATAACTTATGGAGTCGACGAGTCGCACTCCCGATGTCTCATCCGGCCGCACCCCTCGTCCGCGCCCGGTCGCCGGAAACCCCGCCACTCGACTGCATCCGCCGCCCGGATGCAACCGTCCATCACCTACAACCGTCAACCGCCTGCAACCGTAACCAGTCCCCTACCGTCAGACTCCCCGCTGTTGAACGGCCCCCTTATTCACGAGCGGCCCCCTTGATCACCGGGACCAAGGGGGCCACTCGCCAGATAGGGGGCCAGTCGTGAAGGTGAGGGACCGGACACGAGACGGAAAGCGCCGGTCACGAGGGAGAGTGCCGGTCACGCATGAGGGAGGCACCGCGCACGGGGCAGGCACACGCGTCGGCAGCCGTACATGCGGCAGGCACCCGCAGACGCCCGCGCACGAAGCAGGCACCCGCAGGCCAAACCGGCAGTCACGCGCGACGCAGGCACCACGCACGGGCAGCCGCACGCGAGGGAGATACCGCACGCGGGGCAAGCGCCCGCGCGGGAGACTGGCCCCCTCAGGCGAACGCGGCGATGCCGGTCAGCTCGCGCCCGATCACCAGCTGGTGCACCTCATCGGTGCCCTCGTAGGTGCGCACCGACTCGAGGTTCGCCATGTGCCGCATCACCGGGAAGTCGGAGGTGATGCCGTCGCCGCCGAGGATCGCGCGGCAGGTGCCGGCGATCTTGATCGCCTCGCGCACGTTGTTCAGCTTGCCGACCGAGATCTGAGCGTGGGGCAGCTTGCCCGCATCCTTCAGCCGCCCCAGATGCAACGCGAGCAGCAGTCCCTTCTGATACTCGAGGAACATATCTGCGAACTTGGCCTGGATGATCTGCTTGCCGCCGATGGGCGACCCGAACGTCTCGCGCGTCTGCGAACGCTCGATCGCGACCTCGAGGCACGAGCGCGCAGCGCCCATCACGCCCCAGGCGATGCCGTAGCGCGCCTCGTTTAGGCACTTGAACGGCGCCGAGAGTCCCTTGGCGCCCGGCAGCATCGCGTCGAGCGGCAGGCGCACATCGTTCAGTTCGATCTCGGTCTGCAGCGAGGCCCGCATCGAGAGCTTGTTCTCGATCGCCGTCGCCTGGAAGCCCGGGGTGTCGGTCGGCACGACGAAGCCGCGCACCACGCCCTCCTCGTCCTTCGCCCAGATCACGCCGACCGCTGCGATGGTGGCGAGGCCGATCCAGCGCTTCTTGCCGTTGAGCACCCACGTGTCGCCGTCGCGGCGAGCGGTGGTGATCATGGTGCTCGGGTCGGATCCGCCCTGCGGCTCGGTCAGTCCGAAGAAGCCGATCGCCGAGCCTTGGCCCATCGCGGGCAGCCAGCGCTGCTTCTGCTCCTCGCTGCCGAACTTATGGATGGCGCCCATCGCGAGCGAGCCCTGCACCGAGAGCGCCGTGCGGAACCCCGAGTCGACCGCTTCGAACTCCATCGCGACGAGGCCGTAGGCGACCGACGAGGCGCCGCGCAGCCCGTAGCCGTCCATGTACATGCCGAAGGCGCCGAACTCGCCGACCTCGGGCAGCAGCTCGACCGGCAGGCGGCGATCCTCGAACGCCTCATCGATGATCGGCGCGATGCGCGTCTGCGCGAACTCCCGCGCCCTCAACTGCCACTCGCGCTCCTCCTCGGTCACGAAATCGGAGATGTCGAAGAGCTGGTCGATCGTGGTGGGCATGGGGGTTCCTCTCATTGCATCATCCTGCGCGCGGAGCGAATCGCGGGATCTCGGGTGTACAGGTCGGATTCTGCGACTCGCTTTGCTCGCGCAGAATGACGGATCGTGTCGGATCAGCGCCAAGTGGCGCCGTCGTGCTCGCCGAGGCCGGGGGGCGGCGTGCCGTAGCGAGCCGGAGTCTCGGAGAACGAGATGGGCGTCGCGATGGATCGGAGCGTGTGCGCCTCCCCGTCGGGCCCGACGGCCGGGGTCTCCGCCACGACACCGAGCTCCAGGCTCTCGGCGAGCTCGATCGCCTGCGCGATCGTGTTGACGCGACCGGCCGGGATGCCGGCCGCGGTGAAGGCGTCGATCCATTCGGCGGCGGTGCGGGTGCGCAGGCGCGCCTCCAGCCTCTCGCACAGTTCGGCGCGATGCTCGACGCGGGAGGGGTTGTCGGCGAAGCGCGGATCGTCGGCGAGCGTCGGATCCCCGACCGCCTGCGCGAGGCGGGCGAACTGACCGTCGGTGCCGACGGCGACCGCGATCGACTGATCCGCGGCGCGGAACGTCTCGTACGGCGCGATGGAGGGGTGGGCGTTGCCCATCCGCCCCGGGGAGACGCCGGTCTCGAGCGTGGAGGAGGCCTGGTTGGCGAGCGCGGAGAGCAGGGATCCCAGCAGCGTGACCTTCACATGCTGGCCGCGGCCGCCGGACGCCCCAGGGGCGTCGGCCGGCAAGTCGCGCGCGCGCAGTGCGGCCTGGATGCCGATCACCGCGTTGAGCCCGGTGAGGATGTCGACCAGTGCAACGCCGACCTTGGTAGGTTCGCCGCCGGGCGCGCCGTCGGGCTGTCCCGTGATGCTCATGAGGCCGCCGACCGCCTGCACCAGCAGGTCGTACCCCGGCAGATCCTTCCCGGCGGCATCGCCGAAGCCCGAGATGGAGCAGTAGACGACGCCCGGGTTCTCGGCGGCGACGGCCTCGTAGCCGAGGCCGAACTTCTGCATGGTGCCGGGCTTGAAGTTCTCGATCACGACGTCCGCGGAGAGTGCGAGCTCTCGGGCACGGGCAATGCCCTCCTCGGAGCGCAGGTCGCAGACAATCGAGCGCTTGCCACGGTTGACACCGGCGAAGTAGGTGCTCTGGCCGACCGCATTGCTCGGCGGCGACCACTGACGAGTACCGTCGCCCTCGGGGCTCTCGATCTTGATCACATCGGCGCCGAGGTCGGCGAGGATCATCGTGGCGTGCGGGCCGGCGAGGACCCGCGAGAAGTCCGCGATGCGGATCCCGGCCATCGGCCCGCGGCGATGGTTCGCTGGCGGGGCAGACGGGGATGCGGCGGTGGGCTGATCCGGGTGATTCACGTGGCCTCCGAGCTTCGACACGCTTCAGGCTACGCGCCCGCGCAGAGTGGAGTAAGGTTCAAAATGCACAAGTCGAATGCTTCACTTGTGCAAATTGTGATCACGGACTGCCAGACGCGGGGAGGTACCATGCCGCAGCACAGCGCACGCGGGTCGGCGAACCGGACTGGCGACCGCGTCACGAGGAGTGCGCGGCCCAGCCTCACGACCGGTGTCGCCGAGGTCCGGCCGGCCGAGTCCGAGACGGAGCACCGGGAACAGTTGCGAAGGTCCAGGGTCGGCGCGCTCATCGCCCGTGGCCGCTACGAGGATGCGGCTGCGGCGCTCGGCGTGTGCTGGCCGGAGGAACACCTGCCCAGACAGGTGCGCGCCGCGCTCGCGCGCGGCCGCCCCGAGCGAATCGACGCCTTCCTCACCGCGTTCCGCGCGAGCGCGCCTCAGCACTTCGTCATCCGCGCGACCGAGCTGGACATCCCCTACCGCCAGGGCTTCGCCGAGCTGGTGCTCGTGCTACGGGTCGATGACGATACGAGATTCGATGTCGGAGTCGATGCCGATGCCGATACCGCAGGCGCTACCGATGCCGCAGTCGATGCCGATGCCGGGCCCGCCGCGCGCCTCGCGCCGATCATCGAGCTGTGCCGCGCGCACCTGCTCGATTTGGCGATCGGCCGAGCCGTCGCCGTCGAGCAGGCGCCGAACAGTCTCGCCTCGGCCCGAGCGCGCGCGGTCGCCCTCGGCGATCCGCCCCTCGGCGGGTCGAAGCGCACCGCGCTCGCGCTGTGGGCCGACCGCGGCAACCCGATGATCGAGCTGCTCGCCTCGGGCGGGCGGGCCATCGGCGACGAGATCCTCGGCCCGCTCAGCGAGCGCAGCGAGGAGGCGCTCACCCTGCGCCGCGCACTGCGCGCCTACCTCGCGACGGGCGGGCGGGCGAATCAGACGGCCAAGGAGCTCGGTGTGCATCGGAACACGTTGCGCAACCGGCTCGAGAAGATCGAGCGGCTGACCGGATCCTCGCTCGCGAGCGCCGACGACCGTGCGGAATTGTGGATGGCCCTGCGCCTGGTCACCGACGCCGACCCTCGACCGGAGGAGGAGCCCGCCTGAGGGGCCGCTCAGGCCTCGTCGATCGGATTCTCGGGATACGGCTCGTGCAGTTCCTTGAGCACTCCCGCGGTGTCCCCGTGCAGCAGGTCGTCGACGACCGCATCGATCGCCCAGGCCTCGTGGGTCCCGTCCGGGAGATCGAGACGGATCCCGGTTTCAGATGCCCGCTTCTTGTCCATACCCTGATGATAACCCCGTGCGTCGCGAACGGCATCGACATTCTCCGCTTCGTGATGTTCGCGTCGAGCAGGCGGTGCGGGATCGCGGATCGACGCCGACGAAGCGAGGCGCCGCGGGAGTGCTCGGATCTGTGAAGCCAATTTCCGGCTCAGGGCGCTAGTACAGCAGGAACTGAGCCGTGCCCGTGCTGTCGACGCCGGCGGCCGTCACCCGCAGGTGATAGGAGGCGCCGTCGGCTCCCACGGGGTCCCGTGCGATGTCGCAGGTCCCGGCGCTCGATCGAGTCCGATCCCACACGATCGCCTCGGTGCTGAGCTTCTGCCCCGGTTCCAGGACGACCGCCCGATGGTCGGGCTGCGTCTGGCAGTCGGTCGAGACCCAGACGCGATCCGATCCGCTCGTCACCTCGAACACCATGCCTGCGGTGCCCAGGTCGGCCGTGCACGGCTTCTTGCCGGTGTTGGCGACCGTGAGCGAGAACTCGGGCTCCTCATCGGCGGCGTAGCTCTCCCGATCCGTGACGGGGACCACTTCGAGCCGCTTCGCTTTGCATTCGGCGACGTCCTCGCTCGCGTCGCCGTCCTCCCCGTCCTCGTCCGCGGGCGCCTGCGTCTCGCTGACGCCGTCGGGGATCTCGACCTTCGAACCCGCATTGGCGCCACCGCTCGAGCCGGGCTTCCAGATGATCAGCGCGACGGCGACGACGATCGCGACCAGTACGGCGAGGGCCAGGATCCGGCGGCGCACATACACGCTCTTGGGCTTCGGCCCCAGGGGATCTCGCCAGCCGGACATGCCCCCAGGGTAGCCGCGCGGCGCACCGCGGGATGCCCGAAACGCCGCTACCCCGCCGCCTCCCAGGCGGTCGGTGCCGGCGTCGGGCGCGGGCAGAACGACGAATGGGCCGGGCGCGTCCGCTCCCGCTCAGAGGCGCTTGAGCATCCGGGTGTTGCCGAGCGTGTTCGGCTTGACCCGGGCGAGGTCCAGGAACTCCGCCACGCCTTCGTCGTGCGACCGCAGCAGCTCCGCGTAGACCTCGGCAGCGACGAGCTGCGTGTCCTCGCCCACGGCCTCGAAGCCGTGCCTGGCGAAGAAGTCGACTTCGAAGGTCAGGCAGAACAACTGGCTGAGCCCGAGGTCGACCGCACGCCGCTCGAGCGCGCAGATCAGGCGGTGCCCGACGCCACGGCCGAGCCACCCCTCCGCGACGCCGAGGGTGCGCACCTCGCCCAGCTGCTCCCACATCACGTGCAGTGCGCCGTAGCCGATCACGCGATCCTCGCCGTCGACCGCCACCACGAACTCCTGCACGGCCCCGTAGAGCTCGACGAGATCCTTGCCGAGCAGGATCCGCCGCTCCACCAGCGGCGTCATCAGCGCGACCATGGCCGCCACGTCCCGGGTCTGCGCCGGCCGTACGCTCACCGTGCTCGTATCAGTCATGGAGAGAGTCTAGTGCGGCCGGCCGGCCCTCTCGTCACCCCCTCCCACGCGCAAGTGCTCAGTAGCGACGGGTCGGATCGTGCCGAACCCGGTACTACTGAGCACTTGCCGTTGGGGAGTGCGCAGGGGCGGGGTTACTCCGAAACCGTCGAGGGGCCCCCGGCGGTCGACGCGACCGCCGCCGCGGCCGACGCGGAGGCCGCGCCGTGATCCTTGCCCCGGCTCTCGGTCGTGAAGGCGAACTCGCCGTCGACGAAGTCGACCTTCACCGTGTCGCCGGCCAGCAGCTCGGCGCCGAGGATCCGCTCGGACAGGCGATCCTCCACCTCGTGCTGGATCGCGCGGCGCAGCGGGCGGGCGCCCAGCGTCGGGTCGTATCCGATCTCGGCGAGACGCTCGCGCGCGGCCTGCGAGACCTCGATGTGGATGTCGCGATCGAGCAGCCGTTCGCGCAGCCCCTTGACGAAGAGGTCCACGATCTGCAGCAGCTCGTCCTTCGACAGCTGCGGGAACACGATCGTGTCGTCCACACGGTTCAGGAACTCGGGCTTGAAGTGCTTCTTCAGCTCCTCGTTGACCTTGCCCTTCATCGTCTCGTAGCCGACCTGGCTGTTGCCCTCGACCTGGAAGCCCACCGGGCCGCCGGCGATCGCGGTCGAGCCGAGGTTGGTCGTCATGATGATGACCGTGTTCTTGAAGTCGACCACGCGGCCCTGACCGTCGGTCATGCGCCCCTCTTCGAGGATCTGCAGCAGCGAGTTGAAGATGTCGGGGTGCGCCTTCTCGATCTCGTCGAAGAGCACGACCGAGAACGGCTTGCGGCGCACCTTCTCGGTGAGCTGGCCGCCCTCCTCGAAGCCGACGAACCCGGGAGGCGCGCCGAAGAGTCGCGACACCGTGTGCTTCTCGCCGTACTCCGACATGTCGAGCGAGATCAGCGCGTCCTCGTCGTCGAACAGGAACTCCGCGAGCGCTTTCGCGAGCTCGGTCTTGCCGACGCCGGTCGGGCCGGCGAAGATGAACGAGCCCGACGGGCGCTTCGGGTCCTTGAGCCCTGCGCGCTGGCGGCGGATCGTCTTCGCGAGCGCCGAGATGGCCTCGTTCTGGCCGATGACCCGGCGGTGCAGGGCCTCCTCCATGAAGCGCAGGCGGGCCGTCTCCTCCTCGGTCAGTTTGAAGACCGGGATGCCCGTGGCCTGAGCCAGCACCTCGGCGATCAGTCCCTCGTCGACCTCGGCGGCGGTCGCCACGTCGCCCTTGCGCCACTGCTTCTCGAGGCGCAGGCGCTCGGCGATCAGCTTCTTCTCCTCGTCGCGCAGCGACGCGGCCTTCTCGAAGTCCTGATCCTCGATCGCGCGCTCCTTGTCGGCGCGCACGACCGCGATCTTCTCGTCGAACTCGCGCAGCTCGGGCGGGCTCGACAGGATCGAGAGGCGCAGCCGGGCGCCGGCCTCGTCGATCAGGTCGATCGCCTTGTCGGGCAGGAAGCGATCCTGCACGTAGCGATCCGCCAGGTTCACCGCGGCGACGATCGCGCCGTCGGTGATCGACACCTTATGGTGCGCCTCGTAGCGGTCGCGCAGACCCTTCAGAATGTTGATGGCGTGCGGCAGGCTCGGCTCGTTGACCATCACCGACTGGAAGCGGCGCTCGAGCGCGGCATCCTTCTCGAAGTGCTTGCGGAACTCGTCGAGCGTGGTCGCGCCGATGGTCTGCAGCTCGCCGCGGGCGAGCATCGGCTTCAGGATGTTCGCCGCGTCGATCGCGCCCTCGGCCGCGCCGGCGCCGACGAGCGTGTGGATCTCGTCGATGAAGATGATGATGTCGCCGCGGTTGCGGATCTCCTTGGTGACCTTCTTCAGGCGCTCCTCGAAGTCGCCGCGGTAGCGGCTGCCCGCGATCAGCGACGAGAGGTCGAGGATGTAGAGCTGCTTGTCCTTCAGGGTCTCGGGCACCTCGCCCTTGACGATGGCCTGGGCCAGCCCCTCCACGACGGCGGTCTTGCCGACGCCGGGCTCGCCGATCAGCACGGGGTTGTTCTTCGAGCGGCGCGAGAGGATCTGCATGACCCGCTCGACCTCCTTCTCGCGGCCGATCACGGGATCGAGCTTGCCCTCGCGGGCGGCCTGGGTGAGGTTGCGGCCGAACTGGTCGAGCACCTGCGAGCCCTTGGCATCGCTGCCCGCGGCCTCGGCGCCGCCGACGCTCACGGTCTCCTTGCCGGCCTGGTAGCCGGAGAGGAGCTGGATCACGGTCTGGCGCACGCGGTTCAGATCGGCGCCGAGCTTGACGAGCACCTGTGCGGCGACCCCCTCGCCCTCGCGCAGCAGGCCGAGCAGGATGTGCTCGGTGCCGATGTAGTTGTGGCCGAGCTGCAGCGCCTCGCGGAGGCTGAGCTCGAGCACCTTCTTGGCGCGCGGGGTGAACGGGATGTGACCGGCGGGCGGCTGCTGGCCGGTGCCGATGATGTCGGTGACCTGCTCGCGCACGGCGTCGAGCGAGATCTCGAGCTGCTCCAGGGCCTTCGCGGCGACGCCCTCGCCCTCGTGGATGAGGCCGAGCAGGATGTGCTCCGTGCCGATGTAGTTGTGGTTGAGCATCTTCGCCTCTTCCTGGGCAAGCACAACCACCCGGCGGGCGCGATCCGTGAATCTCTCGAACATCTCAATTACCTCCTGCAGCCGGGGTCGCGTCGTCGGTGCGATCCCGGTCGGTGTTTCCAGGCTACGGGGTGGTGGGCCGTCGCGGTGCCGTGTTCGCCGCAGGCGTGACGAGATCTTGACAATCCGATCGGCCGCCTCGATACTTATCGAAAAGCGATAATAACGATATTCGATAAGCACTGCTCGTTACCGCGCTCCACCGCTCAACCACCGTTCGGAGGCCGTCATGTCGATCGAGAACCGGAACGCCGCCCCCACCGCAGGGCGGGTCGGGCGATCCATCACCGCGATCATCGCGCTCGCCATCGGCTCCCTGCTGCTCCTGGGCGCACTCGTCTCCGCGATCCCGATGATGCTGAGCCACTTCACCGACCTCTGGAACGGCTTCGCCGACCTCTCGACGGCACGTCTGCCGTTCGAGCAGGATCCGAACACGCTCGACGGCGAGTCATCCGCCGCCTACGCCGGCGTGCTGCTCACGAGCGGCGATCCCCTCACCGCTCCGCGGCTGCTGCAATCGGCGCAGACCGCACTCACCCTCCTCGTAGTCGTCGCCGGCAGCCTGGCGGCGATCCTGCTCGCGATCCGGCTGCTGCGGCGCCGGCCCTTCGCCCGGCATCTGCGCTGGAGCCTCCTCGTACTCGGGCTGCTCGTGATGGTGCTCGCGACCGTCGGCCCCCAGCTCGAGGCTCTCGCCGTCGACATCGCAGCGGAGGATCTCGGCTACGCGATCTACCAGCGCGACGGCGACGGCATCCTCACCTCGACGACCCCCGACTCGATCATGCAGAACCTCTGGGATCCGATCTGGGTCGTCGGACGCTTCGACCTGATCCTGCTCCTCGTGGGCGGCATGGTCGCCATGTTCGGCTTCCTCCTCTCCGACGGCGAGCGCGCCCAGCGCGAGACCGACGGCCTCGTCTAGGTCGCCGATCGAAGCCTCTCCGACGAACCGCTCCAGCCCCCACCCCGACCCGCTCCGACCTGAAGGATCGACATCGTGTCCGCGATCAACGCCCCCGTCATCATGATCATGGTGCTGCTCCTCGCCGCAGCCGCGCTGGCCATCGTCCTGGCGGCCCGGAAGTCCCGAGCCGGGGGCACCGGCGACCCCGTCATTCGCATCACGATGGTCATCGCGATCGTCTGGGCCGCGTTCGCGACGGTCGGCGCGACGTTCAACGCGATCGCGATCCTCGACCCCGGCTCCGGCACCTCGATCACCTTTCCGGTCCGACCGTTCTGGCCGGAGCAGCCCGAGGGCCTGGAACTCGACGGCATGACGGCCGCATTCGACGGCGTTTTCACGCAGGTCACCGCCGTCGTCACCGGGCTGACCCTGGGCCCACGCATCTGCTGGGCGATCAGCCAGATGCTCTGGTGGTTGATCCCGGGCGTCATCGCCGCGCTCATCGCCCTCGCCTGCCGCGAACTGCGCGCCGGCCGCGCCTTCGCGCCGGTGGTCGCCAGGATGGCGATGGTGACGGCGGTGGTCGTCGCGCTCGGGGGCTTCGCCGCCCAGGTGCTCGGCGACATCGGCGGCAGCATGGCCGCGACCGAGGCGCTCAGCTGGGACAGCGCGGTCTGGACCGGCGCCACGACGAGCGACGACTTCGCCGCCTTCTGGCCCGAGCCGGACATCCAGATCCAATTGCCCTTCTGGCCGCTCGCGGCCGGGCTCGGATTCGCCGCCCTCGCCGCGATCTTCCGCTACGGCTCCCGGCTGCAGCGCGACCAGGAGGGCCTGGTCTGATGGCGGGCGACGCACACGAGTCCACGACGACGCACACACGAAGGATCAGCATGAACAGCACAACCGGCGCCATCGACGCCAGCGGAGCTCCCGACACGGCCGAAGCCGCCGACGCCATCCGCGCTTCGGCATCCGCTCCCCCGCCCGCCGCCCGTACCGGCCTCATCTTGCTCATCGTCGTGGCCGCACTCGTGGTCGCCGGCTCGGTGTTCTACGGGCTCTGGCTCTCGTTCGCGGCGGGAGTGGACAAGAGCGGCCACTTCGGCTTCGAGGCCTCCTACGCCGCACCGATGATCGGCGACGAGGTCGACGCACCGGTGCTGCCAGGGACCGGCAGCGAAGCGCTGATCGACTACTCGACCGTCACGGTCTCGGCACCGCTCGAACAGCTCCGCGAGCCCCAACTGCTCCTCGCGCTGGCCACAGCGATACCGTTTCTCATCGTGATCGTGGGCGGGCTCGGCGTCATCGCCCTCGCCTGGCGACTGCTCGGATCCAAACCCTTCTCGGGCGCGGCCCGCGGCGTGCTCGCGGCGCTCGGCGTACTCGCGATCCTGAACTCCGCCCTCGTGCCCTGGCTCGAGGCCCGCTCCAGCGCGCGAGCGATCGAGATACTCGCCCTGCCCACGGACGGCACGATGGTGCCCTCGAACCAGCACGGCTGGGTGGTGGCGCCCCACTTCGGCTTCTTGCAGGACGCGTACTGGCCGTACCTGACGCTCGGGGTCCTGCTCATGCTGGTCGCGATCCTCTGGCGGAAGGCGGCCCGCCTGCAACAGGAAACCGAGGGCCTGGTATGAACGCCGCAGCCGAGTACCGGCCTTCGCGCGCCGACCGCATCGGCATCGTCGCGTTCATGATCGCAGGTATCGCGATCCTGGCATGGAGCGCCTACGCGGGCCTGATGCGCGTCATGGAGCTGCTGCTCGGCGAAGACGCGCGCTTCCTCGTGCGATTCCCCGATACGCCGGTCGAGACGCCGCTCGGCGAGGGCGGGGCGCCGGTCGCCCTGCAGCTCGACGCGGCTACGATCGCCGTGCGGCAGATGACGCCCCTCGGCTTCTGGTCGGGAGTCCTCGAACAGTCGGCCTTCTTCGTCGGGCTCGCCACCGTCGTCGTCTGTCTGCTGTTGCTCTCGCGCAGGGCGCTCCGCGGCGAGATCTTCAGTCGGAGCAGCACGGCGCTCGTCGCGATCGCGGGCCTGACCGGGCTCGCCGGCTTCGGCCTCTCCGCGTTCTTCCAAGGGCTGGCCGGCGCCGAGGCCCTGCTCAGCGTCACCGGCGGTGAACTCACGGGGTTCGTCGTCTTCACTCTTGAACCGTTCCACTTCGTCATCGCCGCCTTCGTGACGACTCTTGTCATCAACACCTACGCGGTGGGAGCCCGCATCGAACGCGAGACGGCCGGTCTCATATGAGCCCCGCCGAGCCCGAGGACGGGCATGCGATCCACTGCCGGCTCGACGAGCTACTCGCCGAGCGCGGGATGACGCTGACCGAGCTCAGCGAGCGCGTCGGGGTCAGCCTCGTCAACCTCTCGGTGCTGAAGAACGACCGTGCCCGCGCGATCCGCTTCTCGACGCTCACCGCCATCTGCCGGGCGCTCGACTGCGAAGTCGGTGAACTGCTCGTCATCGACGAGTGAGCCGGGGCTCTTCACTCGCGCGCACTCCCGTCTTCCTTCCCTCCCTCATTCCTTCCCCCTCCCTCATTCCTTCATTCCTTCC
>NZ_CAJVAP010000006.1 GCF_910593785.1 Leucobacter soli | reverse complement strand
TCCGCGATGAGTGCCCATTGATCATCGGAGAGGAGCTGGAATCGCGACATGGTTCCACGATCCCACCCCCATCACAAATCAATTAACAGACACGCCCTAGTAGCGCTCGCCGACTCTCACGACGTAGCCGGCGTCGCGGAGCGCCCGCACCACTTCTTGGCCGTGCTCCACGCCGCGCGTCTCGATGTGCAGCTCGAGCTCCACGTCGCTGATCGGGAGCTCCGTCGCGTGCCGCGTGTGGATGACCTCGATCACGTTCGCGTTCTTGCCCGCCACGATGGAGGCCGTGCGCACGAGCTGCCCGGGCACGTCGGGCAGCAGGATCCGCAGTTTGAGGTAGCGAGCGGAGGCCGCGAGGCCGTGCCCGATCACGCGCTGCAGCAGCAGCGGGTCGATGTTCCCGCCCGAGAGGATCGTCGCCGTGGGCCCTGCGGCCGCGATCTTCCCCGAGAGGATCGCCGCGACGCCCGCCGCGCCGGCCGGCTCGACCACGAGCTTCGTCCGCTCGAGGAGCGTGACGATCGCACGCGCGATATCGTCGTCGCTCACCGTCACGATCTCGTCGACGAACTCCCGCACCGCCGCGAACGTGGTGTCGCCCGGGCGACCGACGGCGATGCCGTCGGCGATCGTGGGCTTCGTCGAGATCGTGACGGGATGGCCGGCCTCGAGCGAGGGGACGAACGAGGCGGTGTTCTCGGACTGCACGCCGATCACCCGGAGCTCCCGGCCCGCGCTCGCCGCGTGCAGCTTCGCCGCCGCAGCGACCCCCGACGCCAGCCCGCCGCCGCCGATCGGCACGACGAGCGTCTCGATCTCGGGCGCGACCTCGAGCATCTCGAGCGCGACCGTACCCTGACCGAGGATGATCGCGTCGTCGTCGAACGGCGGGATCATGATCGCACCGGTCTTCTCGACGAAGGCGCGCGCCGCCTCCTGCGTCTCGTCGAAGGTCGCGCCCTCGAGCACGACCTCGGCGCCGTACCGGCGCGTCGCCTGCAGCTTCGGCAGCGCGACGCCGAGCGGCATGAAGATCGTCGCCGCGATCCCGAGCTCGCGAGCCGCGAACGCCACCCCCTGCGCGTGATTGCCCGCGGACGAGGCGACGACACCGAGCGCACGCTCCTCCGGGCTCAGCCGGGTCAGCTTGTGGTAGGCGCCGCGCAGCTTGTAGGCGCCCGTGCGCTGCAGGTTCTCGCACTTCAGGTACACCTTCGAGACGCCCAGCTGCTCGGCGAGGAAGCGCGAGGATTCGAGCGGAGTGTTCCGGGCGACCCGGTGCACGATGCTCGCGGCGGCCTCGAAATCGGCGAGCGTGTAGGCGTCGCTCCGGGACGCGGTCATGCGGTTCCTCCTCGTGGTTCGATGCGTGCGGCACGACGGGCTCGGTGTTTCGCGAGCCGATGCACTTTCTGCCGTTTCAGGTATTCGGCGACGGGGTCGCGATCCGGATCCCACCTGCGCTCGTTGAGCGTGTTGACGATCGCACTCGCGGCGGCTGCGAGCGGGACCGCGAACAGCGCGCCCGGGATGCCGGCGAGCAGCGCGCCCGCCGAGACCGCGAGCACGACGCCGAGCGGGTGCACGCTCACCGCGTTGCCCATCACGAGGGGCTGCAGCACGTGACCCTCGACCTGATTGACGAGGATGACGATGCCGAACATGATGATGGCGGTGATCGGGCCGTTGTAGACGAGGGCGACGAACACGGCGAGCGCACCCGTCGTGATGGCGCCGAGGAACGGGATGAACGAGCCGAGGAACACCAGGATCGCGATGGGCACGGCGAGGGGCACCCCGAGGATCGCCGCACCGACACCTATGCCGACCGCGTCGACGAACGCGACGAAGATCTGCACGCGCACGTACTGCCCGACCGACGCCCAGCCGGCCACGCCCGCCGCATCCGCCGGGGCGTGCGCCCGTGCCGGCAGGAAGCCGAGCACCCAGTACCAGATGCGCTTGCCGTCGATCAGCAGGAAGATCAGCGAGAACAGCGCGAGCAACGAGCCGGTGATGACCTGGCCCGCGGTCGTCGTGATCGCGAGTGCGCCGGTCCAGATCTCGCTCTGATGCTCGTCGATCGTGTGCATGAACTGGTCGATGTACCCGTTGACCTGGGCGGCGCTCACCCCGAAGGCGGTTTCGAGCCAGTGCAGGAAGTCGTCCCAGGCCTGCGTGGAGCGCATGGTGACGTCGCCGAGCCCGCGGCGGAGCTGCGTCACGATCAGCGTGATCAGCAGCGTCACCGAGGCGACGAAGGTCACGAGGGCCGTCACGACGCCGAGCTCGCGAGGCCAGCCGCGACGCTCGAAGGCGGCGACGATGGGATGCAGCAGCGCCGTGAAGAGGATCGCGATGATCACGGGGATCACGATGATCCGCACCTGCACGATCAGCCAGAGCAGGGCGGCGACGGCGACGCCGACGACGATGAGGCGCCACGACCAGGCGGCCGCCACGCGCATCCCGAGCGGCAGTTCGACCGCGGCGTCCTCGACGTTCTCGAGCTCGGGCGCCGGGGTCCGCGCGTGCTCGGGGACATGCGGGGGATTCTGCTCGGTCACGGACTCATCCTAGTCTGGGGTATATGCAGGAGAACCGTGCGGCAGAATCGTTGAGCGCCGCGGAAGCGCGGAGGATGGCGCTCGCCGCCCAAGGGTTCACCGGTAGTGCGCGCATGCGCCGACGACGCCCGTTCGATCCGGCGCTCGAGCGCCTGCACGTGCTGCAGATCGACTCGGTGAACGTGTTCGCCCGATCGCACTACCTGCCGGTCTTCTCCCGGCACGGCGACTACGATCCCGCGCACCTGGATCGCCACCTCTGGTCGAGCGGCGAGTTCACCGAGTACTGGGCGCACGAGGCGGCGTTCATCCCGGTGACGGACCGCCCGCTCTTCGCCTGGCGGATGCGCGACTACGCCGACCGGTACGCGCGGGACGGCCGAGCCGAACGGCTCGCACCGGTGATCGAGCGGGTCCGCGCGCTGCTCGCGGAGCGCGGGCCGCAGTTCGTGCGCGAGCTCGAGGAGGGTCCGCGCGAGCAGCGGGGGCCCTGGTGGGACTGGAGCGAGACGAAGCACGCCGTCGAACTGCTCTTCGCGACCGGCGAGGTGGTCTCTGCCGGGCGCGAGGGATTCCAGCGCCGCTACGCGCTCGCTCCGGACATCCTGCCGGACGCGGCGCTCTCCGAGGTGCCGCGGGAGGCCGCCCAACGGCGACTGATCGAGCAGGCCGCGCGCTCGCTCGGCGTCGGCACGCTGCCGGATCTCGCCGACTACCATCGCTTGAAGTCCGCAGAGGCGCGTGCCGCAGTGCGCGCGCTCGAGGAGGACGGCACGCTGGTGCCGGTCCGGGTCGAGGGTTGGAAGACCCCCTCGGGCGCGCCGCTCCCCGCCTGGCGGCATCGCGACGCCCGGCTGCCCGCGCGGCTCGCGTCGGACGCGCTGCTCACCCCTTTCGATCCGATCGTCTGGTTCCGACCGCGGGCCGAGCGCATGTTCGACTTCCACTACCGCATCGAGATCTACACGCCCAAGGAGCAGCGGCGATACGGCTACTACTGCCTGCCGCTCATGGTCGGCGGGCGACTGGCGGGGAGGATCGACCTCAAAGCCGACCGCGCCGAGCGGGTCCTGCTCGTGCAGGCGGCCTGGCGCGAGGAGCGCGCGCCGCATCGCACGGCCGGGGTCGCGAAGGATCTGCTCTCGCGGGCCGCCGCCTGGCAGGGGCTCGACACGGTGCGCACCAGCGGGGTCGGCGACCTCGCGCTGCCGGCCGCGTTCGACGCGGCCTGATGCTTCCTTACCCCGCCGAAGCCGGCGGGGTAAGGCGAGCGCGATCCGTCAGCGCAGCTTGCCGAGCCAGCCCCGGATCAGCCGCTCCTTCGCCGGGGTGAACGGGGGCATGATGGTCGGCGCCAGCGTGTCGGGCTGCAGCGGCTTCGACAGCACGGCCTTCTCGTGGCTGAACGTGCGGAAGGATCGCTCGCCGTGGTACGATCCGTAGCCGCTCCCGCCGACCCCTCCGAAGGGCAGGCCGAGCACCGAGAGATGCAGGACGGGCGCGTTGAAGGTCAGCGCCCCCGAGCTGGTCTCGCGCTCCCACCGGGACCGCACCTCGGCGCTCTCGCTGAAGACGTACGCGGCCAGCGGCTTCTCCCGGCCCGTGACGAAATCGATGGCGTCGTCGAGGTCCGCCGCTTCGACGAGGGGCAGGATCGGCCCGAAGATCTCGTCGCGCATCACGGCGGACTCCCGATCAACTCCGGCGAGCACGGTCGGCTCGAAGTACCGGGCCGCGCGATCGTGTCCACCGCCCGTCACGACCTCGCCGTCGCCGAGGTACGACACGAGGCGGTCGAACTGCGCCCCGTTCACGATCCGACCGTAGTCGGAGTTTCCCTCGATCGCCGTGCCGTAGAGCTCCGCGATCGCATCGGCTATCCGGGGCGCCAGACGGCCGAGCACCTCTCGGCGGCCGAGCACGTAGTCCGGGGCCACGCAGGTCTGCCCGGCGTTCAGGAACTTCGCCCAGACGATCCGCTTCGCGACCTCCGCGAGGTTCGCGGTCTCGTCGACGTAGGCCGGCGACTTGCCGCCGAGCTCCAGGGTGACCGGCGTGAGGTGCTCGGCCGCGGCCTTCGCGACGATGCGCCCGACCCGCCCGCTGCCGGTGTAGAAGATGTGGTCGAAGCGCTGTTCGAGCAGCGCAGTGGTCTCGGCCACGCCGCCCTCGACGACGGCGACGGCCCGACGGTCGACGTAGTCGGGCAGGTGCAGCGCGATGGCCCGGCTCGTCGCCGGAGCCAACTCGCTGGGCTTCACGACGGCGGCGTTGCCCGAGGCGAGCGCGCCGATGAGCGGTGAGAGCAGCAGCATGAGCGGGTAGTTCCAGGGCGCGATGACCAGCGCGACGCCGAGCGGCTCGGCGACGATCCGCGCGGTGGCCGGCTGCACCACGAGGGGTGCGGCGAGGCGCCTCGGCCGCATCCACTTCCCCAGTCGCGAGAGCGTGTGGTCGATCTCGGCCTCGAGAAACCCGATCTCGGTGAGCTGCGCCTCGGCTCCCGACTTCCCGAGGTCGGCGAGGAGCGCGGCCTCGAAATCGGGCGCATGCTCGGCGAGCATCCTCCGCAGCCCCTCGAGCTGGGCGCGCCGCCAGGCCTCGGGTCGCGTGAGCCCCTGCGCGAAGGAGTGCCGCAGTCCGGCGACGACGAGTGGGATGTCCGCTTCGCTCATGGTTCCACCCTATGCGCCTCGGATCCGAGCGCGGAGTCAGCCGTGGAGGGCGGGCACGATCAAGTAGATGCCCCACAGCACCCCGGCGGCGGAGAGCGCGAAGCAGGCGTAGGCCGCGATGGTCGCCCACCTGGGGCGGCCGAGATCGTCAACGTCGTCGTCCTCGTCGTCGCGGCTCGGGGCGTCGGGTTCGAAGCTGCCGTCCTCGAGCTGTCGTTTCGGCGGCGGTGTCGCGAGGAACCGGATTCCCAGCGAGTAGAGCGAGACCAGCACGCAGGCGGCGACGAGCGCCGAGACGAAGACGATGACGAAGGCGCCCCAATCGATCATCGTGCACCCCCGTTCTTCTGCTGCTTCCGCGCATGCTTGGCCGCCTTGCGCGCCGCCTTCTCGGCGGCCTCCTGCTCCGCGGCTGCACGCTTCTCCGCTTCCCGCACAGCCTTGTCGGAGAGCGCGGCGGACTGCGCGACCGGGGTGAGCGGCGGCACGGTGCCGGTCTTCGTGGGCACCTGGCGCACCTTGCGGCCGCGGATGCGAACGGCGTACCCGGACTCGGCGACGTCGGGGACCGCGATGGCGTTCGAATGGTCGACCTTGTTGCGGGCCGAGCGCCAGAAGATGAAGAGGATGAAGAACAGGCCGAGCACGGCGTCGACGATCACACCGATGACGCCGAGGTGCGCGATGGCGGCGGCGACGGCGCCGACCGCCCCGGCTGCGGGCAGGGTGAAGAGCCAGCCCGAGGCGATCCTGCCCACCGTGCGCCACCGCACGCTCGAACCGCGACGACCGAGGCCAGAACCGATGACGGAACCGGAGGCGACCTGCGTCGTCGAGAGCGCGAAGCCGAGGTGGCTGGAGGCGAGGATGGTCGCGGCCGTGCTCGTCTCCGCTGCGAAGCCCTGCGCCGGCTTCACCTGGGTGAGTCCGGCGCCGAGGGTGCGGATGATCCTCCAGCCTCCGGAATAAGTGCCCAGGGCGATCGCGAAGGCGCAGGTCACGACGACCCAGAAGGGGGGCCCGCCGCCGTCGGGTACCGCCGCCCAGACCGGAAGGTCTGCGGTTCCCGCCATCGACGCCCAGGCGACGAGCGTGAGCGTGATCACGCCCATGGTCTTCTGCGCGTCGTTCGTTCCGTGCGCGAGGGCGATCAGGGAGGACGAGGCGATCTGGGCGTACCGGAACCGGCCTCGCCCGTCCTTCTTCCCGTCATGGCGCCGCGTGATGGCGTAGGCGAGCTTGGTCGCGGTGAAGGCGACGATGCCCGCGGTCAGCGGCGCGGCCACCATGGGGATGAGGATCTTCGAGAGGAAGACTCCGCCGTTGATCGCGTGGATCCCCGCGCCGACGATGGCCGCGCCGATGAGGCCGCCGAACAGCGCGTGCGATGAGCTCGAGGGCAGTCCGTAGAGCCAGGTGACCAGGTTCCATACGATGGCGCCGATGAGGCCGGCGAAGATCAGTTCCGGCGTGATCATCACACCGCCGTCGCCCTCGTTGATGAGGCCGCCGGAGATGGTCTTGGCCACCTCGGTCGAGAGGAACGCGCCGACCAGGTTCAGAATGGCGGCGAGCAGCACAGCCGTCTTGGGCTTCAGCGCCCCGGTCGCGATCGGCGTCGCCATCGCGTTCGCGGTGTCGTGGAATCCGTTCGTGAAGTCGAAGAACAGCGCCAGCACGATGACCAGCAACACGATGAGGGTGAGTTCCACCGGCGTCTTTCGTTCGAACGGATACGTCGGCTCGCTCGCACCGACATCTCCGGTTCACCGGCGATTCACCCGCGCGCGCGTGCAGTTCATCTTCGCAATCTTCCCGCCGCCTGGTCAAGTCGGAACCGGGGTGTTCCCGATAGACTGCTGGAACTCCCGATCCCGTCTGCAGGAGGCTGAGATGAGCAACGAGTACGTGCCCGAGAACGGCACCATCACCATGTTCTCCACGGAATGGTGCAGCTATTGCAAACGGCTGAAGAAGATGCTCGATCACGAGGGCATCGGCTACACCGAGGTCGACATCGAGAGCACCCCAGGCACCGAGGATCTGGTCAAGTCGATCAACGGCGGGAACGCCGTAGTGCCGACCGTCATCTTCCCCGACGGAAGTTCGGCGACCAACCCCTCGCTGGGCGAGGTGAAGACGCGCCTCGCGGCGTAGCGCTCAGTCGCGCCGCCCTCACCCGAAGTTGAGGCGCACTTCCGCGTAGCGGTCGTCGGGCACGGTCTTCAACCGGCCCACGGCGTCGGCGAACGGGATCATCTCGATCCGATCGCCGCGCAGCGCCGCCATGGTGCCCCAGTCCTCGTGCAGGGCCGCATCGGCTCCGGCGATGCCCGTGCGGGTCGCGAGCACCCGGTCGAAGGCGGTCGGGGCGCCGCCCCGCTGCACGTGGCCCAGTACGGTCGCGCGGGTCTCGATACCGGTGCGCTCCTCGATCACCGGGGCGAGCGACTCTGCGACGCCGCCGAGTCGCAGGCGGCCGAAGCCGTCGCGGCCGTCGCGGGTAACCTGGGAGCCGTTCCCGGCGAGCGCGAAGCCCTCGGCGACGACGACAAGCGATGAGCGACCGCGATCCCGCACGCTCGTCACCCAGTCGCACACCTGATCGATCGATTCCGGGAACTCGGGCACCAGGATCGCCTGGGCACCGCCCGCCATTCCGGCGTGCAGCGCGATCCAGCCCGCGTCGCGCCCCATGACCTCGAGCACCATGCACCGGCGATGCGAGTCGCCCGTGGTGCGCAGCCGATCGATCGCCTCGGTGGCGATCGACACGGCGGTGTCGAAGCCGAAGGTGTAGTCGGTGCCGTCGAGGTCGTTGTCGATGGTCTTCGGCAGGCCGACGACGGGGATCCCGGAATCGTGCAGGATCGACGAGACCCGCTGCGTGCCGTTGCCCCCGATCAGCATGAACGCATCGAGGCCGTAGTCGGCGAACCTCGCCCGGAAGTCCGTGAGATCCGCTTCGCCGGGCCCTCCATCGAACGGTGGGACCCGGCTGGTGCCGATGAACACCCCGCCCTGGCCGGAGAGTCCGCGCACGGCCGGGCGATCCAGCTCGACCGTCTCGCCCTCGTGGAACCCGCGCCAGCCGTCGACGAAGCCGACCATCTCGAAGCCGTGCACGTCGACCCCGCGCAGCGTCGCGCCGCGGATCGCCGCATTCATCCCGGGGCTGTCGCCGCCCGAGCAGAGCACTCCGATGCGCATGCACCCCTCATTCCGAGCCGTGGAACCTTCGCTCAACCCATGCTAGCGATGGCAGGAACATCGCGGACATCCGTGTTTCCGCCAAGCCGCGGATAGAAACCGCCAAGACCGGTCGACTACCGCTGCGCGAGCGCTCCCTTCAGCACCGAGATCAGAGCGAGCAACTGCACCGGATCCGCGTCCTCCGCGGGGGCTGCGGCGCCGTCGAGCGCGCGGGCCGCGAGTCCGGCCTTGGCGTCGATCAGCTCGGCGATGCGCGCGTCGATCGTCTGCGCGGCGACGATGCGCCACGCGGTGACCGGCTCCTCCTGGCCGATGCGGTGCACGCGGTCGATCGCCTGGGTCTGCTCGGCGTCGGTCCAGCTGAGCTCGGCGAGCACCACGTCCGAGGCGGCCTGGAGATTCACGCCGACGCCCGCCGCGGTGAGCGAGCAGACCGCGACCGCGACCTCGGGGTCGTTATTGAACGCGTCGATCTGCTCCTGCCGGCTGGTCGCCGTCTGGTCGCCGCGGATCGAGACGGTGCCGAGACCGCGCTCGGCGAAGGCCGCCTCGGCGCGATCCATCACATCGATGTGCTTCGCGAAGAAGACCACCTTGCCGACCGAGCGCGCGAGCTGCGCCGCGTAGTCGGCCGCGAGCCCGGCCTTCGCCTGCCCGATCTGGCGCACCATCGTGAAGACGTTGATTCCGCTCGTGGATCCGTTCGAGTCCTCGAGCTCCTGCGCGCAGACCATCCGGATGATCGACTCGTCGCTCAACTCGCGGCCGAGCTTGCCCGCCTTGATCGTGGTGTAGCGGGCGACCAACTTGGCGGCGAGCTGCTGCTCGGCCTCGCGGATGCCGCGACCGAGATCGTCGTCGAGCTCCACCGGGAGGTCGACCACGCGCTTCGCCGGCAGATCCGCGGCCACATCGATCTTGCGCCGACGCACGATCCCCATGTCGACGACGCTCTGGCGCGCGGCCGGGTAGAACGGCGCGTCAGCGGGCGTGTAGCCGCTGTGCTCGAGCTTCGCCATGAGCTCGGGTCCGGGCTTCTCCGCATCGGCCCAGCCGAGGAATCGCCAGATCGCCCGGAAGTCGTCGATGTCGTTGATCAGCGGCGTACCGGTCAAGGCCAGCAGCAGCGGGCGTCCGCCGGGGACGCGCTCGCGGATGCGCTCGGAGATCGCCAGGACGTTGCGGGAGCGCTGCGACTGCACGTTCTTGATCATGTGCGCCTCATCGACCACCATGCCGCGGAAGCCGAAGCGGGAGATCCAGCTCAGATGGCGGTCGAGGATGTCGTAGTTCACCACGAACACGTCGGCGAAGGCGTCGATGTCATCGCCGTCGCCGTGGATGACGGTAACCCGGCGTTGCGGCGTCCACCGCTGCACCTCTCTGGCCCAGTTCATCTTCACGACGTTCGGCACGACGACGAGCAGCGGGTACGCATCCGCGACCGAGGCGGCGATCACCGACTGCGCGGTCTTGCCGAGGCCCGGCTCGTCGGCGAGCAGGAAGCTGCGGTGCCCCTCGCGCACACTCGCGAGGAAGCGCGCCTGGTGCGCCATGAGCTCGAGCCCGGGAGGGGCGAGGCGATCCGGCACCGGCGGCTCGGGAAGCTGCATGCAGGCGGACCCTCCCCCGCCCTGCTCGAAGGACTTGAGCAGCGGGCCGAGCAGTTCCCAGTTGGCGAGCCGCACGACAGGGGTCGGCTTTCGCGTACTGGTGGGGTCGGGCGCCAGGAACGGGTTCGCGAGGATCCGCGCATCGATGCCCTGCGGCTCGACCTGCCGCTCGGCCAGCTCGGCCGGCACGATCGCCTTGGAGGGCTCCGGCTCCGGCTCGGCATCGGCCAGCTCGATGCCGGCTTGCGCGATCATCTTGCGCTTGAGCATCCGTGCCGCTTCGCTCACCGGCGCGGCCGGCTCGAGCAGCGTGATCAGGCTCGTGTCGCGGGCCGCCGTCTTCGCGAGGATCGACGCGACCCCGTCGAGGCGCTTGAGCGTCTCCGCCCGCTCAGCGTCGCCGACGCTCTCATCGGTCTTCACCCTGGCGCGCTCCTCGCGCATCAGCAGCGCGATGACGTGGAACTTCGTGCGGTTCGCCGGGCTCGCCTTGCCACGCTGCGCCGAAGCCTCGACCTCGCGGACGGCACGGGCGAGCAGCGGGATGATGCCCTCGTTGTGGGTGTGGCGCTTGCGGGCCTGGCCGCGGGACCTGCCCGCTCGAGTGGCAGTCGTGGTTGCCATGGATCTCCTGATCGGCGTGTGCACGGCCCGTGAACGGGGCTGCGGGATCCACCCTCCGGCCCTGTTCGCTCGGCCTGACGACGTGCCTGACACGGCGGCGCGAGCGGTGGACGCGGGTGCGATCCGTCTCCATGCTAGCAGTACGCGCCGAGTGGATGCCGACCGCGGTCGGCGTACGGCGCGGCCGGGTCCGGCGGAGCCGCTGCGCGGCGGCCACGGAACTCTGGCGCTGCGACCTCGGGGACTATTGCGACGAATCCTGGCCCAGCAGAATGACCCGGGTCTGTCGGACGTCCTCCTGGATCCGCTCGATCAGCGCGTCGATCCCGGAGAAGGCCACCATGCCGCGCAGGCGCTCCGCGAAGCGCACCTCGATCTCCTCGCCGTAGATGTCGCCCGAGAAGTCGAGCAGATTCGCCTCGACCCGCGCGGGGCCGTCCGCGCCGAACGTGAGGTTCACACCGACCGAGATCGCCGCCTCGTACTGCCGTCCGCCGACGATCGCCCATCCGGCGTAGACGCCGTGCGCCGGCACGAGCCCCTCGATGGGATCACCGAGGTTCGCCGTCGGGAAACCGAGTTCGCGCCCGCGCGCATCCCCGTGCACGACGATGCTCCGCACCGACACCGGCCCGCCCATCATGCGGGCGGCGACGTCGACGTCTCCCTGCAGGATCGCCTCGCGCACCCGAGAGGAGGAGACTCGCCCCAGCTCGGGATCCTCGACCTGCTCGAGCACCTCGACCGTGAACCCGAGACGCTCGCCGCTCCGCTCGAGCAGGGCCGCATCGCCCGCGCCCCCGTGGCCGAAGCGGAAGTCCCGGCCGAAGCTCAGATGCCTCGCGTGCAGCGTGTCGACGAGGATGCGGGCCATGAACTCCTCGGCGGGGACCGCGGCGAGCGCCTCGTCGAACGGGACGATGACGCACGTCGTGGCGCCGGCGCCGGCGAGAGCGTCGATCCGCTGCTGCGTGCTCATGATCGGCACCGGGCAGATGTCGGGGCGCAGGAGGCTGAGCGGGTTGTTCTCGAAGGTGAAGACCACGGGTTCGAGCCCGCGCTGCTCTGCCGCCTCGGCGATGCCCCGGACGAGCGCGCGATGACCGAGGTGGACGCCGTCGAACTTGCCGATCGCGACGGCGGTGCCGCCTGCGAAGGCGTCGGCCGGGATCGCATCGAGCGAACGATAGACGCGCATCAGCGGACCGCCTCCGTCCCGGCGAGCCTTGCACGGCCGTCGCGCGTGCGGTGCAACCAGATCATCCCGAGCACGGGCAGCACGAGGGGCACCAGCAGGTAGCCGGCCCCGAACCACGACCACACCGACGGATGCGCGAAGAGACCCGGGTGGGTGAAGCTCAGCGTGCCGACGATCAGCACCCCTGCGAATTCGAAGATCAGCGTGACCCACGCCACGGTCCGCCAGACGCCGGTGCGCTTCAGGAGCGCGACTGTGGCGACGATGTAGACGACTCCGGAGACTAGGGAGAGGGAGTAGGCCAGCGGGGCCTCGTCGAACTTCGAGACGATCTGGTAGATCGCGCGGAGCGTGGCGGCGAGCGCGAGGATCAGATAGACGGTGATGAGGACGCGCCCCAGACCGCTCGTGCGCGGTGCGGGGTCCGTCGCCGCGGCGTCCAACTCGATTTCTGGCACGCGTTCCAGCTTACCGCGCCCGGATGGGCTCGGATGCCCCCTGGTCAGCCCCAGATGACGAGCATCCGGTAGAGCATGACCGCCACCGAGACGTGGACCACGAGCAGCACGAGGTTCGCGCTGCGCTTGCGGTCGACGAGCGCCCAGAAGCCGGCGCCGAACGGCAGCGCCGCAGCGACGATCAGGTACATCCAGAACTCGAGCGGGTCCCCCGCCGGAGGGTTGCCGGCGAACGGCGCGACGATCGCGACGACGATCTGGGCGAGCAGCAGCACGCTGACGAGCAGCGTGGCGCCGAGCGCGTAGTCGTTCGGCGCGCTGCGCCGAGCGAACACCGCGAGGCTCACGACGGCGGCGAGCAGGGCGACCGCGATCTGCGCGATGGCGAACCAGAGGATCATGCGGCGGACTCCGGGACGGGGAAGTTGGTGACGACGCGGGTGCGGCCCCGAACCACCTCGACGAGACCCACGAGGCGCCCGTTCGGGGCGATCGCGGCCGAGAGTTCCGCGTCGGGGTGGAGCTCGGGATCCACCCGGAGGCGCTTGCCGTGGCCCAGGTCGATCTCCTGCTGCGCATCGAGGGCGATGGTCGGGAAGAGCCGCGAGGCGACCGCGGCCGGCTCGAGGAGCGCCGCGGCGTCGACCGCTCCGTCCGCCAGTGCGGAGTTGGTCACCGCATCGGTGACGTCGAAGGGGCCGACCTCGGTACGCCGGAGCGCGGTGAGGTGGCCGCCCACGCCGAGCTCGGCACCGAGGTCCCTGGCGAGTGCGCGCACGTAGGTGCCGGATGAGCAGCGCACGGTCGCGTCGAGGTCCAGGATCTCGACGGTCTCGCCATCGCTGCCGATGACGGTCTCCGCGCGCAGTTCGCCGGTCTCGAAGGCGCGGATCGTCACGGACCGCTTCTTCAGCTCGACCGACTCGCCCGCGCGCACGCGGTCGTAGGCGCGGCGCCCGTCGACCTTGATCGCGCTCACCGCGCTCGGAGCCTGCTGAATCGGCCCGGTCAGGGCGGCGACGGCGGCCGCGACGGGTGCCGGATCGGCGGCCAGCGCGCGGATCCTGCCCGGCTCGGCCGTGGCGATCGGGTCCCCCTCGCGGTCGTCCGTCACGGTCGCCTGGCCGAGCCGGATGGTCGCCGTGTACGTCTTGTCGAGGCCGACCAGGTGCGTGAGCAGCCGGGTCGCCGGCCCGGCGCCGAGCAGCAGGAGACCGGTGGCCATCGGATCCAGGGTGCCGGCATGGCCGACCTTCCGAGTGCCGAGGGCGCGCCGCGCCTTGGCGACCACATCGTGGCTGGTCCAGCCCTCGGCCTTGTCGACCAGCAGGATGCCGTTGGGTACGTGTTCCATCGCCTCCAGCCTAGAGGTTCCGGGGCGCCGATCGGCCGGGAGCGCGGGCACCGCCGGGGTGCGGGCGAGCCGGGCGAGTCCGCGAACGCGATCTCAACCTTTCGGACGATGCCCGTCCCCTCAGAGCGCGAGACGCTGGAACCGTGAAGAAACCGTTGAATCATCTCCTCGTCTCTGCATTCGTATACGCCGGATTCGGCGTCGCCTCCGGCCTCTTCTACCGGGAGTTCACCAAACTGAACGGCTTCCCCGAGGGTGCGTTCACCCAGCTCGGGCTGGCCCACACCCACCTGCTGGCGCTCGGCTTCCTCCCCTTCCTGATCCTGCTGGGTCTGGAGCGGGCGTTCCGCTTCTCGCTCGCCCGCAAGCGCTTCGTCTGGTTCCTGTGCCTGTATCACGCCGGGATCGTCCTGACCTCCGCCATGCTGATCCTGCACGGGTCGCTCACGGTGCTGGGACTCGAGTCGTCGAAGATGATCGCGGGCGTCGCCGGCCTCGGGCACATGTCGATCACCGCCGCCGTCATCGTCCTCTTCTTCGCCCTGCGGACGGCGATCCGCCGGGAGCCCGAGCCCGCCGCCACGGGGGTCATCACCGCCCGGTAGGGTGGTCGCGTGGCGGGCGAGGCTGAGCGGAGGCACGAGATCCACCGTGCGCTGAACGCCTGGTTCGCCCGCCAAGCCCGGGAGCTGCCGTGGCGCGGTGCACCCGGCGAGGTCGAACCCTGGTTCGTGCTCGTCTCGGAGTTCATGCTGCAGCAGACCCAGGTCGAACGAGTGCTCCCGCGCTTCCTCGAGTGGGTCGAGCGCTGGCCGCACCCGTCCGCGCTCGCCGCGGATGCACCTGGGGAGGCGGTCCGGGCCTGGGGCCGTCTCGGGTATCCGCGACGCGCGCTGTGGCTGCACCGGGCCGCCACGGAGATCGCGCAGGATCACGGCGACATCGTGCCCCGGGACATCGAGACGCTACTCGGCCTGACCGGGGTCGGGCCGTACACCGCCCGCGCCGTCACCGCGTTCGCCTACGGCGAGCGCCACCCGGTGGTCGACACGAACACGCGGCGGGTGATCGCCCGGCTGGTGCACGGCCTGGCCGCGGCCGGCCCGCCCCGCACCGGCGACCTCGACGACATGGCGGAGCTGCTGCCCGAACGCCCGGAAGACGCCCGCGTGTTCAACGCCGCCGCGATGGAGCTCGGCGCCGTCGTCTGCACCGCGCGCGCGCCGCGCTGCGGGGCGTGCCCGCTGGCGCAGTGGTGCGAGTGGCGCGGGGCCGGCTATCCGGACAACGCCCCGGCCCGCCGGCCCACGCAGGCGGCGTTCGCGGGCAGCGACCGGCAGGTGCGAGGCCGGATCATGGCGCTGCTGCGCGGGGCGACCGAACCGGTACCGCGATCCGCCGCCATCGCCGCAGCCGCCGAGGGCGGCGTGCGGGACGAGGCCCAGCCCGTCAGGGCGCTCGACTCGCTCGTCGCCGACGGCCTGCTCATCGAAGTCGACGGAGACTACCGCCTGCCGTAGCACCGGCCCCGGGCGATACGCGCTACTCCACGGGATCGGGCCCGGACCCGTCCTCCGCCTCACGGGGCTTCACGTACGGGTCGGCTTCGCCCGCGTACTGGGCACCGGCTGCGAGCTCCTGCGCCTGCGCATCGCGCCGGCGCGCCTCGTCCAGCAGCTCGTTCAAATGGTCGGCGGTCTCGGGCAGCTCGTCGTGGAGGAACTCCAGCGTCGGGGTCAGCCTGGTCCCGAGCTGCTTGCCGACCTCGGAGCGCAGCATCCCGGTCGCGGCCTTCAGCGCCGCCGCCGAATCGGCCAGCTCCTGCTCGTCGCCGTACACCGTGTAGAACACGCTCGCATGCTGCAGATCGCCCGTGACCCGGACATCGGTGATGGTGACGAAGCCGAGACGGGGGTCGCGGAGCCCCTTCTCGAGTCGACGCGCGATGATCTGCTGGATGCGCTCGGCTACCTTGCCCGCCCGTGGATTGCTCATGCTCCAAGCCTACCGCCGGGCGGCACCCCTACGATGGAGAGACACCTTTCCCGATCGGACCACAGGAGACGACCACCGTGACCAATCCGCCGAATCCCGAGTCTCCGGACGCCGGCAGCACTCCCCCGCAGCAGCCGGAGAGCGCACAGCCCGAGGCGCCTCGGTATTCGCCCCCGCAGCAGCCGGAACCGGGGCAGCCTCCCGTGCCGCCGTCCTACCCCGCTCCGGCAGTCGCTCCGCAGCAGCCGCAGTACGGCCACCCGCAGCAGCCGCCCTACGGTCAGCCCCAGCAGCCTGCACCGCAGTACGCGCCGCCGGCCCAGCCGTACGGTCAGCCCGGGCAGGCGCCCTACGGGCAGCCGGCATACGCGCAGCCCGGGCAGCAGCCCTACGGTGCGCCGCAGTACGGCGCGCAGCCCGCCTACCCGGCGCCGGTCTACGGCGCTCCCGGACCCGGCGGCCCGTTCGACGGCGCGACCGACCCCGAAGACCTGACGCGCCCGCTCTACGGCGCGACGTTCGGTCAGGCCATCAAGCGCTTCTTCAAGCAGTACGCCGACTTCAACGGCCGCGCCTCGCGCAGCGAGTACTGGTGGGTCTCGCTCTTCGTATTCCTCGTGCAGCTCGTACCGATCATCCTGCTCATGGTCGGCCTGATCGGCATGGGGATCTCCACGTCGAGCTACTCCTACGACCCCTACAGCTACGGCTACGGGTCTGCCGCGCCCGCGGTGGGGGCCATCATCCTCCTCGTGATCGGCGCGATCCTCACCGGCCTCGTCTCACTGGCACTGCTCATCCCGAGCTTCGCCGTCGGCTGGCGGCGCTTCCACGATGCGAACTTCGCCGGGCCGCTGTACCTGCTCTCCCTCGCCGCGGCCATCCCCTACATCGGCTGGGTCGGCAGCGTCGTGGTGCTGGTGTTCTCGCTCATGCCGTCGAAGGTCGAGGGGCGTCGCTACGACGCGCCCCGCGCCTGACCGACTACGGCGCACCGCCCTCCGAGGCACCGGCCCGTCGCAGCGCAGCTGCGGCGGGCCTTCCCGTATCCCGCGGAGCGGGGCCTGTCTGGGTTCGTGGCAGATGTCTCACCCGATGCGCCCCTGATGAGTCGCGTCACGCGGCACAGTCAGATGCCTGCCGAATGCCCGCATCGCGGTATCGACGATCGTCGCGGGTGGACTCACTCCCACTCAGACGGCCCTCCGGTACGGGTACTCCCGCCGACCTCTCCACCACCTCGGGATCGGCATCGCGCACCCGCAGGAACGTGCGCACGTGCGCATCGATGAGCAGGACGTCACCGTCGCGCATATCGCGATCGGAGACGCGATCGCCACCAACCCGCACGCACTCGCACGAGACAGTACGCGATCGTCCGCACTGCACGTCTTCGACCCACGGTCCCGTACTGTCTCGACGATCCCGTACTGTTTCGACGGCCCCTTAGGGTTTCGACGGTCTCTTAGGGTTTCGACGATCCCGTGCGATTCCGTGCGGCCGAGTCCGCAACGCCTGATCGCGTCCGAATACGGAAAAGGGGGCCGTGCGACACGATGTCGCACGGCCCCCGATCCTTCGCGCCGAGGAGTTCGTCTCGCTCAGCCGCGCGGCTTCTCGACCATCTCGGTGGTCTCGATCTCGTCGCCGACCTGGATGTCGTTGAACTTGCCCAGGCCGATGCCGCACTCGAAGTCGGTCTTGACCTCGGTCACGTCGTCCTTGAACCGGCGCAGCGACTCGATGGCCAAGCCGTCGGCGAGCACGACCCCCTCGCGGATCACGCGCGCCTTGGCGTTGCGCGTGATGGTACCGCTGCGGACGATGACGCCGGCGATGTTGCCGAACTTCGAGGAGCGGAACACCTCGCGGATCTCCGCCACACCCGACTGGACCTCCTCGTACTCGGGCTTGAGCATGCCCGTGAGCGAGTTCTCGATGTCATCGAGCGCGTTGTAGATCACGTTGTAGAACCGGATGTCGATGCCCTCGCGCGCGGCCCGCTCGCGAGCCTTCACGTCGGGGCGCACGTTGAAGCCGATCACGATGGCGTTGTCGATCGTCGCGAGGTCGATGTCGCTCGCGGTGATCGCACCGACACCGCGGTGGAGGATGCGCAGCTGCACGGAGTCGTCGACCTCGATCTTCATCAGCGACTCCTCGAGCGCCTCGACGGCACCCGACACGTCGCCCTTGATGATGAGGTTGAGCGACTCGACCTTGCCCTCTTCGAGGGCCTTGGTGAAGTCCTCGAGGCTGATGCGTTTGCGGGCCTTGGCCAGCTGGGCGTTGCGCTCGACGGCCTCGCGCTTCTCGGCGATCTGACGCGCCGTGCGGTCCTCGGAGGTGACGATGAAGTTGTCGCCCGCGCGTGGAACGCTCGAGAGACCCTGCACCTGCACCGGCCGCGAAGGCAGCGCTTCCTCGACCGCTTCACCGTTCTCGTCGTGCATCGCACGGACGCGACCGTAGGCCGTGCCCGCCACGATGGCATCGCCGACGCGCAGCGTTCCCGACTGGATGAGCACGGTCGCCACGGCGCCGCGGCCCTTGTCGAGCTTCGCCTCGATGGCGACGCCTCGGGCGTCCTTGTCGGGGTTCGCGCGCAGGTCGAGCCCTGCGTCCGCGGTGAGCAGGACCGCGTCGAGCAGCTCGGTGATGCCGACGTTGTTCTTCGCAGAGACGTCGCGGAACATGACTTCACCGCCCCACTCCTCGGCCACGAGGCCGAACTCGGTGAGCTGCTGGCGCACCTTGTCGGGGTTCGCGCCCTCCTTGTCGATCTTGTTCACCGCGACCACGATCGGCACGTTGGCCGACTGGGCGTGGTTCAGCGCCTCGATCGTCTGGGGCATGATGCCGTCGTCGGCGGCGACCACGAGGATCGCGATGTCGGTGACCTGCGCACCACGGGCGCGCATGGCGGTGAACGCCTCGTGGCCCGGGGTGTCGATGAAGGTCAGCGCACGGTCGACGCCCTCGTGCTGAGTGTGCACCTGGTACGCGCCGATGTGCTGCGTGATGCCGCCGGCCTCGCCGCCGCCCACGTTCGCCTGGCGGATCGCGTCGAGCAGTCGGGTCTTGCCGTGATCGACGTGACCCATGACGGTGACGACCGGCGGCCGCGGCTGCAGGACGTCGTCGCCCTCCTCGTCGAGCTCGCCCTCGATGTCGATGTCGAAGCCCTCGAGCAGCTCGCGGTCCTCGTCCTCGGGCGAGACGATCTGGATCTTGTAGCCCAGCTCGTCACCGAGGATCTCGAACGTCGCCTCGTCGAGCGACTCCGTAGCAGTCGCCATCTCACCGAGATGGAACAGCACGGTCACGAGGTTCGACGCGCTGGTGTTGATCTTGTCGGCGAAGTCGCTGAGCGACGCGCCGCGGCGCAGACGGATCGGGGTCGAGCCGTCGCCGCGGGGGACGCTGACGCCGCCCAGCGACGGGGCCTCCCGCATCTCGAACTCTTGCCGCTTCGCCCGCTTCGACTTGCGCGCCTTGCTCTTTCCGCCGCCGCGGCCGAACGCACCGGCCGTGCTCGCACCACGGCCTCCGCGGCCGCGGCCGGCGAAGCCGCCGCCCGGGCGCGGTGCGCCGAACGCGTTACCGGTGCCCGCACCGGGACCGCCGGTACCGGGACGACCGCCTCCGGGACGGCCAGCACCACCGGGACGACCCGGGCCGCCGGGACGACCGGCACCACCACCACCGGCGCCCTGCGGGCGCGGAGCGGGGCGGGGGATGTTCCCCGGGGTCGGGCGACGGCCCATCCCCTGGCTCGGGGCGAACGGGTTGTTGCCCGGACGCGGCGGGCGGGGAATGCCCATGCCCTGACTGCTCGCGAAGGGGTTGTTGCCGGGGCGCGGGCTACCGGGCTTCGGCGCCGGAGCGGCCGGTTTCGCCGGCGCCGGCTTCGGCGCCTCGGAATCACCGCCGGCGGGCGTCGGGGCCTCGGCCTTGGGCGTCTCGGCCTTCGGCGCCTCGGCGGGCTTCGCGGACTCCTCGGGCTTCGCCGGGCCGGGCTTCGCACCCGGCTTCGGGCCGGGGGTGGGAGCTCCGGGCTTCGCACCGGGCTTCGGTGCGGCGGCCTTCTCGGATGCAGCACCCGAGTCTCCGGCCGACTTCGCGACGCCTTCCGCCTCGAGGGCGGCCTTCACCTTGCGCGCCACCGGGGGCGCGACTGCGGACGAGCTCGCCTTGACGAACTCGCCCATATCCTTCAGCTTGGCCAGAACGACCTTGCTGTCCACACCGAGCTCGGCAGCGATCTCGTGTACGCGTGGGTTTGCCACTTTTCTCCTGTCTGGGTTCACGCCAGACAGGCGAGAACCTTGTTTATCGGACGGGCCTCATCGTGAGCCGCTCATTAGTTGTCCATGAGTGTTTCTAGCCTGTTCTCTAAAGGGCCGGCATCGAACGAACCCGATGCCCTCAATGCGCGCGCGAAGGCTTCGCGCGACACTGCTCGTTTCAGACACTGCGCGGTGGGGTGCACCCACGCGCCGCGTCCGGGAAGCACCGCACGATCGTCCGGGATCAACCGGCCGTCCTGCAGCACGACTCGAAGCAACTCGTTGCGCGCCGCACGACGGCGGCACGCTACGCATGTCCGAAGCGCTTCCATCGTACCAGCTTCTCACGTCCTCTTCGCCCGCGCTCACAGCTTCGGGGGTGAACCGTCCCACCGCAGTTGCTCACTAGTCCCGGGCCGGACGCTCCCGCACCCCTCGTTACCGAGCGACTGCCGGAGCTGCGAACGCGAAAGAACGATCAAGCGCTCAATCATTCATGATCGAGTCCGGCTGGATATCTGCAATACGGACAGTCGCTGTCGCGCTAGTGAGCGCTCCACCGAATGCGCGAAGATCGATATCCGGACTCAATCATTCATGATCGAGTCCGGCTGGATATCGATCTTCGCGCCCGTCAGCTTGGCGGCGAGGCGAGCGTTCTGGCCCTCTTTGCCGATCGCCAGCGACAGCTGGAAGTCGGGGACGAGCGCACGAACCTGCTTGAGCTGCTCGTTCAGCATGAAGACATCGGTCACCTTCGCGGGCGAGAGAGCATTCGCGACGAAGGCCGGCAGCTCCGGCGAGTAGTCGACGATGTCGATCTTCTCCTCGCCCAGCTCGCTCATGACGGCCCGGACGCGGCGGCCCATCTCGCCGATGCAGGTGCCCTTCGCGTTGATGCCGGACTGGTTCGCGCGCACCGCGACCTTGGTGCGGTGGCCGGCCTCACGGGCGAGCGACACGATCTCGACGACGCCTGCAGCGAGCTCGGGCACCTCGAGCTCGAAGAGCCGGCGCACGAGGCCCGGATGCGTGCGCGACACGACGATCTGCGGCCCCTTCAGCCCCTTCGAGACGCTCGTCACGTACACCCGCAGGCGGGTGCCGTGCTTGTACTCCTCGCCGGGCACCTGCTCCTCGGGCGGCAGGATGGCCTCGAGCTCACCGAGGTCGACGTGCACCATGCGCGGGTTCGGCCCCTGCTGGACGATGCCGGAGAGGATGTGCCCCTCCTTGTCCTTGAACTGTCCCAGCACCGCATCGTCGCTGAGATCGCGCAGACGCTGGTTGATCACCTGCTTCGCCGCATTCGCGCCGATGCGGCCGAACTCCTCGGTATCCGCCACGGCCTCGCCGATCACTTCGCCGGCCTCGTTCAGCTCGGGCACGAGCACCGTGATGTCGCCGGTCTTCCGGTCGAGAGAGACGCGCACCTGGTCGTCGGCCGGCTCCGGATTGCCGATGTTCACCTCGTGCCTGATGTAGGCGGAGTGGATGGCCTGCTCGATGATCGTCGCGAGCTCCTCGAAGGGGATCTCCCGTTCGCGTTCCAGACCACGGAGCATGGCGAGGTCGATCTTCACGGTGGGCCTCCTTGTATTCAGCTGTCAGCTTCCGCCGCAGCGGATCGACTATCCAGATTAGCCTACGACGCCGACGAGTCCGACGCACGGGGCAGATGCACGGAGCTGACAAACGAAACCGACGCACGGAACCGATGCGCTTCGGCAGATGGCCGTCAGGGCAGGGCGACATGGATCGGCGTCACCCGACCGGCCTCGATCGCGAAGCCGCGCCCCGGCGGGAAGTCGGCTCGTCTGACTCGACCGAGGTCCTCCCGGAACGGCGTCTGCGCCTCGGCATCGTCCGGCTGCAGCGTCAGCCCCCAGCGGGGCTGCCGCAGCGCGGAGAACAGCTCCCATATCCCTCCCGCCGACCCCGTCTCCAGTTCGAACAGCACCAGGGTCCCCGACCGGCGCGCAGCCTTCGCCAGGGCGATCAGCTGCGGCAGCGCGGCGGTGCCCTCGGCGTCCGCTGCCCGTTCCACGACGACGAGACCGGGATGTTCCGGCACGGGCCCCTCCAGGACCGCTGCAGCGCGGGACTCCTCCCGCGGCCTCGCCACGCTCGGCAGCTCCGGATCTACCCGCGCGGGGGTGTCGATCGGCGCCGGCCGATCGACGGACACGGGCGAGGCATCGGCGAACAGTCCATCGCTCAGGGAATCGGTGCCGAAAGGATCGCCGAGCGCACCGCCGCGCGCACCGCCGCGCGCCGGCCTCCCTCCGAGCCGCTCGACCAGCCTCGCAGCGGCCTCGGCCACCTCGTCCTCGCCGCAGGCCGTGCGATCCCAACCGGTGTGCCGACGCAGGCCGTCCTCGACGAAGGTGAGCAGCGTCGCCTCGAGAGGCCTCCTCTCCTCTGCGGCCCAGCGCGCGAGCGCCGCCCGGCAGCTCAGCATCGCGGTCGAGAGGCCGGAACCGCTCGGCCCGGCGATGACGCCCAAGCCGCTGGCCGGCAGTGAAACGGGCTGGAACGTCCGGGTGTCGAACCCGTACACCGGGCGGCTCCGCGACGTGGGACTGCCCGGGCTCGTTCCCGTGGCGACACTCAGCGCGGTCGGCAGCTCCGCCAGACGCGTCAGCGCCGGCGCGTTGACGATCCTCGGTGCTCGCGCAACGCCGCGCGCATCGAGGTCCCGCGCCAGCGCATCGACTTCCGCGGCCTGCGCGGCGAGCTCGCCGTGCCCGCCGACGAGCGCGAACTGGATCTCGCGGCCGTCCCCCGCAGCGATGGCGCGGCCGGGAGGCGCCTCCTCGAATGCGTCGCGGTCCACGCCGATGTGGTCGTAGTCGTGGGGATTGGTCAGTCGCAGCACGAACTGCAGCGGGAGCGCCGCCGTCAGGCTCGAGGGAATCGCCGCAGGGCGGTCGCAGGTGATGACGACGTGGACGCCGACGGACCGACCGGAGCGCATGATGTCGCCGAGCGCTTCGAACGGCGATGCCGCGCCGAAGGTCTCGGCCGTCTGCCGGAAGGCGTGGAAGCCGTCGAGCAGGAGGACTACGCGGGGCTCGGACCCGCAGCCTCCGTCTGCACGGCGATAGGATTCGAGCCCGCCGGCTCGGGCCTCCGCGAAGCGCGGGCCGCGTTCCGCGACGACCTCGGCGAGGCGCCTCAGCACCCGCCCGACGAGCTCGCGATCGGCCGACGACGCGACCGCGCCGACGGTCGGCAGCGACCGGAGCGCACCGAGCGCACCGCCGGCGGCATCGATGGCGTACAGCTGCACCGGGTCGTCGACGCCCATTCGGCTGAGGGCGACCGCCAGCGTGATCAGCGCGCTCGTCTTCCCGGTGCCGCCCGATCCGGCGATGGCGACATTGCCGACCTCGTCGAGATCGAGGTGCAAGGGGCGTTGCGCCTGCGCTGCCGGGTCGTCGATGAGGCCGATGACCGGGCGGTTGAGGCCGCGCTCGTCATCGTCTCCGGTTCCGGTTCCGGCATACTGCTCGCATTCGGCGAGGCTCAGCGATCGGGGCAGCTCGTCGAGCCAGGGCCGGCGTGGGGCGGCGATCCCGGCCTCCACTGCGGCCTCGACGATCGCGTCGCGCAGGCGTTCGATATCCCGTGCGGGGCGCGCGTCGCTGCGTCGCGGCCGCTCTGCGACCGGGAGATCCCACTGCTCGTCGCCGCGGAAGCCGAGCGAGCGGATCTCGATCTCGCCGCCGCGCTCGTTCTCGTCCGCCCGCCCGCCCAGGTATCCGGTCTGGAAGTGCGCGATCCGGCCCGGCCCGATCTTGATGGCCCCGCGCCCCGGCGAGGCCGCATCGAAGAAGGCGGCATCCTGCACGCCGATCACGTCGGTGCTGTCCGATTCGTCGGCCATGCGCAGGGCGACGCGCAGATTGGTGTTCGCGCGCAGGTTGTCGGTGATGACGCCCGCGGGTCGCTGGGTGGCCATGATCAGATGCAGCCCGAGCGACCGGCCGCGCTGGGCGATGTCGATCACCCCGTCGACGAACTCGGGCACTTCGCCGGCGAGTGCGGCGAACTCGTCGATGACGATGACGAGCATCGGGGGCGTCGCGGGGTCGGACCGGCGCTCCATCGTGAGGAGATCCTTCGCCCCGTGCCGTGCGAGCAGTTCCTCGCGGTAGCGGAGCTCCGCGCGCAGGGAGACCAGTGCCCGGCTCACCAGGTGCGGATTGAGATCGGTGACCAGCCCGACGGTGTGCGGCAGGTCCACGCATTCGGCGAAGGCAGCGCCCCCTTTGTAATCGACGAGCAGGAACGCGATCCTGTCGGGGCTGACGCTCGCCGCCAGACTCATGATCCAGCTCTGCAGGAACTCGGACTTGCCGGCGCCCGTGGTGCCTCCGACCAGCGCGTGCGGACCGTGCGATCGCAGATCGATCGTCGTCGGGCCTGCCGGGCCCTGCCCCACGACGACCGCGAGGGATCCGGTCGGACGCTCATCGCCGCGACGCCAATCGGCGAGGATCGAACCACTCGACGCCCAGGCCTGCACGATCGGCTCGGCTCCTCCGAGGAGGTCGATGTCGTGCAGATCGGGGAGCGCGACTGCCCGGGGCAGGTCGCTCTCGTCGAGCACCCGGGTGGCCGCGTCCTCGACGGATGCGAAGCCGCAGGCGAGCTCTGCCGCGGTCGACGGCTCGGTGGACTCGGCGCGCGCAAGGGGCACCACGGTGCCGCTGCGCACGAAACCGACCTGCGCCTCCGCACCCTCCGCGCAGTCTTCTGCCACGGTCGAGGCGGCCTCTCCGGGGTTTCCGACGCCGCAGACGCCACCGTCCGGAGGCGGCGCGTCGAATGCGACGAAGGTGCGGCAGGCGGCGGGCAGCCGAGTCGGGTCATCGGCGACCCAGACGAGGTGGATGCCGACATCCGGCCCGACCTCGGCGAGCGCGATCAGGCGAGAGCGATCGGCGGCGTGGCCGTCGAGGACCAGCACGATCACGATCGGCAGGGCCGGTGGCCCCGGCGCCGCATCTGACGGACCGGTGCTCCCCTGGGCCCCGGCGTCGAGGTCGGAGCGGGTTCTCCGCCGCTCCCGCGTGTGCGCAGCACGTGCGTCGGCCAGCGCCTCGAGCGCCTGGAGGAGGCCGGTGCAGCGCTCGGGCGAGTCGGCGAGCTGGCCCGTCGGGATCGGTCCGCCGACCGGGTCGACGTGCGGCAGCCAGGCGAGCCAGCTCCACTCCGTCTCATGCCCCGAACCGGCGAAACAGGCCAGCACGAGGTCTTCAGGAGAGTGCAGGCCGACGAGTTGCAGGATCAGCGCCCGTGCCATGCCGCCGGCACGCCGGCTCCGACCGGCGATGCCGAGGCAGCCGCAGCGGTCGAGATGCTCGGTCACCGGGACCGGCCCCACGTCGCGGTACCGGTCGGCCAGTGCCTCGAGCTCGCGGCGATGCGCCGGAGCCGTATCCTCGTGCGGCGGGAGCACCAGTCTCGTTCGACTGCGCAGCTCGCCGTCGCCGAGCCGCACTTCGAGGAAGGATCGATGCTCGGGCCGCCTGGTCCAGAGGAGCGCCCCGCGTCCCGCGATGGCCGCCTCCACCTCCGCTGTGGCCGGCACCTCCTGCGCGCGCACCGCGATCTCGAGACGGCGCAGCTCGTCGAGTCTCTCGCGCTCGGCGGCGAGCCGTTCGCCGAACCGCCGCGTCTCGTGCCCCGACCGCCGTCTGCCTCCGAACACGCCGTCGAGCCAGGCGCCGATCATCATCACGGGAGAGAGCACCACCATGATCAGGCTGGCCGGGGAACGGGTGATCGCGTACATGGCGGTCCCGATCAGCAGCGGAGCGAGCACGGCGACGATCGGGAGCCGGTGGGCCTCTTTCGGGGCCGGCGGGGCCGGCAGTTCCCGCTCGGTCGACGGGAAGCGCGGGACCACCCGCGGAGCACGGATGTGCGTCACGGCGTGCACGAGGGACGGTACGGGAGCGGGGATCGGACCGGGGACGAGCGTCAGACAGGCATCCCCGAGGGTCAGTTCGCAGCGGCGCGAGACGGCCCGCTCTCGAAACGGCTCGCCGTCGATGAGGATCCCGTTCGCGGAGTCGAGGTCCCGGATCACGAAGCCGCGCTCCGGATCGAACAGGATCTCCGCATGGCGCCGGGAAACGCTGCGGTCGGCGAGCCTGATCCGGCAGGCGCGATCCCGCCCGATCAGGTTCCGCCCGGCGATCAGGCTGAACCGCACGCCGCGCTGTGCGCCCGATCGCACCTCGATGACGCCCGCGTCCTCGATGAGGCGGGGAATCTTGCGACGCTCGGCGATGTCCTCCGTTCCGAACTCCGCCACCGGGCGGATCTCCCAGCCCGACTGCAGGCCGGATCCCGTGATCGGCGACATCGGGTCGAGCAGGATCGACTCGCCTCCGACCGCGCGTCCGAGCAGAGTGACCGGCATCAGACGCTGCCCGGCGGCGCGTTCCAGCTCGGGGTTCCCCGCAGCGCCGGCACGGATGAGGGCGCGCGCGAGCTCTCCGACCGTGGCGGTGACGTCGCAGGAGAGCAAGATGTCGTTCCTCGCACCCTCCGGGAGCAGCAGCGAGAGCTTGAGTCTCACTTCGCGACCCCGCGCGAGGAGACGACAGCGTTGGCGCGCACCGTTCGGCCCTCACCAGGCCACGGTGGGATCGTTCGAGCATTCCGCCTGCACGTCGAGGAAGAGCAGCCTCCCGCCTCCGGCGTCCGAGGCGCTGAGCGCCAGCATCGCGCCGTCCTCCCGGTCGGCCCGGATCAGGGCGCTGTCCGCCGCGGCGCTGTCTTCTACCCCGTAGACGTCGGAGACGGTCCAGCCCTCGGTCGCCCAGTACTCCCGCACTCGTTCCGCCAGCCGGTACGGGTCCTCGTCGAGCGGATCGGTCCGCACCCTGACGAGCAGCCCCGCCGGGTTCACCTTCCCGGGCTCGGATGAGCAACTCACGTGGCGCGACCGATCGAGGATCCGCAGCTGCGCCTCGTCCCATCGCGGCCCCGTCTCTCCGCGTCCGCGCCACAGCCCCTCGGTGCCGGTCACGCTGATCACGGCCTCGACCTGCGCGACGGCCCACTCCTGCTGCTCCTGCAGGGTGCGACCGGCGACCTCATTCCGTTCCGAGAGCACGGGAATCCCTCCATCGCACGCGCTCGTCCCGAGCGCGAACCAGACCGCGAGCAGGCTCGCGACCGCCATCCGACTTCGTCTAGTTCTTCGCGACATGCAGTCCTCCAAGCACCTGGTCCGTCATTCCGAGCGAGGTCGCGGCGAGGTTCCGCAGCGACTGGGTCTTCGGGTCCCAGTAGCCGTGGCCTGCGCTCGCCTCGAAACCGAGTCGGTTCCGGGGCGACCGGCGACCGGTACCGTCGCCTTCGCCGATCACACTGTGGCCGTCGGTCCGCTCGAACACTTCGCCGTCGGGTGCGACGTACCCGTTGGACGAGAAGTGCAGCGCACCGGCGTAGTCGGGTGCGTCCCGGTAGCTGAGCTCCGGGTTGGGGTTCGCCCGCCCGCTGTACCGCAGCCCCAGCGGGGCGAGGCGGTCGTCGCTCGCGTGGCTGGCGAAGATGTTCGTGTACCCGGAACCGCCCGTCGCGACCCGCAGCTCGTCGAGCGCTGCCACACGCCCGGTATCGATGCCCGCGGAGCCCGCCATGGTGAACGCATCCACGTCGATGCGAGTCAGCATCAGGGCGTTCGCAGCCGTCGTGGTCCCGTAGGAGTGCGCTACGACGCTGATGGTGGGCGGATCGGACGCCCCGAGTCCCGACGGGTCGCCGAGCCCGCGGTTGCGGGCGGCCCAGGCGCCGTCGAGCTCGTCGGCGAGCCGATCCGCACCGGCGCGGGCCGGCAGCTCCGAGAGCACCCCCTTCTCGTTGAGCGAGTCGACGAGATCCGGTGTGTCGTAGCTGAGAAAGGCGACCAGTCCGGCCAACCCTCCACGATTGCGCCGTTCCAGGAGGTCCTGCTGTTCTTCGTAGAGGTTCCGACTCGCTCTATCCCAGGTGCGCAGCGCCTTGTCGGCGTCGCTCTCCATGCCCGGCACCTGCCAGGTCAGGTGATCGGCCAGATCGAGGTCGCCGTATCCGACGGCGACCTTCGGCACGCTCCCGGTGAGGTCGAGCGCGACGACGCTCACCTGGGGATCGCCGCCCTGGTCCCGGATCAGCTGCAGCTCGCGCAGGGCGACCCGGCCGCGATCGCCCAGTACGCTCGGGTGCGCGTCGTAGAAGTCGAGCATTCGGCGATTCGCCGAGTCGCGTGCAGCGAACGGGATGCCCGGGAGGTTGCCGATCACCCACGGGGTCGCCTCGATCAGGCGCTGCCGCTCGGCCGGATCGAGGGACGCCCAGTTGGCGGCGACACGGGTCGGCGCGGGCGGATCGTCCCAGATGCGACCACCCGACTCGACGCCGAGCAGCTCGACCAGCAGCGGGTGCGAGATTCGCACCCCGGGTGCGCCCTCCCGGCCGCGGAACTCCCCCGCGATCGACAGGGAGACGATCTCGCTCGGCGTGTGACCGCCCGAGAGCCGGCCGGCTCGGATCAGGCCGCCGAGCTCGGTGGCGTTCAACGATCTGAGCAGCCGCTGCTCCGCCGTGCGCCGCTCATCGAGGAGTTCCGCCCACCGCTCCTTCTTCGCCGCGATGCCCTCGAGCGCGTGCTTCCACTGCGCGGCGGCGCGAAGCCATGGGTCCGCGTACTGCTGCTCGATGATGCGCCTCGCCGCCGCCTGCTGCCCGGCGTCGAGATCGGCCGCCGCGGGTCCGAGCAGCGGTGCGGGCATCGTTCCCGGCGGCGCCTCGTCCCAGGACCGCAGCACGTGCACACGGATCCGCGCCTCGATCTCCTCGAGCGCGGATGCGGCCCCGGCGATCTCCCCGAGGCTCTCGTCGATGTCCCGCAGCGCGTTCCGGGCTTCTCGATGGATGCGCGACACCTCCGCGGCGTAGCCGTCGACGCCCTTCGCCGCGGCGACGACGCTCCGCTCGAGCTTCTCCGCTCCGGGGCGAAGCCGTTCGTCGACCTTCGCGACGAGTCGATCGATCGCCGCTCCCGCGCCTTCCTCCAGCCGGCGACCCGCCGAACGCGCCGATCGCGCGTAGTCCCGGCAATCCGCGGCGGTGCAGCGGAAGAACGCGCCGATCTCATCGATCTCGTCGACGGTGCCGACGATCGGCGAGGCGGCAGCGAGCACCGAAGCGGATGAGAGCGGCACGTGCACGGTCTCAGCTCCTCGACTCCGCGGCGCCCGTGTGCAGCGCCGACGCGAGGCGACGGTCGAGACCTTCGCCGCCTTCCGCCAGCTCGTCGATCAGCGCGCACCCGGTCGTGGCCGCCTCCGACAGCGCCGAGCGGGCCGTGGCGCAGAGGCGCACGTACTCGGCCACCTCGCCGCCGATCCCGCTCGCACTGGCCACGCGGTCCGTGGGCGGTGAGACATCGCTCTCCGACATCGCTCCGGCCGCACCCGCCAGGTCCGAACGCGCCGCCGCGAGCGCCGCCTCGGATATCCGCAGCTCAGCACCCACGAGCCGGATCCTTCGCCGCCAAGCGCGGGCCGCGCACGCCCGAAGACGACCGGACCTCCGCCGCGCTCTGCCGTCCTAGCGCTCCGCTCACCGGTCAGCCGCCGATCTTCGCCGCGATCTGCGCGTCCATCTCGCCCATCGCCGTCGCCGTCTGCTTCAGGAACGACTCGATCTCGGCGATCTTCTGGATCACGGTCTTCGCACCCCGCGTGTAGTCGTCGTAGGCCGTCTCGAACTTGGCCGATGCCTGGTCCGTCACGAAGCCGGATGCGACGAGGCCCTGCATGCGCTTCTGCAGGCCGACCAGTCGCGTCGTGATCTCCTCGCGCCCGGAGCCGAGCTCGATCGCGGCCTGCTGCATCTCGGAGAACGAGACAGTGATGTTCGCCATGGTGAATGCTCCTCGGGTGTCGATCCGCGAATCACCTGGGGGTCGCGGTATCCGGTTGTCGGCAGTCGTCGCGCCTCATCGGCGACGACGGATCAAAGCTAACAAGGAACAGCGAGCGAAAAGCATGCTCATAGTCATATGTGAATAACTTCATAATACGCACACATTTTTCGGGGCTGTGAGCGCCGAATCACGAATGCAGCACTCCTCATCAAGGGTCGGACCGTCACGGGTCGGACCGTCACAGACCCGACCGACACGAATGCCGGAGCACTCCAAAGACGCGTCGAGCCCGCTACCGGACGGTAACGGGCTCGACGGACTCTCTGCGAGTCAGGCGCTGAACAGCGCGGGCACCTCCGCGATCGCGACGCGGTCCTTCGTGCCGGCGGCGCGGTCCCACACCTCTGCGAAACCGTCCGCCGCGTCACGGCCCACCACGATGACGCGCGGCATGCCCAGAAGCTCGGCATCCCCGAACTTCACGCCGGGCGACACCTTGGGACGGTCGTCAAAGAGCACCTCGACTCCGGCCGCGACGAGCGTCTCCGCGAGCGTCTCCGCGACCTCGAAGACGACGGGATCCTTGCCGGTCGCCACCAGGTGCACGTCGAAGGGGGCCACGGAGACGGGCCAGACCAGGCCGCGGTCGTCGTGGTGCAGCTCCGCGAGGATCGCCAGGATCCGCGTCACGCCGATCCCGTACGAGCCCATCGTCACCGTGACCAGCTTGCCGTTCTCGTCGAGCACCTTGAGCCCGAGCGCCTCGGCGTACTTGCGGCCGAGCTGGAAGACGTGGCCGATCTCCATGCCGCGCTCCAGCGTCACCGGACCCGATCCGTCGGGTGCGGGGTCGCCATCGCGGACGTTCGCGATGTCGGCCACTCCGTCGGCGTCGAAGTCGCGCCCCGCCATGAGGTGCGCGACGTGCTTCTCGTGCTCGTTCGCCCCGGTCACCCAGACGGTGCCGGGCACGACGCGCGGGTCGAGCAGGTAGCGGATGCCGGTCGTGCCCTCGAGCCCGAGCACGGCGCCGCCCTGCGACTTCGAGCCCGGTCCGATGTATCCCTTCACCAGCCCGGGGTGTTTCGCAAGATCCTCGGCCGTCGCGGGCTCCACCTCTGAACCGGCGAACGCGACCTCTGCGCGCTTCATGTCGGCATCGCGGTCGCCGGGGAGGCCCACGACGACGAGCGTCCGCTCTCCCGCCTGCTCTCCGGCGATCGGCGTCACCGCGAGGACGACGTTCTTGAGCGTGTCCGCGGCCGTCCACTCCCGGCCGTCCTCCCGCGTCAGCACGGCGTTCGTGTGCGCCACGAGCGTCTCGATCGTGGGCGTGTCCGGCGAGTCGTAGACGAGAGGCTCGGGGCCGTCGAGCGGCAACGACTCGGGCACCGCCGTCTGGTAGGCCTCGACGTTCGCCGCATAGCCGCCGGCCGATCGGACGAACGTATCCTCGCCGATCGGCGTGGGCAGCAGGAACTCCTCGCTCTTCGAGCCGCCCATGGCGCCGGCGTCGGCCGACACGATCGCGTACTCGAGGCCGAGGCGCTGGAAGATGCGCTCGTAGGCGTCGCGCTGCAGCTGGTAGCTGGCATCGAGCCCCTCGTCGGTGGCGTCGAACGAGTAGGCGTCCTTCATCGTGAACTCGCGGCCGCGCAGCAGGCCGGCGCGGGGCCTGGCCTCGTCACGGTACTTGTCCTGGATCTGGTAGATCGTGAGCGGCAGGTCCTTGTACGAGGTCACGATGTCCTTCACGAGCAGCGTGAAGGCCTCCTCGTGGGTCGGCGCGAGCAGGTAGTCGGCGCCGTGCCTGTCCTGAAGACGGAAGAGCGCCTCGCCGTACTCGTCCCAGCGGCCGGTCACCTCGTAGGGCTCGCGCGGCAGCAGAGCCGGGAAATGCACCTCGTGCGCGCCCGCGGCGGCCATCTCCTCGCGGATGATCTGCTCCAGCTTCGCCTTCACCCGCAGGCCGAGCGGCAGCCAGGCGAAGATGCCCGGGGCCTGCCGGCGGATGTATCCCGCGCGCACCAGCAGCTTGTGGCTCGCGACCTCGGCATCTGCGGGGTCTTCGCGGAGCGTTTTCAGGAAGTAGTTCGAGAGGCGTGTCAACACGGCTTCTATCGTAGTGCCGCGCCGGATCGGCGGACGGCGCCGACGTCGGAGCGCCCAGCGCCTCAGTTCCAGTCTCAGCTTCGGCCTCAGCGGAGCCGCGTTCCGGGACCGCCCTCATAAGGTGGAGGGGTGACCCCGACCCGCGCCCGCGCCCGATGGCTGGTACCCGTCGGGGTGCTGCTCGTCGCCGCGGTGCTGCGCCTGTGGGAGCTGGGGACACCGCATCGACTCGTCTTCGATGAGATCTACTACGTGCGCGATGCAGTCACCCAGCTTGCCCACGGCTTCCCCACCGATTGGCCGGACGACGACCCGGCCTTCGTCGATCCGGCGGCCTTCACCGACCGCGCCAGCCCGATCGCGCATCCGCCGCTCGGGAAGTGGCTGATCGGCCTCGGGATTCTGCTCTTCGGCGCCGAGAGCGCATGGGGATGGCGGATCGCCGCGGCACTCGCGGGGATCGCCACGGTCGCTACCGTCATGCGGCTCGGCTGGCTGATGAGCCGCAGCCTGCTGGTGACGGCCGCGGCCGGGCTGCTGCTCGCCGTCGACGGCGTCCATGTGGCACTCAGCAGGGTCTCGCTGCTCGACGGCTTCCTCACCGCGCTCGTCGCGCTCGGAGCGCTGTTCATCTGGCACGATCAGGCCGGTAGCGGGTCGCTGCTCCGGCCGCGACGGGGCTCCGCGCTCGGCCCGATCCTCTGGCGTCGCCCGTGGCTTCTCGCCGCCGGGCTGGCCTTCGGCGCCGCGGCCGCCGTCAAGTGGTCGGGCCTCTACGCGCTGGCCGCGTTCCTCCTGCTCGTCACGGTACGGGATGTGATTCTCCGTCGGAGGTTCGCCACCCGCCCGGCACTCGGCTCGCTGTGTCAGGCCGCAGTGACCGGCGCGGTCGCCCTGCCGGCCGCCCTGGCCGCCTACCTTGCGAGCTGGATCGGCTGGATCCTCCACCCCGACGCCCAGGGTCGGAGTCCGGACGAACCCTGGTGGGTGTCCCTCTGGCAGTGGCATGCGCACTCCTTGAGCTGGCACGCCACGTTGAGCGCCGAGCACCCGTACGCGGCGCGAGCCCTCGGATGGCCGCTGGCACTGCGTCCGACCGTGATGTACCGCTCCGTCGCCGAACAGGGCGACGGCTGCGACTGGGCGGGCGGTTGCGTCGCCACGATCGGCTCGTTTCCGAACCCGCTCGTCACTTGGGGCGGGGTAGTCGCCCTGCTCCTGCTGGCCTGGGCGGTGGTGCTCGTGCTCTGGCGGGCGATCCGGTCGCGGTCTTCGGCAGCACTGCGGCACCCTGTGGTCTGGCTCGCGGGTTTCGTGCTCGTCGGCTACCTCTCCGGGTGGCTCCCCTGGGTGCTCACGCTCTCGCGCCCGGCGGTGTTCCAGTTCTACTCGGTCGTGATGACGCCGTTCGCCGCACTCGCGTTCGGGCTCGTACTCGGCGAGTTCGCCGGCCTTCCACCGTCCGGGCGAGGCGCCCGGCTCGATCTTCCCCGCCTCTTCGCGCTCGCCGGCATCCGACTCGACGATGCGCCGGAGGCGGTGCGTGGGCGCAGGATCGCCGTGGCGATCTTCGTCTCGGCCGCACTGCTGCTCGGGCTCCTCTTCTTCCCGCTCTGGTCGGCCGTGCAGATGCCGGAGTGGTTCTGGCGCGCGCACCTCTGGCTGCCGGGATGGCGCTGATCGCCCGCACCCACGAGCATGAGCGGCAAGGGATCGGCCGGGGCTTCGGAGCGATCGCCGGAATCAGAGCAGCCGGCGGCTGAGCGCCCAGGCGGTGAGCTCGTGGCGGTTCGAGAGCTGCAGCTTGCGCAGCACGTTGGATACGTGCGTCTCGACGGTCTTGATCGAGAGGAACAGTTCCGCGGCGACCTCCTTGTAGGCGTAGCCGCGAGCGATCATCCGCATGACCTCCTGCTCTCGAGCGGAAAGCCGATCCAGTTCGTCGTCGCCCGCCGCCGTCTCGCCGAGTCCCGCGCCGAACGCGTCGAGGACGAAGCCCGCCAACCGCGGCGAGAACACCGCGTCGCCGCCGTGGACGCGGACGGCGGCGGCGGTGACCTCGGCTCCGGAGGCGCTCTTGGTCAGGTATCCGCGTGCTCCCGCTCGGATCACGCTCACCACGTCGTCGGCGGCATCGGAGACGCTGAGCGCGAGGAACCTGGTCCCCCGCGCGTCGGCGGATCCGGCCAGACGCTGCAGGACCTCGGCCCCGCCGCCGCCCGAGCCGCCGGGCAGGTGCACGTCGAGCAGCACGACCGCCGGCCGGAGTTCGGCGATCACCGTGAGCGCTTCGTCGACCGTGGCGGCCTCCCCTACCACCTCGAGCTCGGATCCGAGCTCGGCGCGGAGGCCCGTCCGGAATATCTGGTGGTCGTCGACGATCACCACGCGAATCGGCGCATCAGTCTCCGGCATCGTTCGTTCCTTCCGTGAGCGGCGGTTCAGGATTCCGCATCGGCATCGCGAGCCTGACCGAGGTACCCGACCCGCTCGGCCCCGGTACGATGCGGGCCGTGCCGCCGGCGCGCTCCATGCGGCCGACGATGGACTCGCGCACGCCCATCCGTCCTTCAGGCAGCGCATCGAGCGCGATGCCGGGGCCGCGATCGGTCACATCGATCGCCACGCGGTCGGGGGTGAACTCCGCATAGACGGACACTTCGCCACCGGCATGTCGTGCGGCGTTGAGCATCGCCTCGCGCGCGGCCGCGACGATCGATTCCGGAGCGAGCGCCCCCTCGCGCGCGCCCACGACCACGACCTCGAACCGTACGGCGTGCGCTTCCTCCAGCGCAACGGCGTGCGTGCGCAGCTCGACCTCCAGCCGCTCCCGTGCCGGCGCCTCCGCGCCGTCGGCTCCTCGGAACAGCCAATCACGCAGTTCGCGCTCCTGTCCTCGAGCGAGGCGGGCGACGTCGCTGCCGGGCTCCGAGCGCTGCTGGATCGCGGCGAGGGTCTGCAGCACGGAGTCGTGCAGGTGCGCAGCGATCTCCGCACGTTCCGCCTCCCTCGCCCGGCCGGCACGCTCGGCGATCAGGTCGCGGTTGACGCGCAGCACCCACGGCGCCAGAGCGAGCGCGACGCCGGCGAGCACGGCGAGCGCGGCCGCGATCACCGTGAGTGCGCTGGGCTGGCGCGCGGTGACGAAGAAGGTCAGCACACCGACGGCGACGAGCCCGAGCGCACCGAGCACGCGCGGGAGCTGATGCCGCTCCGGGCGATCCCGGTCGGCGATCTGCCACCAGGCGAGCCCGACGCCGACCAGCACGACCATGCCGGGCAGGACCAGGCCGAGATCGACCCCGATCCCGATCTGCGCGAGCACGAGACCGATGCCTGCGATGAGCAGCGCGCCACCGAGCAGCAGCTCCGCGACCGGCCACCTCTGACGCGATCGGGCTCCGGCGTCATCCGGGAGGGCACCACTCGGCGACGAAGGATGCGAGGCGGGGCTCGAACCCGGGACGGGACCCGCGACCGGGACGGCGCTCGGGCTCGCGGCGCCTTCTGCTGCGAGATCGTCATTGCGCACAGCGGGAGCCGCTGCGACGGCACTCGCAGGAACCGCGCTCATCGACGCGGATCCCGACGCGATCGGACCCCCTCCCGACACGAACGGCGCCGCCGGCACCGACGCGGAGTCGGCCCCCGAGGCCGCAGCCGCGGGAGGGCCGGGCCGGGTCAGCGCGCGTCGCATGGGCGGCACCAGATCCCCGGTATCCCGCGGCACCGTCACCCACAGCCACACGTAGAAGATCGCACCGGCTCCGCCGAAGAGGGCGAACACGAGCATTCCCCCGCGCACCCAGACGACCGGGAGGCCGAGATGCATCGCCAGCCCGGCGCACACGCCGCCGAGCAGCCGATCCTCGCGGCTGCGCACGAGCGGGGTGGTGGTGGTCATGCCTCCATCCAAGCACCCGCCGCCGACATCCGCGCGGCTCAGGGGCGAGGATCAGGGTCCGCTCAGGGCGATCCCCGATGGCCGGGGCCTCCGGTTGCGGCGAAACTCGAATCATGAACGATACGACTCCACCCGATGACGGCATGCCGGACAGCCGGCGATCCGAGGAACACGCCCGAGGAGGACCGGCGGCAGGCGGGCCAGCCACCGGTGCGGCGCCCGGCGCCGAACAGGCCCCGCGCACCTCCGAGCGCTTCTTCGCCTGGGTGCGCGGCCTCGGCATCGTCCGCGGCCGAGATCGTTGGTTCGCCGGCGTCGCCGGCGGCATCGCGGCCAAGGCCGGGATCGATCCGCTGATCGTGCGCGGCATCTTCGTGGTTCTCGCGGTCCTCGGCGGACCCGGCATCCTGCTCTATCTCGCCGGGTGGCTGCTGCTTCCCGACGACAGCGGCAGGATCCACGTCGAAGACCTCTTCCGGGGGCGAGCATCGGCCGGGGTGATCGTGGCATCGGTGATCCTCGGCGTCTTCGTCTTCATCCCAGTGCTCTTCGGCCTCCTTCCCGGGCTCTTCACGATGCCGTGGGCCTGGGACGTCTGGAACGTCGGCCCCGAGTGGTTGCAAGTCACCTTCACCGTGCTCTGGTGGGCGGTCATCGTACCCGGGCTGGTCATCTGGTTCATCGTGTGGGCGAGCACCCGCTCCCACCGTGCGGGGGGCCGCCCGACGGGCGGAGGGAGCGCTTACACCGGGCCAAGAGGTCCGGGGATGCCGAGCACCGCCGGCCCCGCGGGGTACGCAGGACCCGGCGCGTCGACCGGACCTGCCGCGCCCATGGGATCCGCAGCGTTCGCGGCCGGGACGTCCGGGCCTGCGGAGCCGGCGAGCCGGCCGACCGGTCCCTCGAGTCCGGAGGGCTGGGGAGAGCGCAGCGGCCGGAAGGTCGAGGACTGGGCGACCGGGTTCGAGCAGAAGGCCGAGCGCTGGGGCCACGACTTCGAGGAGCGCTCACGGGAGTGGGAGCGGAAGGCCGAGGAGTACGCCCGGAAGAACGGCATCGGCGCGGCGCACGTCGTGATCACGCTGGCCTGCGCACTGCTCGCAGCGGGCGCGGTCGCCGCCTGGGGGCTGACGCTCGCGGTCAGCGGGGAGACGGCCCTCATGGCCGGCCTCATCGCAGCAGTTGCCGTGCTCGGCATCTCGCTGATCGTCGCGGGCATCCGAGGCCGCACGACCGGCTGGATCGGGTTCCTGTCCTTCGCCGGAGTCGTCGCCCTGCTCCTCGCACCGTTCAGCACGGTGATGCCCGAGAACACGCAGTTCGTCCCATTCGGCACCTTCACCGAGCGGCCGAGCGACACCGGTGTCGACAGCGGGCTCGTCATGGTGGCGGGCAACTCGACCGTCGACCTGAGCGACCTCACCGCGACCGCGACCCCGCGAGACATCGAGGTGTGGGTGCTCGCCGGCAACGTCACCGTGCGCCTGCCGGAGACGGCCCCGACGCGGGTCCGGGTCGCCCTGGCCGCGGGGAACGTCCGAGACGAGCGCCTCGACGACGACGAGCGGCGCCAGGGCGGCATCTTCGTCTCCCGAGTGATCGGATCCGACGCCTCCGGGCTGGACGATTCCGCGGTGACCCGGGTGCACGTGCGCCTCCTCGCCGGCAACGTCTACGTGGAGGGCGGGCGAGTCGGCTCGTCGCCGCCGGACATCGAGGAGCAGGAGCAGCAGCAGGAGCGCACGGAGCAGATCGAGCGCCTGCGGGAGCAGATCGAGGAACTGGAGAACGCGCGATGAGTACCGAGCCGACGAACACCGAGCCGATGAGCACCAAGCAGACGAACACCGAGCCGATGAGCACCGAGCCGACGGCCACCGACCCGACATACACCGCGCCGTTGAACGCCGAAGCGATGAACGATGCGGTGCGCACCGGCCCGACGGCCGACGGCGCCGAACCGGCCCCGGACCGCCGCCCCTGGCCGCGAACCGGCCCCATCGTCTGGGGTGCGATCGTGCTCGCCGTCTGCTTCTACTCCGCGATGCAGCTCGTCGCCCCTGGGAGCGTGGACTCGACGACCGTCGTGATCGTCTGCCTCATCGCCCTCGGGTTGCTGCTGCTCGGAGTGAGCGTCGCCGTGCTCGTCCGGAACGCCCGGGACCGGCGCTGAGGTCGGTGCTCCCTGCGGAGCCGACCCCGTAGGCGCCCCGCCCCTGCGCTATTCGGAGGGCTGGATCCAGCGCAGCGGCACCTCGATCATCACCCGGGTGCCGCCGCGTTCGTCCAGCCCCCAGGTGATCGACCCGCCGAGTTCGCCCTCGATCAGGGTCCGCACGATCTGCGTCCCCAGTCCGTCTCCCACCGCTCCGCCGGGGAGCCCCGTGCCGGTGTCCACGACCTCGACGGCGAGCCGCTCGTCACCGCGATCCGCCGCGATGAAGACCTCGCCCTCCCGGCCCGCGAGCCCGTGCTCGACGGCATTGGTGACGATCTCGGTGAGCGCGAGCGCGAGCGGCGTCGCGTACTCGGAGGGCAGTTCACCGAACACCCCCTCCTTGCGCGGGTGCACGGTCGTGTTGTGGAGGCTGGCCACCTCGGCGGCCAGGCCGAGCACCCGGTCGAACACCACGTCGAAGTCGACGATCTGCGACAGCCCGGTCGAGAGCGTGTCGTGCACCACGGCGATCGCGGCGACGCGGCGCATCGCCTGGCCCAGAACCTCCTTCGCCTCCTCGCTCCGCGCCCGGCGCGCCTGCACGCGCAGCAGCGAAGCCACGGTCTGGAGGTTGTTCTTGACGCGATGGTGGATCTCGCGAATCGTCGCGTCCTTGGTGATGAGCTCCTGCTCCTGCTGCCGCAGCTCGGACACGTCGCGGGTCAGCACGATGCCCCCGATCCGCTCCTCGTCGCGGATCACCGGGATCGCGCGCAGCGTGACGGTGCGGCCGTTCGCCTCGATGTCCGCGCGGCGCGCCACTCGGCCCTGGGCGATGAGCGGAAGCGACTCGTTGGTGTCGAACTGGCCCTTCACGAGGTCGCCGATGACCTCGTGGAAGCTCTCCCCCTCGAGCTCGTCCCGGTAGCCGAGCATGGTGAACGTGGTCTGCGTGTTCGGGCTGGCGAAGGTCACCACTCCCTCGAGGTTCACGCGCACCAGGCCGTCGGAAGCCCTCGGGTTGCCCCGCTCGCGGCCGCGGGTGGCCCCCGGGGAGGGGAAGAGGCCCTGCTGGATCATCTCGAAGAGGTCGGCCGCGACTTCGCGGAAGGCGAGCCCCATGCGGGACGCTCCCTGCTGGTCGACCGCACCGGTGTGCACGGTGAGCACGGCGAACGGCCGGGTCGGCAGGCCGGTGAAGATCACTCCCGTGTCCGTGTTGCGCGCGGTCTCGACGTTGTGGCCGGTGTCGTCGCGGCGGCTCACCGCGTACGCGGTCAGTCGCATCGCCGCTTCCTCGTACCAGACGGGGGCCGTGGAGTCGACGGGACCGCCGGTGAGCATCGCTTCATCGACCACCTCGCGCCAGTCCGGGCGCAGGAAGTCGCCGATCACGTCGCGGTAGAAGAGCGTCGCGGATCCTGCCGGGCGGCTGTGGCCCAACGCCACGTAGTTCCCGTCGTCGGTGGGCGCCCAGATGACCACATCGCCGAGGGCGAGATCTGCGAGCAGCGCCCAATCGCTCATGAGCAGTTCGAGCCATTCGATCTGCTCGTCGCTCAGGCTGGTGTGTTTCGCGGCGAGATTGCGGAGGGTGGACACAGAGTCAGCTTAGCCGCCCGCGCCCAGGAACCGTGCCCGCGTACGGACGGCCGTACTCGATCAGCACGCGATCGTCTGTGCGTTAGAGTACAGGGCGATTTCACCCATTGACAGCCCGGAGGACGAGTTTCCTAGTGTGAGTCTTCTAGATGCATTCTGTGAATATCAACAATGATGTCGATGAAGTCACTGCACGGGAAATGCTGAGCCGGGGGGTTCGACACGATACCGAGAGGAACCAGCCATGCCCGGAGCATCCCGCCGCAGAATCGACCTCGAGCACAGCCCTGGCGGCTCCACCGCCGCGCCCGAACGGCAGGACTCGGCCCGGCCGGTTCTGGTCCCGGTCCCTCCCCTCGCCGAAGCGAGGATCGCGGGGGGCGAGCGCATCCCCTCTCCCGAACCCGGGTTCGTGCGCGCCCTCGCGGTTCAGGGATTCGAGGTCATCGAGGGCTCCCGAACCCTGGCGCAGCTCGGCCCGCTGATCACGGTGGGGCTCGCCCGGAGCCTCAGCGCGCAGCGCGCCGGCGCCGGAGATCGACGCGTCGTGTGCCGCGACGCTCGCCGGGCCCGACCGCGGCCGACGACCGTGCGGATCGATCGTCCCGTCGCGCACATCGCCGAGGCGGCCATCGTGCTGCGGGTCGGGGACGTCGCCAGAGCGGTCGCGCTCCGGCTCGAGTGGGCGCATCAGCACTGGCGCGCCACCGAGTTCTTCCTCCTGTGACCCCGCACCCGGCGCGAACCCCATCGTGCGGGTCGCCGACCCGCACGGCCGCTACTCGGCGCGAGCAGCGCGGAGCTTCGCGACCTCGTAGAGGGTCACGCTGGCCGCGATACCGGCGTTCAACGATTCGGTCGCCGCTGAGATCGGGATCGACACGACGGCATCGCAGTTCTCGGTGACGAGTCTCGAGAGGCCCTTCCCCTCGCTGCCGATGACGAGCAGGAGCGGGCGATCGGCGAGCTCGAGGCCCGGCAGCGACACGTCGCCGTCGCCGTCGAGACCGACCACGAAGACGCCGCGATCCTTCAGCGCCTTGATCGTCTGCGTCAGATTGGGGGCCATCGCGACCGGTACTCGGGCCGCGGCGCCGGCCGAGGTCTTCCACGCGGCCGCGTTCACGCCGACCGAGCGTCGCTGCGGCACGATCACGCCCTGGCCGCCGAAGGCGGCGACCGAGCGGATGATCGCCCCGAGGTTCCGCGGGTCGGTCACCCCGTCGAGGGCCACGAGCAACGGAGTCCCACCGCGACGCTCCACGTCCTCGAGCAGGTCCATCGGATGCGCGTACTCGTAGGGCGGGACCTTCAGCACGACGCCCTGGTGCACCGTGTCTCGTACCGTCATCCGGTCGAGCTCCTGACGCATGACCTCGAGCACCGGGATCCCCCGGCCGGTCGCGATGCCCAGGATCTCCCGTGTCCGATCGTCCATCTCGATCCTCGCCGCGATGTAGAGCGCCGTAGCCGGCACGCGGGTGCGCAGCGCCTCGAGCACGGCGTTACGGCCGGTGACGAGTTCGGCATCGTCGCTCTTCTTCCGCGGCGCCCGCTGGGCGCGCTCGGCCGGCTTGCCGTGGCGGCTCCGGGCGGCTTCGAGACGTTCCCGCGAAGCCTTCGCCTTGCCGGCCGGGTGGTAGGGCCGGTCCTCGGCCTTCGGCGTGGGGCCGCGCCCCTCGAGGGCCTGGCGCCCTTGCCCGCCCGAACCGACGGCCTTGCCCCGGCTCTTCTTCCGCACCGCACCGGGGCGGGAGGCCTTCTTGTTGCTCATGCCACGCTCCAACGTGTCTCGTGCTGGTCATCTTCCAATGCGATACCGGCCGCCTGCAGGCGGTCGCGGATCGCGTCGCTCGTCGCGAAATCCTTGTTCGCCCGGGCCTCGCGCCGCTCGGCGATGAGCGCCGAGACCAGCGCATCGAGCGCGGTTTCCGAGGCGCCGGAGCCGGCACTCCCATCCCATACCGGATCTCGCGGATCCAGGCCGAGGACACCGAGCATCGCGACAACCTCCCCGGCCCGGGCGGCGGCCGCCGCCGCATCCCCGGCGTCGATCGCCGTGTTGCCTGCGCGCACCGCGTCGTGGAGCGCGGCGATCGCCTGGGGCACCCCGAAGTCGTCCAGCATCGCTTCGGCGAAGGCCGGCGGCAGTTCGGCGGCCGTCGATTCGGAGATCCCGTGCTCCACCACCGGAACGCCGGATCCCGCCGCACGATCGAGGAAGCCCTCGATGCGCCCGAAGGCGGCTGCGGCTTCGGCGAGCGAGCCCTCCGAGAATTCGAGGACCGAGCGGTAGTGAGCAGAGCCCAGGAAGTAGCGCAGGACGATCGGTCGAGCCTGCGCGAGCAGATCCTTCGCGAACAGCGAGTTGCCGAGCGACTTCGACATCTTCTGCCCGCCAGTGTTCACCAGGCCGTTGTGCAGCCAGTGGCGGGCGAAGCCGTCGCCGGCTGCACCCGACTGCGCCAGCTCGTTCTCGTGGTGGGGGAAGCGCAGGTCGAGGCCGCCACCGTGAATATCGAACTCCGCGCCCAGATAGCGCGTCGCCATGGCCGAGCACTCGATGTGCCAGCCGGGCCGTCCGCGCCCCCAGGGCGAGGGCCAGGACGCCGACTCGGGCTCGTGCGCGCGGTGCGCCTTCCACAACGCGAAGTCGCGCGGGTCGCGCTTGCCGACGGGCTCGCTGTCGGCCGCATCCTCCATCTGCTCGCGGCGCTGCCGCGTGAGGGCGCCGTACTCCGGCCAGCTCGCGGTGTCGAAGTAGACGCTCGCCGATCCGTCCTGCGCGCGGTAGGCGTGCCCGCGCTCGATCAGACGCTCGATCAGCGCGACCATCTCGGCGATGTTCGCGGTCGCCCGCGGCTCGTACGTGGGGGCCTGGATGCCGAGCGCGTCGTACGCGGCGGTGAACTCGCGCTCGACCCGATAGGCGAGGGCCCACCAGGGCTCGCTCCCGCCCGCTTCCTTCGCCAGGCGCGCATTGTCGAGGATCTTGTCGTCGATGTCCGTCACGTTGCGGATCATCGTCACTCGATGGCCCGACGCTTCGAACCAGCGTCGGATCTGGTCGTAGACGAGCGCGCTGCGCAGATGCCCGATGTGGGGCGCGGACTGCACGGTCGGTCCGCAGATGTAGAGGCCGACCTCGCCCGCGATCCGGGGTTCGAAGTCGACTACGTCCTGCTGCCGGGTGTCGTAGATCCGCTGCTTCACGCATCTAGCCTAGACGGCCCGGCCGACAACGCATCGTTCGATGACGGCCCGCCCGCTGCCGACCTTCTAGACTTGACGCCCATGGCCAGCCCCCGAACCGCCGGTACGCGCAGATACGACCCCGATCGCAGCGATCGGATCATCGCCGCTGCGCTCCGCGTCGTCGACGAATCGGGCGTCGACGGCCTGACGTTTCGCGCGGTCGCCCGGATGGCCGATGTGCCGCTCGGATCGATCACCTACCACTTCTCCGGCAAGGCGGGGCTCCTGCACGCCGTGGTGCGCGCAGCGCGCGAGCGGAGCCGCGACCACTCGACGTCGTTCCTGGCCGAGGCGGTCGCCGAGCACGGGCTGGCCTCCGGCGTCGCCCGGCTGGTCGAGGAGCTGACCGTTCGCCAGCACCGGCAGCTGGTGATGGAGCACGAGCTGTACCTGCTCGCCCTGCGCGACGCCGCCCTGCGCGATGAGAGCCGGCAGTGGTCGACCGACTTCGTCGACCTCCTCGCCCACCACACCGACCCGCTCACGGCCAGCACGCTCGGGTATCTCTTCGACGGCGCCTGCATGCAGGCGGCCGTCTTCGACACCATGGTCTTCGCAGCCGACATCGAGCCCGAGATCCGCCGCATTCTCGCCGCAGACTCAACACGATAAGAACGTCTGTTCTACTTCTTTCACTCCTACTATCTGCAGTAAATAAGCTTTGAGCTGGGATTTGTCGGCGCGCTCGCCATATGCGTCGTTATGTACTAGCGTTCTTAACGAGAAATACTCGTGATGCGCGCACCCGACCCGCGACGCATCGTCCCGACGAAGGAGTCCGCATGGCGCACACCGACACCCCGATCGCCTCCGGCGCATCGAATCGCCCCCAGACCGGCGCGGAGTACCTCGCCAGCCTGCAGGACAATCGCGAGATCTACATCTACGGCGAGCGCATCGCCGACATCACGAAGCATCCCGCGTACCGGAACTCCGCGGCGTCGATCTCGCGCCTCTTCGACTCGATCCAGGATCCGGACGACCCGGCCGCCTCGCCCACCGACACCGGGAACGGAGGGCACACGCACGCGTTCTTCAAGGTGCCCCGCACGCGTGACGACCTCGTCGCGAGCAAGGTCGCGATCCAGCACTGGCAGCGGCAGTCCTACGGCTGGATGGGCCGCACCCCCGACTACAAGGCGTCGCTCATCACCATGCTCGGCGCCGACCCCGATTTCTTCGGCGAGTACGCTCCGAACGCCAGGTACTGGTACCGGCGGGTGCAGGAGGAGCTGCTGCACGTCGGCCACGCGATCGTCCACCCGCCGGTGGACCGCGCCCGCGGGATGGAGGACGCCAAGGACGTCTTCGTCCACGTCGATGAAGAGACGGACTCGGGCCTGATCGTCAGCGGCGCGAAGGTGGTCGCGACGGGCGCAGCCCTCACCCAGTACACCTACGTCTCGCACATCGGCCCGAAGGCCTCGAAGGAGTTCGCCCTCATCTTCATGGCGCCGCTGCACGCGCCGGGGGTCAAGCTGTACTCGCGGCACTCGTACGAGTTCGCCGCAGCAGCCGGCTCGAGCCCGTTCGACTACCCGCTCTCGAGCCGCTTCGACGAGAACGACGCGATCCTCGTCTTCGACCGCGCCCTCATCCCCTGGGAGAACGTGCTCGCCTACGACCCCGAGACCGTGTTCGAGTTCAACGCGGGCGACTACAGCTGGGGGCCTCGCGCCGCCTTCCAGGCTTCGACCAGGCTCGAGGCGAAGCTCGACTTCATCATCGGGCTGGTCTCGAAGGCGCTCGACGTCACCGGCGCCGGCGGCTTCCGCGGCGTGCAGGCGCAGCTCGGCGAACTCCTGGCATTCAAGGATCTGGTATCCGGCATGCGGGACGGCATGATCGAAGGCGCCACCGAGGGCTTCGGTGGGAGCCTGCTGCCCAACACGCGCTACGCGCTGAGCTACGCGGCGGCCGCGCCCGGCTACTACAGTCGCATGCGGCAGATCATCGAGACGATCATCGCCTCGGGTCTCATCTACCTGAACTCGCATTCGAGCGACTTCCAGGTGCCGGAGATCCGCAAGGATCTCGACCGGTTCCTGCGCGGATCGAACGGCCTCACGGCGCTCGACCGATCCAAGGTCATGAAGGCGCTCTGGGATGCCACCGGCAGCGAGTTCGGCGCGCGCCACGAACTCTACGAGCTGAACTACTGGGGCCAGCCCGAGAAGACGTACCTCGACATTCTGGGCCTGCACCAGGCCGATGGCGGGCTGGCCGCCTCCCGCGCATACGCCGAGGAGTTCATGGCCTCGTACGACCTCGACGGGTTCACCGATCCCGCGCTGCACAACCCGGGGGCGTTCAGCGCGATCCCGCGCGCGAACCGCTGAGCGGGACGGAGCCGGCTATTCCATCGCACCGCTCAGGAAGAAGTTCATCTGCTTCGTGATGTTGACCGCGTGGTCGCCGAAGCGCTCGTGATACCGGCTCGCGAGCGTCGCGTCGACCACGCCGGTCGCATCCGCGCTGATCTTGTCGCTGAGCACCTTCTCGAACACCTTCGCGTGCAGTTCGTCGAGCGCATCGTCGAGGTCCCGGATCTCGTCGATGATCCGGGGCTCCTGCGCGCGCAGCAGCTCGACCAGCTTCGCCGACATCGCGATATCGATGTCGCCCATCTTGACGAAGGTCTTGCGGAGCCCCTGCGGGATCGCGCTCTCCGGGTAGCGGTAGCGCGCCAACTGCGCGATGTGCTGGGCGAGATCCGCCATCCGCTCGAGCGACGCGCTCATGCGGAGCGCACCGACCATCAGACGCAGGTCGCTGGCCACCGGCTGCTGCCTGGCGAGGATGTCGATCGTGAGCTCGTCGAGCTCGCTCGCGAGCTGATCCACCTCGTCCGCACCGTCGATGACCTGCTCGGCGAGTGCGACATCGCTCGTTCCGAAGGCCCGAGTGGCCCCCTGGATCGCGCCCTCGACGAGCTCGGCGATCTGCACCAGACGATCCTGCACCTCGCGCAGCTCCTGCTGAAACACCTCACGCATGCGGCTTCGGTTCCCTTTCGTTCATGTTGCGGATCGCGGCAGGCGATCCCGCGACGAGCCGTCCTGCGCCCGATCGCTTCCGCGTATCAGTCTCTATCAGTCCCGTGAACAATGCCTCGCTCCGAGGTGAACAGCAGTTGAACTCGGCTCGGCCGTTCGTAGGCCCACCCTACGATAGGAGGCATGACCCCGACCTCGCTCGTGCTCGTCTCGGTGGGCCTGGGCCTCCTTGCCGGCGCCCTCATCACCTGGGCCGTGTTCGGCGCCCGTACGGCGGGCCGCCGACGTGCCGATGCGATGCGACCCGAACTGCCCGAGGTCGCCGTCGAACTGCTCGGTTCGCTCGACAGCTTCGCCGTGATCCTCGACGCGTCGCTCTCCCCCGTCTACGCCAACGCGGCCGCGCGAGACGACGCGCGCGTGAGCGGCGAGGAGCTGCGGGACCCCGACTTCCTGCGTCGCGCGCGCCGCGTCATGTCGAGCGGCGTCACCGATATCCGCGAGCCATCGCTCGACAACCCCGCGGACACCGTGCGAGTACGGATCGTACGCGTGCAGCGCCGGTTCCTCGCCGTCTTCGCGGAGGATCTCGGCGAGGAACAGCGCGTGAACGCCATGCGACGCGATTTCATCGCCAACGTGAGTCACGAGCTCAAGACCCCGATCGCCGCCATCGGGCTGCTGAGCGAGGCCGTGCTCGAGGCGGCCGACGAGCCCGAGATCGTCCGCGGCTTCGCCAAGAAGCTCAAGAAGGAATCGCGCCGTCTCGGCGACCTCTCCCGCGACATCATCCAGCTCTCGGAGGCGCAGAGCTCCCTGCAGCCCGAGGACCGCGAGTCCGTCTCGCTGCGCGCGGTCCTCCGCTCCGAGGTCGAGGCGCACCAGGACTTCGCCGCGCAGTACGGAGTGGAGCTGGTGCTGACCGAGAGCGCTGCAACGGACAACGGCGAGCTGGGCGACGCGACGGTCTCCGGTCGCCCGTCCGCGATCGGCGCCGTCGTCGCGAACCTGCTGAGCAACGCCATCCGGCACTCCCCCGATGGCGGACGCGTCGGCATCGGGATCGAGATCGGCAGCCGGCTCACCAAGCAGGACTGCATCATCACCGTCACGGACCAGGGCGAGGGCATCGCCCCAGAGCACCTGCCCCGCATCTTCGAACGCTTCTACCGCGTCGACGCCGCCCGTAGCCGCGAGGGCGGCGGCACCGGCCTCGGCCTCTCGATCGCACGCCACACCATGCGCGCGCACGGCGGCGACATCGAGGTGTGGTCGCAGGAGGGCGTCGGCTCGACGTTCACCCTCTCGTTCCCGCTGCTCGAGGACGGGCAGTCGGGCCGCAAGCGCAAAAAGAATAAGCGCGCCTCCGCAGGAAAGAAGCCGGCGAAGGCCCGGCGCCGGACCGCGCCCGCCGATCAGTCAGAAGGAGCCGCTCAGTGAGCCAGAACATCCTGCTCGTCGAGGACGAGTCGTCCATCTCGGAACCGCTCGCGTTCCTGCTGGAGCGCGAAGGCTACCGGGTGCGCATCGTCGCCGACGGGGTCGAAGCGGTGCGGGTGTTCCCCGATTCGGACGCCGATCTCGTGCTGCTCGACCTCATGCTCCCCGGCCTGCCCGGAACCGAGGTCTGCCGCTCCATCCGGGCGCAGTCGCGCGTGCCGATCATCATGCTCACCGCGAAGGACAGCGAGATCGACATCGTCGTCGGCCTCGAACTCGGCGCCGACGACTACATCACCAAGCCCTACTCGACCAGGGAGCTGCTCGCCCGCGTCCGGGCCGCGCTGCGCCGCACCGAGGGGCCGGACGAGACCGAAGAGCCGGAGTACCTCGACGGCGTGCTCGACGAGCAGGGGGTGCGACTCGACACCGAACGGCACGCGGTCACCGTGCGCGGCGCGGAGGTCGCCATGCCCCTGCGCGAGTTCGAACTGCTCGAGATGCTCATGCGCCACTCCGGGCGGGTGCTCACCCGCGGGCAGCTGATCGATCGGGTGTGGGGCAGCGACTACTTCGGAGACACCAAGACCCTCGACGTGCACATCAAGCGGATCCGCTCGCGCATCGAGGAGGACCCCAAGGAGCCTCGGCTCGTGACGACCGTCCGGGGCGTCGGCTACCGCTTCGGATAGCCGGGGACGGCCGAGGGCCCCGCGGAGATCCGCAGGGCCCTCGATCCATCGGTGCTCGGTCGCTCAGGACTCGGTCGCCTCGTCCTCGACCTCCGCGTCGTCCGCGGGGATCGGGTCGACGACGGGCCCCGGCACCACGAAGCGCTGGTACTCGACCAGCGTGCCGTCGAGCACGGGCACCTGGCGCTGCACGTCCTGGCCGCCGGCGACCTGCAGGTACGCCGGGGCGGCCGCGCCGACCTTGAGGCCGGGGATCGAGACGAGCACGAGCTCCTGCTCGCCCTCGGGGTCGCCGAAGAGCGTGGATCCGGTCTCCACGACGAAGTCGGCCGGGGCGCTCGCGCCCTCGAAGTTGATCCGGAGCTGCTCGGCGGAGTCGGTCGTGTTGACCGCGGTGAACACGACGTTGAAGTGCTCCCCGTCCTCGGCGGCGATGAGCATGAGGTTGCGCACGTCGACGCCGGCCACCGTCAGGTCGATACCATCGCTCGGCGCGTAGGGGTCGAGTGTCGCCATCGGGGCGGTCAGGCCGCAGCCGGTGGCACCGAGTGCGATGGCCGCCGCGAGAGCCAGTGACGAGACGAGACGAGTCTTCAAGATGTGTCCTCCGTGCGATGCGGGCGCGTTCAAGCGCCGAAGCAGCGCTTGCCGACTCTCAGCATACTATGACCCTCAGGATGACCGGCCCGGACGACGACCGACGGAGCATCGGTCTTCCTCGATCGACGGCGCGTGGTGTGGTATTATAGAGGTTCGCCTGATATGAGCCACACAAGGAGCTAACTCGATGCAGTTCGAGGTCGGAGAGACCGTCATCTACCCCCATCACGGCGCAGCCAAGATCATCGAGATCAGGAACCGCAAGTTCGGCGGCGAAGAGAAGATGTGCGTCAAACTGCAGGCCCTGGTCGGCCCCGGTGACCTGACGATCGTGGTGCCGATCGACAATTGCGACCTGATCGGCGTGCGCGATGTGATCGACAAGGAGGGCCTGGAGAAGGTCTTCGAGGTGCTGCGCACCCCCTTCACCGAGGAGCCGTCGAACTGGTCGCGCCGGTTCAAGGCGAACGGTGAGAAGCTCACGTCGAGCGACATCCTCAAGATCAGCGAGGTCGTCCGCGACCTGTCGCGCCGCATGCAGGACACGGGATCGCTTTCGCAGGGCGAGCGCGGCATGCTCGCCAAGGCCCGGCAGATCCTCATCTCCGAGATGGCGCTCGCCGAGAACACCGACGAAGAGCAGGCCTCGGCCATGGTCGACAAGGTGCTGGCGCTCGAGACGGCCGCCTGACCCTTCCGACACGTTTCCCGTGGTGCGCCCGCTCGCCTGGCCGCACCGCACCGCAGCACCGGCCTCGATGAACAGGGATCGATGAACACACCCGTCTCGCCCCACCACCTGGCCGCGCTGGGCGTGGTCATCGTCGCCGCCGGGCGCGGCGAGCGCCTCGGCGCCGACCGCCCCAAGGCCTTCGTCGAACTGGGCGGCCGAACGCTGCTGGAGCACGCGGTCGGCACCGTCGTGTCGCTCGACCGACCCGGCCAGCTCGTGCTGGTCGTCCCCGAGGGGCGGGCCGCGGAGGCCCTCGAGATCGCGGACGCCGCGCTCCCCGCTGAGCGCAGCTGGCAGATCTCGGTCGTGAACGGGGGCCGGGAACGGCACGAGTCGGTGCGCAACGGGCTCGACGCGCTCCGCGACGGGATCGAGACGGTGCTCGTGCACGATGCCGCGCGTCCCCTGACGCCGGCGGAGGTCTTCGAGCGCGTCGCCGAAGAAGTGCAGCGCACCGGCGACGGCATCATCCCGGCGATGCCGGTCGTCGACACGCTCAAACGCGTCGACATCGCCGGGCGGGTGCGCTCGACGGCGGATCGCCGCATCCTCGCCGCCGTCCAGACGCCGCAGGGCTTCCCGTTCGAGGTGCTCGCGGCCGCGCACGAGAGCGCGCAGGCTCGAGAAGAGGCCGTCGCCCCTTCGAACGACGCCCCCACCGACGACGCCGAGGTGGTGCAGCGCTTCGGCGGCACCGTGCGCACCGTGCCGGGCGATGCCCGCGCGCATAAAGTCACCACCCCGGTCGACCTGCTGATGCTGCAGGGGCTCCTCCTCGCCGACGAGGCGGAAGCGCGGACGCCCGCTCCCGACGCGCACGCGGTGCCGGCGCCCTCCGTCGCCACCGATCGGGACGGATTCGAGGCCGACGCGGCACCCGTCGACGACGAGAGCGCCGAGGCGGAGAGCGCTGAAGCCGAAGGCGCCAACGCCGGGAGCGCCGATACGGACAGCCCCTCCGCCGATTCTTCCGGTTCCGTCGACGTCGAGTCGGCGGTCCCCGGGATCGATTCCGACGGTGCGGAAGCCGACGGTACGGATACCGACGGCACAGACGCAGATAGCGCTGCTGCCGCGGCCCCGGAGGCAGATGATCCGACGCGGCCCGTCGCGATCCTGCTGCCCCCGGCCCCCGAGTACGTGCCTCCCATGCCTCTCGACGGCCCGGCCGATTCCGCCACCGCCGAGGCTCTCGAGCACGACGAGCCGGAGGAGGAGCTCGATGAGTTCGAGCGGCTGCTCCGCGGGCTCGACTGACGTCGTGACGCCCGGCAACTCCGGAGCAGCGTCTCCAGGCGAACCGCAGCCTGCGCGCGAACCGCAGCCGGCTCCTCTCGACCTGCGCATCGGCACCGGCGTCGACGTGCACGCCTACGATCCTGCGGCTCCCCTGCGGCTCGCCGGCCTCGAATGGCCGGGCGAACCCGGCCTCTCGGGCCACAGCGACGGCGATGCCGTCTGCCACGCCATCGTCGACGCGCTGCTCTCAGCTGCGGGGTTCGGCGACATCGGCGGGCTCGTCGGCGTGGACCTTCCCGGGACCGCGGGCGCCGCGAGCACCGGCTTCGTCCGCCTCGCGCTCGCGAGGCTGGCCGAGTCCGGCTGGCGCCCGGTCAATGTGTCGGTGCAGCTCATCGCGCTTCGCCCGAAGTTCGCGCCGCGCCGGATCGAGGCCCAGACGTTCCTGAGCGACCTCGTCGGCGCGCCGGTCAGCATCGGGGCGACGACGAGCGACGGGCTCGGCCTCACCGGCCGCGGGGAGGGCGTCGCCGCCATCGCTACCGCGCTGATCACCCGCGGCTGAACCGCGCAGGCTCGTCGACCACCCCGGCTGGGCGGGGGAGACCGCATCCACCGATCGGTGGATGCGATAATCCCTCCGCCGGTCGCTGCCGCCCGCGGCCCGCAGGCGTCAGGCTTGAAGCATGACGAACACGACGACAGCAGAAGCGCCGGCGGTGCGCGTCCGCGGGCTCGCGAAGCGATACGGCGACCAGCAGGTGCTGCGGGGCATCGACCTCGACATCGCCCCAGGCGAGACCTACGCGCTGCTCGGCCCGAACGGCGCGGGCAAGAGCACGGCGATCGAGATCCTCGAGGGCATCCGCCGGCCGGACGGCGGCGAGACGAGCGTGCTCGGCGAGCACCCGCTCTCTGCTCCGCGATCCTGGCGCGCGCGCATCGGCATCGTCGCCCAGGCCACGGGCGAGCTGGGGCCCTACAGCGCGCGCGAGCTGATCGGTCACTTCGGCGGGCTCTACCCGAACCCGCGCGGCATCGACGAGGTGCTCGACCTCGTCGGCCTCACCGAGCACGCCGGCAAGCGCGCGACCAAGCTCTCGGGAGGCCAGAAGCGCCGCCTCGACGTCGCACTCGGTATCGTCGGACGGCCCGAGCTGCTGTTCCTCGACGAGCCCACCACGGGCTTCGACCCCGAGGCGAGGCGGCAGTTCTGGAGCATGCTCGAGGGCTTGACCGGCGAGGGCACAGCGATCCTGCTCACGACGCACTACCTCGACGAGGCCGCGCATCTCGCCGATCGCGTGGGGGTGCTCTCGGGCGGCCGCGTCGTCGCCGAGGGCCCGCCCGGAGAGCTCGGCGGAGCCGCCGCTCGCGTGCCGACGGTGAGCTGGGTCGACGCCGCGGGCGTGCGGCACCGGCGGAGTACCGAGCAGCCCGCCGGGCTGGTGGCGCGCCTACGGGCGGAGGCCGAGGCCGCCGGCGTGCCGCTGGGCGAGCCGGCGGAGCTCGAAGTGCGTCGGCCCTCGCTCGAAGAGTTCTACCTGGGCCTGATCGGGGCCGGAACGGAGACGGAACGATGACCACGACGCAGAGCACGTCGATCGACCCGATCGACCGGGGCGGGCCGGGCGCCCGCGAAGCACGGGGCCCTCGACGCGCCGGCCGGGCGCCCGGCATCCTGGGCGCCGGCATCGCCTCGATGCGGCTGGAGCTGCTCGCCTACTTCCGAACTCCGGACACCGTGTTCTTCACGTTCCTGTTCCCGATCCTGATGCTCGGCATCTTCGGCGTGGCCTTCGAATCGGTCGGCGAGATCGGCGCGGGCCCCGACGGCACGGGCGGCATCACCATGGCGGCCTACTATCTGCCCGGCATGGTCGCCGCCGGCATCCTGCTGTCGGGCGTGCAGAACCTGGCGGTCGACATCGCCCGCGAGAAGAGCGAGGGATGGCTGGCACGTCTCGGAGGCACGCCGATCTCGCCCGTGTCGTACTTCCTCGGCAAGGCCGGCATGATCCTGCTCACCTCGATCGCCCAGCTCGGGCTGCTGCTCGGCTTCTCCGCCGTCGTGCTGCGGGTCGAGCTTCCGACCGAGCCCGAACTCTGGCTGCGCTTCACCTGGCTGTTCCTGCTCGGCATCGCGACGATGACCCTGCTCGGCATCGCGCTCTCGGCCGTGCCGCGATCCTCTCGCAGCGCGACCGCCGTAGTGCTGCCGATCGTCCTGCTGCTGCAATTCATCTCGGGCGTCTACCTGCAGTTCACCATGCTGCCCGAGTGGCTGCAGAACATCGCCTCGGTCTTTCCGCTGAAGTGGTTGGCGCAGGGGATGCGCAGCGTGTTCCTGCCGGAGGGGTTCGCCTCGGCCGAGCGCACGGGTGCCTGGGATCTCGGGCTGGTGGCGCTGAACCTCGGCGTCTGGCTGGTGATCGGGCTCGTGATCAGCCTCCTCACCTTCAGGTGGCAGAGAAAGTACTGACCGGAGCTCGTGAGAGAGTGAAAGCGTGAACTTCCCCGGAGCAGACGGCGTCGACTCCCCAGGTGCCGTGGCCGCACCCCCGCGGCACCCGCTGCGGTGGTGGGATCTCGGCGTGCTCGCGACCCTCGCGCTCATGGCGGGCATCGGCACCGTCGAGATCCTGAACGGCGTCGCTCCGGCGACGCCGGCGCTCGGCGTGCTCGCGCTGCTGCTGGTCTGGTACGCGGCGCTCGGGCGCCCAGCGCTGCGCTGCGCCGTGCTCGAGCAGCCGGCCCGGCACGGCGACTACGCGTATCTCGCGGGTCTCGTGCTGCTCGTCGGTCTCGCCGTCGCCGTCCTGCCGAGCTACGCGACGCTGCAGGTGATCGCCTACCCGACGATCTGGACGATCGTCGCCCGCTATCGGAACGCCGTGCTGTGGAGCGCCGTGCTCGCACTCGCGACCGGCACGGGCTACGTCATCGCGCTCTCGACGCCCGGCAAGGTCGACGGCCTCGCCGAGGCGGCGGTGATCGCGCTGCTCTCGTTCGTCTTCGCCGTGGCGATGGGCACCTGGATCACCCGCATCTTCGAGCAGGGCGAGCGCTACCGGAAGGTCGCGGAGCAGCTGCGCCGCACGCAGGCCGAGGTGTCGGAGCTGTCGCAGGCAGCCGGAGCTGCCGCTGAACGCGAGCGGATGTCCCGCGAGCTGCACGACACGCTGACGCAGACGCTCACCGGCCTCGTGATGCTCGGCGAGCAGGCGGATCGCGCCCTTGCGGCGGGGCAGGTGGATCGGGCCCGCGAGCGGCTGGGCCGCGTGCAGGCGGCCTCGCGCGCGGCGGTCGAGGAGGCGAGAGCGCTCGTCGCCACGACGCAGCCGCTCGGGGACGGCGGCCTCGAAGAGGCGATCGATCGCGTCGCGTCGCGGCTGCGCGACGACACGGGGCTGCGGGTGCGGTGCGGTATCGAACGGCTTCCGCTCGACCGGGAGCAGCAAGTCGTGCTGCTGCGGGCGACCCAGGAGGGGCTCGCCAACGCGCGACGGCACGCGCAGGCGCACGCGGTCGTCGTCGCACTGCGACGCGACGGCGCCGACGTGCTGCTCACCGTGGACGATGACGGGATCGGCTCCGACGTGCGGATGGATGGCCGAGAGTGCGATGCGGCGAGCGCTGCTCCGAGCACGAGCGGCTTCGGCCTGACCGGGCTGAGCGACCGGGTGCGGCTGGCGGGCGGGCACGTGCGTTTCGGATCGCACGAGGGCGGCGGCTCGCGCCTCGCGGTGCGACTGCCGCTCGCGGACGGGCTGGAGCAGGAACTGGAGCAGGAGCGGAAGCAGGAGCGTTGGGCATGATCCGGGTACTGGTGGCGGATGACCATCCGATCGTCCGCGCGGGCATTGCCGGCCTGCTCGAGGGCGAAGCCGACTTCGCGGTGGTCGCGGAGGCGGAGAGCGGAGAGCAGGCGGTCGAGCTTGCGGCGGCGCAGGACCCCGACGTCGTGCTCATGGACCTCCGGATGCCCGGAATGGGCGGGGTCGAGGCGACGCGGGCGATCGCCGCTGCCGGCCACGCCCGCGTGCTCGTCTTCACCACGTACGAGGACGACGATCGCATCCTCGCCGCCATCGCGGCCGGCGCGAGCGGCTACCTGCTGAAGGCCGCACCCGCGGATGAGCTCGCCGCCGGCGTGCGCGCCGTCGCAGCCGGGCAGACGGTGCTCGCGCCGTCGATCGCCGCGCAGCTGGTGGCCCGGGCCGGAGGGACGGGAGCAGGTGCGCCGGATCCGCCGCGCCTCACCGCGCGAGAGGGCGAGATCCTCGCGCTCGTCGCCGCCGGGCTCAGCAATCCCGAGATCGCCGCACGGCTCGTGATCGGCGAATCGACTGTGAAGACCCACCTGCTGCACGTCTTCGAGAAGCTCGGGGTGAGCGACCGCACGCGGGCCGTCACCCGGGCGATGCAGTTGAGGCTCATCTGAGCCTCGCCGCTCGCCGCACGGCGCGTCCCCTCCCCGCAAGTGCTCAGTAGTTACGGGTGCGGTCGTTCAGCACCCCTCATTACTGAGCACTTGCGCGCGGCACGGCGCGGCGCACACTGGCGCAGAACAGAGCGGCGCCCACCGGCGCGGCGCAACACGGAGCAGCGCGACGCGGCTCAGAGCCAGGTGCTCAGTGCTTGCCCTGCGCGGCCACCGCGGCGGCGCCGGCGGCAGCGGCATCGGGGTCGAGGTAGCGCCCCGGGCCGACGGGGGTGCCGTCGGCCTCGATCTCGTAGACGAGGGGCATGCCCGTGGGGATGTTCAACGCCGCGATATCCGCGTCGCTGATGCCCTCGAGATGCTTCACGAGCGCCCGCAGCGAGTTGCCGTGCGCGGTGACGAGCACCGTCCTCCCCGCGTTCAGGTCGGGCAGGATCTCACCCTCCCAGTAGGGCAGCAGGCGCACGATCACGTCTTTCAGGCACTCCGTCTGCGGCCGCTCGCCGTCGATGCCCGCGTAGCGGGGATCGTTCGCCTGCGACCACTCGCTCGCGTCATCGAGCGCGGGCGGGGGGGTGTCGAAGGATCGGCGCCACTCCATGAACTGCTGCTCGCCGTACTTCTCCAGCGTCTCGGCCTTGTCGAGCCCCTGGAGCGCGCCGTAGTGGCGCTCGTTCAGACGCCACGAGCGCTTGACCGGGATCCACAGGCGATCCGCGGTGTCGAGCGCGAGATTCGCGGTCTGGATGGCCCGGCTCAGCACGGAGGTGTGCAGGACGTCGGGCAGCACACCCGCCTCGGCGAGCAGTTCCCCGGCACGAGCGGCCTCGCCTCGCCCCTGCTCCGTGAGCCGCACGTCGACCCATCCGGTGAAGAGGTTCTTCTGGTTCCACTCGCTCTGGCCGTGGCGCAGCAGGATCAGGGTGTTCGTCATACTCCCAGCCTACCGGCAGGCAACGTCCGGGTCGGGTCGGACCGCGCAGCCCGGCCCGACCGGAGGTCCGCCCCCGCTATCGATCGGCGGGCTTCAGCCCTCCGAGCAGCGGCTTGAAGATCAGGCCGGCCAGCAGGCCGCCGACGATCGGGAACACCAGGAAGGCCCACAGCTGCGCCAGCGCCTCCCCGCCCCCGAAGATCGCCGAGGCGATCGAGCGCGCCGGGTTCACCGAGGTGTTCGAGACCGGGATCGAGATGAGGTGGATCAGCGTGAGCGTCAGGCCGATCGCCAGCGGCGCGAACCCCGCTGCCGCCCGCCCGGACGTGACGCCGAGGATCACGAGCACGAACACCGCGGTCAGCACGACCTCGATCAGTGCGACGGAGAGCAGGCTGTAGCCGCCGGGCGAGGCCTCCCCGAAGCCGTTCGCGCCCAGGGTGCCGGTGTAGCCGCCGGGCTGGCCGTTGGCGATGGCGAAGATCAAGGCTGCGGCGAGCACGCCGCCGACGATCTGGGCGACGAGGTAGCCGGCGACGTCCTTCCAGGCGAAGCGGCCGGCGGCGGCGAGACCCAGCGTGACGGCCGAATTGAAGTGGCCGCCCGAGATCGGCCCGAAGGCGTAGGCGCCCACCACGACGGTGAGGCCGAAGGCGAGCGCGACGCCGAGGAAGCCGACGTTGACCGGATTGCCGGGGTCCCCCGGGAAGCCGGCCGCGAAGACAGCGGTTCCGACGCCGCCGAGCACGAGCACGAAGGTGCCGACGAGTTCCGCGACCAGTCGCGCGCCGACGGTGGAAACCTGCTGAGTTTCAGACATGGGGAACCCCTCTGTTCGGTCCTGCTGAGCCGAACGCCCCGGTCCTTCGGTCGAGGCGCCTCAGCCACAGGGTAACCCGATGCTCCGATGCCGGGCCGTTGGGAGGTGCCGTGTCGCTCAGCCCGGACTTCCGCGCGGTACGACGATACGAGCCGTGCACGGCGCATGGCGGTGCGACGCCCGCGCGCACACCGCCGGCCGGCTACAGCCGCTTCAGCTTCGGTATGTCCCGCGCGCTGCCCGCGTCCGCGGGGACGATGACCTCCTGCGTCGCGGCCACGCGTCCGCCCGATTCCCCGAGCGAGACCTCGAGCGCCGCGTCCTCGGGCACGGAGCGCTTCAGCAGCGCGAGCGCGATCCCGCCCCACTCGTAGTGCAGCGCCGCACGGGTCACGCGGCCCACCGGGCGCGCATCCGGATCCGCCCCCGCGACGTGCACGAGCGCCCCGGCTTCCGGCAGCTCGCCGCCGGACCCGTCGAGATGCAGCAACGCGAGGCGCCGCGGCGGATGCCCCAGGTTGTGGACCTTGGCGACCGTCTCCTGGCCACGGTAGCAGCCCTTCGTCAGGTGAACCGCCGTCCGCAGCCAGTCGAACTCGTGCGGGATCGCCCGCTCGTCGGCCTCGGCGTGCAGCGTCGGCCGCCCCGCCCGCACCTCGAGCGCGTCGAGCGCCATCAGCCCGGCCGCTCTGATCTCACCGGAGGTCGTCAGTGCGGCCGCAGCGGACAGATCCTCGCGTCGGAAGACCAGCTGCGTCGCCGTCCACCCCTCCCCGGGATGGGCGCCATGCGCGTACTGCACGCCCCCGCGCTGCACTGAGCCCCAGGGGTCTCGCCATTCCGCGACCGCCGTGCCGAGCTCGCGCAGCGCCGGCAGGGCCGCACCGCCCTCGAACGCCAGCACCGCCGCATACTCGCCGCTCACATCGGCGACCTCGACGCGCAGCGCGAACCGCATCCGATTCAGGTAGGCGGCCAACGGCTCCGCAGCGCCCTCGTCGACCAGGAGCCAGGCCCGTTCGCCGTCGTCGACGACACGGATCGCCTGCTCCACACGACCCGTCGGGCCGAGCAGCAGCGTCTCCGTCGACTCCCCCGGGCGCAGGCCGGTGAGCTGCTGACTCGTCATCGAGTGCAACCAGCTCAGGCGATCCGGTCCCGAGACCGTCACCGCCCCGCGGTGGGCGAGGCTCACGATCGCGTTCCCGGCCTCCAGCGCCCGCTGCTCGGGGAGCGGTGCCCCGAAATGGGCGGCCGCGTCGAGATCCGATGCGGCGATCGCGCCGGGCAGATCGAGGAACGGGTCGCTCATACGCACCGCCCCGACCGTGCCGGCACCGGGCGGACGAACATCGATCGGATCAGCGCTGGCCCGCGAAGAGCTTGTAGACGACGACGCCCGAAACCCAGACGATCATGAGCGACGCCAAGCCCAGCAGGCCGAGGAAGAAGAGTTCGAGAGCGAGCATGCCAGTAGCTTACCCGACGAGCAGCCCGACGACGTCGATCACCGCGATCACGACCACGGCCCCGGCGACGCTGAACGAGAGCCGCGTGATAAAGCCCTCGCGCTGCGCCGTACCGAGCTGCAACGCGAACGTCACGAGGGTGCTCGCACCGATCGCGAGTGCGAGCCACGGGAACCGGGCGTCACCGCTCACCAGTACGGTGACCAGGATCCCGACGACCGCGGCGAAGGTCCAGGCCGTGATGAGCCGACCGATGTGCCACGAGGCCACCGGCTCGGGTGCTGCGCTGGATCCACTCACCCCTTCATCCTCGCATATGACGCACCCGCAGAAACCGGCGCCGCCATGTGCAATAGAATCGACATGTCCGAAACGGCGGAGGGGAGCGCATGATGCAGCTGCTCTGCCTGACGGACGGAGACCCGACGGCGATGCTTCCCGGCCTCGAACTGCTGGCGCACGAGACGCGACTCTCACCGCTCGACGTCCGCGTCCCGCCCTCGGCCGCCGCCCGCTTCGAGCTGCTGCTCGTCGACGCCACCCGCGACGTGCGACGCGCCCGTTCGGCCTGCCTGGAGCTGCTGCGCGACTGCCCGACCCCGCGTCTGCTGATCGCCGCCGAACCCGCGCTACCGGCTATCACCTCCGGCTGGGGCATCGCCGACGTGCTGCTCCCCGACGCGAGCCCTGCCGAGATCGAGCTGCGCCTGCGCCTGGCCCAGGGGACTTCGGGCGGCACCGCGGGTTCGGCGGACCCCGGCACCGTCAGCTCGGCCGGCGTCGAGATCGACGAGGGAACTTTCACCGCCCGCGTGCACAATCGCACGCTCGACCTCACCTACAAGGAGTTCGAGCTGCTGCACTTCCTCGCGAAGCATCCCGGCCGCGTGTTCACCCGGGACCAGTTGCTCGGAGAAGTCTGGGGCACCGACTACTTCGGCGGCACCCGCACCGTCGACGTGCACGTGCGACGACTGCGCGCGAAGCTCGGCGAGCACGAGGCGCTCATCAGCACGGTTCGCGGCGTCGGCTACGGTTTCGCGCGCGAACGCAGCACGGACACGGCGGAGGAGTGATGTCGCTCGAGATCCATCGGATCGACGCCCGCACCCATCCGGCCGCCGTCGACGCGGTACGGGAGCTCCTCGCCGAGGCCGAGCGAGCCGACGGCTTCCCATCGGTCTCCGACCAGGCGCTGCTCGCGGCCGGACAGGGTCGGCGCGAGGTGCTGCTCGCCGCCGTCGCCGGCGCCCCGGCGGCTGCCGCGGGCATCCTCGGAGAGGGCGAGCTCGACCTCGTGGTCCGGCCGGCCGAACGCGGCCGGGGGCTCGGCACGCGTCTGCTCGGCACGATGCTCGACGCCATCCCGACCGCCGACTCGAACGGCGCCGGCACCGCAGAGCTCCGCGCCTGGGCGCACGGCGAGAACCCGGCGGCCGAGGCGCTGCTCTCGCGCGCCGGCTTCGCCCCGGTGCGCAGCCTGTACCGGCTCGCGCTCGACCCCGCGGCGTTGCCCGGCGCGATCGACGCGGCCCGCGAGCTGCCCGAGGGCTTCGCGGTGCAGGCGTTCGATCCGCGGGACGACGAGCAGGCGGAGCGCTGGGTACGCGTGAACGCCGCCGCGTTCGCCTCCCATCCCGAGCAGGGCGCCGTCACGCTCGAGGATTTCGCCGCGACGACCCGGGAGGCCTGGTTCGACCCCGAGGATCTCCTCCTCGCCTTCGACACCGGGGCGACGACCTCGAGCGGTGAACGCCGCAGCAGCGGCGCGGACGACGAAGACGACGATCGCCGCCACGGCCGCCTCGCCGGCTACACCTGGATCAAGACGATCCGCACCCCGGGGCACACGGAGACCGAGCTCTACGTGCTCGGCGTCGATCCGGCCTACGCCGGACGCGGACTGGGCGCCGCCCTGCTCGGCGAGACGCTGCGCCGGATGGCCGCGCACGCGCCGGACAGGATCACGCTCTACGTCGACGGTGACAACGGCACGGCCCGCGGTCTCTACGACCGCGCGGGCTTCACCGTCGACCAGCGCAGCACCCAGTGGCTGCGCGCCGGCGGTGATGCCGGCATCGGTGCCGGTGGAGACGAACCGGGTCGGCAGGATCGGACCGGCGCCTGACAGAATAGAGGCATGAGCGAGACGAGCCGCGGCACGGCAGAGCTTCCGGACGCCGAGCAGCCCACGAGCGAGGCGCCGACCGCGAGGCCCGACGCCGATCGACTTCCCGCCGACCGATACATCGACCGCGAGCTCAGCTGGCTCGCCTTCAACCAAAGGGTGCTCGAGCTCGCCGAGGACCCCACGGTGCCGCTGCTCGAGCGCGCCAACTTCCTCGCGATCTTCGCCTCGAACCTCGACGAGTTCTTCATGGTGCGCGTCGCCGGTCTCAAGCGCCGCATCCTCACCGGCCTCGCCGTGCCGACGAACGTCGGCTGGGCCCCCACCGAAGTGCTCGCCGAGATCACGCGCGTCGCCTACCAGCTGCAGCTGCGGCACGCGCGCTGCTGGCGCGAACAGGTCCAGCCCGAGCTGGCCGAGGCCGGCGTGCGCATCGTCGAATGGCAGACGCTGGACGCGGCGGATCACGAGATCCTGACCGAGTACTACGAGCAGCACATCTACCCGGTGCTCATGCCTCTCGCCGTCGATCCGGCGCATCCGTTCCCCTACATCTCGGGTCGCGCGCTCAACATCTCGATCCGCGTGCGCAATCCGCGCACCGACAAGATCGAGTTCGCCCGGCTCAAGGTGCCGCAGATGATCCCGCGGTACGTGCGGGTGGACCGGCGCGAGTCCGCCGACGACGTGCGCTTCATCGCGCTCGAGGAACTGATCGCGAATCAGCTCGACGGCCTCTTCCCCGGCATGGAGGTCATGGACCACCACGTGTTCCGCGTCACCCGGAACGAGGACGTCGAGATCGAGGAGGACGAGACCGAGAGCCTCATCCAGGCGCTCGAGAAGGAGCTGCTGCGGCGACGCTTCGGCCCGCCGATCCGGCTCGAGATCTCGGACGACATGGATGAGGCCACGCTCGAGCTGCTGGTCAGCGAGTTCGATATCGACAAGCAGCAGGTGTACACCCTGCCGGCGCCGCTCGATCTCGGCGGCCTCTTCGCGCTCTCCCGCCTCGAACGGCCGGATCTCAAGTCCACGCCCCACATCCCGGTGACCCATCCGCAGTTCCGACCGGGCCCGTCGAACGACTCCGCGGACCTGCTCCGAGCCATCTCCCGTCGCGAGATCCTCGTGCACCATCCCTACGAGTCGTTCTCGACCAGCGTGCAGGCCTTCATCGAGCAGGCCGCCACCGATCCCGACGTCCTCGCCATCAAGCAGACCCTCTACCGGACGTCCGGCGACAGCCCCATCGTCGCCGCGCTGATCAAGGCCGCCGAAGCCGGCAAGCAGGTGCTCGCGCTCGTCGAGATCAAGGCCCGCTTCGACGAGGAGGCCAACATCACCTGGGCGCGCAAGCTCGAGCAAGCCGGTGTGCACGTGGTCTACGGGCTGGTCGGCCTCAAGACGCACTGCAAGCTGGTGCAGGTGATCCGCGAGGAGCAGGGCCGGCTCACCCATTACTGCCACATCGGCACGGGCAACTACAACCCGAAAACCAGCCGGATCTACGAGGACTTCGGCCTGTTCACCTCATCCCCCGAGGTCGGCCGGGACGTGACGAAGCTCTTCAACGTGCTCTCCGGCTACGCGATCGAGACGAACTACGATCGCCTGCTGGTCGCCCCGGAGGGCCTGCGCCGCGGCCTCCTCGAACGGATCGAACGCGAGGCCGAGCACGCGCGCGCCGGCAGGCCGAGCGGGATCAAGCTCAAGGCCAACAGCATGGTCGACGAGGAGATCATCGACGCGCTCTACCGGGCCAGCCAGGCAGGAGTGGCGATCGATGTGTGGATCCGCGGCATCTGCTCCATCCGCGCGGGCGTACCGGGCCTCTCCGAGAACATCCGCGTCCGCTCGGTGCTCGGCCGGTACCTCGAGCACTCCCGCATCTACGCGTTCGAGAACGACGGCGACCGCGAGGTCTACATCGGCAGCGCCGATCTCATGCACCGCAACCTCGACCGCCGCATCGAGGTGCTCGCGCGGCTCGTCGACCGCGAGCACCTCGCCCGGATCGACCGGTTCTTCTCGTTCGCCTTCAGCGACACGGTCAGTTCGTGGCACCTGCTGCCGGACGGCACATGGAAACGCCGTACGGTGAGCGAGGAGGGCGAGCCGCTGCCCGACCTGCAGGACCTGGTGATGATCGATCGGACCGAGGCGCGGACCCGTGAATCGCGGGCGCCGCGGAGCGCCCAATGAGCCGGCCGATCCTCGCCGCCGGCACCGTCTGCTGGCGGCGGGTGCGCGACGAGTCCGGGACCGCGCGACTGATGATCCTGCTCATCCACCGCACCAAGCAGAAGGACGTATCGTTCCCCAAGGGCAAGCTCGACAAGGGCGAGAGCATGCCGCAGGCGGCCGTCCGCGAGACGCTCGAAGAAACGGGCCTCCGCGTCGCGCTCGGCGTCAATCTCGGCACCATCACCTATGAGCTGCCCGACGGCGGCGAGCGCAAGACCGTGCAGTACTGGGCCGCGGAGGTCACCGAAGAGGCCGTGCTCGAGTCGACCTTCCGCCCGAACCGGGAGGTCGAGGCGCTCGAGTGGGTGCCCTTCGAGGCGGCCCGGAGCCGCCTCAGCTATCGGGCGGATCGCGACCTCTTCGACGTCTTCGCCAGCCTCGTCGAGCGCGGCGCGATCGACACCTTCTCGGTGATCCTGCTGCGGCATGCGAAGGCCGAGTCGCGCAGCGACGCCTGGCCGGAGGACCGGCTGCGGCCGCTCACCGACGCGGGCGAGGATCAGGCCGAGACGCTCGTCCCGACGCTCGAGGCGTTCGGCCCGCAGCGGGTGTTCACCTCGAGCTCGGAGCGCTGCCTGCGGACGGTCGATCCGCTCGCCCGGCGGCTCGACCTCGCTCCCCGGGCTCGGGACGGCCTGAGCCAGGAGGCCTGGGACGACGGCGAGACCGCAGAGCTCCGCTCGATCATCGGCAAGACCGTGCGGAAGGGCCGGAGCACGGTGATCTGCACGCATCGGCCCGTCCTGCCGGATGCGGCACGGGAACTCGCGCTCGCAACCGGCAGCCTCCCCGGCTCGTACCTCGACGAAGCGGCCGCGCTCCCCCCTGCGGGGTTCTCGGTGTTCCACCTCTCGCGGGAGCGGCCCGGCAGCGGCATCCTCGGCGTCGAGACCTACCCGCTCAAGCATTGAACGCCCGACGGCCGATGCCGCACGGCCGACACGGCTCGTCATCCCGCGTTCCCGCCCGTTCACCTTCGCGTCGACCGACGTCGAGCTCCGGTTCACCGGGCGATCAGGCACCGGGTCGACCGGACCGGGGCGAATCGCTCCCGGCCGAGTTCACCTGAATTCATCCTCGTTCACCCGCCGTTCACCCACCGGTGGATCTCCGGTCACATCGCCTCCGTACCGTAAGGGCATGTGAGCAATCGCTCACCCCGAACGAAACTACGGAACGGAAACCACTCCCAGTGAAGATTTCGACTTCGACGAAGGCCCTCGTACTCGGCGGCGCGGCACTGCTCGCGCTCACCTCCTGCGCGGCGAACGAAGGCGGCAGCACCACCGGCGACAACGGCGACGGCTCGTCGCTCACCGGCACCCTCGTCGGCGGGGGCGCCTCGTCGCAGGGATCGGCCCAGGAAGCCTGGATCGCCGGGTTCCAGATCGCGAACGAGGGCGTCAACATCAACTACGACCCCGCCGGCTCCGGCGCGGGGCGCGAGACCTTCCAGCAGGGCGCGAGCGCCTTCGCCGGCAGCGACCGCGCCTTCGACCTCGAGGAGATCGCGGCGGGCCCCTTCGCCGGCTGCTCGACGAGCGACCTCGTCGAGATCCCCGCCTACATCTCGCCCATCGCGATCATCTTCAACATCGAGGGCGTCGACTCCCTCAACATGGACTCAGACCTCGTAGCGCAGATCTTCAGCGGCGAGATCACCACCTGGAACGACCCGGCCATCGCCGCGCTCAACGAGGGCGTCGACCTGCCCGACCTGAACATCACCGCGGTGCACCGCTCGGACAAGTCGGGCACCACCGGCAACTTCACCGAGTACCTGGCCGCCACGGCGCCCGACTCCTGGACCGCCGGATCGATCGAGGAGTGGCCGAGCGAGCTCGGCGGCGAGGGCGCGGCGCAGACCTCCGGCCTCGTCGACGCGGTCACCAACGGCGTCGGCACCATCGGCTACGCCGACGCCTCCCGCGCGGGCGACCTCGGCACGGTCAAGATCAAGGTCGGCGAGGAGTTCGTCGCCTACTCGCCCGAGGCTGCCGCCGCGATCGTCGATCACTCGAGCCTCGAGAGCGGGCGCGGCACGAACGACCTCGCCGTCGAGCTCGACCGCACCAGCACCGAGTCCGGCGTCTACCCGATCGTGCTCGTGAGCTACCTCATCGGCTGCGAGAGCTACGCCGATGCCGCCAACGCCGAACTGGTGAAGGCCTACTTCAGCTACATCGTCAGCGAGGAGGGGCAGCAGACGGCAGCCGAAGCCGCCGGCAGCGCGCCCATCTCGGCCGATCTCCGCAGCAAGATCGAGCCGGCCATCGCCGCGATCAGCTGACCGTCGCCCGGTCGATCCCCGGACGACCGCTCGCCGCAGGATCTCGCCTCTGCACCCCGTAGGGTGAGATCCTGCGCGCGATGCGCGGCATCGCGTACGATCCGAGGAACCGCCGCTCATCGTCTCCGCCGCCGCAGGGCGGCGACCGGAACCCCTAGATCCTCAGAAGGAAGCGCCCCGTGACCTCCTCCGCGACCCTCTCCAAGCCGGTGCTGAGCCGAGGCGACCGCGTCTTCTCCCGCTCGGCGTTCTTCGCCGGCGGCATGATCCTCGTCACGCTCGCGGCCGTGGCCCTCTTCCTGATCCTGCAGAGCATCCCGGCGTTCTTCGCCACGAGCGAGACCGCCTCGATCCTGCCGGGCAACTTCTGGGCCTACGTGTGGCCGCTGATCTTCGGCACCGTCTGGGCCGCGCTGCTCTCGCTGCTGATCGCCCTCCCCCTCTCGATCGGCATCGCGCTCTTCATTTCGCACTACGCGCCTCGCCGGCTCTCGGCCGTGCTCGGCTACATCGTCGACCTGCTGGCCGCGGTGCCCAGCGTCGTCTTCGGCCTGTGGGGCATCGGCGTGCTCGCCCCCGCGGCACAGCCGGTCTTCGTCTGGCTGAACACGTACCTCGGATGGATCCCCTTCTTGGGCGGGACCGTCTCGGGAACGGGCCGCACGATCCTCACGGCCGCCGTCGTGCTCGCGGTCATGATCCTGCCCATCATGACGGCGATCTGCCGCGAGGTGTTCCTGCAGGCGCCGGTGCTCCACGAGGAGGCCGCGCTCGCGCTCGGTGCGACCCGCTGGGAGATGATCCGCCTCGCCGTGCTGCCCTTCGGCCGCCCCGGCATCGTCTCGGCCGCGATGCTCGGCCTCGGCCGCGCCCTCGGCGAGACCATGGCCGTCGCGATGGTCCTCTCGGCCACCGGCCTCGTCAGCCTGCGCCTGCTCACCAGCGAGAATCCGTCGACGATCGCCGCGAACATCGCCCTCTCGTTCCCCGAGGCCTACGGCACGAACGTCAACGTGCTCATCGCGACCGGCCTCATCCTGTTCATCGTGACCTTCCTGGTCAACGCGATCGCCCGCTGGATCGTGAGCCGCCGGGCGCAGTTCAACGGAGCCGACTGACATGACGCTGACCATCCGCCCCGTCTCCGCCGGCTCCGGTCTGGCCGGCAACCGTCTCCCCCGCGGCAGCGCGTGGCTGAGCCTCGGCGCGAGCCTTGCGCTCTCGTTCGCGCTCTTCGGCCTGCTGGCCGCGGCAGACGGCAGCCCCTTCAACCTGACTGGCGCGATCCTGATCGGCGCGATCCTGCACCTCGTCGTCTCCACCGGCATCTCCGCCGCCGTGGAGGGCCACCGCCAGGCGATCGACCGGCTCGTCACCGGCCTCGTTACCGGCGCCTTCCTGCTGGCGATGGTACCGCTCGTCTCGGTCTCGATCACCGTGGTCGCGAACGGGCTGGCGCGGTTCGACGCCGAGTTCTTCAACTCGTCGATGCGCAACGTCACCGGCGAGGGCGGCGGCGCCCTGCACGCGATGGTCGGCACGCTCCTCATCACGCTGGCGGCCACCATCATCTCGGTGCCGCTCGGACTGCTCACCTCGATCTACCTCGTCGAGTACGGCCGCGGGCGCATCGCGAAGATCATCACCTTCCTCGTCGACGTGATGACGGGCATCCCCTCGATCGTCGCGGGCCTCTTCGCCTACGCGGTCTTCGCGCTCTTCCTCGGCCCGGGCGTGCGCATGGGCATCGTCGGCGCCGTGTCCCTCTCGGTGCTGATGATCCCCGTCGTGGTGCGCTCGAGCGAGGAGATGCTGCGGCTCGTACCGAACGAGCTCCGCGAGGCCTCGTACGCGCTCGGCGTGCCGAAGTGGCTCACCATCGTGAAGGTGGTCCTGCCCACCTCGATCGCCGGCATCACGACCGGCGTCGTGCTCGCGATCGCCCGCGTCATCGGAGAGACCGCGCCGCTGCTCATCACGGCCGGCTTCACCGCGAGCATGAACTACAACCTCTTCCACGACCGCATGCAGTCGCTGCCGGTCTTCGTCTACACGCAGTTCGCGAACCAGGGCAACCCTGCCTTCGCCTTCCTCGAGCGGGCGTGGGCGGCGGCGCTCGTGCTGATCCTGATCGTCATGGCGCTCAACCTGATCGCCCGCATGGTCGCCCGCTACTTCTCGCCGAAGACGGGGCGCTAGCCGCTCTCCAGTGCGGCCCTCAGATTCCGATACCTCACTCAACGAAAGAACACACTCCACATGTCGAAGCGCATCGAAGTCAACGATCTGAACGTCTACTACAGCAGCTTCCTCGCCGTCGAGGGCGTCTCGATGAACATCGAGCCGCGCAGCGTCACCGCGTTCATCGGCCCGTCGGGTTGCGGCAAGTCGACGTTCCTGCGCACGCTCAACCGCATGCACGAGGTGATCCCGGGCGCGCGGGTCGAGGGCGAGGTGCTGCTCGACGGCGATGACCTCTACGGGCCTGGCGTGGATCCGGTGCTCGTGCGGCGCCAGGTCGGGATGGTGTTCCAGCGCCCGAACCCCTTCCCGACGATGTCCATCCGCGAGAACGTGCTGGCCGGGGTCAACCTGAACAACCGCAAGCTCTCGAAGAGCGACACCGACGATCTCGCCGAGCGCTCGCTCTCGGGTGCGAACCTCTGGAACGAGGTGAAGGATCGCCTCGACAAGCCGGGATCGGGGCTCTCTGGCGGTCAGCAGCAGCGTCTGTGCATCGCGCGCGCGATCGCGGTCTCCCCGGAGGTGCTGCTGATGGACGAGCCCTGCTCGGCGCTCGACCCGATCTCGACGCTCGCGATCGAGGATCTGATCGACGAGCTCAAGCAGGAGTACACGATCGTGATCGTGACCCACAACATGCAGCAGGCGTCTCGCGTGTCTGATCGCACCGCGTTCTTCAACATCGCGGGCACCGGCAAGCCCGGCAAGCTCATCGAGTTCGACGATACGAAGAAGATCTTCTCGACGCCGGCAGAGAAAGCGACCGAGGACTACGTCTCGGGCAGGTTCGGCTAGGGCTGCTGCGGACACGCCCCGCGCGCGGTACCGGGGCGGGGTGTCGATGCATCACCCGCGCGAGTGGCCCCGTTGCTTACGAACGGCCCGCTTCCGCACCGTGAACAAGTGGTGCGCTCGTGAGCAAGGGTGCCGCTCGCGGGGAGGTAGGCCCGGCGGAGCGCCGGAGGCGAGCCGGGTAGGGCGCCGGGTGGCAGGGCCCCGGTGGAGCGCCCAACGGGACTCGCCGAGGCGCGCCGGGCCGGGACCGATGCGGCCGCCCGCAAATATATTGCCTCGGCTACACTGAGCAGATGGACGGGCTGAGGATCGACGACGCACTCGTGCGCTGGGCCGTAGACGGCCGGGCGGCCTCCGCCGAGGCAGCGGTCGCTGCGCTCGCCGAGCGGCCGCTGCTCCTGCTCATGCACGGCTACGGCTCGTTCGAGGGGGATCTCATCGAGTTGTCCTCCCGGCTGCCCGCCGGGTTCGTCTGCGCCTCTCCCCGGGCTCCCCTCGTGGCGCCGCCGCCCGTCGTCGACGGTTACGCCTGGTGGCAGATCGCGCTCGACGAGCACGGCCTGCGGGCGCAGGTTCCGGCGCCCGCCGACTTCGTGGGCGGCCCCGAGCATCGTGCCGCCTCCGTCGTGCTCGACTGGCTCGATGCGCTCGGAGACCGTGTCGCCGACCGATCCGCAGCCACGACCACAACCACGACCAACGCCGCAGCCGATCTCGCGGGCCTCGGCACGATCGCCCTGATGGGGTTCTCCCAGGGCGGCGCACTGGTGACCTCGCTGCTCCGTCTGCGCCCCGGCCGCTTCGCCTGCGGCGTCAACTGCTCGGGATTCGTCGCCGCCGGGCGGTTCGCGGGCGACGAGGAGCTCGCGCGGATCCGCCCCCCGATGTTCTGGGGGCGGGACGAGGCGGACCCCGTCATCGACGCCGAACGCATCGCCCTCACCCGCGCCTGGGCGCCCGCGCACACCGAGCTCGACGCGAGGCTGTACGACGGCATCCTGCACGGCATCGGGGCCGAGGAGCTGGCCGATGTCTCCGCGTTCCTCGCACGCCACGTGCCCGAGGCCGCACGATGACGAGCGACGACCCGCGCGCCGACGGCGGCGCCCGTCGCGGCAACAAGACCCAGCACGTCTACGATCACGTGATGGAGCGGATCGTCGACGGTTCGTTCGCCGCGGGCGATGCGCTGAACATCGGCGCGCTCGCGGAGGAGACCGGGGTGAGCCTGATCCCGACCCGTGAGGCGCTGCGCCGTCTCGAGAGCGAAGGCCTCGTCGAGTTCCTCTTCCACCGCGGCGTGCGCGTGGCCGAGCTCGGCATCGACGAGTACCGGGAGATCATGCAGACTCAGGCGGTGCTCGAGGGGCTCGCCGTCGGCATGACCGCGCCCCTGCTCACGGCCGAGGACCTCGATCGGGCGAGAGAGGTCAATACCCGCATGGACGAGGCCGTCCGCCGCGGCGACTTCCACGCCTACAACGAGGGCAGCCTCGAGTTCCACGGGATCCTGCGCGCGGCCTGCCCCAATCGGCACCTGCGCGACATTCTCGACCGCGGCCAGTCGCGCGTCGCGGCGGTGCGCGCCTCGGTGATCGGGTACCGCGGCGCAGTGGCCGAGCGGCTGAGCGGCGAACACCTGGAGATACTGGATCGGATCGCCGCCGGCGCTCCGGCCGCCGAGATCGAAGCGCTCATGCGCGCGCACCGGGAGGGAACGATCGCCGCGGACTCCGAGGGGTTCCGGCGCAGCACGCACGGCGAGGGTGCGAATGACGCCGATGGCGCTCGATCCGCGGAAGCCGCGACGACCCCCGCGTCGCCCGGCTCGCTGGAGCCCGCATGACCCGCGTCGCGATGGTGCAGCTCGCGAGCCCGGACCAGGAATCCCCGCAGGATCGCATCGCGCGGGTGGAGCGGCTACTGCGATCCCATGCCGATGCGGGCGTCGACCTCTTCGTGCTGCCCGAGCTGTGGAGCGCCGGTTACCTCGCGTTCACGCACTACGACGAGCGCGCCGAGCCGCTCGACGGCCCGACTGTCGCGATGGCCCGGCGGGTCGCGAAGGATCTCGAGGCGTGGGTGCATGCAGGCAGTTTCATCGAGCGCACCCCGACCGGTGAGCTGCACAACACGGCCGTGCTGATTGATGCCGAGGGCCGGATCGCCCAGACCTACCGCAAGATCCACGTCTTCGGCTATCGGTCGCGCGAGGCTCAGCTGCTCACACCCGGCGAAACGTTGAGCGTGGTTCCCAGCCCGATCGGCCGGGTCGCCTCGACCACCTGCTACGACCTGCGCTTCCCCGGCCTCTGGCTCGAACTCGGCGCGCGCGGCGCCGAGGCGGCCGTCGTGCCCGCGGCATGGCCCGCCGCCCGGCGCGAGCACTTCACCCTCTTCACCGAGGCACGGGCGGTCGAGCACCAGCTGTGGATGATCGCGGTCAACGCCTGCGGCACGCAGGCCGGCGTCGAGCTCGGCGGCAGCAGCCGGGTGGTCGATCCCTGGGGCCGCGTGGTCGCCGAGTGCTCGCCGAGCGAGGAGGAGGTGCGCCTCGTCGACATCGATCCGGCCCTCGTCGCCGAGGTCCGCACGGAGTTCCCGGTGATCGGCGACCGTCTCGCGCCCGAGGCCTACCCGGAGCTCTCCGCCGGCGACGATCCCGCGCAGTGAGCCGGCTCGGTGAGCCGGCGATCCTGCTCGGTTACCCGGTCGGCAGCCAGGCGCATGCCATCGTGCTGTCGACGATGATGCCGCGCAGCAGCCAGCCCGGTCGAACCTCGAGATAGACCGGCCAGTCCTCGACGGCGAACTCGGTCATCCCCTGACCGCTCTCGGCGCGCAACGCCTCCGCCTCGGCGTGCGGAAGCGGGAGGAAGTCGAGATCCGTCGGATAGGCGTCGTACTCCGCGGCGACGGGGCAGATACCGCCGTAGGCCCGCACCGGCTCGAGTTGCACCGGCCACAGCTCGCCGTCGGCCTCCGCGATGCCGACGATACGGGTCCGCTCGTCGCTGCCGATGTCCGTGCAGGCGAGGTAGTCGCTCTCGCCGATCGCGCGACGGAACTCGTGGACCCGGAATCCGCCGTCGACCGGTTCGACCGACTTCGTCAGCGTTCCGCAGTGGATGCTGCGCGCCACGGGCAGCGGCACCTGCACCGCCGTACCGTCCCGGGTCGCCCAGATGTACCACTGGCGGTCGACCGAGTTGCCGCCGCCGTACCCTTCGACGGGCACGATCGCGTCGAGGGCGCCATCGCCGTCGGCGTCGCTGAACTCGATCTCGTCGGCGATGACCGTGTAGGCGATGCCGTCGACCTCCACGGCCCCGTCGACGGCGGTGAATTCGACCGCGGGCCAGGTCTCCGCGAACGGCACGACGGACCAGTCCGCGTTGGCGAAGTCGAAGTCCTCGATCGCGAAGGCGTCCTCGATCGTCTCGGTCTCGGTCGGCTCCGGGTCCGGGGCGACCGGCTCTTCGCTCGGCGCCGACCCGGAGCAGGCCGCGAGCAGCAGCACGACCGCGCCCGAGATCAGGGTGGCGGCCGTCGAGGTGCGGCGCTGCAGTCTCACACGTACATCCTCACACTCCGGCTCGCCGCTGTCCATGATCAGCGCAGTGGTCGCTTCGGCACGGCAGCGGTACCGCCTCGGCACCGCTGCGGGGAACTCCCGCGCGGCGGTCCGCCCCAGCGCCCGGCTGCCCCCAGCCGCCCGAGTTCTCAGCGGCAGCCGGGCCGTTCGACCGCGACGGGCGTGGTCCGCACGGTCGGCGCCGCGCGCACCTCGAACAGCCCGAACGAATCGGCCGTCTGATCCTTCGCCGCGACGAACACCGCGCGCACCTCGGCCGTCTCGCCCATCCCCACGAGCAGCGGCACCTGCACCACCGGGCGGCCATCGTGCTCCATCTTGCGATAGTTGTTGCCCCAGCGGCCCAGCGGATCGAGCATCGTGCCGTTGACCTTGACCGACTCGACCGTCGTACCGAGCGGGCCGTAGAAGAGCACGTCGCGGTAGATGCCTCCCCCCTGCCCGAAGTCGGTTCCCGTGACGAACTTCGGCAGTCGTCTCAGCTCCTTCTCCGTGAGCACGTTCTCGAGCGTCACCGTGGCGCGGAAGGTCGCGAGGTCCGTGACGGTCGCCGTGCACTGCGTCGTCTTCGCTTCGATCGACGAATCCATGTAGTAGTCCATCTTGGCGGCGAGCACGTAGTTGAAGAAGACGCCCAGCACCGTCGACTCCGCGTTGTCCGCCGGCAGCGGGCCGGCGATTCGCCCCGATCCGATCAGCTTCATCTGCGCGGGGTCGTCCGAGGAGAACATGAGTCGGCCTTCGTCGGCCGCCCGCGCCAGCGCTTCGATCAGCGCGGTGAAGTCGTGGGTGTCGTGCGTCACTGCGTCGAAGATCGACTGGGCCGCCGAGGCGAAGAAGGCGTCGGACTCCGCCGGGGTCGGGTACTTGACGTACGAATCCTTCAGCAGCAGCGACACGGCGTTCTTGGCGGTGAGCTTCTCCCCGGTCTCGAGCTTGATCGGGCCCGTCGCCTCGAGCAGGTAGCTGAGCGCGACGGGGTCGAACGACACGACCGCGTCGATGCGGGTATCGAACTTCGTCGCCCAGAAGCCGCGCATCAGCTCCGCCGTCTCGGCGAAGTAGGGCGTATAGGTGACGTCTTGCATCTGGCGCTTGACCCGGGCGCCGTAGAGCGCCTCGGTCTCGGGGTTCAGCGGCAGATCCTCGACGCCGAAATCGCGGCTCGACGCCTGCTTCCTGATCTTGAGCGCCCCGTCGTTCGCGGAGACGAGCGCGAGCGCCGCGGGGTTACCGCCCCCGGCGCGGATCTCGGCGTTGTTCGGGAACATGAGCAGGTAGTTGCGCGGTCCGTTCGCACCGAGCGCGTCGGGCAGGATCTTCAGCACCGTGCTGGCCGGCCCTGACATCGCGGAGAGTTCGTGCACGGCGGCTTCGAGCTTCTCGACGCCGTCGCGCAGCGGGCCCACCAGCTGATCGCCGTCGAGCTTCGAGAGTTCGGCGATCACGGAGTCCCCGGTCTCGGTAGCGCGCTCGACGAGCGGCAGAAGGTCGGCGAGCTTGTGCACATCGACCTTGCCGTCGACCGGCTTCAACGCCGAGAAGTCGATCTCGGTGGCCGGCGCGAACACCTCGGTGCCGAGCCTGCCCACAGCGGTGGCGAGCATGCCGACCGCGCGCAGATTCTCCCCGACGCCGGGCACCTGCTCGGCGAAGCGCCAGAGATCCGAATCCGCGGCCTCCTCCGCCTCCTTCACCAATGCATCGAAACGCGCGACCGTCTGCTTCGCCGCTTCGGGCTCCCCGGCGAGGATCTCGTTCTTGGCCTGAGCGGCGAGCGGCACCGCGGCCTCGAGCGCGTCCTTCGCGGTGAGCACACGTGGAAGCAGGGCGATCGCGGCCGCCGCGACCAGCACCAGCAGCACCAGCAGAACGAACGCGATCGTCGCCGGAACCCAGAATCTCGCACCGCGCGTGCGAAGACGCTTCCGCTCCTTCGGAGCTGCGTCAGTGCGAACGGTCATGTCTGATTCTACAAAGCGGGGTTGCGGCGGGTGGCCCTCAGTTACGTATTACTGACTGATCAGGGGTGCGCATCGATCATTCAGCGACTGATCCGCACCGTCTTGCTCGTCTTCTTGCCCGGAGTGTGACCGGCGCGCTTCGCAGTCACGGTCACGCTCAACTTCTTGCCGCTGTCGCTCGCCTTCAGCTTGAGCGACTTCGCGGTGCCGCGATTGCCGCCGACCGCCTTGCCGTTCATCTTCCAGCGCACCGTGTACGAGGTCGCCTTGGGCGTCCACTTGCCGAGGGAGACGCGGACGGTGGAGCCCGCCTTCTTCGTGCCCGTGATCGAGGGCCGCTTCGTCACCTTCAGCTTGACCCCCTTCGCGATCGACTTCGACCAGGCCGACGTCGACGTCGCGGTGCCCTGGGGATTGGTGGCGACGACGGTGCAGCGGATCTTCTTCCCGCGGTTCGCGGCCTTCGGCGTATAGCTCGCGGATCGACCGACGACCTTGGACCCGATGTGCCAAGTGGTCTTCCGCGTGGCAGCGTGCGACCAGCGTGCGGGGCAGGTGAGGGCCGACCCTACGCGCGGCGTGCCCTTGACCCGCGCGGCCGAGAGCAACGTCATGGCCGGCACCGGAGTCGAGCGAACGAGCACCTGCGAGGTGTAGTTCATGCTCTCGGTCTTGTTGTGGTTGCGGATCCAGTACACACTGGCCTCGCCGTTCGGACCGAGCACCGCGAGCGGGTTCGAGTTCCACCATGTCGTCGCGGGGTTCTCCGAGATCGGCGTGTGGCCGGCCGACCAACCCGAACTGCCGCGGACTCCGACGCGCACCTCGGGGTTCAACGTCTGCGATCCGCGCGCCGTCCAGGCGAGCATCGCATCTTCACCCGGCCCGCCCGCCAGGGTGAAATCGTGCTCGATGTACGCATTGGCCGGTACGAGATCGCTCACCGCGGACCAGGAGCTCTCCGCCGCCGATAGAGCCGAGGTCTGGATGGCATGAGCGCCGTACGCGTGCCAGGCGAGGAGCGAGGTGCCGGATCCGGTGATCGTGGCCCGGATCGCGTTGGGAGTCGTCGTGGAGATGGTTTTCGCGGCCTGCCACTCGGCCCCGGCTTTCGTCAGTGCGCGCGCGGTGATGCCGTTGGTGCCGGTCTCGGAGAGCCACGCGACGACGGCGCGCCCGCCCGTTCCGATCGCGTGAGTGTACAGGGTGCTCGAGATCCCGGTCGCGAGTCTCGCCGCCGACGTCCAGGCGCCCGAGCGACCGTTCGTCGTGCTGACGTAGAGGTTGTTCTTCCGCTCCGGCTCCTGCGTTGTCCAGGCGAGCGCCAGGTGCCCGTCGCCCGAGAGGGCGATCTGCACTTCGTGCGCCGACACGCCCTTGGGCGAGATCCGCTTCGCAGCCTTCCATTTGGTCTTCGCACCCGCCGGCCGGAAGTGCGACTGCAGTTCGTTGGCGCTGTTCCAGATCGCGCCGACAGCGGTCACCGCGCCGTTCGGCCCGACAGTGACGCCCGCGATGTTCCTCGTACCGATCTTGTGCGGTTCGGTCCACGATTTCCCGCCGCCCGGGCGGACGCTCGCGAAATGGCCGCTGTAGGTCTGCCAGGCGACGGCGATCGTGCCCTCACCGCCGACCGCGACCGTCGGCGCCCAGGCGGTCGTCACCCGGTACTTGCCGTTGCTCATCTTGAATCTGCTCAGCTGGCGCGGCGCACCCCATTTGACGCGGCCGGGTTCGCGCACCGAGATGTAGATGCCGCCGCCGTTCGCCTCCTGCCATACGACTGCTGAGGTGCCGTCGCGGCCGATCGCCGCCTGGTGCTGACCGGAGGAGTAGATGGAGCCGGTGCGCTCGGCGATCTTCTGCGACGCCTGCAGCTCGATCGGGTTCGGCGTGGCCTCGCTCGGCGTCGGGTTCGTCAGCACGGTGGCCGAGAGCGCGACGAGCAGCGCGAGTACTGCGGCGCCGAGAGCCCGGAAGCCCCCGCGCATCGAAAATCGGTTGCCGATCATGGCCGAGAGCCCCCTTTGGCTATCTGCTGCATGGGCGAGAGTTGGAACTCAGCATAAGTGTCATCATCGGATCGGACAATGGCAGGGCGTACCACACGGATTCTGCCCGCGAAACGATTCCGGTGCCCCGCAAAGGAATGCCCGCGAAACGGAATCATCGGCTTCTTGGGAAGCGGGCCGTCGATGCGAGCCCGACACGGGATCGCACAGTTGCGAACATTGCTCCGCTTGGCGGCGGTCTCGCGGATCCAGCGCCTACTCGGCCTCGACCGCGGCGGCGCCGTGCGGGGTACCGACAGGCTTCGACTCGGCCGATCCCCGCTGTCGCAGATAGATCGAGAACACGACCATCGAGCCGACCGCGAGCAGCTCCGACTGCCAGTTCTGCAGCGTGCGGTTCCAGAAGTCCGCAGAAAGGAGATACTCTCCCAGGGTGAGCGCGGGCTGCCCGTGCTCCGCCCGTTCGGCGTTGAAGACGACCGTTCCCGCGAGCCCCTGCACGAGCCACGAGAGCACGAAGATCGTGCCCATCGTGAGCAGCAGCGAGTTGCTGTAGAGCCAGAGCCGCCAACCGCGCGCCTTCGCCCATCGCGGCGAGTCGGCCTGCGCATACTCGCCGACCAACTGGCTCTCATCGCTGCCGAGGCCCTCGTCGCCTGGCTTCTTCGACTCCGGCGAGCCGCGCTGCACCAGCCAGACGGTGGCCAGGATGAACAGGAAGAACTGCAGATACTCCGACTGCCAGTTCTCGGCCACATCGACTACGAACTCGGATGAGGTGACGAAGAAGAGCCAACCCACGGAAGAACCACCATGAGCGAGCTGATCCTCGTTGTAGGCAGCAAGCCCCGCCACGGACTGGCCGAACAGGGTGACGGCGAACGCGCCCGCGAAGGCGAGTGAAAGCGCGTGCGCCTTGACCTTCATGAGTCACCTCCCCATCAGCACGATCGCGAACATTGCAATCAGCCCGACGATGACAATCCCCATCCAGAAGGTGAACACCGCTTTCATGATGAGAGCGTAGGCCCGATGTGCCGGGTGCCGGCAGACCCTTGCGGTCGAAGGCGCGCCTGTGTAAAAAAGGGGGCGCCGTGAGGGTAGCCGACGTCCACGCATGATGTCGAGGGCCTCCCGGGCTCCCGTTGAGGCCGATAGCGTCGTTCGCACAGCGCCGGACCATACGACGGCCCGGAGCGGGAGAAGAGGAACGGAACTATGCACCTCGATACGACCGACACTCCGCTGGCCGAGTGCGACACCTGCGGCAACGCCTATGACAAGACGTTCACGGTGGAGCGCGAAGGCCGCGTCGGCACCTTTGACAGCTTCGAGTGCGCAGTGCAGTTCATGGCTCCAGAGTGTGCGCACTGCGGCTGTCGAATCCTCGGTCACGGGGTGGAAAGCGAGCAGGGGATCTTCTGCTGCGCGCACTGCGCCCGGCATGAGAGCGAGCACGATCTCGTCGATCGGGCTTAGGCGAAGCGCCCTGTCTCAGCCCTCGCGATCCCTCGGCCCGGCGAGTGCGCGGGCAGCGAACGAAGGAGGACGCTATGACGAATACCGATCCGCGGTACAAGTACCCGAGGCCGCCGCTACCGGAGCAGCATCAGTCCGAGCAGCCGGGCCTGACCGCACCGATGAACCCCCGACCCGACCACGGCGAGGGGAGCTACCGCGGCAGTGCGAGACTCGAGGGGCTGCGGGCACTCATCACCGGCGGCGACTCCGGCATCGGCCGCGCCGTGACCATCGCCTTTGCACGGGAGGGCGCCGACGTCGCCGTCTCGTACCTGCCGCAGGAGGAAACAGACGCTGCAGAGACCGAACGGCACGTCGTCGAGGCCGGGCGCACGTGTCTCAGACTGCCGGGCGATCTGCGGGAGGAGTCCTTCTGCGTCGAGATCGTGCACCGCACGGCCGATGAACTCGGAGGACTCGACGTGCTCGTGCTGAACGCCGGAGTGCAGTACGAACGCAAACCCGATGCGGCGATCGAGCGCGAGCAGATTCTCGAGGTGTTCGAGACGAATCTCGTGGCGCCCCTCATCATGATGCGCGAGGCGGCACCGCTTCTGCAGCCCGGCGCCTCGGTCATCGTGACCGCCTCGATCCAGTCGTTCGAACCCGGGTATGACCTACTCGACTACGCCATGACGAAGGCCGCGCTCGTGGCCTTCACCCGGGCCCTCGCCGAAGAGCAGGGGAAGCGCGGCGTGCGGGTCAATGCGGTCGCGCCGGGCCCCATCTGGACTCCCCTCATCCCTGCCACCGGCTGGGACGAGAAGCAGCGGCACTTCGGGGAGAACACCCCGCTCGGTCGACCCGGCCAGCCCACCGAGCTGGCGTCCGCCTACGTCTACCTCGCCTCCGAAGGGGCCTCCTATGTCTCGGGCGCCGTCCTTCCGGTCACAGGTGGCCGGCATCCGTAGTGAGCATCTTCAGCAGCACGAGCGTGCTGCGTTCATCGAGACTTTGATGCTTGCGCGGACGGGAACGCTTCCGCTCCTCCCACGCGCGCTGCAGAATCCGCGGATGCTTCACCGCGGAGAAGAGTCGCGGATCGATGTACGACGCCTTCGCCACCGCGGGCGTGTTGCCGAGCCGATCCGCCGCCGCGCTCACCGCCTCTCGCATTGCGGCTTCACGGCCCGCAAGCGAGGCCGACTGGTCGGCATCGAGGTCGAGCAGCGCCGTCGCCACGAGCACCGTCGCTCCCCAGGTACGAAAATCCTTCGCGGTGAATGCGTCCCCTGCATACCGCTTCACATACGCGTTGATGTGGCGACGACGCAGCGGGTGCGCTACGCCCTCCTCGTCGAGGAAACCGAAGACCTCAGGCATCGACAGCTCTCGCTTCAGGCGCACGAGCAGGCGGGCGACTCGGGCATCGCGTACGGTTCGGCGCGTCCGCTTACCGCTCTTCGCGATGAAGTCGAAGGTGATGCAGGCGCCGGTGACGCGCACGTGCTTGCTCCGCAGCGTGGCGACGCCGTAGCTGCGGTTGCGCTTCGCATATTGCGAGCTGCCGACTCGGAAGAGCTGCGAGTCGATGAGGCGCACCACGCCGGCGGTGATCCGCTCACGGCCGAGCGTCCGGCGACGCAGGTCTCGATCCACCTGCGCTCTGAGCCGCGGGAGCGCCTGCCCGAAGCGTTGCATCCGCTCGAACTTGCGACGATCCTGCCTCCTCCGAAAAGCAGGATGGTAGATCGTCTGCACGCGACCCGCGGCATCGATGCCGCGGGCGAGCACCTTCGCCCGCGGCGACCGTGCGATCTCAACATCGGCCCAGGCGGGAGGGATCGCGAGCGCTTCAATTCGTGCGATCTCGGCCTTCTCCGCAATGCGCTCTCCGTTGAGCAGGTAGACAACGCCCGAGGCTTGCACCTTTCGCGAAATCGGTAGCGGTTTCCGAGGGTGAGCGCGCGCATTGGTCTCGACAGAGTCCGTCATATGCCGGCCTTCTCCCGGTCTGTCCCCGAGCGTCACGGCGCGGGTTGGTCGCACTCGAGCACCCGGGCTATGAGCGCGCGGAGCGATGCGCAGATCGTCTGATGCAGCACCCGTACCGGGTCTCCCTCGAACTCGTAGAGCTCGGCCGCCGTCGCGACCTTGCCGTCGCTCGTCGAGATATACACCGTACCGGCCGGCTTGCCCTCGGAAGGCGCGGGGCCGCCGACGCCCGTGACGCCCACGGCATAGTCCGCACCGAGCAGGACGGCAGCGGAGGCTGCCATCGCCTGAGCCGTAGGAGCCGTGACGACCGGACCATGAGGCGTACGCAGCAGACCGTACTTCACTTCCGGCTGGTAGGCCACGATTCCTCCGCGATACCAGCGCTCAGCGTGCGGGCCGGCCGAGAGCGCCGCGGCAAGATATCCACCTGTGAGCGACTCAGCAGTCGCCACGCAGCGGTCCTGACCGCTCAACACGTCGCGTAATTCGCGCACGAGGCGTTCGACGGTCTCGTCGATCGGGGTCTCCCTCATGGCTTGCCTTCCTCACCTGCGCGCGCCGACGGGACGTGCTCTGGTGGGCCGGATGAGCTCGGAGTCTTCGAAACCGTCGGTGGCGAGTACGGCTACACGCTTGTCGGTGAGGTGCGTCATGACCAGCTCTCCTTCCTTAACTGTATGAGGTCATCGAGGTAGTCGCGGGGCGCTGAGACGTACCTCAGAGGGCCTAACAGTCGCACAGGCAGGCTAGAGCTCTTCACCCGAGCCGGGCAGGGGGTTTCAGCGGGACCTCGGTTGTGCTATTTGCGAAAAGGACGACCAAACCAAAAACACCCGGACCCACGAAAACGTGGATCCGGGTGTCCGCGATGTCCTGAAACATCACATGGTCGGGATGACAGGATTTGAACCTGCGACCCCGTCGTCCCGAACGACGTGCGCTACCAAGCTGCGCCACATCCCGATGCGTGCCGAAGCACAACGAGAAGTCTAGCGCGTCGGAGCCCGATCGTGAAAACGCGCGAGAACTCGCGGCCAGGACCGATGTGGAAGACTTGGGAGGTGACCCAGCTGCCTCGCCTCGTCGCCTTCGATCTCGACGACACCCTCGCCCCCTCGAAGTCCCCCGTCGAGCCGCGGATGCTCGACGTCTTCTCGCGTCTGCTCGAACGCACGACCGTCGCGGTGATCTCGGGCGGCAACTTCGAGCAGTTCGAGATGCAGCTCGTCGCACGCCTCGAGCAGGCCGGCCTCCGCGAGACCGCGCTCGAAGAACTCCACCTGCTTCCGACCTGCGGCACCCGCTACGAGCGCCGCGACGCGGGAGCCTGGCGCACCGTCTACCGCGAGCACCTCACCCAGGCCGAACGCGATGCCGCGCTCACCGCGCTGCGCGAGGAGGCGGAACGGCTCGGCCTCTGGGAGGCGGAGACCTGGGGCGAGATCCTCGAGGATCGCGGCTCGCAGGTCACCTTCTCGGCACTGGGCCAGCGCGCCCCGGTCGAGGTGAAGCAGGCCTGGGATCCCGACGGCGCGAAGAAGAACGCCCTGCGCGCGGCCGTCGCGGCCCGGCTGCCCGAGCTGGAGGTCCGCAGCGGCGGATCCACGTCGGTCGACATCACCCGCCGTGGGATCGACAAGGCCTACGGCATGCGGAAGCTCGCCGAGCAGACGGGGATCGGGCTCGACGAGATGCTCTTCGTCGGCGATCGGCTCGATCCCGACGGCAACGACTACCCGGTGAAAGCGCTCGGCGTCCCCTGCCAAGCGGTCGACGGGTGGGAGGACACGGCGGACTTCCTCGAGCGCCTGCTCGCGTAGCCCGGCCGTCGGGCGGACATTCCCTAGCGCGCCCCGCGCACGTACGGCACCGCGAGCGCGGGCGGCAGCGTCGAACGCCGGGCGAAGAGGATGAGCACGACCATCACCGCGACGAACGGCAGCATCGTCACGATGTCGTTCGGCAGCGCGAGCACCGTCAGCTGCAGGGCGGTGCCGGCGGCGACGAACACGCCGTAGATCAGCGAGATCGCCACGACCCAGCGCAGGCGACCGCGGCCGAGCATCGCGACGACGATCGCGAGGAACCCCATGCCGTGCGTCATCCCGGGCGTGAACGTGCCCGCCGAGACGAGAGCGAGGTAGGCCCCGCCGAGGCCGGCCATCGCACCGCCGAACAGCACCGCGAGGGAGCGGGTCCGCACGACGCTGCCTCCCGCGGCGTCGAGCGACGCGGGTCGCTGGCCGGCCGCGCGCAGCCGGAGCCCCGGTGCCGTGCGGTGCAACCAGAACGATACGAGCGCGGTGATCACGAACGCGATGGTGAACATGCCGGGCTGAGCGAAGAGCGCCGGGCCGACGACGGGGATCTCCGAGAGGGGAGGGACCGTCCACGGATCCGCCGCCCCCAGCCGGGGCTTCGAATCGGCGAAGCGCGCGTCGTAGAGCATGCTGCTGATGCCGGTGCCGAGCAGCGTGATCCCGATCCCCACCACGATCTGATTCACCCCGAGCCACACGGAGAGCACCATGAGGGGTGTCGAGAGCAGCAGTCCTGCCAGTGCCCCGATCGCGAACCCCGCCCAGAAGCTGCCGCTCGCGTGGGCGGTGGCGAACGCCGCGTAGCCGCCGACGAGCAGCAGACCCTCCATCCCGAGCCCGAGCACCCCGGACTGCTCGCCGACGGTCTCCCCCACCGCGGCGAGCAGGACGGGGAGCGCGCTGGCCAGGACGGCGACGAGGAACGCCGCGAGGAAGGCCTCGCTGAGGAGCTGCGCGGTCATCGGTCGCCCCCGATCCTGGCGGCGGCGAAGGGGCTCCGGGGCAGGTACGAGCGCCCCAGGTCGCGGCGGGTGCCGAGGTACTCGATGATCGTCATGAAGAAGAGGATCAGCGCGACGATCACGAGCAGGAAGTCGACCGAGAGCCCCGCGCGCTGGGCGGCGAGCGTGCCGCCGGTCGCGAGGATCGCATAGCAGGCCGTCAGCGGGATCAGACCGAGCGGATTCAGCCGGGCGAGGAACACGAAGGGCAGGATCTTGTCGCCGTAGCCCGGGTTCCAATCGGCCCGGAAGTACCCCCAGAGGCCGAGCATGTCGACCGCGCCGCCGAGGGCGATCATCCCGCTCGAGAGCAGGAGGACCACGACGATCAGCCGTTCGACTCGGATGCCGGCGTGCGCGGCGGCCCGCGGGCTCGCGCCGAGCACGTCGATTCGCAGTCCGAACGAGGATCGCGTCAGGATGAGGTGGAACAGGATCACGAGCCCCAGCGCGAGCGCGAATCCCGCGTGCACCCGCGTCCCGGGGATGTACGGCAGCATCAGCGTCGTGTCGAGCACTCGGGTCTGCGGCAGCGTCACCGAGCCATCGCGCAGCGGACCCTTCACGAGCAGGTTCGCGAGCGCGATCGCGATGAACGAGATCATCAGGGTGGTGATGATCTCGGTCGTCCCGTACCGGGCCTTGAGCCAGGCCGGGATCAGACTCAGGAGCGCACCGACCGCGAAGGCGGTCACGAGGAGCACGACGACGCCGAGAGCGAAGGGCAGCGACCCCAGGACGTCCGGCGCGATCCCGGCGACGATCGCGGCCGGGAGCAGGTAGGCGCCGCCGTAGCCCAGATTCCACAATTGCGCGCGGAAGGCGATGATGAGGCCGAGCCCGACCAGCAGCAGGGGCGCCATCGCCGTCATCGACTGCTGCCAGCCGGATCCGCCGGCCCCGAGCACGAGGACATCGCCGTAGAAGCGGAGCGGATCCACCCCGAGCGCGGCGATGACGAGCCCGCCGCACAGCAGCGCGAGCAGCAGGGGAAGGGTCGTGCGGATGAGCACGGTCGAGACGCGCCGGATCATGCCCCCGCCTCCGCGCGTTCGTCGCCGCTCGGGTCGGTACGGGCGCCTACGATGAGGGCCCCGACTCGCTCGGCGGTACTCTCGGCGATGCTTTCGGCGGCGCCTCCCTCGCGCCCGTCGACGGGAACCTCGCCGACGATGCGGCCGCCCGACATGACGAGGATCCTGTCGCAGAGCTCGACGAGTTCGTCGAGATCGGAGGAGATCAGCAGCGCTGCACCCCCGCGGTCAGCGAAGTCGCGCAGGATCCCGCGCACGCGCCCCACCGACTCGAGATCGAGGCCGTGCGTGGGCTTGTTGAAGACGACGACGCGGGGATCGTCCGCGAGCTCCCTCGCGAGGAGCAGTTTCTGGATGTTGCCGCCCGAGAGCGTCCCCGCCCGGGTATCGGGCGACGGCGTCCGAATGCCGTACTCCTCGATCTGCGCCTGGGCTCGGCGCCGCACCGCGGCGCGATCCATACGCCCCCACCGCCAGAACGGGCGCTCGCCGATCTGCTTCAGCATCAGATTCACTGCCACGCCGAGGCTGCCGACGATCCCCTCGTACAGACGATCGTCGGTGACGTAGCGGACCCCGAGCCGTCGCCGCTCCCGCACGCGCAGCTGCTCGATCCGACGGCCGTCGAGCCGGATGGAGCCGACGGTGCAGCGCCGCTGCCCCGCGATCGCTTCGCCCAGGTGCCCCTGCCCGTGTCCGTCGATGCCCGCGACACCCAGCACCTCGCCGGAGGCGATCCTGAACGAGACGTCCGACAGCGGCACGCCGCCGCCATCGTGGCCGCCACCGGCGCCGCCTCCGCTCGTCGTGCCGAGCCCGACAACCTCCAGCACGGCGGGCGCCGCGCCCGAGGACGGTGTCTCGACCCCCGGGGCGAGCGCGCCCGAGGGTGCCTGCGTACTCGCACTCGCCTGCGCACTCGCCCTGGCAGGAACATCCGTGGTGGCCGTTCCGTCGCCGAACATCGCCCCCAGCAGGCGCGCGGCGATTCGGGACTCTTCGGGTTCGGCGAGTTCGGCCGAGCCGAGCCGCGTCACGACGCGTCCCCGCCGCAGCACGGTCACGGCGTCGGCGACCCGGCGCGCCTCCTGAAGCTTGTGCGTGACGAAGAGCACGGCGTAGCCCTCCTCGGCGAGCCGCCGCAGGCGTCCGAGCAGTGCCTCGATCGCTTGCGGCGGGAGCAGTGACGTCGGTTCGTCGAGCACCAGCACCCGGGATCCGCTGCGCAGCGCGAGCGCGATCTCGAGCTGCTGGCGCGCCCCGAGTCCGAGCTCGCCGACCGGCGCATTCGGATCGATCGGCACTCCCAGCGTCTCGCTCAGCTCCGCCAGTCTCGACTCGGCGCCGCGCCGGTCGAGCCGCAGGGAGCCGCGCTCGCCGAGCAGCAGGTTCTCGACCGCGCTCATCGTCGGGATGAGCACGGAATGCTGGTGCACGACCCCGATGCCCCGCTCGATCGCCGCGGCCGGCGATCGCAGCACCACGGGCGACCCATCGATCTCGATGGCTCCCTCGTCCGGCTGCTGCAGGCCCGCGAAGATCCCGATGAGCGTCGACTTCCCCGACCCGTTCTCGCCCAGCAGGCAGTGCACCGCGCCGCGCCGCAGCTCGAGCGAGATCGCGTAGTTCGCGGTGACGCCGGGGAAGCGCTTCGTGATGCCGTTCAGCCGGACGACGACATCGGAGCCGGCAGCATCGACGGCATCGGGGTCGACGGCCATCTCAGGATGCGGCTCCCCGTGCATCGATGATCGCCTGCACCTGATCCTTCTCGGTGGCGCGCTGCACCTCCACGCTGCCGTCCGCGATCGCGGCGGTGGCGGCATCGACCGCATCGGTGATCTTCGAGCCGAGTCGGTCGGTGCGCTGCAGAGCGAGGCCGCCGTTCGCGACCGTGAGCTCGTAGGTCGTCCGGCCGAAGGCGCCCGCCTCGATGTCCTGCACGGCCTGCACGTAGGTGGCGGTGTAGTCCCACAGCACCGAGGTGAGCACGATCTCGGGATCCGTGACGATCTCGCTCACATCCCCGATCGTGGCGATGTACGAGATCGGGTGATCGCTCTTCGCGGATTCGATGGCCTGAAGGTATCCGATCGTCGCGCCATCGCCCATGCCCATGATCACGTCGGCGCCCGAGGCGATCACCTGCTTCGCGACGCTCGTGCCTCCCGCAGAATCGCCGTAGGCGGCGGGGCCGACGTAGGCGATGACGACCTCGATCTCGGGGTCGACGCTGTAGACCCCCTGGGCGAAGCCGCCGGCCATCAGGTACCAGCTGAGCGTCTCGGCGGAGGCGACGATGCCGACGGTGCCGGTCTCGGTGGTCATCGCGGCGGCGATGCCCGCGAGGTAGGCGCCTTCCTGCGCCTGCGTGATGACGGTGCCCACCTTGCCCGGCTCGTTCTGGTCGAAGTCGACGACGAGGGTGGGGACGCCGGTCTCCATGGCGACGCGCTGTCCGGGGGTGTTGAAGCCGCTGGCGTGGGCGATGATGAAGTCGACGCCGCTATCCGCGACCTGAGTCAGGATCGTCTCGGTGTTGTCGTAGCCGACGTTCGTGTGCTCCTCGAGCTCGATGCCGAGCTGCTCGGCCGCGGAGCGGGCGGAGCGGATCCCCTGCTGGTTCCAGCCGTAGTCGGACTCCTTCTCGGGGGTGACGATGGCGAAGCTCTCGACGGTCGCCCCCTCGCCCCCGGATTCCGTGCCCGGGCTCTCCCCTGCCCCGCGCCCGGAGCAGCCCGCCGTCAGCAGTACCCCGACGATCAGGGTCGCAGCGGTCGCAGCGCGCCACCGAAGACGGCCCGACTTCTTCTCGATCATGACGATTCCTCTCGTTCCCGCGCTCGCGCGCCGCATGACGGTGCGCGGCTCCGCATGGCACTCATCTTGGCCCACATCTTTCGAGTGGACCAAGGAGCGGAGAATCGGCGCGGGAAGCGGTCCATCGATTCGACGGTCGCGCATGGATCCGATCACACGGTGTACGCGGGACGATCCTCGAAGCTGGGCATGTCGGTGTAGTATGCCCAGGGGTAGCAGTGGTCGGCGACGGGCGTCCGGTCCAGCTCGCCGATGCAGATCACGTCGCGGTAGCGGACCTCGTCGGCTCCGAAGAAGTGGACTCTGCAGATCACGCGGAAGGTGCGCTCTTCGACCAGGTTCGCGGAGGGCTGCCAGCACTCGACGGACTCGACCAGGTCGGCGATCTGGGCTTCGACGCCCGTGTCGCGGGGGGCGATCTCGGTCAGCTCGGCGATCGCGCGCTGGTCCTCCGAGGTCAACGCATCCGTCGCAGCCGACGCGTCGCCGCCGGGACCGTCCGCGCATCCGACCGCGCCGAGCACGAGGGCGAGCGCCGCGAGCGCCGAGAGGATGGACGCCAGTGCGGACGGCCGCGCCGTCGGCCCCACCGACGGCGGTGCGAGCGGCCGTGCGGTCGCCGACGGTCGCCGGAGCGCTCGTCGGCCCACGTCGCCGGGGTCAGGCCGGGACGGCGGCGCCGGTGAGGCCGAGCGCCTCAGCGGTGTCGGCCAGCGAGGCGGCCGCCGCCTCGGCGTCGCCGTTGAGGCCGACGCCGTAGGCGGGGATCCGCGTGACGATCTCGTCCTTCCAGCGCTGCGCGAACTCGTCGGGGAAACACTTCTCCATGATGTCGAGCATCGCGTGGACGGCGGTCGATGCACCCGGGGATGCGCCGAGGAGGCCCGAGATCGAGCCGTCCGCACTGGTGATGACCTCGGTGCCGAACTGGAGGACGCCGCCCTTCTGCGGATCCTTCTTCATCACCTGCACGCGCTGCCCGGCGGTGATCATCCGCCAGTCCTCCGCGCGCGCGGAGGGCATGTACTCCCGGAGGGCCGCGAACTGCTTCTCGCGGCTCGCGAACACTTCTCCGAGCAGGTACTTCTCGAGCGAGAATTCGCTGAGGCCGACCTTGACCATCGGGCTCAGGTTGTGCGTACGGATCGAGCCCGGAAGATCCCACCAGGAGCCGTGCTTGAGGAAGTTGGGGCTGAAGCCGGCGTAGGGCCCGAAGAGCAGGCTCGCCTTGCCGTCGACGATGCGGGTGTCGAGGTGCGGGACCGACATCGGGGGTGCGCCGACGGCCGCCTTGCCGTAGACCTTGGCGCGGTGGAGCTCCACCACCTCGGGGTTGTCGCAGCGCAAGAACTTGCCGCTGATCGGGAATCCGCCGTAGCCCTTGATCTCGGGGATGCCGGAGGCCTGCAGGAGGTCGAGCGCGCCGCCACCGGCGCCGACGAAGACGAAGCGCGCGCTGATCCGGGTCTTGCCATAGCCGAGGCCGGCGCTCAGGTCGATGTCCCAGTCGCCGTCGGCTCGACGTGTCAGGTTCGTGGCCCGCTGTCCGAGGCGCAGGCCGGCGCCCTGGGCGACCAGGTTGCCGATCAGTCGACGGGTGATCGCGCCGAAGTCGACGTCGGTGCCGCTCACTGCGCGGGTCGCGGCGAACGACTCTCCCTTCGAGCGGCGCTCGATGAGCAGCGGCGCCCACTCGGCGATCTGCTGCGGGTCGTCGCTGAACTCCATGTCGGCGAACAGCGGCTGATCCTTGAGCAGCTCGTAGCGGCGGCGCAGGTAGTCGATGTTCTGCTCGCCCCGCACGAACGTCATGTGCGGAGTCGGGTTGATGAAGCCTGCAGGATCGCCCAGCACGCCCTCGCGCACGAGCGCCGCCCACCACTGGCGGGACAGCTGGAACTGCTCGTTGATGGCGATCGCCTTGTCCGCGCTGAGGCTGCCGTCGGCGCCCTCGGGCATGTAGTTGAGCTCGCAGAGCGCGGCATGGCCGGTGCCCGCGTTGTTCCAGGCGTTGCTCGACTCGGTCGCGACCTGGCCGCGGGATTCGATGATCTCGATCGACCAGTCGGGCTGAACCTGCTTGAGGAGCGTTCCGAGGGTGGCGCTCATGATGCCGCCGCCGATGAGTGCGACGTCTACCGTGTTGTTACTCACAAACCCTCATTCTAGCCCCGGCTTCGCGCGTGATCCTCCACACCGGGGTGCGCACCCCGCCCCTCGCTCACCGCTGCCCCAGCGCGAGCTCGTTCGCCCGGTGCAGGCTGCCGGCCTCGGCATCGATCAGCGTGCGGTAGCCCAGCCGTTGCGCTTCGCCGGCCCGTTGCGATCCGCCGACCACCGGGCGGATCTCGCCGGCCAGACTCAGCTCGCCGACCGCGGCGAGGTCGTGCGGCAGCGGCCGATCCGAGATCGCCGAGAGCACGGCCAGCGCGATCGCGAGGTCCGCCGCCGGTTCGACGAGGCGCACCCCGCCGACCGTCGACACGTACACGTCCTTGTCGTGGAGGCGCGCCCCCGCGCGTCGCTCCAGCACGGCCAGGATCATCGCGACGCGGGCCGAGTCCACCCCGCTCGTCACCCGGCGGGGGTTCGGCGTGGCGCTCGAGGCGACGAGCGCCTGCACCTCGACCGGCAGCGCGCGGCGGCCCTCCATCGCGACCGTGGTGCAGGTGCCGCTGACCGGCTCGGCGGCTCGACTCAGGAAGAGCCCCGACGGATCCGGCACCTCGGCGATGCCCTCTCCGGTCATCTCGAAGCACCCGATCTCATCGGTCGGCCCGAAGCGGTTCTTCAGCGAGCGGAGGAACCGCAGCGCGGTCTGCCGGTCCCCCTCGAAATGGCAGACCACGTCGACCAGGTGCTCGAGCAGCCGCGGACCCGCCACCGACCCGTCCTTCGTCACGTGCCCCACCAGCACCACGGGCAGGCCCCGATCCTTCGCGACGCGGATCAGCGCGCTCGCCACCTCGCGCACCTGCGCAGGACCCCCGGCGCCGCCCTCGACCTGGTCGCTGGCGAGGGTCTGCACGGAGTCCACGATCAGCAGGTCGGGTTCGACCGCATCGATGTGGCCGAGCACGGTGCCGAGATCGTTCTCGCTCGCGAGGAACAGCGTGTCGTGGAGCGCACCGGTCCTCTCGGCGCGCATGCGGATCTGCCCGGTCGACTCCTCGCCGCTCGCGTAGAGCACCCGCCCGCCGAGCGCCGCGATCCGCGCGGCCACGTCGAGCAGCAGCGTGGACTTGCCGACGCCCGGCTCGCCGGAGAAGAGCACCGCGGCCCCGGGCACGATGCCGCCGCCGAGCACGCGATCGAGCTCGCCGATGCCCGTGGGCCGATGGGCGGCCACGTCGCCGCTGAGCTCGGTGATCGGCCGGGCCTCCCTGCCGGCCGCCGGCGCCGTCGCGTGCACCGTCCTTCCGAGCGTCGCACCGCCCGACGCGACCTCGGCCACCGTGCCCCACTGCTGGCACTCGCCGCAGCGGCCGACCCACTTCACGGTCTGCCATCCGCACTCTGCGCATGCATAGCCGCCGCGGGTCTTCGCCGTCGTGCTCCGAGAGGTCTTCGCCATGCTGCGACACTACCTCCGGCCTCCGACATTGTCGTATCGACCTTCGCGGCGAACGCCGCGCGCGTGCCGCACGGGCAGGTGGCGCACGGCGAACCGCGGGAGTGCACCGGTAAAGTTGCTTCCTGACCCGTGCCGCACGCCGCCGGCACGCGGCGCCGACGACGAGGAGCACCGATGGCCGCGAGCTTCTTCGCCCTGCTCGACGACATCGCCGTGCTCGCCAAGGCCGCGGCGGCATCGATCGACGACGTCGTCGCCGGCGCTGCGAAGGCCTCGGCCAAGTCCGCCGGGGTGGTGATCGACGACGCCGCCGTGACGCCGCAGTACGTGCAGGGCATCAGCCCGAATCGTGAGCTTCCGGTCGTGCGCCGCATCACGCGCGGCTCGCTCATCAACAAGTCGCTGATCATCGTCGCGATCATGCTGCTCAGCCTGTGGGCGCCGTGGGTGTTCCCCTGGCTGCTGCTCGTCGGCGGCACCTATCTCGCATACGAGGGCGCCGAGAAGGTCTGGCACTGGATCCACGCGCGGCGCGGCCACGAGACGACGGTCGAGGAGGTCGTCGAGCGCACCGAGACCGACGAGAAGCAGATCGTCGCCAGCGCGGTGCGCACCGATCTCGTCCTCTCGGTGGAGATCATGCTGATCTCGCTGAGCAACATCGACGCCGACTCCTGGGTCATGCGGCTGGCCATCCTCATCGCGGTGGCGATCCTGATGACGGTGCTCGTCTACGGCTCCGTGGCGGTGCTCGTGAAGATGGACGACGTCGGCCTCTGGCTGCGCCGACGCCGCCCCCGTTGGCTGAAGGTCGTCGGCACCTGGCTGGTGCGGGCGATGCCGTGGGTGTTCCGCGCGCTGACCGTGGTCGGCGTGGTCGCCATGCTGTGGGTCGGCGGCCACATCCTCGTGGTGAATCTCGCCGAGGTGGGCGTGCACGCGCCGTACGACCTCGTGCACGCGGCGACGGCCGCCGCCGGGACCCAGCCGGTGGTGACCTGGATCGTCGAGAACGGCCTCTCCGCCGCCTTCGGGCTGGTCTGGGGCGCGATCGTCGTCCTGCTGCTCGGGGTTATCGCACGGCTGCGGCATCGCTCGCGCATGGGCGGGCGCGCCGAGGGCTGAGCAGGGCGCGGCGGCACCCGGTCGAGCGGAGCGCTGCGGCGCCCGGCAGAGCACGGCGGCGCGGGCGCCTCGCGCCCGAAGTCAGGGCCGAGCTCGCAGTTCGGGCTGAGATCGCAGTTCGGGAGGACGATTCCGCCGGATCCCATCAGCCCGAACTGCAGCATCAGCCGGAAATGCGGACCCCGCGCGAACCTCGCTCCTCCACGCATCCGCCGGTTCGAACCCGACGAGGCTCGGGATCCTCAGGAACGGTTGAAGTCCACCGCTGCGCGGACGAGCTCGGCGAGCGCATCCGCGTCGAGCGGTTCGCCCTCGCGCAGGTCGATCGCCCGCCGGGTGCCGGCGTCGAGGCTCGCGTTGAACAGGCCGGAGGGATCCGGCAGCGACGCGCCGCGCGCAAAAGTCACCTTCACCTTGTCCTTGTAGGTCTCGACCGTGCAGATCAGCCCGTCGAGCGAGAAGGTGGGCACACCGCCGGGGTTCGACGGCTTCCGCCACTTGATCTCCTCGACGATCCCCTCCTCCGCCTGCGCGATCGCGGATCGTATCTCGGCCACCCGGGCCTCTCGCCACTCCGTCGTCATGGGTCGATCGTACTCCTCGCCCGGTCGGCGCGGGATGGACGCCGGGGCTCCGGAACTCCGGGAACAGCACGAGGGACGGGCCGCGCATGCGACCCGCCCCTCGTGGAAGCTCACCCGGCCCGTCGAGCGGGCCGAAGCGTCAGATGGCGCGAATCGCAGCCGCCTGCGGACCCTTGGGGCCCTCTTCGGTCTCGAACTCGACGCGCTGATTCTCTTCGAGATCGCGACGTCCGCTTCCGATGATCGCGGTGTAGTGGGCGAAGAGGTCGCGGGATCCGTCGTCGGGGGCGATGAAGCCGAAGCCCTTCTCGGAGTTGAACCACTTCACGGTACCAGTAGCCATTGCGTTATTTCCTTAGATCGTTGGACCGCGACTGCGGTCCGGGGTACCGCGGCGACGGCGCCGACGCGGAGTAGGTGTCGTACGCAGCCAGTGGCGTCACGACCATGTGACGGCCTGTCTTCGAGCGCTGGAAGATCGGCGGGGCGTAGAGCGGTAGTGCGAGAGAGATGACGAAGAGGATCCGGTCCGGTCGAAACCGCCGATGAAAGCAGAAGCGAGATGTGCGGTGAAACAGCCGTCGAGGACGGCGGGGCGAGAACGAGTCGGTGTCGATTCCTCATACACCCTGCTGACAGCCTATACCGCGGGACGCCCGATGTGGGCACGGATATTCTCCGCGGAAGGAATTCACGGGAATCCGGCCGCGCGCCCGTCGGGGCGGTACGCGCGGCCGGAATCCTTCCACTCGGTGCGACGCGGTCACTTCCGCGTGAGTTTCACCGTCTTCGAATCGCCCGGGCGGTGCTGGCCGTCGCCCGCGAAGCTCGCCTTCACCTTCCAGGCGCCCTTCGCGAGACCGCTCGGCAGCTTCATCTTCACGGTGCCGTTCTTCACGGTCGCGGTGCGGCTCCGGGTGACCGTCACCGTGCGCTTCACGCCCTTCACCCGCTTCACGCCCTTCACCCGCTTCACGACCTTGCCGGTGGCGGTGAGCTTCACCTTGCCGCCGGCCTTCGCGTAGCCGCGTACGGTCGAGACCGTGACGGTCGCATGCGTCGCGTTCTTCTTGCCCTTCGCTTTCGGGGCGACCTTCAGGGAGACGCTCGCCTTCGCCTTCGGCAGCGCCTTCCAGGTGGCGGTGAAGGTCAGCGCGCCCTTCGTGCCGGCATCGACCGTCACGTTCGTGTCGGCCCGGTCGAGTCCGGTGCCCGTCCACCCGGCGAAGGAGTAGCCGAGGCGGGTCGGGTTCTTCAGCGTGAAGGCGTCGGAGGCCCGCGTGTAGCTCGCCGGGTTCGCCCCGGCAGTGATCGTGCCGCCCGCGAGACGGTAGGTGATGGCGTAGCCGACCGGTCTCCAGGTCGCCGTGTACGCGCGGTCTCCGGTCGAACCGGCTGGGATCTCGACCGAAGTCGCAGGCTCGTCGAGTCCGCCGCCGGTCCAGCCGGCGAAGACGTACCCGGTGCGACGCGGATCCTTCAGCTGCAGCGCGCCGGACTCCGCGGTGTAGCTCCGCGGGTTCGATCCGCTGAGGTACCCGCCGGCGAGATCGTACTCGAGCGCATACTCGGTCAGCTCCCAGTGCGCGGTGTAGCTGCGATCCCCGCTGGAACCTGCCGGGATCGTCACCTCGGTGCTGCGCGAGGCGAGGTCGGTCCCGGTCCAGCCGAGGAAGGTGTAGCCGGCGCGCGTCGGGTTCGCCAGAGCGATGGCCGCATCATCGGAGGAGTAGACGACGGGGTTCGACTGCTCGCCCAGCGTGCCGCCGGCGAGATCGTAGTCGATGGCGTGCGAGGCCACGCGCCGGATGACGCTGCTCTTCGACGCCGTCGAGTTCCCCGAAGTGTCGGTGAGCACCGCGTACCACTCCTGGTCCGCATCGAGCTCCGGGGAGAACTCGACCGAGCCGAGCTCGTCGCCGACGAGGTCGATCGGTTCCCCGAGCGCCTCCGGGGCGCCCGCGGCGAAGGTGATCCGTGCGGTGTCGAGGGTGCGCGTCTGGCTGCCGCCGAGATCGAGCTCGATCACGTAGTTCTCGGAGTTCTCGCCGTGGTAGCCCTCCGCCTCGGTGAGCGGGATCGGCTGGCTCCAGCGGCCCTCCGATGTCGTCCGCTGCAGCCAGGGGCTGTAGGTGTTGACGTAGATGAGCCCGTTCTCGGCGTCCACGCTCAGGTTCTTCAGGTATCCGTGCCCGCCCCAGGCCCGGGTCTGGTAATCGGTCAGGATGCCGTAGGTGCGCACCCCGTGATCGTTGACGCGGGAGGATACGAAGGTGCCCGACTGGTGGCCGCTCAGCACGAGCTTCACGTTCGGATACGGATCGACGAGGAGCGTGTTGACGCGCGGGTTCGAGTACGGTGCCTCCACGTCGCGCGCCCAGAGGTGGTGGTGCGTCGAGAGGATCACGGTGTACTCGGGGTGCGCCTCGATCACGCTCTTCGCCCACGCGATGCCCGGGTGGTCGTCGCGCTCGGCCGACCAGTAGCCCAGCTGCAGCCAGAGGATCTTCGCGTTCGCGATCTCACCCGTGTAGTAGTAGTTGTCGATGTCGTTGCTGCCCCCGAAGGTCCAGGGCGAACCCTCCAGGCTCCCTGCGAAGCGCTCCATCGGGAAGTACTTCGGCAGCAGCTGCCGCCCGTTGTACCGCTCGTTGTAGTCGTGGTTGCCCCACGAGATCGCGAACGGCAGCCCGGCCTGTTCGAGGATCTTCGCCGAGGGCTCCGCGCTCTTCCACTGCCACTCGTCCTCGTACTCCTCGCGATTCACCCAGTCGCCGGCCTGGATGACCATGGCCGTCTTGCGCGCCTCGGCGCTGTCGCGGATGTACTCGAACTGCTCGGTCATCGTCCACGGGGTGGCCTCCGTGTAGAGCTGGGTGTCGCCCACGTGGTTGAAGGACCAGTCGTAGTCGTCGGCCGACGGGACGCGCCCGTCGAAGTCCGAACCCTGGGCCCAGGGCTCCTCGGTGAGGCCGCGCCAGATCAGCACCGTGAGCGTCCGGCTGCCGTCGACGGCGCGGTCGGCGTCGGTCGCCCGCACGTCGAGGTTCACGGTCCGGCCCTCCGGATCCGCGTTCGCCTCCTTCAGCGCCCACTTCGCGGTCTCGGTGTTCCAGACCCAGGCCGACACCGTGCGGGCGTCTGCCGTGCCGCGCCAGGAGAAGTGCCACTCGTTCTCGGCGGCCTGCTCCTCCGTGAGGGCGATGCGGTAGATCTGGTAGGGGTTGCGATCCTCGCCGACCGTCGTCGGCGACGTCTCCGTGGTGACGGTGCCGCTCGTCGGTGTCAGCGCGTCGGGAACTCGATCCTCCGTCGACCCGGTGCGCACCACGACGTTGCCGGCGCCGAGCGCGACCGACTCGTTCGCGTAGAACTGCGCCCGGACCCGCTCCGGCAGCTCGGTCCGCGGAGTGACCTGGAGTTCGAGCGGCGCGTTCGCCGGCTTCTCGGCGCTCGTGATCGGCACCGCCGGCGCGATCGTGTCGGTGACGTCGAGCGTCAGGGTGACGGGCTCGGAGACCGGGCCGCCCTCCGCGGTGGAGGTCGCGGTGAACACCACCTCGATCTCGGCCCCGGTCTTCATGACAGGGACCTGCACGGTGAAGGTGCCCGCGTCGACCCGCTGCGAGAACACGGTCTCACCGTCGATCGTCGCGGCGAGCTCGGCGCGCTTCGACACGGATCCGAAGACCTCGACCTCACCGGCCTCGACGGCGGCGCCGTTGCCCGGCCGCCCGAGGGCCAGCACGAGCTCGTCCTCGGCCCGCTTCTCGCGCTTCCCGCTCGAGACCGCGTCGCCGAAGTAGTTGTCGGCGCGGAACGCGTCGAGTTCGGGGATGAACTCGTCGGTCGCGATCCAGACCTCGTCGACCGTGCCCCGGAAGGGCGCGACGAGACGGTTCGGGTCCTCCGGGTCCACCTCGAGGTCGCCGATCGTCAGCGGGACGCCCGGGAGGTTCGGGAACTGACGCCCCTCGCCCATGGCCGAGTGGACCTCGACGCCGTCGAGATACACAGCGTAGGTCAGACCGTCGAAGGTCATCGTGACGAGGTGCGGTTCGCCGTCCTTCGCGAGCGAGGAGGTCGCGCTGCCGAAGGGGGTGAGCGTCTGCACGAGCCCGTCGGCCTTGCGGATGCCGAGCTGCAGCGCCGGGTCGTCCTCGCCCGCCGCCTTGCGCGCGACCAGCGTTCCCATGCCGCCGGTGAGCCCGGCGACGTCCTCCGGGGTCATGCTGAGGACGACCGACAGCGTGAACTCGCGGGTGTTCTTGCCGATGTTGCCGCCGTACTGCAGCCGCGATCCGTCGAAGCGAGCCGTTCCGCCGCCGGTGAGTCCGGCCGCGGAGCCGCTGGCGGACTCCAGGTCGGCGCCGACGAGCGTGCCGGCCGCACGCCCGGTCGCGTCGACGAGCACGTCTCCGGAGCTCGCGCTGTTCGCGAAGTGCTCCACGAGCGCGAACTGCCGGCTCCAGACGTCGCGCGGGTCGTTCGTCGTCGCGCCCCGGCCCCCGAAGTAGGCCCAGACGACCTGCGACGAGCGCTTCGGGAGTTCGTCGAGCTTCGCCCAGACGACCGAGGTGCCGCCCGGCGCCCAGGTCTCGATCTCGAAGGGCACCGGCACGCTGCGCGACGTGGCTAGCGCGAAGGTGTCGGCCGGGACCTCTGGCGTGTGCGCGATCTGCAGGCGGACCGGCACGTCGGCGAGGTCGCGGCGCTGATCGTTCGTGACCGTCAGCGGCTGACGCTCGGTCGCCTCCGGATCCGCCCAGGCCACGTCCGACCCGTCCGAGGATGCGGTGCCGTGGAGTTCGCCCAGCGCCGCCTCGGCCGCTTCGAGCCGGTCGAGGTGCGCGAGGTGGGCGCGCTGCGCCTTGGTGAGCGTCCGCACGGCCGCGCGGGCGGCCGCCACGGCGGGCTCGTCCGTGAGCTTGATGCCGGCGGCCTTCGGCAGCGCCGCGAGCTGCTCGTCGACGGGGGTGATGCCGCGGTCGATCCCGAAGCCCTCGGCGAACGAGGCCTTGTCGTTGCTGCCGACCTCGTGACGGTTGACGGTGAGGCGCCCGTCGGTCACGAGCACCTCGAGGAACGACTCGTAGGAGTTGCTGCTGAAGCGCACGCCGCCGCCGAGGCGGTCGAAGAGGTCGAGGTACTCCTCGTTCCCGAAGGGCGCGTCGCCCTCGGCGATGCCCTGCATCTGCCCGTAGTGCTTCGAACCGGCGGTGCCGGGAGTCACGAACACGGTCCCCCGCTGGTCCACCTTGTAGTCGATCTTGATCCCGCCGATGACCTCGGTGATCACGTCGGACTTCAACCGCTTCGCCCGCACGGGGGAATCGGGATCCGAGGCGAGCTCTTCGGTGCGGGTCCAGTAGTGGTCGTGCCCCTGCAGCACGAGGTCGACGTCGAGCTCGTCGATGAGCGGCACGAGCCGATCGCGGAGCGAGAGGATGTCGGGATCCGCCGCGTGCGCGCCCGCCGTGTACGGGCCCTTGTGCGTCGTGAGGATGATCCACTTCGCGCCGCGAGCCCGGGCCTGCTCGACGTCCTCCTCGATCCAGGCCAGCTGCGCGTCGCTGATCGGTTCGTAGTCCTGGTCGCTCATGTCGGTGGCGTTGTGCCCGTCGCGGCCCTCGTTCGTGTTCAGCATGACGAAGTGGGCGTCGTTGTAGTCGTAGGAGTAGTAGACGCCGGTCGTCGTGTCCTGCCCGTTCACCGCGCGGAGCGCGAAGTGCTGCGTGAACTCGTCCGTGCCCGCGTCGTGGTTGCCCGAGACCGGCGCGATGGTGGTCGCCAGCAGGCTCTCCTGCGCGTATCCGAAGAGCTCGATCCAGTCGTTCTCCTCTTCGCTGGTCTGCACCACATCGCCGCCGTGGACGATGAACTCGGCGTCGGGCGCGGTGCGCAGCGCCTCGGCGATCGTGTTCGCGGAGACGACTGCCTCGCTGGCGCCGCCGCGCGCCTGCGTGTCGGTGATCGTGATGAAGCTGAAGTCGTCCTCGCCGTCCGCGGTCTCGAATGTGCCGGTGTCGCTCCATTTGCCGGTGAAGGTGTCGCCGACGCGGTAGTAGTAGGTGAGCCCCGGGGTCAGCCCGGTGACGACCACCCGGTAGAAGGCCTCGCCCTCGTTGCTCGTCGACGCCTCGGCCTCGACCGTGAGCGTCGCGTCCTCGGGGAAGCTCGGATCGGTGCTGAGGATCGCGCCGGGCTCGACCATGGCGATGTCCTGGTACCAGGTGAAGGCGCGGCGGGTGCCCGGGTCGCCGTGGAAGGTCGCGGTGATGCGGTTCGGCATCTCCTCGGGAGCCACGTACTTGACGCGCGGCAGCTGGGTGACGAGATCCCACATCCAGGCGTCGATGAAGTCCCAGCGCAGGCCCGCGTACGTCGATTTGAGGTGCTCGTCGAGCCCGTCGGAGTCGTCCCCGACGACGACGTTTCCGATCACCTCGGTGTCGTCGCCGGACTCCTCGCCGACGACCGCGGCCGTGGTCGCGGCCTGGAGCGCCTGCCGGATCAGATTGTGCTTCACGACGGCCTGATCCAATACTCGGCCGGCGACGCCGGCGGCGAGCCCGTGGGCCGTGATCTCGACCTCGATGTCGTTGTCGTGGATGGCGGCGTGGCCGGCGGCCTCGGCGACCAGGCCGGCCCCGAGCTCGGCATCCGGCGCGCGCAGCTCGGAATCGCGGAGCTGCACGCCTGAGACGACGGCCGACTTGGCGGGGGTGCCCGCCGCGCGCACCGCGACGGCCGCGATCCGCTCGGTCCCCGCGGCGGGGGCGAGCCCGACTCGGACGAGCGAGAGCCCCTTGACCGTGCCGGTGAGTTCGCGGATCAGCGCGAGGTCGTCGGAGGCCGCGCTCGGCGCGAGGACCATGTCGGTGATGGCGTGGCCGTTGCCGTTCAGGACGCCGGAGAATGCGTCGAAGCCGGCGAACTCGGTGCCGGCGAAGTCGATATCGCCCGTGAGCCGGTAGTGGGCGGCGCCGTAGGCGGCGTCGCCGGCGATGGCGCCCTGCATCGCCTCGAGGTCGTCGACGGAGTCGAGCTGGTAGGGCGAGGCGGCGGTGCCCGCGCCCGGTACGCCGGCCTGCTTGAACGGCGGGATCTTCGCTCCGCTCGGCACGGGGTGCTTCATCTTCGTCTCCCAGCGCCAGCCGCCGGAGGCGGCGAAGCTCCAGCCGATGCCCTCGTAGGTGGCGCGGGTCTCGAGCTGGGCGCGGCTCGCCGGGGAGCCGTCGATGCCGCGGGTCCAGGTGCGGCCCTCGACGGTGGTCAGGTCGGCGTCGCTGTCCCAGGCGAGGTCGTAGCTGCCGAGGCCCCGGGTGCGCACCGCCTGCTCCGTGTGGCCCTCGGCGTCGAAGTTGCGGTTGTTGTTGGCGTTGACCAGGTTGTTCTGCGCGGCGCAGGTGGTGCCCTGCGCGGTGACCCACCCGTAGAAGTAGTTGTTCGCCGAGGCGTTCTGGTAGATCCAGCCCGAGTGGACGGCGTTGCCCGAGATCGTAACGCCGGCCGCAGTGCAGTTCGTGACGATGAACGCGGCCTGCCCCTGATTGCCCTGGGCGCCCTGCGTGATGCGCGTGTCGCGCACCAGGTTGTTCGTGATCGATGCGGTGCCGCTCGCGGCGAAGGCGATGCCGCCGACGTACTTCGTCGGCGCGTTCACGGTCACGCCGTCGAGGTAGTTGTTCCGGATCCTCGTGTTCCCCGTGGCGCCGCGCACGAGGCCTGCGGCGTAGGAGTTCGTCGCCTCGCTCAGCGCGGTGAAGCTGGAATCGAGGAGCGAGTTGCCCTCGATGACCGAGTTGTTGGCGGTCTCGACGAGGATCGCGCCGTAGAGGCGCCCCGGCGTCTCGAGCTCGGAGGTGTGCGTCACCTCGGCCGCGCGCAGCGTCAGGTTCTTGACCGTGGCGCCGGTCGTTGCCACGAAGAACGCGACACGGGTGTCGACCGCCGACAGGTGCAGGTTGCTGATCGCGTGCCCGTTGCCGTCGAACGTGCCGGCGAAGTTGCCGAACGGCGTGAACGTGCGGCCGCGGTAGTCGATGTCGGCGTCCAGGCGGTAGTGGAGGGAGCCGTAGGTCGAGAACTGCCCGTTCACCGCCTCCGACGCGGCGTCGAGATCCTCGGCCGAGTCGATGCGCACGGGATCTGCCGCCGTGCCCGTACCGGGCAGGTCGGCGACGGTGGCCGCGGATGCCGGGCCGACTGTGGCGACCAGCGATCCGACCAACCCGACGACGACGCCGAGAGCGAGGGTCTTGAGACTGAACTGCATGCTGCGCTTACTTCCTCTTGATCTTCAGTGCGACCGTCTTGGAGTTGCTCTTCTGGTACATCGAGTTGCCGTGATAGGCGACCTTGAGCTTGTAGGTGCCGGGCTTGAGGCCCTTGGGGATCGAGACCCGAACCGATCCCGACGAGAGCTTCGCCTTCGCCGTTCTGGTGACGGTGACCGTGCTGGCCTTGCCGCGGACCTTCTGCTTCACCTTCCCTGTGACGGTGACCTTCACCGTGCCGGTCGGGGTGCTGTACCCGGCTACCCGTGAGACCGCGACGTTGACCCGCGAGTAGTTCTTCTGCTTCTTCGTCTTCTTGACGTAGGAGACCGCGACCTTGGCCTTCGTCTTGGCCTTCTTCTTCCACGTGGCCGTGAAGGTCAGGTCCCCTGTGGTCCCGGTCGGGACGGTGAGCGACGTGCGCTTGGCGCCGAGCCCGCTCCAGCCGGCGAAGGAGTAGTTCGTGCGCGTCGGCTTCCGCAGCGTGAAGGATGACGACTCGACCGTGTACGACGTCGGGTTGCCCTCGGCTGCCTTCCCGCCTGCGAGCCGGTAGCCGATCGAGTACTCCGTGACCGACCAGGTCGGCACGTAGCTCCGCTCGCCGACGGATCCGACGGGTACGGTGACGGTGCGCGTCGGCCCGTCGAGCCCGGTGCCGGTCCACCCGGCGAAGGTGTAGCCCGCACGCACGGGAACGGGCAGGGTGAAGGCGTCCGACTCGATCGTGTAGCTCCCCACCGGGTCGTCGGAGAACTCCTCGTCATCGGCGATGCCGTAGATCACGTGATAGCTGATCGGGGTCCAGGTCGCGGTGTACGCGCGATCCCCCGTTGAGCCGCGGGCGATGGTCACCCGCATGGTCGGCTCATCTGCGCCGGTGCCGGTCCAGCCCGCGAACCAGTAGCCGATGCGCGTCGGGTTCACGAGGAGGAACGAGTCGGTCTCGACGGTGTAGGACGACTGGTTGGGGTCGCCGGGTTCGCCGCCGGCCAGGTCGATCTCGAGGTCGTAGGCGATCGGCTCCCAGGTCGCCGTGTACGCGCGGTTGCCGGAGGCGCCCGCGGGGACGGTGACCTCGGCCGTCGCCCCGTAGAGCCCGGTGCCGGTCCAGCCGGCGAAGCGGTAGCCCTCGCGGCTCGGGGCGACGAGCTCGAACGCGCCGGTCTCGACCGTGTAGACCAGCAGGCCGGACTCGTCCGAGCTGCCGCCGGCGAGGTCGTAGCCGATCGTGAACTCGGTGGGCGCCCAGGTCGCGGTGTAGGCGAGGTCGTCCGTGGCGTAGCGCGGGAGGGTGACGTCGCTCGCGGTGCCGGTGATGCCAGTACCGGTCCAGCCGGCGAAGCCGTAGTGCTCCCGCGTCGGGTTCACCAGCTTCGTCGTGGCGCCGTAGCCGTGCCGGGCGTCCCCGGCGCCTCCCTCGCCGATCCCGCCGTTCGCACCGCCGGCGAGGTCGATCTCCACGGCGACGCTCGGGAGCACGGCCGCGACGAGCACGGGGTAACCGCGGCTCGCGTCCCACGCCCACCGGCCGTCGCCGTGATCGTCGCCGAGATCCCAGCCGATCCCGGCGAAGGTGCCCGAGTCGGGCTGCGCCGGGAGCTCGGCGACCTGCGCCGAGGTCGCCGTGCGGTCGCCCTTCTGGGTGAGTGCCGTCGCGGCGCTCGCGTAGTTGACCGTCGTGGCGGTGACGTCGCGGGGGGCGACGTTGACGTGCTCCACGTCGGCGTTGTCGGAACCGATCCCGCCGCGGATCACGACGTTCCCCGAGACCTCCGTCCCTGCGCCGCCCTGGGAGAGCAGCATGCCGACGCTCGACCCGCTGCCGGCCGCGCGCGCGGCGACCGTGGTGTCGACCAGCAGGTTGCCGCGGATCGCGTTCCCCTGGTTGTTCAGCGGGTAGGCGACGATGCCGGCGGCGTACTTCGCGCCGCGGATCGAGCTGTTGATCACGAGATTGTCGGAGATCACGGTGCCGGTCCCGGCGCTGCCGACGATCCCGCCCGCCTGGCCGTTGTTGCTGCCCGTCGCGAAGTCGAGCGTCACCGTCGAGCCGAGCACCGTGTTGCCCCGTACCGTCGCACCGGAAGCGGTCGCCGCGATCGCGCCGGCCCGGCTCGTGCCGACCGAGTTCGTCACGGCGAGGTCGGCGAGGGTCAGGCCGGTGACCGTCCCGCCGACGAGCTCGACGAAGAACCCGGCGCCGGGGTTGCCCGCCGCGGTGATCGCGAGGTCGCGGACCGTGCGGCCGCCGCCGTCGAAGATGCCCGAGAACTTCGCGAAGGGCGTGAAGGATCCGCCGCTGTAGTCGATGTCCTCGGTCAAGCGGTAGTGCGCCTTGGCGGCGCCGGTGCCGGCCGCGTCGGCGTTCACGAGCGCAACGGCGGCGTCGAGATCCTCGGCCGAATCGATGCGGAAGGGGGAGGCCGCCGTGCCGGCGCCCGAGAGCGGCACGACAGCGATCGACACCGCTACCGGCTGCGAGACGGCGCCGCCGTCGGTCGCTGTGACCACGGCGTCGTAGCTGCCGAGCGCGGCGAAGTCGACCCCGCTCAGGTCGATCGCGAGTTCGCCGCGGTCGGCCGCCGCGCCGAGCGCCTCGAGCACCTCGGCGGCCGTCGGCGCGCTGCCGACCCGGAACGATGCGGAGGTCTCGGCGACGGTGACGAACGGCAGCGAGGTGATCGTGATCTCGACCGGAGCGCTGCTCCGGAACCGGCCCTCTGCCGCGACGACCTCGGCGGTGTAGACGCCTTCGGCAGCGAAGTCGACCCCGGCGAGATCGATGGAGAGCGCGCCGCGATCCGAGGCCGCGCCGAGCGCCTCGAGGATCTCGGACTCGCTCCGATCCGCGCCGACCGCGATGGTCAGGCTCGAACGCTGGGTCGTCAGCGACGGCGCGCTCTGCAGGACGGGATGACCCGCCTCGGCGTCCCAGCGCCAGCCGTTGCCGAAGTCCCACCCGAGTGCCTCGTAGGTGGGCTGTTCCTGCAGCTCCGCGTGGCTCACCGGGGTGCCCTCGTCGCCCGGCCGCCACAGCGGCCCGCTCGCGGTCTGCACGTCGTGCTGGTAGCCGGCACCCGATCGACGGGTCCAGCGGAGCGGCTCATCGGTGATCGCGGTCTCGGCGACCGCCGGGAAACCCGCCCGGTTGTTGCGCGCGTTGACGAGGTTGGTGCCGTACTCCTCGACCTGCTCGGCGTTGACCGCCGTCACCCAGCCCAGGTTGCTGAACGCGCCCGTGGCGTGGGCGTAGACGGACCCCGAGTAGACGACGTTGCCGCGGATGGTCTGCCCGTCCATGTTCGCACCGACGTAGTCGACCAGCACGCCCGAGGAGTTGTTGTCGCCGCCGGCGGTGTTCCTCACGGTGTAGGTGACGCCGGGATCGGCGGCGATCAGGTTCTTCTCGACGACGGTGTCGGCGCCCAGGTAGCCGAGGAAGGCGGAGGCGTATTTGTCGCCCGTCGTCCGCATCGCACCGGCGATCATGTTGTTCGACACGGTGGAGCCGCTCGCGCGCGCGATGAAGCCGGAGTTGTAGCCGTTGCCGACGTCGGGACCCGACACCGTCGCATCCCGCACCGTGTTGCCGTCGATGGTCGAGTCGATCGCGTTGCGGGCGAGCCCGCCCGCCTCGACCAGGTTCGTCACGCCCGCGGCCGCGCTCGACACCACCGCGGTCACGTCGTCGAGGGTCAGGCCGGTCACGGTCGCCCCGTTCAGCTCGACGAAGAACGAGACGAACTGCTGGTTCCCGGCCACGTGCGAGGCGTAGACGACGTCGCTGATCGTGTGGCCGTTGCCGTCGAAGACCCCCGAGAACCTCGCGAACGCGTCGAAGGTGCCGCCACCGTAGTCGATGTCCGCATCGAGACGGTAGTTCAGCGAGCCGAAACTCGCGTAGTCCCCGTTCACCGCTTCGGCCGCGAGATCCAGGTCTGCCGCCGAGTCGAGGATCAGCGGGGCCTCCGCGGTGCCCTCGCCCTCCAACCCCTCGATCACCGGGGTCGGCTCGGCGTGCGCACCGGCGGGCGCCACCAGCAGACCGCCGACCCCCACCGCGATCGCGGTGAGGAACGCGGCGCCGCGCTGCGGGAGCCTCTGCGGGATCCGCGGCGAATCCGTCTTCGAATTGAGCATGACGTCACTTTCCACGAGTCGGTCAACGTGATCCGTCGACCATCGTGGCGAAGCGGAGTGGCTGCGCGACGGCCGCCCGATGACCACGAGGCAGGCCCCGGGTGAAGGCGAGGTGAACTCGTGCCTGCGTCGGTACCGGCCGCTACCGCCGGTCTCGACCGCCGGCTGGTGTCGGCGGTCGATCGGGACCGCCGGCTGGTCGGGATCGACGGACGCGCGGGCCGAAAGGGCGCAAGCCGAAAAGAGCTCAGGCCGAAATGCGCTCGAACGCGGGGCGCTGCCAGTGCGCGGGCTCCGCGAGCACTGCGGTGTCGATGCTCAGCGATCCGTCCGCGCCTTCGTCACCGGTGGCGCCGGGGCGCAGCTCGGCGAGGCAGACGAGCAGCGACAGCGTCGCATAGCCGTGGCGACGATTGTCGCGGATGATGGCCCGATCGTCGTCGACGGCGAGGCGCGTGCTCTCGTCGAGCACGCCGATCCACTGCTCCCGCCATTCCGCGTCGGGCAGCCCGGCCACCTCGCGGAATGCCGGCAGCCAGTGCGCGATCCGCGGCGTCCGCACCGCATCGTCCACGTCGTGGTGGGCGATCATGTGCATACCGGGCTCGAGGTCCGTCCGGTGGTATCCGGTGCCGTCCCAGCTCGTGACCCGCGCCCCCGTGCGCGACAGGCCGACGAGGTTGAAGTTCGCCGTCCCGGGCGGGTCGGGGATCGTCCGGCCGGAGGCCTCGTCGAGCACCAGCACGCCGCGCGATCCTGCCGGGCTCGGCCCCTGCGGCAGGCCCAGCGGCGAGGTCTCGGCGCGATTGAGCACCAGCGAGAGCCGGCGCTCGGCCGGGTCGGCGGCGAGCCAGGCCCCGCCCGCCAGCCGATCGCGGACTCCGATGAGTCCGGGGCGGTCCGGCCACCAGCGCCCGGGAGCGTCCCAGGCGCGGCCCGGATCCTCGTCGCGCACCGCGAGCAGGCGGACCGCGGCGTCGGGCGACTCCGGCACCTCGATCACGGCTGTGCACACGCGGCGCGCCCTCCTCCGACTCCGCTCGACGATCCGCCTCGCCCGCTTCGCCCCGGCGCGAGCACCGGCGCTATGGGATGATGAGGCGCATGAACATCGTACTCGGCGTGAGCGGCGGCATCGCCGCCTACAAGGCGGTCTCACTCGCAAGGCTGTTCGTGGAGGCGGGGCACGAACTGCACGTGGTGCCGACCGCGAACGCGCTGGAGTTCGTCGGCGCGGTGACCTGGGAGGCGATCAGCGGACACCCGGTGACGCACGAGGTGAACGAGCGCGCCGACGAGGTCCGTCATGTCCGTCTCGGGCAGCAGGCCGACGCCGTCGTCGTCGCACCGGCGACCGCCAGCGCGATCGCACGGCTCGCCGCCGGGATAGCCGACGATCTGCTGGGCACGACCGCGCTCGCGACCCGCGCCCCGCTGATCCTCGCGCCGGCCATGCACACGGAGATGTGGGAGCATCCGGCCACGCGACGGAACGTCGAACTGCTCCGCGAGCGCGGCGCGACGATCGTCGGCCCCGACTCCGGCAGGCTGACCGGAGCCGACAGCGGGCCCGGGCGGATGAGCGATCCCGAGCGGATCTTCGCCGAGACGCTGCGCGTCATAGGCGCTGCAGACGCCACCGGTGGCGCTGCCGCTGCAGACGCCGCCGGTGCCGATGCGGCCGACGCCGGTGCAGGGTCGGGATCCGCGGATCGTGCGGCCGTACTCGCCGGGCGCCGGGTCGCGGTGAGCGCCGGCGGCACCCGGGAGCCCATCGACCCGGTGCGCTTCATCGGCAACCGCTCGAGCGGTCGGCAGGGCGCGGCGATCGCCCTGGCCGCTGCCGAGCGCGGCGCAGACGTGATCCTGGTCGCGGCGAACGTCGAGGCGGCGGTGCTCGCCGAGGTGCGGGCCCACCCGGCGGTGCGCATCGTCCCGGTCGGCACCGCGGTCGAACTGCGGCACGAGATGGAAGAGGCGTCGGTCGGGTCGGACGTAATCGTGATGACTGCGGCGGTGGCCGACTTCCGGCCGGCGACGGTCGAGGAGCTGAAGATCCGCAAGGCGGAGCTCGGCGGTGCCGCGCCCGTGATCGAGCTCGTGGAGAACCCGGACATCCTCGCCGGTCTCGTCGCGCAGCGCACGGCCGGGCAGCTCGTCGTGGGATTCGCGGCCGAGACCGCGGACGACGAGGATCGGCTGCTCGAGCTCGGTCGCGAGAAGCAGAGGCGCAAGGGCGTCGACCTGCTCGCCGTGAACCCGGTCGGCTGGACCTCGGGGTTCGAGTCGGATCGCAACTCGATCCGCGTGCTCGATCACGAGGGGGCGGTCGTGCTGCGCGAGGAGGCGTCGAAGGCAGAGCTCGCCGCGTCGCTCATCGAGCTGTTCGCGCAGCGACTCGGTCGGTGAACCCGCCCGCGATCAACCGGCGCGGTGCTCCTCGATCTCCGTGTGCAGCGCGGCCCCGTTGATCTCGAGATAGAGCTGCCCCTCGGTCACCGAGACCGTCATCGTGCTGCGCCGCGCGAGCTCGGCGGCGACCGCGTCGATGAACCCCGGATCGAACGAGCGCAGAACGATGTCCTCGGCGCGATGGATGCCCTTCCCCGCCCACGCGGCGAGGAGCTTCGCCGGATCGCGGTGCGTGTACACGGCGGCACGATCGGCGAGCTTGCTGCCGAAGTGCAGGCGCTGCGCGTCCGGAGCGCCGATCTCGATCCAGGCCGTAACCCGATCGGTGAGATCCCGCACCAGCACGGCCGGTTCCTCCGTGGACGAGATCCCGCCGGCCCCGAACGCGATGCCCTCCTCGTACTCGAGGCAGTATGCGAGCAGGCGGGTCACCATGAAGGCGTCGGTCTCGGAGGGGTGCCGGGCGACGCGCAGCGAGAGATCCTCGTAGACGCCGCGATCCACGTCCGCGATCTGCACGTCGAAGGTGTGAATCGTCGCTCCGGTCGCCATGCCTCCCGAGCCTACCGGGAGCTCAGGGGTGGAACGGCAGCAGCACGGGGACCAGCAGGACGCTCACCATCAGCACGATCACGGTGAACGGCGCCCCGATCCGCACGAAGTCGCCGAAGCGATAGCGGCCGGGCTCCATGACGAGCATGTTCACCGGGGAGGACACCGGGGTGACGAACGCGGCGGAGGCCGCGAGCATCACGGTCATCGCGAACGGATACGGGGAGACGCCCATCGCGCCCGCCGCGGCGATCGCGACAGGCGCCATCAGCACCGCCGTCGCGGTGTTCGAGACGAAGAGCCCGATGATCGCGGTCGCGGCGAACAGCACGGCGAGCATCGCGTAGGGGCCCGCCCCGCCGAACGCAGCGGTCAGGCCGCCGACCGCGAGGTCGATGCCGCCCGTCGCCTTCAGCGCTTCGGCGAACGGCAGCATGCCGGCGATGAGCAGCAGCGTCGGCCAATGGATGGCACGATAGGCGGAGGCCATGTCGATCGCGCGGAAGGCGCCCATGAGGAGCGCTGCGATGAGGGCCGCGATCACGTTCGGCACCACGCCGGTCACCATCAGCACGATCATCAGGGCCAGGCTCAGCAGGGCGAAGGGTGCGCGTGCCGCCGCGGGCGCGCTCTCGTCGCTCTCCGACGGCGGTGCCAGCGCGACGAAGTCCCGGGTGGCATCGCCGAGACGCCGGATCGCCTCCCAGTCCCCCGCGACGAGCAGCGCGGCTCCAGCCCGCAGGCGCCGATCCGCGAAGTCCGACTCCGGGGCTCGGCCGCCCTGGCGCATGCCGAGCACCGTCACATCATGCGTCGGGCGGAGCCGCAAGTCCCCCACGGCGCGGCCGACCAGGGGAGAATCCGGCGGCACGACGATCTCGACCACCCCGAGCTGCCGAGCGTGGTCGTCGAAGACGCGATCCGACGTGCCGACGTAGTCGAGTCCGAGCCGGCCGAGGGTCGGTGCGTCCGGGGCGAGGTCGAGGATCAGCGTATCCCCGCGCCGGACGGACGTGTCCGGCGCGATCAGGAAGGTCGTCCGCCGCCAGAAGCGCTTGCGCTCGATCCCCAGGATGAACGCGCCCGTCGTGCCGAAGTCGACGGCCGGGATCGTTGCGCCGATGAGCGGCGATCCCGGCTCGACCCGGTACCTGCCGGCGCGCCGATCGACGCCGTAACGGGCGAAGAGGTCGTCGAACGAGTCGCGCGCGCTCCCCGTCTCGTCCGCCTCGACACCGCCGAGGAATCGCTGCGCGAACAGGGCGTAACCGATCCCGAGCGCGAGGATCACGAGGCCGAACGGTGTGACCGAGAAGAAGCCGAAGCCGTCGGCCCCCTGCCGCGCGAGCTCGGCGTCGACGACCAGGTTCGGCGCGGTCGCGATCAGCGTGAGCATGCCGCTGATCAGCGCGGCCATGCTGAGCGGCATCATCAGCCGCCGCGGCGACATGCCCAACCGCGAGGCCAGGCTCATCACGACGGGGATGAAGATCGCGACCACCCCGGTCGAGCTCATCACCGCGCCGAGTCCGGCGACCGTCACCATGAGCAGCACGATGAGCCGGGTCCGGCTCGATCCGGACTTCGCGGCGAGCCAATCGCCCAGCCGGTACGTCACTCCGGTCCGGGAGAGGCCCTCGCCCACGACGAACAGTGCCGCGATCAGGATCACGTTCGGATCCGCGAACCCGGCGAGCGTCTCCGGGACGCTCAGCACGCCGGTGAGCGGGAACGCGACGATCGCGAGAAGGGCGACGACATCCAAGCGGGGCCTGCCGATGCCGAAGAGGACGACGACGGCGACCAGGAGCGCGAGCACCAGCAGCAGATCCGGGGTCATCGACAGGCCTTCCGATCACGGGGCGAGCGCGGCGTACGCGACGTTTCGATGCGTTCGCGGCGTTCGATGCGTATTCCGGATCCTAGTCGACGGCTATCCGGAGGCGGAGCACCGCCGGGGTCGGAGCATCAACCGGCCCGGCCGGACCGCTCGACCGCGTCGATCACGATCGCGAGGTCATCGCGGAGTGCCATGAGACGTTCCACGGGCAGGCCGAGCCGTTCGATGACCGCGGGCGGCACGGAGAGCGCCCGCTCTCGCAGCGCTGTGCCCGCTGCCGTCGGAGCGAGGCAGAACGTGCGGTCGTCGCCTTCCGCGGGGAGGCGTTCGACGAGCCCGGACTGCTCCAAGCGTTTGACCAGCGGCGAGAGCGTGGCGGGGTCGAGGTGGAGCATGTCGGCGATCTCGCCGAAGCGCAGGGGCGAGTCGCCCCAGAGAGCGAGCATCACGAGGTACTGCGGGTGGGTGAGGCCGAGCGGTTCGAGGATCGGTCGGTAGACGCCGATCACGCTCCGGCTGGCGACCGCGAGCGCGAAGCACACCTGTCGATCGAGTTCGAGTGCGTCTTCGGGCAGTTGCTCCACGCCGTCCATCCTACCTCGTTTGCACACGAACGAAATGTGCTATCATTTTGTTTGTGCGCAAACGAAAACGACGGCTCTGGCATGAGACCCCGTGGGACGGCCAGCCCGGCTTCTGGGCCGCGTGGCGTCGCTTCTTCTACCAGTTCGAGGGAGCCTCCCAGCTCGGGGACCCGAACGAGCCCGCCTACGTCCCGCCGGCCGATCCGAAATGCCCGATCTGCGGGCAGCCGATAGCCGAGCATCGCATCGACCGCGGCGGACCCGGAAAGCCGACGCACCTGACGTGCCCGGCGCCTGGGCGATAGGGGGCTGCGGGGCTGAGAGCCCGGGACATGGAGTCTGGGGTCTGGGGTCTGGTCCCGCAAACCAGACTGCATGAGATCGTCGGCGCGGTACGTTTTCGACGCACGATCTCGTACAGCCTCGACGATCTCGTACATTCTGGAACGCCCGTCAACGACGAACGGAGTCGAGGGCGGCACCAGTTCGCAAGTGCGGCGGCTCCTTCCGCACCATCGCGGCATGCCCGAACAGCGTCTGCGCCGCGTGGTCGAGTGGTGACTCTGCCTCCACTCTGAGACCCGTAGCCCGGCCGAGATACTCGCGGAGTATCAGCAGCGACCTGACAAGATCGCGCAGCCCGGGTATCAGGAGCCAGATCCTGGCCCGGTGGTCCACGGCACTGGCCTCGGGAGCAGGACAGAGGAATCTGGTTCAGGGGCGGGTTGCCGGGCGCGGGCGGGCGCGCCCAACGCAATCTACGCGCTTCTGACGGCGACCGCAGAAATGGATCCTGCGACTGTGCGCAGGATGACGGTCACGGCGCGTAGGGCGACGGTGAAGCACCCCAGAACCACAGTCTGACCAGGAAAAATAAGCGAACCCCCAAGAGTAGAAGCCTCTTGAGGGTTCAGTAGCGGTGTAATCTCCGCTACGTGGCTCCGACCGGCGTCGATCCGGTGACCTTTCGATTTTCAGTGTGATCAGGTGTTTTTCCGTACTGTATACATAAGCACGATCCGCAGAAACACGCGGTTTCAGTCGGCGAGTGCCAGTTGGCTGCAGTTACTTTTCACGGAAAGAATGGCCCGGAAATGGCCCGCTTTCTGCTCGCGCCAGTGGCAAGGCTGCCGAGGCGCGAGCTGCCGCAACTCTCGACGCGCGCGCACCGATGTGTTAGTGTGTACACATCATTACACAAGGAGGGAGGCTTGCCATGAGCACAACCGTTGGTGTTCGAGAGTTCCGTCAGGGCCTCGCGGAGTACATCGACCAGACCGAGCCCGTCACTATCACACGGCATGGGCAGACGGTCGGCCTGTTCATCCCGGTACATCGGGATCGTAAGGCTGACATCGCGGCCTACTCCGAGGCTGCACGAAAGGCGAACGCGCTGCTCGAAGAGTGGGGCATGACCGAGGATGAAGTGGTGGCCGAGTTCGAGGCGCTGCGGAAAGCTGACCGCCAGGTGGAACAGAACACATGATCTCCCGGCGCATCGTCCTCGATGCGAACATCCTCATCCGAGCAGTGCTCGGCAAACGTGTGCGTGAACTCATCGAGCAATACGGCGCCGAGGTCGCGTTCTTCGTGCCTGAGCTTGCGTTCGAGGAAGCCGAACGACACCTCCTAGTGATCGGCGCCAAGAGAGGCCACGACCCGAAGGCACTCCTTGACTCGCTCGACAGCTTGCGGCCTCTTGTGGAGACTGTGACTGAGGAAGCGATAGTTCCTCTTCGAAGTGCGGCACTTGCGCGCATCGGCTCTCGTGACCCGATGGATTGGCCGGTCGTCGCTGCCTCGCTCGCGCTCAGTTGTCCGGTCTGGACCGAGGATCACGACTTCTTCGGCGCGGGAGTCGCTACCTGGACAAGCGCGAACGTGGAAATGGACTTCCCCGTCGAGACGAGCCCGCTGACGCGCCACCACCGCGAGGTGACGGGCGTGGTCGAGAAGTGGGATCTCTACGTTCGCGGCTTCGAACTGGCGACCGGCTACTCCGAGCTGATCGACCCCGTGGTGCAGCGCGAGCGCTTCGTGCAGCAGGCGGCCGAGGCCGCCCGCGGCGACGACGAGGCAATGCGGATCGACGAGGAGTTCCTGCGCGCCCTCGAGCACGCGATGCCGCCGTCGGGCGGCATGGGCATGGGCATGGATCGCCTGCTCATGGCGCTGACCGGCCTGGGGATCAGGGAGACGATCCTCTTCCCCCTTGTCAAGTAGGCGCCGAGAGGCCCCTGCTACTTCTCGCCGCTCCAGTCGTAGAACCCGCTGCCGCTCTTGCGGCCGAGCTTGCCGGCGGCCACCATGTCGCGCAGCAGCTGCGGCGGCGCGAAGCCGGGCCCGAGATCGCGCTCCAGCTGCTCGGCGATGCCGAGGCGCACGTCGAGCCCGACGATGTCGGTGGTCTTGAGCGGCCCGGTCGGGTGGCGGTAGCCGAGCTCCATCGCGAGATCGATGTCCTCAGCACTCGCCACGCCCTGCTCGACCATGCGCATGGCTTCGAGCGCGAGCGCGACTCCGAGGCGGCTGGAGGCGAAGCCGGGCGAGTCGGAGACCGTGATCGGCGTCTTCCCCAGCGCGCGCACCCAGCTGCGAACCGTCTCGGGCAGCGCGGCGTCGGCTCCATCGTGCACCACGACCTCGATCAGCTTCGAGGCGGGCACCGGGTTGAAGAAGTGCAGGCCGATGAACCGCGCCGGGCGGGCGAGCGATTCGGCGAGCTGCGCGAGCGGGATGGAGGAGGTGTTCGACGCGATGACCGCGCCGTCGGGCAGCGACCGCTCGATGGCGCCGAGCGCCTCGAGCTTGAGGTCGAGCGCCTCCGGCACGGCCTCGACGACGAGCCCGCAGTCGCCGAACGCCCCCATCTCTGTGCCGACGCGGAGTGCCTGCTTCAGCGCATCGGCGTCGCCGTCGAATCCGCGCGCGATCGACGTGTCGACGCTCTTCTCGATCCGTTCTCGGGCGGCCTCTGCCGAGGCGGCGTCGCGCTCGACGACGGCGACGGCGGATCCGGCGAGCAGGAACGCGTGGGCGATCCCGCCGCCCATGCGCCCTCCGCCGAGCACGCCGACGCGCGATGGAACCCGATCCTCTGGGGCTCCCGACTCGTTCTGCTGGTTCATCTGCTCTTCTTCTTCTCGAGGAACTCGGTCATGCGTCTCGTCTTCTCGGGGCTCTCGAAGAGCACCGACTGCTCGTCGAGGTCGATCTGCGGATGCGCCGCCCGCGGCGCCCGCAGCACCCGCTTCGACGCCTGTGTGGCCGCCGGGTCGAGCGACGCGATGCGCCCGGCGATCTTCTCGGCGCGCGCGAGCGCAGCCTCGAAGTTCTCCTCCAGGTGCGTGATGAGGCCGGCGCGCAGGCTCTCCTCGGCGCCGAGCACGCGACCGGCGAGCAGGATCTCCGCCGCGAGCGGCTCTCCGACCAGCTCGCGGAGGCGCCACCCGGCTCCGGCGCCGGCGATGATGCCGAGACCTGTCTCAGGGTTGCCGACCTTCAGCGTGGGGGTGCCGATGCGAATATCGGCCGCGTAGGCGAGCTCCGCGCCTCCGCCCAGCGCGTATCCGCTCACCACCGCGATGACCGGCATCGGCAGCTCGTTGATGCGCTGGAACGCGCGCAGATTGATGCCCTTCAGCGCGTCGGCCGCACGGCGCTCCCGCAACTGCGCGATGTCGGCCCCCGATGCGAAGAACCCCTCAGCACCGCACAGCACCAGCGTGCGGGGCTGCTCCTCGAGCTCCGCGCAGAGGGAGTGCAGGGCGTCGATGAGTTCCTGGTCGATCGCATTGCGCTTCTCGGGCGAGTTCAGTGCCGCGAGCACATAGTCGTCGTGCCGTTGAACGCGCAGGGGCGCGGATCCGCTCATGATCACACCCGCTCGATGATCGTGGCGGTACCCTGCCCGACGCCGACGCACATGGTGGCGAGGCCGTAGCGGCTGTCTTCGCGCTCCATGCGCCCGAGCAGGGTGACCAGCAGCCGGGAGCCCGACGATCCGAGCGGATGCCCCAGGGCGATGGCGCCGCCGTCGGCGTTCACGCGCTCGGGGTCGAGGCCGAGCCTCCGGATGCAGGCGAGCGACTGAGTCGCGAATGCCTCGTTCAACTCGATCGAGCCGATGTCGTCGACCGAGAGCCCGGATCTCTGCAGCGCCTTCTCGGTCGCCGGAACCGGGCCGAGGCCCATGATCTCGGGCGCCAGGCCGGCCGACACGCTCGTGACGATGCGCGCGCGCGGGGCGAGACCGTACCGTTCGACCGCTTCGCCGCTCGCGAGCAGCAGCGCGCTCGCACCGTCGTTCAGCGAGGAGGCGTTGCCCGCAGTCACCACGGATCCGCCCGGGACGACCGGGCGGAGGCCGGCGAGCACCTCGCGCGACGTTCCCGGCCGGGGGCCCTCGTCGACCGAGACGACGCTCTGCTTGCCCCGACCGAGGTCCACGGTCACCGGAACGATCTCGCGCTCGAAGCGCCCGGCTTCGATCGCCGCGGCAGCGCGGGCGTGGCTGTGCACCGCGAACTCGTCGGCGTCCTCCCTGCTGATGCCGTCGAGACGCGCCACCTCTTCGGCCGTCTCGGGCATCGAGATGGTGGCCTTCTCGCGGGCGGCCAGGGTCGGGTTGACGAATCGCCAGCCGATCGAGGTGTCGAACTGGTTGCCCGGCTTCGACCAGGCCTTGCCCGGCTTCTCCTGCACCCAGGGCGCGCGCGTCATCGATTCGACACCGCCGGCGACGACGAGGTCCGCGTCTCCCGCTCGGATCGCCTGCGACGCGCTCGACACCGCGGTCATGCCCGACGCGCAGAGCCGGTTCACCGTGTAGGCGGGGAGCGTATCGGGGAGCCCGGCGAGCAGCACGGCCATTCGCGCGACGTTGCGGTTGTCTTCTCCAGCCTGATTGGCCGCGCCGAACACGACCTCGTCGAGGGCGTCGGCCGGCACGCCGGAACGCTCCACGATCTCGCCCAGCACGAGCGCCGCGAGATCGTCGGGTCGAACCGTCGCGAGCGCGCCTCCGTAGCGGCCGACAGCGGTGCGCACTCCCTCTACAAGAAATGCCTCTGGCATGCTTCTCCTACTCACTTCCTTGCCGAACGACTCCGAGGGCCGGCAGCCGCACATTCGATGCTTGGGGTGGGAGGCGAAGCGCATGACAACCGCAATACGCTCCGCCTCCTCTCGCGACAGCCGCGTCGCCCGGGGCTCGTTCTAGGCTTTCGGATCGAGCGAGCCCCGCAGATCAGAACTTGATCCAGGTCGACTTGGTCTCGCTGAACTCTTCCATCGCCATCAGCGACTTCTCGCGCCCCAGGCCGGACTGCTTGAACCCGCCGAACGGGGTCGACATCTCGGCGACGTCGTAGCAGTTCACATAGACGACGCCTGCGCGCAGCTTCCGCGAAGCGCTGTGGGCCGTGTGGAGGTCGGTCGTCCAGATGGCGGCCGCGAGGCCGTACTGGGTGTCGTTTGCGATCCGGATCGCCTCGTCGAGCGACGAGTACTTGATCACGCTCAGCACCGGGCCGAAGATCTCCTCGGAGGCGATGCGCATGGAATTGCTCACGCCCTCGAAGATGGTCGGCTCGAAGTAGTTCCCCTCCGACTTGCCGCCGACCACGATCTTCGCGCCCTCGCTGAGCCCCGACTCGACGTACGACGACACGGCGGCCACATGCGCCGCGTCGACCATGGCCCCCGTCTTCGCCGTCGGGTCCAGTGGATCCCCGGGCAGCCATCCCTGCGAGGCGGCGGCCAGGTGCCCCATGAACTCGTCATAGATGTCCTCGTGCACCAGCAGGCGGGTGCCGGCGTTGCACATCTCGCCCTGATTGACGAAGGCGACCTCGGCGGCGACCTTCGCGACCTCCTCGAGACCGCGCGCGTCCCTGTGGACGATGTTCGGCGACTTGCCGCCGCACTCCAGCGACACGGACTTGAGGTTCGACTGCCCTGCGGCCTGCAACAGTTTCTTGCCCACACCGGTCGACCCGGTGAAGCTGATCTTGTCGACATCCATGTGCAGCGAGATCGCCTGGCCGGCGGTCGAGCCGAGCCCGGGCAGCACGTTCAGCACACCTGCGGGGATGCCCGCCTCGGCGGCGAGCGCGGCCAGCCGGATGGCCACGAGCGGGGCGCGCTCCGAGGGCTTCAGCAGCACCGAGTTGCCGACGGCCAGCGCGGGTGCGATCTTTTGGCAGACCTGGCTGAGCGGGTAGTTCCACGGGGTGATGCAGGCCGCGACACCGGCGGCCTCCTTCGTCACCAGGGTCACGAACTCCGGCTCGGTCGGCATCACCTGGCCGGCCACCTTGTCGATGGCTTCGGCGTAGAAGCGCACCGCCCGGGCCGACGACCCGACCTCGCCGATCGAGTCGCTGATGGGCTTGCCCATGTCGAGGGTGATGAGCAGCGCCAGCTCCTCCGTGTGCGCCACGATGAGGTCGGCGAACGCGACCAGCACCTCCCGGCGATGGCGGGGACCGCTCTCGGCCCACTCACCGGATTCGAACGCCTTGCGAGCTGCGGCGACGGCGAGGTCGACATCCGCCGCCTCGCAGTCGGCAACGTTCGCGAGCACCGAGCCGTCGGCCGGATTGATCTTCTCCCGGGTCTTCCCCGACTGCGCTTCGACATAGGAGCCGTCGATGAACGCGCGCCACTCCACCTCGACGTTCTCAGCGCGCTCGACCCAATTCTGCTTCGTCAACACTTGATTCTCCTCACACCTCTACTTGTAGAACTCAGATCACCGGATCCACGCCGAGCAGCGCGGCGATCTGGTCGGCGCTCTCCTGATCGTGGTGGCTCTGCGGCTGGTAGTAGCTCTTGCGCGACATCCGGTACTGGCCGACGGCCTGCATGTCGGCGAACATCTCGGCGACCTTCACCGCGACGACGTTGGGGTTGATGATCGCGACCTGGGAGGTCTCCGGCCTGCCCTGCAGCACCGCCCGCTCGTAGGCGGCAGCGATCAGGGTGCAGCCCCAGATGATCGCCTCCGCGCCGTCCCGCTCGGCCACCTCGTCGGCCTTCGCCCTCGCATCGTCGGCGACCGCGTCGAGGTCGAGCAGCATGTCCGATCCGAACCAGTCGATGGCTCGCACCGAGCGGCAGTTCGCGGACGTGCCGTAGACGCGCAGCCGATCCTCGAGCTCGGGCACCGCCTTGTGGTGGTCGGTGAGCACCGAGTATCTGTGCCCGAACGATCGGGCCAGCGCGGTCGAAGACTCGAGCGGCCCGACCACCGGGATGTTGACGAGCTCACGGCACTGCGTCAGCCCGGGATCGTAGGAGCATCCGATTACGAAGGCATCGTAGCCCGCCCGCTCGGCGGCCACGGCGGAACGCATGATCTCGACCTCGGTGAGGTGCTTGGAGACGTAGTAATCGGGGAAGTCGGGCCCGGTCTTGTGATGCCAGACGTCGACTGTGGTGCCGTTGCGCAGGTAGGGCGAAACGGTCTCCTCGATCAGTGAATCCGCCCTATCCCCGCAGAAAGGATTGAGGAAGCAGATGCGTGTCATCATTTACTCCTAGTGAGCTATCTGTTGTTATCTGTGAACTTTCGACCGGCGCATCGGGGATGCCCGGTGGACTAACTTGCGGCCTCGAGCCGATGCATCTCCGTCGTGGCCGCCATCAGCTCCTGCGTGTAGGGGTGCTCGGGGCGCGAGAAGACCGCCTCGGCGGAGTTGTACTCGCAGCAGATCCCGTTCTTCAGCACCATCACGTCGTCTGCGATGGCCCGCACGATGTCGAGATCGTGGCTGACGAAGATGACCGATGTTCCCGTGTTGGCCGATAGGTCTGCGATGAGCTCGAGCACCGAGGCCTGAACCGAGACGTCGAGCGCAGCGGTCACCTCATCGCACAGCAGCAGCTTCGGCTTCGCCGCGAATGCCCGGGCGAGCGCCACTCGCTGGCGCTGACCGCCGGAGAGCTCGTGCGGGTAGCGGCTCGCGAACTCGGGCGAGAGCAGCACGGAATCGAGCAGACGCGAGATCTCGAGCCGGCGCTCCTTCGCCGAGAGGCCCGACCGGTAGACGTCGAGCGGGCGCCCGACCAGCGTCCCGACCGTGTGACGCGGGTTGAGCGAGGTGTCGGGGTCCTGGAAGACCAGCTGGATCTCCTGGCGCTGCGCCAGGGTCCGCTGGTTCACCGAGTCTTGGAGAGCGTCGGATTCCAGGCGGATGGTGCCGCTCGCCGCACTGTGCAGGCCGGCGACGGTGCGGATGAGCGTGCTCTTGCCGCTCCCCGACTCGCCGATGATGCCGAGCGTCTTGCCGCGGTCGAGCGAGAACGAGATATCGGACACCGCCTGAACCGATCGGCCGCCGTTCTCGTAGGTGCACGACAGCGAGGAGACGTCGAGCAGCCGGTGCTCCACGGCCGACACCGCCTTGTGGGCGACCCTCGTCGGTTGCACGAGCGACTGCACCTCGGCCGTGCGTATGCATCGGGCGGACTGACGCGCTCCCACATCGACGAGCGCCGGCTTCCCATCCCGGCACGCGGCGGTCGCGAGAGAGCAGCGCGCCGCGAACGCGCACTCGCCCTCGACGATGCCGACCGGCGGCACTCCCGGGATGCCGATCGGCATGCTGGCGTCGGAGCGCGGCGCGGCCCACAGCAGTGCGCGGGTGTAAGGGTGGGCGGGGTTGTCAATCACCTGCCGAGTCGGGCCCGACTCGACGATCTCGCCCGCGTACATGATCGCCAGGGAGTCGGCGAGTCCGCTCAGGGCCGCCAGGTCGTGGCTCACGAAGATCGCCGACATGCCGCTCTCGGAGACCAGGTTGCGCAGCAGCCGCATGATCTCGACCTGCGAGGAGACGTCGACACCGGTGGTCGGCTCGTCGAGGATGAGCAGCTCCGGGTCGCAGGAGATCGCCAGGGCCAGGCCGAGGCGCTGCTGCTGGCCGCCGCTGAACTGGTGCGGGTAGCGATTCCGCGCCTGCTCCGGCTCCGGGATCCCGACGCTCGCGATGAGCCGGGTCACCCGCTCCTGGAGCTCCTCCTTCGAGAGATCCTTCATGTGCTGCCTGATCGCGATCGTCAGCTGCCGCCCGATCCTCTGGGCAGGGTTGAGTGCGTTCGACAGGCCCTGCGGCACATAAGCGAGACCCGGGCCCCAGAGCTTGCGGAGCTCTGGGCGGGGGAGCTCGATCAGGTTCTTCCCCTGGAAGAGCACCTCACCACCGACGACTTTCACACCGGGTTTGCCGTAACCGAGCGCGGCGAGGGCCAGGGTGCTCTTGCCGCAGCCCGACTCCCCCGCGAGGCCTATGACCGTTCCCGCTTCGACCGAGATAGAGGCATCCCGAACAACGTGCCGCAGGCCGTCCTCGATCGAGTAGGCGAGCGATAGATTCCTGATATCGAGGACCGTGTTCACAGCGATGCCCCCTCCGGCGTGCGCACCACTTCGCGCGTGAGCGCTTCGGCGACGAGATTGATTGAAAGGGAAAGCACGGCGATCGCGGCGGCGGGGGCCACTACGGCCCAGGGTTGCGCCATCACATACTCTCGCCCTGCCGACACGGCCAGACCCCAGTCGGACGACGGAGGCTGTTCGCCGAGCCCGAGGAAGTTGAGGGAGGCCACGAAGACGACCGCGTAGGTGAGGCGCAGTGCGGTGTCGGCGATCATGGGGCCTGCGATGTTCGGCATCACCTCGCGGAAGAGCACGGAGCCCAGGGATTCTCCCCGCGCCTCGGCCGCCTGGATGTAGTCGCGCACCACCACCTGATGCGTCGAGGCTCGGGCCAGGCGCCCCACACGAGGGGCGAACACCAGACTCACGCTGACCACCAGCACGATCGGGTTGTTGCCGAACGAGGCGATGATGATCATCACGACGAGCAGCGGGGGGAGCGTCAGCAGAATGTCGAACACCCGAGTGACGATGGTGTCGAACGCACCGCGCTTGTACCCCGCGATGATGCCCGGCACGCCCCCGATCAAGAAGCTGAGAAGCACGATGATGACCGGCAGCAGGATGATGTTGACCCCGCCGTTCATCAGCCGGCTGAGCACATCGCGGCCCAGGTTGTCGGTGCCGAGCCAGTGCTTCGCGCTGGGCCCTTCCAGCGGGCTCCCGACCGCCAGCGCCTGGGGGTCGTAGGGGGCGAAGAACGGCCCCAGGAAGATGAGCGCCAGGATGAAGGCGCCGAGCAGCATCCCCACGCGCCCCTGCCACGTCCGCGCCATACGGCGGAGGATGGATTTCGGCTTCGTGGGCCGCACCACCTTGATCGGAACAGTGGGGTTGTTGGGCAGATTCACCGGTGCAGTCATCGCTTGCCTCCGTTCCGCGAGCGCGGGTTTGCGAGAACGGCCACGAAATCGGTCAACAGATTCAGCAGAATGAACAGGATGCCGAGCAGCATCGTGATCGCCAAGACCGAGTTGGTGTCCTTGCTGTTGATCGCAGCCACGAGGGCCTGGCCGATGCCCGGGAAACCGAACACGTTCTCGACGATGATGACTCCGCCGAGCACATAGACCAGGTTGAGGCTGATGGCGTTGATGATCGGACCGCTGGCGTTGGGGAGCACGTTGATCCAGAGCACTCGCCTCCTGCTCAACCCCTGCAGGATGGCCGAGCGCGCATACGGTTCCATCAGCGTCTCGGCCATTGCCACGCGGCCGACGCGGAGCACATACGGGATCACCGTCAGAGCCAGTGCGAGCGCCGGCAATATGTAGGCCCTCGCCACCTCCGGCGGCGTTCCGTATATGACCGCGGTCGAGTCGACCGGGAGCCAGCCGAGCCAGACCCCGAAGATCATGACCAGGCCGAAGGCGACCACGAACTCGGGCATCGAGGCGATCACGATCGAGGTCGTGAGAAGAGCGGTGTCGGCCGGCTTGCCGATCCGCTGGGCCATGTAGACGCTGGCCAGGAGCCCTATGACGGTGGCGATCACCATGGCGACCAACGCCAGGATCAGCGTGTTCTCGGCCCGGGGCCAGATATCGTTGATCACCGGTCTCTGCGATTGGGGCGAGACGCCCCAATCGCCGAGAACGAACGAACCCAGCCACCTTCCATATCTCACGATCAGCGGGTCGTCCAGTGAGTGCTCCGCGATGTAGGCGTCGAGTTGCAGCTGAGTCGCCTCACGGCCGAGCACGCTCCGGGCGACGTTCTCGCCGGAGCCGCTCGTGCCGAAGAAGGCCAGCATGGAAATGATCAGCAGGGTCAGCAGCATGCTTCCCAGCTGCTGCGAGACCTTCACCGTCGTTCGCCACACGCTCCCGCTTCGGGAGCCTGTTTTCGCGACCGTTGACGTCGTCGTCACACCACAATCCTTCGTCTACCCACTGGACGGCACTCGCCTACGAAAGACGAATCTCCTTGAAGACCGCCATATCCGTGTTGCTGAGCTCCAGACCGTTCACATTGGTCCCGGTCGCCCACGTCGCCGACGAGAAAGCCGGCATGGCGTACGAGAACTCGCTCGCGACGCGTTCCATCGCCTGCTGGATGATGGGCGTCCGCGCCTCTTCGTCGGGCGTCGCGAGCACCTCCGCCACGAGGGCATCGAGCTCGGCATCCTGAATGCCCGTGTAGTTGAGATCGGCGTCGCTGACGTAGAAGAGCGTCAGCATGTCCACCGGGTGGCGCGCGTTGATGTAGTCCTGGAACATCGCGGTCTTGCGGTACGCGTTGTCCCAGTAGGCCGCACCCGAGTGCTGCTTGATTTGGATGCGGATGCCCGCGGGCTTCACGACCTCTTGCAGCGTCGTCGCGATGTCGAGCATGCCTGCGCTCTCAGCGGTCGTGTTCAGCTCGATGTCGATGCCGTCGGGGTAGCCGGCCTCGGCAAGCAGCTCCTTGGCCTTCTCGATGTTCTGCGATCCGTCGAGGCTGCTCGGGTAGAAGGGCGACTCCGACGCAACAGGAACATCCGCGGTGGTGGTGCCGAAGCCAAGGAAGGCGGTCTGCACCATCAGGTCGCGATCCTGCGCGAGCTTCATGGCCTGCGCGATGCGCGGATCCTCGTTGAACGGCGCCATCCGCGTGTCCATGGCGAACGTCCAGCACGACCGGTTCTCCATCGACACGAGCGCGACCTTCTCGTCGCCCTCGACCTGAGCGGCCGAGGTGAACCCGATCGCATCCACGATGTCGAACTGGCCGGAACGGAGGGACTGCAGCTTCGTCGCCTGCTCGGCGAGCACAACGGCCTTCACGCCGTCGAGGTAGGGGAGGCCCGCCTCCCAGTAGTCCTCGTTCTTCGCGAGCTCCCACTGCTGGCCCGGAGTCCACGAGGTGATCTTGAACGGGCCGGTGCCGACCGCGGTCTCGACGGTGAACTCCTCCGTGCCGTCCTTGACGATCTTGCACGACCGCTCCGACAGCGCGTTCGGGAGCAGCGAGTCGGGTCGCTTGAGGGTGAAGGTGATCGTGTGGTCATCGACCACGGTGACGCCCTCGGGGTCCATGCTCGGAGCGAGACGGGCGTAGGACTGCGAACCGAGCGCGGGGTCGAGGATGCGCGTGACCGAGAAGGCGACGTCGTTGGCAGTGAACGGGGAACCGTCGTGGAACACGACGCCCTCACGCAGGTGGAACGTCCACTCGGTCCCGTCGTCGTTGGCCTCCCAGTCGGTGGCGAGCGAAGGCTGCACCTGGAAGTTCGCGTCGCTTCTCGTGAGCGAGTCGTAGATCTGCCCGCAGTAGATGATCTCGCTCGAGTACTTGACCAGGGCGGGATCGAGCACTTCGCCCTGACCGGAATCGGTCAGTGCGAACCGCAGGATGCCGCCGCTGCCGCCTTCTCCGCCGGCACCGCTGCCGCTGGGGGAACTGCAGCTCGCCAGTGAACCGCCGAGGGCGACTCCGGTAGCCGTCACCAGGCTCAGGCGCAGTGCATCGCGCCGAGTGATTGGGGTCTTCATAACTTACTCCCGTGAATCGTAATCATGATGAAAGCCGCAAGTCGCGTGCTCCGGTGAATCGGCCGAACCGGCCGATCCCGCGAGAGGATCGGCGTGTGTGTAGCGGGGGCGGCCACCCGGCAGGGCTTGTGCGTGGCGGTTCGGCCGAGAAGAACCGGGTGATCCCGACGATACTTCGTTGCATCGTCGGGATGCTTGCCCGCCGCTAACGAGAAATCCGTATTCCTACACCTGACTGTGCGAAGGGCTGTACCCGTCGTCGCGATACTTCAGCGCTTCGCGCATCCCCTTCTCGAGCAGAAGTCGGTAGAACTCCTTTCCGTCGGAACCGCCATGCCCCGAATTATGGTTGCCCACGCCGACGATGTTCGACAGGCCCTTGAGCTCGTAGATTCGATGCATGTATTCCTTCGACGCGGCGACCTGCTCCGTCGGAAGCTTCGCGAGCTCCTGAGCCCACGATTCGAGCTCGGAGCGCACGCCGTCGGCGGGAACAACCCGGTTCACATAGTCCCAGTTGAGCGCCTGCTCAGAGTCGAACCACGATCCCTGCGTGAACAGCCTCAGCATGACCCGCATCGGCAGCATCATCGACAGGATCGAGCTCGTGAAGCCCTCGCCACCGCCGCGCAGCACCTCGAAGCTGAACTTCGTCTTCTCGGCGGCCACCACGAAGTCGCAGCACCCCAGCAGCAGGTTGGCCTCGGGGCCGACATAGCCGTGCACACCCGAGATCAGGAACTTGCGGAAGTACCAGGCTCGGGGCAGCTGCGGCACCTGGTGCTTCGGCCGCCCGGAGGCGATCGCCTCGTCGATGTATCCCTGAGCGGCCTCGCGGATGTCGCCACCCGCCGAGAAGACGGGGCCGTTGCCGACCAGCGTCATGACCTTCATCTCAGGGTCATCCTCGGCGATGTCGAGCAGCTGCGCAAACTCTGTGTGGAAGGCCCAGTTGAGCGCATTGCGCTGATCCGGCCTGTTGATCGCGACGCGCCAGATGGGTCCGTCGCGGTCGACGGTCAGTGTCTCGAATTCCATTTCGCCTCTCCCTGTCTTGTTCGTAGTGGTCATGCCGCGATCAGCCCCTCGCGGTAGGGGGAGAAGCGCTCGACGTCGAACGACGACTCCTCGCCCGTGACCAGCTGGGCGATCAGTTCGCCGGTCGCCGGGCCGGCGACGTTTCCGTGCTCGTGCCCGGTCGCGATGAGAAGCCCCGGGGCCTCCTTGATATCGCCGATGATGGGCAGCCCGTCCTTGACGCTGGGCACGAGGCCCGCCCACACCCGCTCGATGCCGACCTTCAGGTCCGGGCAGCTGCGCCGGAACTCGTTGAGCGCCCGCATCAGGCCGTCGACAGGGGGGTGATCCTCGAAGGAGTTCGGGTAGTCCATCGGGCACCCGAGCATCAGGTTGCCGCCGTCGATCTGATTGATGTTCTGGGTGAATTTGCCGGAGAGCAGCTCCTGACGGTCCGCATAGGTCGACTCGAAGGAGGAGAGCGTGCGGAAGTGACGGTACATCGTGGCGATCGACGGACCGTAGAGCACGGGATCGACCGTCTCGGCGATCGGGGTCGTGAGCAGCGCGCCGAGCCGCTCGATTTCCATGTTGATCTCGATGCCCTCATCGGCCAGCAGCTTGCTCCAGACGCCGGCGGCCCAGACCACACGGTCTCCCAGCACCTGACCGCGCGTCGTCTCGACGCCGATCACTTTGCCGTCCGCACCGCGCTTCAAGCGCGTCGCGGTCGTCTGCGTGTGGATGCGCACACCGCGCCGCGCGCACTCCGCGCCGAGCGCCGCAACGAACTTCGGGGTCCGGATCATGCCGTCCTCGGCGCAGAAGACGCCGCCGACCACGTCGCCCGTCAGAATCGGCGCTACCTCGCGCACCTCGGAGGGCTCGAGGTAGTCCGTGGTGAGACCCACCGACCGGCGCTCCTCCGCGAACTCGCGGAAGAGCGCGGCGTCTGCCTCGTCGTTGAAGAACGCGAGACCGCCGCTCGAACGGTATTCGAACGTGTTGCCGAGCTGCTCCGAGAAGCCCTCGTAGAGAGACCTTCCGTGCAGAGCGAAATCGAGCTCGATTCCGCTGCAGCGATTGCTTATGACCAGGAAGCCCATGTTGCGGCCCGAGGCCCCGTAGGCGAGGTCCTCCTGCTCCACGAGCACCACGTCGACTCCGCGTTCGGCCAGGAACCAGGCCGTGGTCGTTCCCACGATGCCACCGCCGACGACGATGACCTCTCCACGATCAAGGATCATTATTCTCTAGTTTCCCTTCTTGCCGGTGCCCTCGCGAAGCACGCGCTCCACGCGCTCCTCGTCGTAGCCCAGAACAGTGGTGAGTATTTCTCGGGTGTGCTCTCCGAGCCCCGGCGGATCCTGCATCGGATGCTCGGTCTGCTTGTCGAACCACAGCGGCGTGGTCAGCACCTCGACGGTGTTGTCCTCGAACGACAGGGGCCTCGTCGCCGAGTAAGCCTTGCTCTGAGGATGATCCAGGGCATCGAGCACACCATTGACCGGTGCGCAGAGAATGCCCTCGGGCGCCAGAATGCCGTGCCAGTGCTTGGTGGTCTGGGTGGCCAGCACATCCTGAACCATCCGGGTCAGCTCCACCCGATCCTGACGGCGGCCTTCGCGCTCCTGCCAGCGCGGGTTCTCCGCCGCCTCCGGAATGCCGATGAGTCGGCAGAGCTGCTTGAAGTGGTGGTTGAACCCCGCATCGATCACCAGCCAGCCGTCGCTCGTGCGGAAGGCCTGCGCGAGCGCATTGCCCGTGTGCCCCGAGCCCTGCGGGCCGATCTCGACCCCGGTGTACTTCGTCAGGGACGCCTCGTAGTTCAGCAACGAGAGCTGCGCGTGGAACAGCGAGGTGTCCACCCGGAGCCCGTGCCCCAGCTCGCGGCGCGCGTGCAGACCGGCGAGCAGCCCGATGCAGGCGTACATGCCGGCGGGGATGTCCGCGGTCGGCACACCGCTGCGCACCGGCTCGCCGCCGGGTTCGCCGGTGATGCTCATCGCGCCCGAGAGCGCCTGCGCGATCAGGTCGACCGCGGGCCTGTCGGCCTCGGGCCCCTCTTCGCCGAAACCGGTGATGCTCACGGTGATGATGTTGGGGTTGATGGCGGCGAGGTCGTCGTGCTCGATGCCGAGCCTGCGGGCCACGCCGTTCGAGTAGTTGTAGATGACGGCGTCGGCCGCCGCTACCAGGTCGTTGAACGCGGCCTTGCCGACCTCGCTCTTGAGGTCGAGGAGCACGCTCTTCTTGTTTCGGTTGTTCGAGATGAAGTAGAGCGAGGTGCCGTCGAGGTAGATCGGCGGGGTGGTCCTGGTCAGATCGCCCTTGGGCGACTCGATCTTGATGATCTCCGCGCCCATATCGCCCAGGATCATGGTTGCGAATGGACCCGCCAAGGCGTGCGTAAGATCCAGAACTCGTACTCCCGCCAATGGAAGCGGCGACATGATATCTCCCGTGTTAGTGAATGCCGGTGGATTGACGCGTCTCTCAGCACTGAGGCGATTCCGTGAATCGAACTGCATATCACCCGAGGCCCCAGCGTCTCTGTCGTCTGTCACTATTGTGGGCGCGCCATCGCAGGGCAACAATGGTGCGATCACACATACCTACCCCATTGTGTTGGACTCTGAATCCAATTGGCGCATACTCATGCGGCTACCGCAACGCTGCGCTCCGACTTGCGCCGATGCTCGGCGACTTGCGCCGGCTTCCGCGGGGAGACTCGCAGACGCTACTTCAAGAACCGACGAATGAGGCACGCGATCTGCAAATCGAGCACCTGGAGCGGGTCGGAGAGATCGCTTTCGAGCAGCTTCTTGATCAGATTCACGCGATAGTAGACCGTGTTGACATGCACATACAGCTGCTCGGCGGTCTTCTGAGGGCTCTGCCTGCAGGCGAGATAGGTCTCGAGAGTCGTCACCAGCTCGCCCAGGTCGCCGGAAGCGTGGCGCAGAATCGGTCCGAGAGCCATCTCCGCAAACGAGTCGAGCGTTTCCATCCCGTCGACCGAGCCGAGCAGCAGGCCGAGCACACGCGCCCGATCCAGATCGAGCACCCGTTTCTGACGGCTGCTCCCCGCCGCGACCTTCACCAGGCGCTCCGCCAGCGCGAACTCGGTGGCGAGATGGGGGCTCCGCCATCCCACGGTGCTGATCACCGCACCGCTCTCGCGCGCGCTCGCCGCCTCGAGCACACCCTCGAGCGTGTCTGCGAACCCTTCATAGGCGTCGGTGAGCAGAACGACGAGAGCGCCGCGGAACTCCGAGGCCAAGATGCAAGGAGCGAGCGCGGCCACCGCCGATTCGCTGTCTCTCGCGTAAGGCCAGACAATGCAGAAACGAGCCATCGTGTTCAGTTCGATGCCGAGGCCTCGTGCTCGTCGCTCGAGCACCTCGGCGTCGGACTCCCCTCGACCGAAGATCTCGACGATGAGCTCCCGGCCGAGACGCTCGGCCACCTCCGCGACCGACCGCTCGCGCAGCAGCTCGAGGGCCACCGCATTGGCTCCCTCCTCCAAGACCTCCCCGAGCCCGTCGACATCCGTATTCGCCGCGTTGCACCAGATGCTGCCGAGCACCACCCCCGCCGCGGTGATCGGCACCGACATGATCCGACGACCGTCCATCCCGCCCGACCGTTTCTCACGCCCCGGCGGGGCCGCAGACCGAGGGCGGCGAGAGTGCTTCTCGGCACCCTCCGGGCCCCGATGATGCGCTCGCGCGAAAGCGAACTCCTGCAGCTCCGCAACCCTGTCGGGGTCCCCCTGCGAACCGAAGGGAGCGTGATGCTCGTCGAGCGCGACGATCGCTCCGCCCGCGACCTGTCTGAGCCAGGCCAGAAGGCCGTCCAACCCGCCGTCGCGCAGCATGATCTCGTTGAGCGCGCGCCGAGCCTCGATCTGGCGCATGAGCACCAGGATCCTGTGCTGGGCCTCATCGCTGTCGCGCTGAACCTCTGACAGCGCAGAGGTGCCGCGCTCGTACAGGCTCGCGTTCTGCACCGCCCGCCCCGCGTGCTGGGCGAGCCGTTCCAGCAGATCCAGGATCGAATCCGAGAAAGTGCGGACCTCTCTGTCGGCGAGGCAGAGCAGCCCGACGAACTGATCCTCGACGAGCATCGGCACCCCGATCACGCTTCGGATCCCCTCCCTGAGGTCCGCGTCGTCCACGTCGCTGTCGCGGATGAACCGTTCATCGGTCAGATAGTCATCGGTGTAGTAGATCTGCCCGATCTCCACCGCCTTGCCGCCGAGCCCCACCCCGAGCTTGAGCCTCACCTTTCCGTAGTATTCGGGGTCGGTCAACCCGACCGAGGCCCGCATGAACAGCTGGGAAGAAGACTGATCGAGCATCATGATGTAGGCGATCGGCACGCCCGCGAGATCGCGGATCTGATTGAGCATCGTCGAGAGCACGAACTCGATATCGAGGTTCGACGACAGTTCGAGCGCCAGCTTGGCGACCGTGGCCAGCTGCTGCTGCTCGGTGCGCGCCTCCTCAAGTGTGATCACGTTGGAGAGCGCAGCGGAGGCGTTGAGCAGGAACTCCTCGAAGTCGCTCTCGGAGACCGCGGACCCCGCACCCTCCAGCACGAGCACGCCTGCGAGATCTCCCGCGGCTACCAGATCCACGGCACTCACATCCGCATTCGTGTTCGTGTTCGTGCGCGGAGTCCGCTCGGAAAGGTCCGGGTGCATGTGCTGCGCGAGCAGCACAGAACTCGCGGTCTCCGTGCTCTTCGCGTTCTCGGTGCTTTCAGGGACCCAGCTGACTCGGCGACGCTCCACCCCGGTTTCCAGCACCAGTTCGCCGGAGGCCCGCGCATACCGCCACATGTGAGCCGCGGCAGCGCCGGTGAGCGCCTGGGCCTCTCCGGCGATCATGGAGCAGGCCTCGGCTACCGTCGCGTCTCCGACGAGCACGCGCTGGAGTTTTCTCGCCCAAGTCACCGGACACGCACCTCGACATCTTCCTCGATCGCTGGGGAACGTTGATTGGATCTATTCTGATGCCCGGCCGGAACGAGATCAATGCATGCACCCGATCGCCGGTGCTGTGCTCCCTCACCATCTGCCCGGTATACGCGTTCATCAGCCCGGTGTACATGGTCATCCGCCCGCGTCTCCGCATCACGAGGGCGACGGCTCCGAGGAAGCGAAAACCCCCTGCCACAGGCAGGGGGTCGAGCGGCCACAGTGGGGGAGGGTTGGAACGAGAATCTGTGGAGCAGAGTCGAGAGGTCCTTGAGTATCAACGGCTAGGAGCCGTTAACTTCCACCCGTAGTCAGTCCGAAGAATCGGTCGAAGAACTCACCCAGCAGCTGGATCACGCGTTGTTTCTTTTCGCGGTGTCCCTTGTCTTTCGAGAACCGCGACACCGGTGGCAGCACCTTCGTGATCGCCGTGCCCGTCGTGCGAAGCTGGCCGTCACGGAACGCGGCATCGATGAACCGTTCGGTCTCTTCGGGCTTCAGATTCTCGGTCGAAATGATCTCGGCGAGTTCCTTCTCGCGCTGCGCCGCTACATACGCCTGCCACTCGGCCTCGATCTCGCCCTTCACCGAGACGGAATCGACAAAGTTCTCGATGAGGTCCTTCTTGTTCCGCAGTGACGGGCTTGAATCGATCGCACGGCTGATGCCTGAACGCAGCTCTTTGTCTTCGCCGTCGCCGCGTTCTTCACGGTACTTCTGCACGAGCAGCAGGATGTAGTCAACGTTGATCTCGACCTGTTTGATCAGTTCGATCTCGAAGACCACGTCCTCGATGATGCTTTCCTTCTCGCTCTGGGTCGCGCGCTTACGTTCGTTCCAGAGATCGAGGTAGGTGGACTGGTAGTCCTGTATGTCCCTGGCAGAGAGGATCTCGTCGTTCTCGAAGTCATCAAACGAGGTGAGGATATTGCGGAGCTTGAGAATCTCACCGTAGAGCTTCACGAACTCGACCTGGCTCTCTTCGCCCACGATCAGCGCACCTGGCTGGTACTGCTGCATGAGCTGCGTGACTTTCTCGGCATATTGCTCGAAGTACTCACGGTACGGCTTCAGCAACACGATGCCTGTGGCGTCTCTGTTGCCGAACAGGGCGATCGCGTCGTTCGTGGCTTCTTCGAGGTCGCGGAAGTTCACAATGTTGCCGTATGTCTTCACGGAGTTCAAGATGCGGTTCGTACGCGAGTACGCCTGAATGAGGCCGTGACTGCGGAGGTTCTTATCCACCCACAGCGTGTTGAGGGTGGTGGCGTCGAAGCCGGTGAGGAACATGTTCACCACGATGACGAGATCGATCTCGCGGGTCTTGAGTCGTTGCGAGAGGTCCTTGTAGTAGTTCTGGAAGCTATCGGAGCTCGTGTCGAAGCTGGTGCCGAACATGCGGTTGTAATCAGAGATCGCGGTCTCGAGAAAGCTACGTGCATCGCCGGAGAGGGCGTCGGTTTCGAAGCCTTCCTCGTCGAGTAATCCGTCTTCGCTGTCGGGGTTTGCTGCATAGGAGAAGATTGTCGCGACCTTGAGCCGCTGATCCGGGAGCAGTGCCTCTTGCTGGTTTTTGAACTCTTGGTAGTAGGTGCGGGCCGCGGTGATGGATGCGGTGGCGAAGATGGAGTTGAAGCCCTTCACGCGACGCTCCCCGAGCGCGTAGCCTTCTTGACGTTTCGTCTTCTGGTCAAAGTGCTCAAGAATGTAGTTTGAATTGGCCTGGTTTCAGTTCCGATCTTTATATAAGGATGGAACTACGATGCCAAGCAAATACGACCCTGAACTTCGTCAGCGTGCGCTCCGCATGCT
>NZ_CAJVAP010000005.1 GCF_910593785.1 Leucobacter soli | reverse complement strand
CCCGTACCCCGAGGCGCCGCCCCCAAACACCCCCACATGCATCCTCGCGAAACGCGGAAAAAGGCGGAAATTCTCCCGCGGAAGAACCTTTTTCCGCCTCTCGCAGCGAGTTTCACCGAGGCATGCAAGAGTTTCACCGAGGCCTGTACGGGAACGGAAGTTCGGTGAGAGGGCGAGCGAGATTCCTCGCTCACATTCGCCGGAGAAAGTGCGATTCCGCCAATCCCGCGAATGCTGTGGATAACGCCTGCTCCTGCCTTGCGGTTCGTTCCATGATGGGTGCATGCATCGGAATCCGCTCGCCAATACGGACATAGACCGCCGGTCGTTCCTGGTGCGCGATGCCGTTCCACCAACCTGCTCTCGAGGAGTGCTCCGGCATCCTCGTTGGGATCGTCCGTTCCACGGTGTGCGTTCGGAGCTCCCTCCCGCGGACACGCTGCGGGACCGGGCGCTTCGCTACCTGCCCCGCCTCAGAGAGGGCGAGCGCTTCAGCCATGCGACCGCTCTCGCGCTCCTGGGCTGCCCGATCCGCGTTCCGAAGGGCCAGCCGGTCGATGTCTCCTCACCCGCCCGTATCGGCCGGGTGAGCTGTGCGGGCGTCACCGGGCATCGGCACAGCACGCCCGCGCGGCATCACCTCTGTCTGTCGCCAGACTACGATTTCGATATTCCGGTGTCGGACCCGCTCCACGCCGTACGCGAGGCGGCCCTCGCGCTGCCATTCCCGGAGTTGGTCGTCGCGCTCGACTTCCTCCGCTTTCGAGACCCGAGGCGGTACGACCCGTACCTCTACGTCTCGCCCGGCGATCTGGCTCGCTCCGTCACGGAGGTCACGGGTCGCGGTGCGGTTCGCTTCAGGGCTGCCGTAGCCCTCGCACGCGAGGGGGCGGAATCGCGGATGGAGACGCTCATGCGACTCGCGGGAGCTCGAGCGGGCATGCCCGAACTGCGCCTGCAAGCCGAACTGCACGACGCTGAAGGGCGGTGGATCGGGCGCTTCGACGCCGTCGACGACAAGACGCGGAGTGCGTTCGAGTACGACGGCGAGCAGCATCACACCTCCCGTCGTCAGCGCAGGCGCGATCCCCGCAAGCATCAGGCGGCGCGGGACGCCGGGTGGCGCCTCATGGTCTTCTACCAGGAGAATCTCCTCGACGATCCGGTCGGTGCCGGGCGCCGCATGCTGAGCTTCAGCGGACGCCCCGGCCAGCCGGTCAGACCTTCACTGGCACGGCTGCTCGACGAGCGCTCCGGCGACGGCACGGAGTCGGCCGTACCGTTCACAGGCTTCGGCGTGCAGCACGACCCGCTTCGATGAAAGGCAGGAAAAGGCGCATTCCCGGGTGGATAGAAGGCCATTTCTCGTCTTTCGCCGACCTCACATGGGCGGGGAGGCTCGAGAGGTCGACGGAGCGGGGCGCGAGACGGGTCCCGCCCCGCCCTCAGGCTGCTCGGGATTCGGCGTCGTCGCGTGCCACGGGCTGCTTGAGGCGCAGGATCACGACCGTCATCGCTGCGGCCGTGAGCGAGGCGAGCACCATGTGCACCCCGACCGCGACCGGCGGCAGGCCGTTGCGGGCCTGGTAGACGCCGACGGCGATCTGCACGACGAGCACGGCGAGCAGCGCGATCGACCAGCGCAGCGGCCGCAGCCGCCCGATCGCGGCCCACACGATGAGCGCGACGACGAGGGCGAACGAGATGTAGCCGGGCCAGGCGTGGATGTGGCTGAGCAGCGTCGCGTCGAAGCCGTCGCGCACGACGTTCTCATCGCCCGAGTGCGGGCCGGCGCCGGTGGTGAGCACGCCGACGAAGATGGTGATCGCCATGAAGAGCGTGGTGACGTGGGCGAGGATCGCGTAGCCGAGCGGCACCGCACGCGCGCGGGGGAGCGAGGGCTCGTACATGCGCACGAGATAGGCCGCCGCCACGCAGACGATGACGAGCGAGATCAGGTAGTGCACACCGACGAGGTTCGCGTTCAGATGCAGCCAGACCACGAATGCGCCGATGAGCGCCTGTGCGGCCACGAGGGCCAGCACGGTCGCCGAGATCACCAGGAGGTCGCGGCGCCGAGCGCGGATGCGCCAGCTCAGCACGAGCACCAGGATCGCGGCGATCAGCAGCGGACCCGAGATGGTGCGGTTGCCGAACTCGATGAGCGAATGGATGCCCATGGCCTCGTTGTAGACGAGCGATTCGCTCGTGCACGTCGGCCAGGTGTCGCACCCGAGCCCTGAACCGGTCAGGCGGACGGTTCCGCCGGTGGCGATGATCACCACGTTCAGCACGAAGGAAATCCAGGCCGAGACGCGCAGGGTTCTCGAGGTCGTCCTCCCTCCGACGAGGTCGAAATCGCTCGCTCGTGTGCCGGTCACGGTGATCCTCTCGCTCAGTACTCGTCAGCGCTTGTCGGTGATCGCTGAGTGCGAACCGCCCGCATGAGTAAGGCTTGCCTTCGATGACATTTCGCAGGCGAGCCTGTAGACTGATTGTTTGGTGCTCAGCGGCTCGGGAACGGCCTCGCCGGCCGGCTCGGAGCGCGAGCGAGTCGGGCGCTTCGACGCCCACACTACTGCACCGTCGCAGGGAACCGGGTGTGCGGTGTGCCCCCGGATCCCACGATGGGACGAACGAGGGAAAGAACGATGCCAGAGGTGCTGATCGACCGGCCCGAACTCGAGGGCCTGGGCGTGTACGAGTTCGGATGGCACGACGCCGACGATGCCGGCGCGAGCGCGCGCCGCGGTCTGGACGAGGCCGTCGTGCGGAACATCTCAGGGCTGAAGAACGAGCCCGAGTGGATGCTGCAGCGACGCCTCAAGGCGCTGCAGATCTTCGAGCGGAAGCCGATGCCGACCTGGGGCGCCGACCTCAGCGACATCGACTTCGACAACATCAAATACTTCGTGCGCTCCACCGAGAAGCAGGCGACCACCTGGGAGGAGCTCCCGGAGGAGATCAAGGAGACCTACGAGCGTCTCGGCATCCCGGAGGCCGAGCGCCAGCGCCTCGTCGCCGGCGTGGCCGCCCAGTACGAGTCGGAGGTCGTCTACCACCAGATCCGCGAGGACCTGGAGTCCCAGGGCGTGCTCTTCCTCGACACGGACACCGCCCTGCGCGAGCATCCCGAGATCTTCCAGGAGTATTTCGGCACGGTCATCCCGTCGGGCGACAACAAGTTCGCGGCGCTGAACACGGCCGTCTGGTCGGGCGGATCCTTCGTCTACGTGCCGAAGGGAGTGCACGTCGAGATCCCGCTGCAGGCCTACTTCCGCATCAACACCGAGAACATGGGCCAGTTCGAGCGCACGCTCATCATCGCCGACGAGGGCAGCTACGTGCACTACATCGAGGGCTGCACCGCGCCGATCTACAAGAGCGACTCGCTGCACTCGGCTGTCGTCGAGATCATCGTGAAGAAGAACGCCCGCGTGCGCTACACGACCATCCAGAACTGGTCGAACAACGTGTACAACCTCGTCACGAAGCGCGCGGTCGCCGAGGAAGGCGCGACCATGGAGTGGGTCGACGGCAACATCGGCTCCAAGGTCACCATGAAGTACCCGTCGATCTACCTCACCGGCGAGCACGCGAAGGGCGAGACGCTCTCCGTCGCGTTCGCCGGCCCGGGCCAGCACCAGGACGCCGGCGCGAAGATGATCCATCTCGCCCCGCACACCAAGTCGTCGATCCTGTCGAAGTCGATCGCCCGCGGCGGCGGCCGCACCGGCTACCGCGGCGAGGTCCGGGTGGAGTCGACGGCGCACCACGCCGCCAACTCGGTGGTCTGCGACGCCCTGCTCGTCGACAGGATCTCGCGCAGCGACACCTACCCGGCCATCGACATCCGCACCGACGACGCCGAGCTCGGCCACGAGGCCACGGTGTCGCGCGTCAGCGAGGACCAGCTCTTCTACCTGATGAGCCGTGGGCTCGCCGAGGAAGAGGCGATGGCGATGATCGTCCGCGGCTTCATCGAGCCGATCGCGCGCGAGCTGCCCATGGAGTACGCACTCGAACTGAACAAGCTCATCGAGATGGGCATGGAAGGATCCGTCGGATAATGACCAACGCTGCAGCAACGATGGACCCGGCTCAGCATGGCCTGAAGGCGCACTCGGACGGCGGATGGGACTCGAAGGTTCCGGTGCAGACCCGTTCGGCGCGCCCGAAGAGCACCGATGTCGCCGACTTCCCGCGGGTCACCGGACGCGAGGCCGTCTGGAAGTTCACGCCCGTGGCCGAGCTCGACGCCCTGCTGAACGGTGAGCTCGACGGTTCGCGGGTCGCGGCATCCGTGAGCGGCCCCGAAGGCATCTCGAGCGAGTGGATCGCGCGGGACGACGCGCGCATCGGGCGCGCAGGGATCCCGGAGGAGCGCGGCGCGGCCGCGGCCTGGACCGCGTTCCGGGAGGCGCACCTGCTGACGGTCTCCGCCGAGGAGAAGGTCACCGCGATCGTCACCCGCGACACCCTCGACGCCGCCCCGCGCGCCGGCCACACGGTGATCGAAGCGAAGCCCCAGTCGCAGGGACTCGTGATTCTCGAGAACCGCGGCACGGCGCACCTCAGCGAGAACGTCGAGATCGTCGTCGGCGACGGAGCACAGCTGACTGTCGTCAGCGTGCAGCAGTGGGACGACGATGCGGTGCATCTCGCCAGCCACTACGCGACCGTCGGTCGCGACGCGTCGCTTACGCACATCGTCGTCTCGCTCGGCGGAGGCATCGTCCGCCTGAACCCGTCGATCCACCTCGATCACGAGGGCGCGAACGGCGAGGCGCTCGGCGCCTACTTCGCCGACGCCGGCCAGCACCTCGAGCACCAGGTGTACCTCGACCACGACGCCCCGCACACGCGCAGCCGCGTCACCTACAAGGGCGCGCTGCAGGGCGAGGGTGCGCACACCGTGTGGATCGGCGACGTCCTCATCCGCCGGAGCGCAACGGGCACCGACAGCTACGAGCAGAACCGCAACCTCGTGCTGAGCGAGGGCACCCGCGCCGATTCGATCCCGAACCTCGAGATCGAGACGGGCGACATCGAAGGCGCCGGGCACGCGAGCGCGACCGGACGCTTCGACGACGAGCACATCTTCTACCTGCAGAGCCGTGGCATCAGCGAGGAGGAGGCCCGCAAGCTCGTCGTGCGCGGGTTCCTGCTCGAGGTGATCGCCCAGATCGGCGATGCGGCGACGGAGGAGCGCCTCCAGGCCGCCATCGAAGCGGAACTCGCCGAGACCGATCTGGTGCGTGCGGCTGCTGTCAAGGGAGCCTGATGGCTCGTCAGAAGGCGATCGCCCTGGGCGATCTCGTGCAGGATCAGGCGGAACGCGTCGTCCTCGACGGCGTACCGATCGCGATCGTGCTCGACGGCCAGGGGGAGGTGCACGCCATCGGAGACACTTGCACCCATGGCGAGATCAGCCTCTCCGAAGGCTTCGTCGAGGGCGACACGCTCGAGTGCTGGGCGCATGGATCCGCCTTCTCCCTGCGCACCGGCCAGCCCATGAACCTGCCGGCCTTCGAACCTGTTCCGGTGTACGTCGTCGAGATCCAAGACGGCGACATCTACATAGACCCCACTGTTACGAAAGAGATTGCACAATGACTTCCCTCCTCGAGATCAAGGATCTGCACGTCAGCGTCGAGACCGACCAGGGCGCGAAGCCGATCCTCAACGGCGTCGACCTGACCATCCCGCAGGGGGAGACCCACGCGATCATGGGCCCGAACGGCTCGGGCAAGTCGACGCTCGCCTACGCGATCGCTGGCCACCCGCGCTACGAGGTCACGAGCGGATCGATCCTGCTCGACGGTGAGGAGGTCACCGAGATGGGCGTCGACGAGCGCGCCCAGGCCGGCCTGTTCCTCGCGATGCAGTACCCGGTGGAGATCCCGGGCGTGACGAACGCCAACTTCCTCCGCACCGCGAAGACCGCGATCGACGGCGAGGCGCCCGCCATCCGCACCTGGATGAAGGAGGTGAAGGAGGCCATGGAGAACCTGCGCATGGACTCCTCCTTCGCTGAGCGGAACGTCAACGAGGGCTTCTCGGGCGGCGAGAAGAAGCGCAACGAGATCCTGCAGGTCGAACTGCTGAAGCCGAAGTTCGCGGTGCTCGACGAGACCGACTCCGGTCTCGACGTCGATGCGCTGAAGGTGGTCTCCGAGGGCGTCAACCGAGCCAAGGAGACGACCGGGCTCGGAGTGCTGCTGATCACGCACTACACGCGGATCCTCCGCTACATCAAGCCCGACTTCGTGCACGTGTTCGTGAACGGGCGCGTCGCCGAGGAGGGCGGCCCGGAGCTCGCCGATCGTCTCGAGGAAGAGGGTTACGACCGCTACCTCGTGGACGCGGCCTGAGGCGCGTAGGCTAGCCGTATGACTGCAGACGCGAACGACGTCGTCGCCTCCGAGAACACGATCGGACCGGCGACGATCATGACCTCGATCGATCCCGAGTTCAAGGAGCAGGCGCTCGAGGCGCTGAAGGACGTCAGCGATCCCGAGCTCGGCGTCAACATCGTCGACCTGGGCCTGATCTACGATCTCGCCTTCGACGAGGAGCACGACGCACTCGTCATCTCGATGACGCTCACCAGTGCCGGCTGCCCGCTCACTGACGTGATCGAGAACGACATCGCCGAGGCACTCGACGGGCTCGTCCGGGCGTTCCGCATCAACTGGGTGTGGATGCCGCCGTGGACGCCCGAGCGCATCACCGAGGACGGCCGCGACATGATGCGCGCGCTCGGGTTCGCTATTTGATCACCGTAGAGAACCTCGCCATCGACGTCGGCGCCCGCCGACTCATGAGCGGGGTGACCTTCCGTGTCAATCCGGGGGACAAGATCGGTCTTGTCGGGCGCAACGGCGCCGGCAAGACCACGCTCACGCGTACCCTCTCGGGTGAGTTGCAGCCCGCCGAAGGCAGTGTCGCGATCAGCGGGGAGCTCGGCTTCCTCCCGCAGGATCCGCGCTCGGGGGACCCCGAGCAGCTCGCGCGGCACCGGATCCTCGATGCCCGCGGCCTCGGCACTCTGACGAAGAACATCGCCCGCGCTTCGGAGGAGATGGCCTCGGACGATCCGAAGGTCGCCGAGAAGGCGATGAAGCGCTTCGGAAACCTGACCGATCGCTTCCAGGCGCTCGGCGGCTATGCCGCGGAGGCGGAAGCGGCCTCGATCTCGCACAATCTCGGCCTGCCCGATCGGGTGCTCGACCAGCCGCTCGGGACCCTCTCGGGCGGTCAGCGCCGACGCATCGAGCTCGCACGGATCCTCTTCAGCGACGCAGACACGATGATCCTCGACGAGCCGACCAACCACCTCGACGCCGACAGCATCGTCTGGCTGCGGGAGTTCCTCAAGACCTACCGCGGCGGCGTGATCGTGATCAGCCACGACATCGACCTGGTGGGGGAGACCGTGAACCGCGTCTTCTACCTCGACGCGAACCGTCAGGTGATCGACGTCTACAACATGGGGTGGCGCCTCTACCTCCGGCAGCGGGCTGCCGACGAGGAACGGCGCCGGAAGGAGCGGGCGAACGTCGAGAAGAAGGCATCGGCCCTGAAGGATCAGGCGGCAAGGTTCGGCGCGAAGGCCTCGAAGGCCGCTGCCGCGCACCAGATGGTGGCGCGTGCGGAGAAGATGCTCTCGGGCCTCGAGGATGAACGGCGGGTCGACCGCGTCGCCAAGCTGCGCTTCCCCGATCCCGCCCCCTGCGGAAAGACACCGCTGCAGGCTTCGGGCCTCTCGAAGTCGTACGGATCGCTCGAGATCTTCGCCGGCGTGGACCTCGCGATCGACCGCGGATCGAAGGTCGTCGTGCTGGGGTTGAACGGTGCCGGCAAGACGACGCTGCTGCGCCTGCTCGCCGGGATCGACGAGCCCGACACCGGCGGCCTGGTACCGGGGCACGGCCTCAAGATCGGCTACTACGCGCAGGAGCACGAGACGCTCGACGTGAAGGCGAGCGTGCTGCAGAACATGATCTCGGTGTCGCGGCATCTGACCGAGACGGAGGCGCGCAAGGTGCTCGGCTCGTTCCTGTTCACGGGAGACGACGTGCACAAGCCCGCCGGGGTGCTCTCTGGCGGGGAGAAGACGCGCCTCGCGCTCGCCATGCTCGTCGTTTCGAGCGCGAACGTGCTGCTGCTCGACGAGCCGACGAACAACCTCGACCCGGCGAGCCGCGAAGAGGTGCTCGACGCGCTCGCGAACTTCTCCGGCGCCGTGGTGCTGGTATCGCACGATCCCGGAGCCGTCGAGGCGTTGAACCCCGAGCGCGTGCTCATCATGCCGGAGGGGACCGAGGATCACTGGTCGAAGGAGTACCTCGAGCTGATCGAGCTGGCGTAGGGCCGGATGCTCAGTCGCTCTCGTCGGGCTCGGCGCCGCCCACGGGAGTCCGCCCCTTCGACGGCGCGGCGTCATCTTCGGCCGACTCCGGCGGGCCGAGCCGGGTGATGACGAAGGCGGCGCCGTCCTGCTGCATCCCGTTCGAGTAGTAGGCGACGTGACCGCTCTCATCGAGATCGAAACCGCTCTGGCAGACGATGTCGCCCGAGACGCAGTAGTCCCGCAGCCGATCGGCGAAAGCGTCCAGGCTGCCTGCCGGTCTCGGCAGCACACCGTTGACACTCGGGTCGAAGTCCCCGACGTCGTAGCTTTCCGCACCGCGGAACCTCGGATCGCCGTAGAGCACGACCGCGAGCACGCGCTCCGCCGCGTCCGGCGCGAGTTCCCCGACCGACGCGCCGATGAGCCGGACCTCGGGCGAGGCGATGGCGTCACCGACGATGAGCGCGCCCTGGGAGTAGCCGAGCAGGATGAAGCGCTGCTCCGGGCAGGCGTCGGCCTGCACGTTGAGCGTGTCGATCAGGATCCGCGCGCCGCGCGTGGCACCGATCTTGACCTCGGCGTCGGCCGGGTAGTCGAGGTCGACGGTCTGCACCTCGTCGGGCCGGGACTCGGCGATCATGCGCACCACGGGGGAGAGCAGCTGCCCGCTCGCCCCTTCGCCGGTGCCTCGCGATGTGACCACCAGATAGGGCGTGCAGTCGACGGCGTCGACCATCGGATCCGGGTGCAGCGTCGCGTCGTACTCGTCGATCTCCTCCGGGGCCATCGGGGCCTCGGTGACCTCGGACAGGTCCGCGCGGGTGCTTTCCGGATCCGGCTTCGACGCGCACCCGGCCGCCGTCGCGACGATCGCACCGCAGATCACCGCACCGATCAGGGCACGCCGCAGCGCGGCGAACACGACGGCGCGGGGTTTCCGGCGCAGCAGGAGCAGTTCAGCCATCGAGCAGGGCGTCCTCGATGTCCGCGTCGCTCGGCCCGCGTCGGCGTCGCCGCTCGGCACGGCGCAGATCCGCCTCTTCTCGGGCCGACTCGTTCCCGGCGAGCGCACGATGATCCTGCCGAGCACCGTAGGCCATGCCCGCGCCGCCGATGATGATGAAGACGTACCACTGCAGGGCGTAGGAGAGGTGCGGGCCCTCGTCCCGCTCGGGCCGTTCGGCGAGCACTCCTGTCTCGCCAGTCGGCGTCTCGCTCACCAGTTGCCCGAACACGGCGAGATACGCAGTGTCGTCGGTACCGGTCAACTCGGCGAGCATCGGCGCATTGATGCTCGGAACGGAGCGCTTCGACGCGCTGCTTCCCGCAACCTCCGGCTCACTCGCGCGCAGGCGTACCAGCACGCTCGCCTCGCCCGTCGGCGCGACCGGCAGCGCGGCCGGCGCCTCGTCGGTGCCGGAGACGTGGACCCAACCGCGATCGACGAAGACCACGCTTCCGTCGTCGAGCCGGAACGGCTGGACCAGAGCGGATCCGACGCCGTCGGGGCCCGGGCGGTTTCGCGCCAGCAGCGGTTCGTCGATGTACGAGCCGCTCAGTTCGACGGTCTGCCATTTCCACGTGTCCTCGTCGAAGCCGTCTCGCTGCGGCACGGCCTCGGCCAGGTCGATGGGCGCGGAGTCGTAGTTCCGGTCGATGCGGTCGATCTCGGCGCGGGCTTCGGCTCGCCGGGCGAACTGCCAGTTTCCGAGCAGCACGCAGACGACGGCGAATACGGTGAACAGCGCGAAATAGCCGAGCCACCGACGGCTCCGCAGGAACCCCCAACCCGTGTCGGTCGTGCCGGGCGGCCTCCCGTTCATCGTCCACCCTCCGTCGCGCGGTCGGACAGCTCCGCAACCGGGACGACTTCGAGCGGGAACGAGCGCGCCGCGAGGAACTCCCGCAGGAACTCGAGATGCTCGTCGCAGGCGAGCCACGTCTTCCAGCGATCCTCGGCATGGATCTTCGGGTTCCGCCAACGGATCGCCTGGCCGGCCGCTTCACGGCAGCCGGCGCGCGAGCACTCGTAGGTCAGGGCGGGCGCTCCTCCGAGCGACGCCGCGAGCGAACCGCTCACGCGGCCTCCCCATCGACGGTCGCCGGCCCTCCGGCGCGCCGCTCGGCAGGAGCGTCCACGACGAGGAGCTGTTCCGAAGCAGGCGTGGACGACGAGTCCTCGGCCGGGCTGCTCCGGCCGGTCAGTTCGAGCGGCGTGGGCGGCTCCGGACGCGTCCCGACCCCCGGTGCGGCTTGATTCGCCACGATCACGGCGAAATAGGGCAGGATCACGGCGGCCACGCCGACGAGCAGGATCCACCAGCCTCGTACGAAGAAGAGCGAGCCGACGCAGGCGATGCGGATCGTCATCGCCGTGAAGTAGACACGCATGCGGTGCGCACGATCCTCCGCCGGGTTCACCCCGACGGACGTCACCTCGTACTGCCGCTCCACACCGTCGATTTTAGTCCCGTCGGCTGCCGGTAGGCTGGGCGCAGCCAAGGAAAGGATCAGTCATGGCAACCTCTCGCACCGTCCTCGTCACCGGCGGCAACCGGGGCATCGGATACGCCATCGCCGAGCGCATGCTCGCCGATGGACACCGTGTCGCCGTCACCGCGCGTTCGGGGGAGGGTCCGGCGGGCTCGCTGACGGTCCGCGCCGAGATGACGGATGCCGCATCGATCGATGCCGCCTTCACCGAGATCGAGCAGCAGCTCGGCCCGGTCGAGGTCGTGGTCGCGAACGCCGGCATCACTCGGGACACCCTGCTGCTCCGGATGAGCGAGGAGGATTTCTCCGAGGTCATCGACACGAACCTCACGGGAACGTTCCGCGTCGTGAAGCGCGCCGCCAAGGGTCTCCTCAAGGGTCGCTTCGGCCGCGTGATCCTCATCTCGAGCGTCGTCGCGCTGTACGGCTCGCCCGGGCAGATCAACTACTCCTCGTCGAAGGCCGCACTCGTCGGTTTCGCACGGTCGCTGACACGAGAGCTCGGCGGTCGGGGCATCACGGCGAACGTCATCGCTCCGGGCTTCATCGACACCGACATGACCGCAGTGCTGCCCGAGCAGCAGCAGCAGCAGTACCTCTCGTCGATCCCGGCTGGGCGATTCGGCGATGTCGCGGAGATCGCCGGCGCCGTGTCGTTCCTCGCCGGCGACGACGCCGCGTACATCTCGGGCGCGGTCATCCCGGTCGACGGCGGGCTGGGGATGGGCCACTGACGTGGCCCGTTGAATCCCCAATACTTCGGCGCGGGGCGCGCCGAAGCGGCGTCGCCGCGCGATGCGATGCATCGCTTGGTGCGGCTGGCCGGGGCATGGGCCATTGACGTGGCCCCTCGAATCCCAAATACTCCGACGCGGGGGCGCGCCTAGGCCTAGCATGCCGAGCAGTGAAGTCAAGGCCTATCGAACGGCGGCCGGCCGGGTTAGCCTGATCGGATGACCTCCCATGCACACCCCCGGTCCCTGGCCCGCGTCGCGGTCGACGCCGCCGCGCTCTCCGAGCTGTACACCGCCCCGGAGATCCTGCGCGTCGTCAACGTGTGGGACGCCGTCAGCACGCGCGTGGTGTCGGAACTTCCCGGGACCCGGGCCATCGCCACAGCCGGGCACGGCATCGCCGCAGCCCACGGGTACCCCGACGGCGAGCGGATCCCTCTCGACCTGATGATCGCCGCGCTCGAGCGCATCGTGGCGGCCACCGATCTGCCGGTCACCGCCGATCTCGACGGCGGCTTCGCCGACGCGGGCGAGACGGTGCGCCGCGCCATCGCGGTCGGAGTATGCGGCGCCAACATCGAGGACCGGATGCGCCCGCTGCGGGAATCCGTCGACGTCATGGAGGCCGCGGTGCACGCCGGCGACAGCGAAGACGTGCGCTTCGTGCTGAACGCGCGCACCGATGCGCTGCTCAAGGCGGGGGACCGGCCCCGCGGGGAGGCGCTCGCCGAGGCGATCACGCGCGGCCGCGCCTACGTCGGCGCCGGGGCGCAGTGCGTGTTCGTGCCCGGCGTGCTCACCGGCGACGAGGCCGGAGCCCTGGTCGCCGGGATCGGACTGCGCAAGGTGAGCGTGATCGGCCTTCCCGGTGCGCTCACGGCCGCCGAGTACGAGGCGCTGGGCGTCGCCCGGATCTCCTATGGACCGATGCCGCAGAACGTCGCGCTGACGGCGCTGAAACGGCTCGGCACCTCGCTGCTGGCGGACGGCGTCATCCCGGACGACACCGAGAAGCTCAACAACTTCTGAGCGAGACCGGCCGGCTGCGGTCGACCGGCGCGAACTACGGGCGCCGTCGATGTGCGCAGCCGGTTACAGCTCGTCGAGCATCGGGATGACCTGCGCGAGATCCTGCTCGATCGACACGTCCGCCCGCTCCCGCACGATCGGCTTCGCGTTGAAGGCGACCGAGAGCGCGGCGACCTCCATCATCTCGAGATCGTTCGCACCGTCGCCGATCGCGACGGTGGCGGCGAGCGGGATCCCGGCATCGTGGGCCCACTCGCGCAGCGCCGCCGCCTTCGCCGCGGCGTCGACGATCGGGCCGAGCGTGCGGCCGGTGAGCGCTCCGTCGACCACCTCCAGGCGGTTCGCGCGCCAGAGGTCGAGGCCGAGGTCGGCGGCGAGTGGATCCAGCACCTCGTGGAAGCCGCCCGAGACGACGCCGACGACGCCGCCGCGCTCGTGCACCGCGGCGACGAGCTCGTGGATGCCGGGAGTCGGGCGAACCCGGCGATACGCCTGCTCGAAGACCGTCTCCGGTGTGCCTGCCAGGGTGGCCACCCGCTCGCGCAGACTCTCGGCGAAATCGAGCTCGCCCCGCATCGCGCGCTCGGTCACCTCGGCGACGAGTTCGCGCGTGCCGGCCGCGTCGGCGAGGAGTTCGATGACCTCGTCCTGGATCGTGGTCGAGTCGCAGTCCAGCACGACGAGCGGGCGGTTGGGGGAGGGAGTGCTCATACCCTCCAGCGTAGGGCGTGCCGCGCCACGGCGATGACCTCCGCTCGGTACGCTGGATGGCATGAGCAATGTGCTGCGCTTCTCCGACGTCGATTACGTGCGCGACGGGCGCCCGATCCTCAGCGGGATCGACTGGGAGGTCGACAGCGATCAGCGATGGGTGATCCTCGGCCCGAACGGCGCGGGGAAGACCACCATGCTGCGTCTGGCGACGGCGAACGACTATCCGACGACCGGGCAGGTGACGGTGCTCGACTCCACGCTCGGCAAGGTCGACATCTTCGAGCTCCGCAACCGCATCGGCTTCGCATCGTCCGCGACCGCGCGCCGGATCCCGGCGAACGAGACCGTGCGGGATGTGGTGCTCACCGCCGCCTACAGCGTCGAGGGCCGCTGGAACGAGGAGTACGACAGCCTCGACGAACGCCAGGCCGAACGCATTCTGGCGGAGTGGGATCTCGTCGACTTCGCCGACCACCGTTTCGGCACCCTCAGCGATGGCGAGCGCAAGCGGGCGATGATCGCGCGGGCGGTGATGACCGATCCCGAGCTACTGCTGCTCGACGAGCCGAGCGCGAGTCTCGACCTGGGCGCACGGGAACGGCTGCTGCAGCTGCTCTCCGGCTACGCCCAGTCGCCCTACTCTCCCGCGATGATCATGGTGACGCATCACGTCGAGGAGATCCCGCCCGGCTTCACGCACGTGCTGCTGCTCCGCGACGGCCGAGTGCAGGCGGCGGGCCCCATCGACGAGACGCTAACCGCCGACGCGCTCGGCGCGACCTTCGGCATGGAGTTCGAGGTGACGCAGCGCAACGGGCGCTATTCGGCGGTGGCGCACGCGTAGGATCGCCACCGCGCCGCATTCTGCTAGACTTGACCGCTGGTGCGGACTCGTCCGCCGATCCCAAGACCTCGGAGCGTGCTGTTACACGCTCCTCACCAGGCAACATCTAAGGAACTCCCATGAAGACCGACATCCACCCCGAGTACAACGCGATCGTGTTCCGCGACCTGGCTTCGGGGGAGACCTTCCTCACCCGGTCCACGCTGACCAGCGACAAGACCATCGAGCTCGACGGTGCGACCTACCCGGTGATCGATGTCGAGATCTCGAGCGCCTCGCACCCCTTCTACACCGGCAAGCAGCGCATCCTCGACTCGGCCGGTCGCGTCGAGAAGTTCAACCAGCGCTTCAAGGGCTTCGGCGCGTAAGCTCCGAGCTGCACGCAGAAGGGAGGATCCCGATTCGGGGATCCGCCCTTCTGCGTCTCATCCCGGTCCTGCGTGTCCCGGTCCTGCGTGGCGCCGCACAATCGCTCTCTCGCGAGTGACGGGGCTACCGCAACGGCCAAGCGCCTTCGGCGACGAATTGCGGATCCCGCACCCGTCGCATGTACTCCTGGAAGTTCGCGGCTTGCGCCGCCGCCCACGAGACCTGCTCGTCGTGCAGCTGCTGCACGTCACCGGGCAACACGGATGCGTAGCGGCGGGCGATCGCCTGCGCCACCCTGCCCGCCGCGATCGCATCCTCGCCTGCGTCATGGGCCGTATCAAGTGCGACGCCGTAGTGCTGAGTGACGACATCGAGCGTGCGCTTGCCCTTGCGGAAGCGGTCCACCTGCTTGTCGATGACGAGCGGATCGATGACGGGGGAGGGGAGCCCCGGCCACGCGATGCCGTGGCGCACGGCCTCGGCGCGCAGCAGGGTGAGGTCGTACGGGGCGTTGTAGACGACGACGGGGTAGCCGCGCTCGATCATGGCGAACAGCTGCTCGATGATCTGGGCGACGCCGACTCCCGCATCGACGCCGCTGGCGCGGGCCACCTCGGTGGTGATGCCGTGCACGCGTGCGGCGGCCTCCGGGATCTCCACGCCCGGGTCGATCAGCCAGTCGTAGCGCTCGCCGACCGCGCCGCCCTCGCCCAGCAGCGCGATGCTCGCGCTGACGATGCGCGCCTGCGCCGGATCCACCCCGGTCGTCTCGGTGTCGAACACGGCGAGCTGCGAGGCCCAGAGGGGGAGTGCATCGGTCACGGCGGATCCTTTCGTCCATCACAGCGTAGCGGCCGTGCCGTGCAGCCGTCGGCGCTTCGGCGTTCCGCCGGGCGCTAGACTCGATGGGTGAGCGAAGCACCGGCCGAATTGCGGATCGATGCGCTCGGCATCGAGACCCGGGCCTGGCAGTACGGCGACCGACATGGTGAGCCGAGCGGCGAGACGATCATCCTGGTGCACGGCTTCCGCGGAGACCACCACGGGCTTGCCGGCATCGCCGCGGCGCTCGTCGAGCACCGCCCCGGTATACGGGTCGTCGTTCCCGACCTGCCGGGGTTCGGGGCGAGTCCGGCGATCCCCGGACGTGAGCACGATCTCGCGCTCTACGGCGAATGGCTGCGCGCTTTCGCACGGGAGGCCGCACCCGGCGGGTACTCGATCCTCGGCCATTCCTTCGGATCCCTGGTCGTCGCCGCCGCACTGGACCAGGGGCTCGACCCGAGCACGGTCGCACTCATCAACCCGATCTCCTCGCCCGCGCTCGAAGGACCGCAGGCCGTGATGACGCGGCTCGCGATCTTCTACTACTGGGCCGCGGACCGTCTGCCCGAGCGTGCAGCGCGCGCGCTCCTCGGCAACCCGGTGATCGTGCGCCTGATGAGCATCGTGATGGCGAAGACGCCCGATCCGGCGCTCCGCGCCTGGATCCACGGCCAGCATGACCGCTATTTCAGCCGTTTCGCCGACACGAGTACGCTCCTCGAGGCCTTCCGCGCCTCCGTCTCCCACACGGTCGCCGAGTACGCTGCGGCGATCACGCAGCCGGTGCTCCTGATCGTGGGGGACCGGGACGACATCACGCCGCTTCCGGCCCAGCTCGGGCTGCAGCGCCAGCTCGCGGACTCGCGGCTCCGTGTGATGCCGGGAGTCGGGCATCTCGTCCACTACGAGGCGGTCGAACCGGCCGTTGCAGCGCTCGCCAAGTTCCTGCGCGAGCATTCGGAACGCAGCGCAGACGTTTCCGACACGACGGGGGAACGTCGGTGAGCATCCGATGAGGATCCTCCGCATCGAGGATGTCGGCGTACCCGAACTCGCCGACTACACGCAGCTGACCGATGTCGAACTGCGGCGCGTGCGCGAACCCGCGGAGGGCCTGTACCTCGCGGAGTCGCCCAAGGTGATCGAGCGCGCGCTGCGCGCAGGGCACCGCCCGCGATCGGTGCTGCTGCTCGAGGAATGGCTGCCGCGCGTCGAGCCGTTGCTGGCGGGCCATCCCGATGTACCCGTCTACGTGGGGGACTCCGCCCAATTGGAGCGGCTCACCGGCTTCCACCTGCATCGAGGAGCCCTCGCCTCGATGCACCGGCCGGAGGCTCGCGACCCGCTCGAGCTGCTGCGCGCGTCGAAGCGCATCGTCGTGCTCGAGGATCTGGCGGATCACACCAACGTCGGCGCGATATTCCGCTCGATCGCGGCGCTGGACGCGGACGGCGTTCTGCTGACCCCGGCCTGCGCCGATCCGCTCTACCGGCGTGCGGTGCGCGTCAGCATGGGGGCGGTGCTCCAGGTGCCATGGGCGCGCCTGCCCGAATGGCCGCTGGCCGGACCGATGATCCGGAGCGCCGGTTACGAGCTCGCGGCCTTCGCGCTGCGAGACGATGCCGAGGACCTCGCGGATTTCGTCGCGGATACGCCGGATCGGCTCGCGCTCCTCTTCGGTACCGAAGGGCAGGGATTGACGCGCCGTGCGCTCGCCTCGGCCACGCGCTGCGTGACGATCCCCATGGGGAACGGCGTGGATTCGTTGAACGTCGCAACAGCCGCGGCGGTCGCGCTCTGGGCCGTGCGCACGGCCGATCATGCGGCCGGATGAGGGGAGCAGCCGCCCCTCCGCGCGCGTTCGGGAAATCGATAGGCGCTCCGATTAGGCTCGGTGCGGACATGCCGCTCGGAGCGGTGAGACGAGCATCGGGGGAGCGCGCATGAACGGGGTCGGACGGGGCAAGGCCCTGCTCTACGCGCTGTTCGCGCTCGGCGTCGGCGTCGTCTCGTACGTGATCGGCGTGCAGAGCGGGATCGGTCAGCTCGCCGAGCAGAGCGTGCTGGGCGCCTCTGAGTTCACCTTCGACCCGCCCGCTCCGCTGAGCCTGGTCTCCACCTGGAGCGTTGGCGCTGCACTGCTCGTCATCCTCCTGGTCGCCTGGCGGTACCGCGGCTTCGGACGGGCTCTCTGGATCGTGCTGTTCGGCGGTGCCGCGATCCTGGCTTCGCAGTTGTTGAAGCAGGAGTGGCTCATCCGGCCGTCGCTGCTCGACTTCGAAGCCGACAACACGTTCCCGAGCGGGCATATGACCGTTTTCGCGGTCGTCGTCGGAGGAGCGATCTGGGCGCTTCCCGCAGCGTCGAGGGGTGTGGCCGGCGTGCTCGGTGCCATGCTCCTCGGCACGGCCTCGTGGCAGCTGCTCGCATTCGGCTGGCACCGCCCGAGCGACGTGTTCGGGGGACTCGCCCTCGGTGTGCTGGCCTTCGGTCTCGCGGCCGCGTTCCGCCTGCCGCGTCGTGCACGCACTGTGAGGCTGCCGAGTTCGGGTGCCAACGCGTTGAACAAGGTCCTCGGCGTCGTGCTGACGGTGAGCGGCTGGGCGCTGGTCGTCGGCGGATTGATCGTCGTCGCGGGTGCGGCGACGCTTGATTCCGGATCGATGCTGCTGGGCGGCAGCGAGATCGCGCTCGTCGGTGCGAGCGCATTGACCGCTCGGGCCTATATGACGCTCGGCGCGTAGCCTCGCGATTCTTCATCAACGTCCGTACCCGTGCGACGTTATGCATGCGTGGATAATCTATATTATGTCAGCTTAAAGTTCAGGCCGACGCGTTACTTGCTCCCCGACTGCAGCTCACCGTCCGCTTGCGGCCCACTTCCCCGGATGGTTCCCTAGGCGAAGAACGAGAACACGAGCGTCAGGATCGAGAGTGCAAGCATGCCGAGGCAGTTCAGCCAGAACGCCTGAGTCAGGAACTTCGCCCTGAGATGGGAAGCCGCCGCGCACAGGAAATAGACGATCACTCCAATGTTCGCCGCGAGCCCGACGCCCGGAACCCAGAGGCCGACAATCAGACCCGTAGCCGCAAGCGTCTTGATGACGATCAGCACCCACCACCATTCGCGCGGAAAGCGCACCCCGTCGAGGCAATCGCGGATGAATGCCGGCGGCTTGAGCGAAGCAGCAGCATCGAACAGGAGCGCAGCAGTCAGCGGCATGGTCAGCCACCACGGGTCGGCGATGAGGGTCATGCCCAGGCCTCCCCTGCTCGACAGATCGCCGCGACGATGCGACGCAGGCTTCGCCTGAGGTCGGCCGCACTCGTAGCTGCGTCAGACGGCCAGCTGAAGAGGCGCCCGATATACGCGAAGTAGATGCTCTCGGCCAGCGATCGGGCCTGCTCCGCGGCGGGCGGATCCTCTGCACCCAGCACTGCGGTTTCGATCTCGCCGACGAGCAGGCCCGAGAGGTCGGAGAAGACGATCGAGCCGTGCTCCCCCGCGACCAGCACCGAGCCGTACGCCCGAGCCAGCGCGGCGTCGGCGGTGAACATCTCGATGAACGGATCCAGCAACAGAAGGATCTGCTCGGTCAAGTCTCCCCGCACCCCCTCGGCGCCGCGAAAGTTCGCTTCGTGGATTCCCTTGATGCCTCGATCGAAGACGGCGACGAGCAGGGCGTCCTTCTCCCCCACTGAGGCGACGGTGCCGACGCTCACCCCGCAGGCGACGGCGATATCGCGGATGGTGGTGTTCGCGAACCCCCTGGTACGGAAGAGCTCGCCGGCAGCCGACAGCACCTTCGCTTCGGTCTCGCGGCGCTGTTCGTCGCGTCTGGCATTCATGGAGATCCTGACTGAATGCATTCACTGAACATATTCAGCATACACTATTCCAGACCGGGAGCACATCGACGACTCGTTCAGCTCAGGAAGTCGTCGAGGGTCGGAGTCTCACCCGGATCGACGTCAGGATCCCCGACTACCGGAGCGATTCCCTCGTCAGACGTGAGCGTGCGCGTCGCGGTTGTAGCCTGAGTGCAGTTCGCCGAACGCGGGCGCGCTTCGAAGGAGAACGCGATGAGACAGCTCCGCTACTCGATCAACACCACGCTCGACGGCTGCTGCCACCACGAGGCCGGGATCCCGCCGAACGAGGACTCGATGCGCTACTGGACCGATGAGATGGCGCAGGCCGATGCCCTGCTCTTCGGCCGGGTGACCTACGAGATGATGGAGTCGGCGTGGCGGAAGCCGGACACCGGAGTCTGGCCCGACTGGATGGAAGAGTGGGAGATTCCGTTCGCCGAAGCCATCGACCGGGCGGAGAAGCACGTCGTGTCGAGCACCCTGAGCGGAGTCGACTGGAACGCCGACCTGGTGCGAGGCGACGTGGCGCAGGCGGTTCGGCAGCTCAAGCAGCAGCCGGGCGAACGCCTGTGGGTGGGCGGAGTGACGCTCCCCCGTGCGCTGGCGGATCTGGGGTTGATCGACGAGTACGAGTTCCTCGTGCAGCCGGTGCTCGCGGGGCACGGGCCGACATTGCTCGCCGGTCTGCGGGAGCGCATCCAGCTCGAGCTCGTTGATCGCCAGGAGTTCCGATCGGGCGCGATCGCCCTGCGCTACCGATCCGCGCGGATTCCGGCCTGACGCACACGCGCCGCTCAGGCGGCCCGACTCACTCCCCCACGCCGCGAAGCGGAACGAGGCCGCGATTCCGGCGGATGTCGCGGTAGTTCCACTGGACGTCTCGAGCTTCGGCGAGCCAGCGGCGCACCGCTTCGACGTCGACCTGCTCGGGCGCCGTGTACCGTGCTTCGGCCGCCTGGAACGTGCCTTCGGGCTTCAATCCCGATTCGCGGAACGACTGCCCGCTCCAGAACAGCAGCCGCACCGCAGACTTCAGCCGGCTGTATCCGACGACCGGGTTGCCGTCGAAGAACCACACCGGGTGGGCGTGCCACACCTTCCGCTCGGCGTCCGGCAGCTCCTGTTCGATCGTCGTGAGCAGCAGATCGCATATCGGCCGCGCCGAGGCGTCGAGCCGATCATGAAACTCTCGGATGTCGTCGGGAACCGTGCCCATGTCGCGATTTTAGGCGACACCGCGGCGAGCGGCCAACCCTCTCCGGCGGGCGGGTGAGGCCGTGCACGGTCACTCGGCGAACTCGAGCCCCGAGCCTCCAGGGCTCATGCCTCGAGGCTATCGGCGCATCGACACCGGAGCTACTCCCTGCCGGCGTCGTTCTCTCGCGGGTGAACGCGCACCATATCCTCGAGCAGATCGTCGGCGAGAGGATTCTCGAGGGTGAACTGAATCGCATGCTGGGTGGTCGTGTGGCCCTCGAGCCCATCCCGCAGCTCATCGATCGCCCACGACGACGGGAAGAGGCTCCTGTGCTTCTTCGAAGCGGTGAAGTAGACGAGCGCCAGTCCCCCGTGCTTGAGCGTCGGCATGCCGTAGCTCATCGTCTCTTCGGCCGACGGCACCAGCCGTTTCACCAGTACGCGGATCCGTTCGAGCTCGGCCCGACGCTCGGCGTCCACACCATCGAGATACTCGTCGACCGTCTTCGGCTGCATGCTCACATCACCCTCCAGCATCCGAACAAGTGATCGTCGACCATGCCCGCCGACTGCATCAGCGCGTACATGGTGGTCGGGCCGACGAAGCGGAAGCCGCGCTTGCGCAGTTCCCTGCTCAGCGCCGTCGACTCCGATGTCACGGCGGGCACCTCGTCCATGGCGACCGGGCGCGCCCGCTCCCCCGCGGATCCGCCCGGTGCGAACGACCACATCAGCTCATCGAGCTCACCGTCTGCCATGTCCCGCACCAGCGCCGCGTTGGAGATCGTCGCCTCGATCTTCGCACGGTTGCGGATGATGCCGGCATCCCCCAGCAGCCTCTCGACGTCCGCCGGGCCGAAGCCGGCGACCCGCGCCGGATCGAAGCCTTCGAACGCCTCGCGGAACCGCGGTCGCTTGCGCAGGATCGTGATCCAGGACAATCCCGCCTGGAACCCTTCCAGCGCCATCTTCTCGAACAGCACGTGGTCGCCGCGCAGCGGAACACCCCACTCCTCGTCGTGGTAGCGCCGGTACTCCTGATCGTCGCCGACCCACGCGCAGCGGCGGATCCCGTCGGGCCCGGTCACGATAGCGCTCACGAGGGCCAGCGTAGCAAGCGGACTTTCCCGGGCGGCAGGGGCTAGCGCTCGGTCAGCCGCGCGAGCTTCCGCTCGAACACGCTCCGCTGCGCGTCGTTCGTCGCAAGCGCCGCGGCGGCCGAGAGCGCAGAACGCGCTTCATCCGTTCGTCCAAGCCGGGTCAGCAGTTCGCCTCGTACGCCCGGCAACGCGGCGGAGCCTCGGAGTCGCCCCGAGGCGGCGATCTCGTCGACGATGCGCAGAGCGGTCGCGGGGCCCGTGGACATCGAGACCGCGACTGCACGTGCGAGGTCGGCCATCGGGTTCGGCGCGATCCGGCAGAGCGCTTCGTACAGCAGAACGATCCCCTCCCAGTCCGTGTCGTCGACGCTTACGGCTCGGCAATGGCACTCGGCGATGGCGGCCTGCAGTGCGTACGGCCCGTTGCCTCGACCCCTGGCTCGAGCGCACCGCTCGGCTTCTCGCAGCACGGCGCTGCCCCGAGCGATCTGACCGCGATCCCAGCGCGAGCGATCCTGCTCGTCCAGCAGCACCGGCCCGCCGCCCGGAGACTCGCGCGCGGCGAAGCGCGAGCGCTGCAGCTCCATGAGGGCGACCAGCGCGTGCGCCTCGGGCTCTCGCGGCACGATTCCGCGCAGCATGCGACCGAGTCGCAGCGCCTCGTCGGCGAGGTCCGGGCGTATTCCCCGCTCCCCCGCGGTCGCCGCATACCCCTCCGTGAAGATCAGGTAGATCACCCCGAGCACGCCGACGAGACGTGCCGGCCACTCCGGCGGATCCGGCGTCGCGAACGGCACGTTCGCCGCGGCCAGCGTCTTCTTCGCCCGGGTGATCCTCGCCTGAACCGTCGCGACTGGCACCATCAGCATCCGCGCGATCTCCTGCGAGGTCAGGCCGCCGACCACCCGCAGCGTGAGCGCGATTTGCGATTCGCGCGACAGCACCGGGTGGCAGGCGGTGAACACGAGGCGGAGCAGGTCGTCCTCGATCGGCTCCCAAGCGAGATCCGACGTATCCCCCATCTCGTGCGCGAGCTGCGCGTAACGCTCATCGAGGCGCCCGCGCCGCCGCCAGCCGTCGATGAGCCGGCGCTTCGCCACGGCGGTGAGCCAAGCACCGGCGTTCTGCGGCACGCCCTGTCCGGGCCACGAGCCGAGCGCTTCGGCCAGCGCCTCCTGGGCGACGTCCTCCGCAAGGCCGAAGTCGCCGGCCATCCGGGCAAGCGCAGCGACGATGCGCCGGCCCTCGATGCGCCAGACAGCCTCGACCGCGCGGGCGACGTCGGCGGGCATCAGTCGGTTCCGAGCTCCTCGCGCCAGCCGGCCTCCTTCTTGATGTACTCGTTGTCGGCGAACTCCGCGAGATCGTTTTCGTCGTGCACGCGACGCACCTCGAGCGTGCTGCCCGGGCCGAGCGGGCATCGCTTCGCCCACTCGACGGCCTCCTCGGCGGTCGCCGTCTGCAGGATCCAGAAGCCGTTGAAGAGCTCGTGCACCTCTCCGTACGGCCCGTCGCTCACCACCGGCGTTTCGCCGCCGAACTCGACCAGATAGCCGGGCTCGTCGGCGAGGCCCTCGCCGGCGACCATGACGCCGGCCTGCATCAACTGCTCGTTGTAGGCGCCCATCTCGTTCAGGATCTGCTCGAAGTCCATCTCCTTCGAGGCGTCGATCGCCGCCTGCGTTGCCCGCATGATCAGCATGTGCTTCATCTCTTCATCTCCTTGTTCCGGGAGTGCCCTCTGCACTCTCCTACTATGACGTCGAACGGCTCGGAGCGGAATCGACACGAGCCGAGAAGAACTTCTCGCGGCGCCCCGAGCCGGTGCCGGATCGCTGCAGGGGCGATCCGGCACCGGCTCGGAACAGCACAGTCGGATAACCTTCGGCCGCAATGCCGGATCTTCGGAGGAACGGGCAGGCCCGCTGCGCCATAATCTCTGTGTGCCGAAACCGCTGAAGAAGATCCGCAAGTATGCGCGCCGGGCCAAGCTGGCGATCGATACCGAGCGGATCGCGCGCCAGCGGCACCGCGCCATCCGCGCCGATACCGTGTTCTACGAGTCGTTCGCGGGCAACGGCGTGCTCTGCAACCCCGAGGCGATCTTCCGCTACCTGCTCGAGCACCCCGATTTCTCCCATCTCACACACGTCTGGTCGATCTCCGACCCGGCCGCGATCCGCAGTTTTCGCGAGGAGTTCGGCGATCACCCCCGCGTCGACTTCGCCCGTACCGGCGGCGGCAAGTACTGGAAGGCGCTCTCGACCTCCGGGTACGTCATCAACAACGCCACCTTCCCCCCGGCCTTCGGCAAGCGCGAGGGCCAGGTCTATCTGAACACCTGGCACGGCACGCCGCTGAAGCGCATGGGCTTCGACATGCCGGGCGGCGCGAAGCAGACGACGAACACCCTGCGCAACTTCCTGATGGCCGACTACCTGCTTGCGGCCAACCCCTTCATGGCCGACGACATGTACGAGAACGCCTACCGGCTGCGCAACGTGTACGGCGGCGAGATCGTCGAAGAGGGCTACCCGCGCATCGACCGTCAGTTCCTCGACGAGACGCAGGCCGCAGCGGTGCGCGCGAGGCTCGAGGCCGCGGGCCTCGCCGTCGGCGAGAAGCGCATCGTGCTCTTCGCGCCGACCTGGCGGGGCGGTTCGTTCAGTCGCCCCGAGGCCGACCTCGACGAATTGAGCCGCCAGACGCGGCAGATGCAGCAGGCGCTCGGCGACGACACCGTGGTGCTGCTGAAGACCCACCAGGTCGTGCACCGTCTGGCGGCGGGCAGCCCCGAGCTGCAGCGCGTGCTCGTACCGAACTCGATCGCCGCCAACCCGTTGCTCGGCCTTGCGAGCGCACTCGTCACCGACTACTCGTCGATCTTCTTCGACTACCTGGCCACCGGGCGTCCGATCGTCTTCTTCGCGCCCGATGCCGAGGGCTATTCCGACGAACGCGGCACCTACTTCTCCCCGGGCGAGCTGCCGGGCCCCGTGCTGAACGACGCCACCGCGGCGGGCGAAGCCGTGCGCGGGCTGCTGCACGGCGAGCCGCATGCGCGGTATCGCGAGTGGGCGGATCGCTTCGCGCCCCACGAGGACGGCGCGGCGACGCGACGCGTGGTCGACGTCGTCTTCCGCGGCGCTCGCGACGGCTACCGCGTGAGACCCGCGTCTCGCGACGGCAAGCGCCGTCTGCTGCTCTTCCTCGGCGGCATGCGCTCGAACGGCATCACCAGCTCGGCGCTGAACCTGCTCGGCCGGCTCGACTACGAGCGCTACGACGTGACCGCACTGATACCGAATATCAAGTCGGACGACACGCGCGCGAATCAGAAGCTCATCGACCCTCGCGTGCGCCTGATCGCCCGGCTCGGCGGCATGAACGGTTCGAAAGCGCTGCAATTGGGCCGGCGAATGCGCGACCTCGCCGAAGCGCCGCCTTTGCCCGGAGAATCGCGCCTGCACGGCAATCTGTGGCGGGACGAGTGGCAACGTGTGCTCGGCTCGGCGACATTCGACTGGGTGGGCGAATTGAGCGGCTACAACCCGTTCTGGGCCAACCTGCTGCTCAGTTCGCCCGATGCTCCTCGCGCGATCTGGCTGCACAGCGAGATGGCGCTCGATCGCATGCGCACGGTCAATGGGCGACGCCCCATGGAGCGCGACCTGGGCCACGTCTTCAGCAGATACCGCGCGTACGACTTCCTCGTCTCCGTCTCCCCGCAACTGACCGCGTTGAATCGAGCCGAGTTGGCTGAATACGCCCCGGCCGAACGCTTCACGACCGTGCGAAACTTCCCGTCCCCGAGCATGATCCCGGGCGAGCAGCACGACCTGTTCGAACTGCTCGAGGCAGGCGAGGCGCCGCCTGCCTGGATGCTCGAGCTGCGCGATCCGGCACGACGTACCAAGTGGTTCATCACGGTCGGCCGCCTCTCTCCCGAGAAGAACCATGCCCGGCTGATACGGGCGTTCGCCGGCGTGCACGAGCGGGATCCTGCCGCACGCCTGCTGATCGTCGGAGGCGGCCCGCTCGAGGGCGCGATCCAGGGTCAGATCGAACGGGCGGGCCTCGGCGACGCGGCGTTCCTCGCAGGTCGACGCCACATGCCGGTGGCCCTGCTCTCTGCGGCGGACTGCTTCGTGCTCTCGAGCGACTACGAAGGGCAGCCGATGGTGCTGCTCGAAGCCGCGCTCTGCGACCTGCCGATCGTTTCGACCTCCTTCGCCTCGGCTTCAGGTGCACTCCCCGGCGAGACGATCAGGCTCGTCGAGCAGGGCGACGCGGCGCTGCGCGACGGCATGCTCGCCTATCTCGCAGGCGAGGTGCCGCCGAGCCATCTCGACTTCGACGCCTACGTGGCCGAGGTCACCGGCGAGCTCGAGCGCGTGCTCGAAGCCGAGCCGGAGGGCCGGCGCAGCGATCCGCGCCGAACCGCTCTACGGTGACGCTCGCGCCGCGCGCCTCAGTCGGTCGACTCGAACGCGTTGGTCGCCTCGATCCAGTCGGCGAGCTTCTTCGCCACGGCTCCCGAGTCGACGGCCTCCGCCGCAACCGACAGCTTGTCGGCGAGGCGCTCGAGCATCGGGCGTTCAACGCTCTCCGGCACCGCGAAGAGATCGTAGGCGACGAGGCCTGCGGCGGCGTTCAGCAACGCGATGTCGCGCACGGGGCCGGTCTCGCCGGCGAACACGCGATGCACGGTCACCGCATTCTCGTCGGGGGTACCGCCGATGAGCTCGTCCATGCGGGCACGGGGAATGCCGAGATCTCGAGGATCGAGGTCGTGCTCCGTGAGCGCTCCGCGACTCACCTCCCAGATGTGCGAGTGGCCGGTCGTCGTCAGCTCGTCGAGACCGTCGTCACCGCGGAAGACGAGCGCGGCCGCACCGCGGAACCGGAAGAGATCCGCGAAGAGCGGTGCGCGAGCGGCGTCGGCGACACCCGCGGCCGTAGCCTCGGGGCGCACCGGATTGCAGAGCGGCCCGAGGTAGTTGAACACGGTCTGAATGCCGAGTTCGGCGCGCACGGGCGCGACGTGACGGAAACCCGGGAGGTATCGTGCGGCATGTACGAACGCGATGCCCGTGCGGTCGAACGCCTCGCGCAGCTGTTCGGGCTCGATCGAGAAGTTGATGCCGAGCGCGGTGAGCACGTCGGAGGAGCCGGACTTGCTGCTCGCTGCACGATTGCCGTGCTTGGCCACCGGCGCACCGCTGGCGGCCGCGATCACCGAGGCCATGGTCGAAACGTTCACCGTACCGAACCGGTCGCCGCCGGTGCCCACGATGTCGAGAGTGGCCGGAGGCAGCGGCACTTCACGAGCTTCGGCGAGGATAGCGTCGCGGAAGCCCACGATCTCGTCGACCGTCACGCCCTTCGTCTGCAAAGCGACCAGGAACGCCCCCATCTGAGCGGGAGTCGCCCGGCCGGTCATGAACTCGCCCATGGCCCAGTCCGCTTCCGAGACGCTCAGATCCCGTCGCTCCAGCAGAGCAGTGAGCAGGGTCGGCCAGCTGCGTTCTTCGATCATGACCACGATGCTATCGGGCGGGTCGGTACGGCCCGTGCTCCTGTGCTGCGAAAACGGAGAGTTCATATGATGAAGTCGCCCGGAATTCGGCTGATCAACGGCGCGGCACGCCATCCGGCACGGCCATCCGGAGGCCCGCGGAGCGGTAGGCTGGCATGCAGATGCCCAACCGGTTTGGCGCGCCGTGTGAATGTGAAATACGCACACCAAACTTTCAGATAGCATGAGAGGGTGACCACAACTACTATGAATACGAAGTCCGCTGCGCCCGCAGTGCGGCGCCCGAATACGGTGGCCGTCGGCACAATCGTGTGGCTCGGCAGCGAGGTCATGTTCTTCGCGGGCCTCTTCGCCACCTACTTCACGCTCCGGGCGATGAACCCCGAGCTGTGGGCCGAGCAGACGGCCAAGCACAACTTCACGTTCGCCCTGATCAACACCCTGATCCTGGTGGCGTCGTCCTTCACCTGCCAGGCCGGCGTGTTCGCCGCAGAGCGCATGCAGCCGCGGGCGACGGGCGCGAGCCCGACCAAGTGGGGCGCGGTCGAGTGGTTCTACCTGACCTTCTTCATGGGCGCGGTCTTCGTCGCCGGCCAGGCCTGGGAGTACGCCACCTTCATCTCCGAGGGCATCACCCTCGGCAGCGACCCCTACGGCTCGGCGTTCTACATGACCACCGGCTTCCACGGCATCCACGTCTCGCTGGGCCTCATCGCGTTCCTGCTGGTGATCGGCCGCATCTACGCGGTGAAGAACTTCACCCACAAGGAGGAGACCACCGCGATCGTCGTGTCCTACTACTGGCACTTCGTCGACATCGTGTGGATCGCCCTGTTCATCGTCATCTACGTCGTCAAATAGGTTCAGGAGAACGACACTATGGCTCGCGCCAACACATCCGTCCGCAAGTCTGGCCGTCGGCACCCTCTCGCCACCGTTGCACTGGTAGCCGTAGGGCTGCTCGTCACCGGAGCCGCCTACGCGGGCTTCACCCAGACGTCCGCCACCGCCGATGTGGATCTCCAGTCCCCGGCCACCATTGCTGCCGGTGAGAAGCTGTTCGGCGCCAACTGCGCCACCTGCCACGGCATGAACGGCGAAGGCACGGAAGAGGGTCCGTCCGTCATCGGTTCAGGCGCGGCGTCCGTCAACTTCCAGGTCGGCACCGGCCGCATGCCGCTGGCCTTCCAGGGCCCGCAGGGCATGGTCCGGGAGAAGCAGTTCAGCGAGGAGCAGACGCTGCAGATCGCCGCCTGGGTCGCCTCGCTCGCCCCGGGGCCGGGTCTACCAGAAGCGCAGTACCTGCAGGGCGACGGCGACGTGGCCAACGGCGCCACGCTCTTCCGCATCAACTGCGCGATGTGCCACAACGTCGCCGCGGCCGGCGGTGCACTGACCGAGGGCAAGTTCGCCCCCTCTCTGCACGGCGTTCCCGCAACCCACGTCTACGAGGCCATGGTCACCGGCCCGCAGAACATGCCGGTGTTCAGCGACGCGAACATCTCCCCGGAGCACAAGTCCGACATCATCAGCTACCTCAAGTACATCGAGGAGAAGCCGGCGGTCGGCGGTCTGACGCTCGGGTCGATCGGCCCGGTGGCCGAGGGCCTCTTCATCTGGATCATCGGCCTCGGCATCATCATCTCGTTCACCGTCTGGGTCGCCGCGAAGTCGAACTAACTCGACGCGGTCGATACGCACAGCAGCAGTGAACAGTCAAGAATCAAGGAGCAACATGGCAGAGGAAGCGAACCAGAGCGGCACCGCTCTCGCCACCCAGGCCCACGGCCCCGAGGACGCAGCGGTCGGTACCGCGGTCATCCCCTCGGACGCCGTGCAGAACCCGGGTCTTCCCCCGCACCGCAAGCGCGTCACCGATCTCGATGAGAAGAAGAACAAGCGGGCCGAGCGCACCGTATTCACCCTCTTCTACCTGTCCGTGGCGGGCAGCCTGGGAGCGGTGCTCGCCTACATGTTCTTCCCGATCGAGACCGGCGACCTCATGGCGATCCGTCTGCACACGATGTTCGTGGGCATCGGCATGACCCTCGCCCTCCTCGCCATCGGCATCGGTGCTGTCCACTGGGGCAAGGCGCTCATGTCGGATCAGGAAGGCTTCGACGAGCGGCATCCGGTCGCGAGCGATCCGGAGACTCGCGAGGCGGCCGCCGAGATCTTCGAACTCGCGAACGAGGAGTCTGGCTTCTCCCGTCGCACGCTGGTGCGCAACAGCCTGCTGGGCGCGCTGATCGCCTTCCCCCTTCCCGGCATCACCCTGCTGCGCAGCCTCGCGCCGCAGGATCTCGACCCGGTGACGCTGGCCAAGCACACCATGTGGGACGAGGGCATCCGGTTGGCCCGCGATACCGGCGGCTCGTCCGTGGGCGGTGCGATCAAGGCTGCGGACGTCACCATCGGCTCCGTGTTCCATGTCGTGCCCGAGAACCTCGGTCAGGCGACCGACGTGCTCAACGAGAAGGCCAAGGCCATCGTCCTGCTCATGCGTCTCGATCCGTCCGAGCTCATCGAACCCGACGAGCGCAAGGATTGGTCGTACGACGGCATCGTCGCCTACTCGAAGGTCTGCACCCACGTCGGATGCCCGGTGGCGCTCTACGAGCAGCACACCCACCACCTGCTTTGCCCCTGCCACCAGTCGCAGTTCGACGTGACCGATCAGGCGAAGGTCATCTTCGGACCGGCGAAGCGCCCCCTCCCCCAGTTGCCGATCACGGTCGACGATGAGGGATACCTGATCGCGAAGAGCGACTTCAACGAACCTGTCGGCCCGAGCTTCTGGGAGCGCCTCAAGTGAGCAGCACTGTCACCTCCACCGCAACATCGAAGGGGTCGACCCGCTTCACCGCAGCGGCGGCGAACTACATCGACGAGCGCACCAAGATCGGCGTGGCGGTCAAGGAGTTCGGTCGCAAGATCTTCCCGGACCACTGGTCGTTCCTCCTCGGCGAGGTCGCGCTGTACAGCTTCATCGTCATCCTGCTCTCGGGCACGTTCCTGACGCTGTTCTTCCAGGCCTCGATGGTCGAGACGCACTACACCGGCCCCTATGTGCCGATGAAGGGCGTCGAGATGTCGGCCGCCATGGCCTCCACGCTCGACATCTCGTTCTCGGTGCGCGGTGGCCTGCTCATGCGGCACGTGCATCACTGGGCGGCGCTGCTGTTCGTCGCCTCGATCGGGCTGCACATGCTGCGCATCTTCTTCACGGGTGCGTTCCGCAAGCCGCGCGAGCTCAACTGGGTCATCGGCTTCGTGCTCTTCGTGCTGGCGATGGCCGAGGGCTTCACCGGCTACTCGCTCCCCGATGACGTCCTCTCGGGCAACGGCCTCCGCATCATCGACGGCATCATCAAGGCCATCCCGGTGATCGGCACCTACCTCTCCTTCTTCTTCTTCGGCGGAGAGTTCCCGGGCACCGCGATCGTCGGGCGCCTCTACATGCTGCACATCATGGTGCTGCCGGCGCTGGTGATCCTCTTCGTGGCGCTCCACCTGGCGTTCGTCGTGATCCACAAGCACACCCAGTACCCCGCTGCGGGTCGCACCCAGCAGAACGTCCAGGGCTACCCGGTGCTCCCGGTGTACGCGGCCAAGGCCGGCGGGTTCTTCTTCATCGTCTTCGGCGTGATCATGGCGATCTCCTCGTTCGTCGGCATCAACCCGATCTGGAACTACGGCCCCTACGACCCGTCCCCGGTGTCCGCCGGTACGCAGCCGGACTGGTACATCGGCTTCGCCGACGGCATGCTCCGACTCGTGCCGCCGGGGTGGGAGACCGAGTGGTTCGGTTTCACCTGGTCGTGGAACATGCTGATCCCGCTGGCGATCATCGGCGTCTTCCTGGTGCTCGTCGCGGCCTACCCCTTCATCGAGGCATGGGTGACCGGCGACAAGCGCGAGCACCACATCCTCGATCGCCCGCGCAATGCTCCGACCCGCACCGCTATCGGTGCAGCGGGCGTGACGTTCTACGCGGTGATGTGGGCGGGAGCCTCGTCCGACCTCATGGCCACCCACTTCCAGCTGGCCATGGAGGGAGTGATCCACGCTCTGCAGCTGCTGCTGATCGTCGGCCCCATCGTGGCCTACCAGATCACCAAGCGCATCTGCCTCGGCCTGCAGAAGAAGGATCGGTCGATCGCCCTCCACGGCTACGAGTCGGGACGCATCGTCCGCCTGCCGGGTGGAGAGTACATCGAGGTGCACAAGCCGGTCAGCGAGTACGAGCGCTGGGAGCTGGTCAGCTACCACGACTACAAGCCCCTGATGCTGCGCCCGAACGCCGACGGCAAGATCCCCTTCGGCCGCCGCCTGCGCGCCGGAATCAGCCGCTGGTTCTACCAGGATCGCATCGTACCGCCGACGCAGGGCGAGCTCGAGCAGGGCTCGCACGAGGGCCACTGACACCTCCGGGGTCGCCGCTCGGCATCAACCGAGTCGATAAGCAAGGGGCCGGTTCTTCCTTCGGGAGGAACCGGCCCCTTGCTCGTGCAACGCGCGAGGCTTGCAGACTCCCGCATCCGCGTGCGCTGTTGTCAGCGGGCAGAGACCCGGGCAGCCCGGGCGACCGCGGACTCCGCCGCTCGAGCAACCGTCGAGGCGAACACCACTCCCCCGAGTCCGGCGCGCAGCGCGTCGAGCTGCGGCGCGAGATCTCGGCCGACCTCGTCGTCGCGCACGGCGGCGATCGCCTGGAAGAGGAGTGCCGCAGTCTCGTCATCGATACTCGCTGCAGCGTCCACTGCGGCGTCCGCTGCGGCGTCCACTGCGACGCTGGCCACCGCGGCGGTATCCACTGCTGCGAGATCGAATGCCGCGTGTGCGCCGGCGGCCTGATCCGGGTCACCGCTGTTCGCACGGATGAGCGGTGTCAGCGCACGCTCGACGCAGGCGAGGAAGAGTTCGCGCTTCGTCCGGAAACTCGCATACACATGGGGCTGCGGAACGCCCGCAGAGGCCGCTATGGCGACGGTTGATGCGCCACGATAGCCACGGGTACCGAATTCGACGATACCGGCCTGCAACAGCCGTTCACGGTTCTCTCCGGGTCTGCGCCGCGGGCGCCGGGCAGCCTCCACCATGGCCGACGATCTGCGGCATCAGCGCAGGTCGAGGATCTTCCGGTAGTGCTCTCCGACAGCCTCGAAATCGCGATGGTTGTAGAATGAACCGATCCTGGCGGTCGAGGCGGAGAGCTGACGCACTCCCCGGCCCATGCAGTACTGCTCATTGGCCTGCATGAGGCGGTCGCCGATCCCGTGACCACGGGACTCGTTGTCGACCACGATCTCCTGCAGGTGGGCGGTGAGGCCCGGTGCATGCAGCAGGCGGGAGACCGTCATGAGCGAATACCCGACGACGGCGCCCTCGTGCTCTGCGACGAACAGCACGTTCGTCTCCTGATCGCGATGCCGCAGGACGTTGTCCAAGGCGACTGAGAACTCGTCTCGTCCGATGGGTTCGCGCCCGGTCTGATACTGGCGGGCCAGGTCGAAGAGCGTGGCTGCGTCTTCGGCCCGGCCTCTGCGGATGGTGATGCTCACGCGCGGCGCTCCGGCACTCAGCGGGCGAAGTTACCGCGGTAGTGCTCGAAGATGAGGCCGACGACGCCGACGATCACGATCGGCAGCGAGAGGAAGCACAGCCAGAAGTCGAAGCCGATGCTCAGGCCGAGGACGAAGAGACCGGCGGAGAAGGCGAGCACGATCGGCCACCAGCTCCACGGGCTGAACTCGCCGATCTCGGGATCCCCGTCGTCGATATCGCTGTCGAGCCGGTCCTCGACGAGCTCCCCGCCCTGCTTGCGGTGAACGAGCTGCAGGTAGGCCGCGATGAATCCGCTGAGTCCACCGGAGAGCAGCACAGCGACGGTGCCGGCCCATTCGACCCGACCGTGCGTGTTCAGATTCCAGACCGTGTACACGGTGCCGACCACCAGGAAGTAGGCGGTGATGATCCAGAAGATCACAACATTCGACTTCACGTCTCAGATCCTTTCGATTGCCGTGTCGTTCAGGCGTGCTCGACCGCGGTCGGTGATACCGGGAGCGGTTGCTCCACCCCGCTGACCTCGGGATGGTTGAGATCGAACGCCGGGGACTCCGAACGGATTCGCGGGATCGAGGTGAAGTTGTGTCGCGGCGGCGGGCACGAAGTGGCCCATTCGAGCGAGCGCCCGAAGCCCCACGGGTCGTCCACGGTGACCTTCGGCGCGTTGCGCTGGGTCAGGTAGACGTTCAGCAGGAACGGGATCATCGAGACTCCGAGGATCACCGCACCGACCGTCGAGAGCTGGTTCATCCAGGTGACGCCGTCGCTCGGCAGGTAGGTGTAGTAGCGACGCGGCATGGCCTTGAGGCCGAGCCAGTGCTGGATCAGGAAGGTCGTGTGGAAGCCGATGAAGAGCAGCCAGAAGTGGATCTTGCCGAGGCGCTCGTTCAGCATCTTTCCGGTCCACTTGGGCCACCAGAAGTAGAAGCCCGAGAACATCGCGAAGACCACGGTACCGAACACGGTGTAGTGGAAGTGCGCCACGATGAAGTAGGTGTCCGAGAGGTGGAAGTCGAGCGCCGGCGACGCCATGATGACGCCGGTCAGACCGCCGAAGAGGAACGTCACGAAGAAGCCCAGGGCCCACAGCAGCGGGGTCTCGAACGTGATCGATCCGCGCCACATCGTGCCGAGCCAGTTGAAGAACTTCACGCCGGTCGGTACCGCGATCAGCATCGTCATGAGTGCGAAGAACGGCAGCAGCACCGAACCGGTGACGTACATGTGGTGCGCCCACACGGTCATCGAGAGCGCCGCGATCGAGATCGTCGCATAGACGAGTGTCTTGTATCCGAAGATCGGTTTACGCGAGAAGACCGGGAAGACCTCGCTCACGATGCCGAAGAACGGCAGGGCGATGACGTACACCTCCGGGTGGCCGAAGAACCAGAAGAGGTGCTGCCAGAGCACGGCTCCGCCCTCGCCGTTGAAGATGTGCGCCCCGAAGATGCGATCGGCAGCCAGGCCGAAGAACGCGGCCGCGAGCACGGGGAAGATCAGGATCACGAGCAGCGAGGTGATCAGCGTGTTCCAGGTGAAGATCGACATCCGCCACATCGTCATGCCGGGCGCGCGCATCGTGATGATGGTCGTGATGAAGTTCACGCCGCCCATGATGGTGCCGAAGCCGCTGATGCCGAGGCCGAGGATCCACAGGTTCCCGCCGACGCCCGGGGAGAAGGCGACGTCGCTCAGCGGCGCGTAGGCGAACCAGCCGAAGGAGGCTGCGCCCTGCGGCGTGAGGAAGCCGCCGACCGCGATCAGCGAACCGAAGGTGTAGAGCCAGAAGGCGAAGGCGTTCAGACGCGGGAACGCCACGTCCGGTGCCCCGATCTGCAACGGCATCATCACATTGGCGAAGCCGGCGAAGAGCGGCGTCGCGAACATGAGGAGCATGATGGTGCCGTGCATGGTGAACAGCTGGTTGTACTGGTCACGCGTGGCGATGATCTCGAGGCCGGGCTCGAAGAGCTGCGCACGGATCATGAGCGCCATCAGGCCGCCGACGAGGAACCAGACGAACGAACTGATCAGGTACATGTACCCGATGACCTTGTGGTCCGTGGAGGTGATCCACGAGACGATCACATTGCCCTTCTTCATTTCCATCACCCTCGTCACTCGTTCTCGGCCTTGGCTTCGTCGCCGAAGAACTGATCCTGCAGCGGGTTCGCCTCTTCGCCCACTCGTCCCTGCTTGAGCTCGGCCATCTTCGCGTCGTAGTCCGCCTGCTCGAGCACCTCGACTTCGAAGAGCATCGCCGAGTGGTACTCGCCGCAGAGCTCGGCGCACTTGCCCATGTACGTGCCGACCTGAGTCGGAGTGAAGGACATGTAGTTGGTCTGACCCGGGATCATGTCCTTCTTGTAGAGGAACTCCACGACCCAGAAGGAGTGGATCACGTCACGGGTCTCGAGACGGATCTCGGTCGTCTTGTTCACCGGGAGGTACAGCACCGGGAGCGCCTCGGTCGGGCTGCCGTCGTCCTCGATCTCGACCTGCACGCTCTGGAAGTAGCGGTCGTCGGTGATGTAGTTGAAGTCCCAGGCCCAGCGCTTGCCCCAGACCTCGACCACGTTCTCGGGCTCGTCGAAGCGGGCCTCGATCTTCGTCTGCTCCTGCGCCGTGAAGGCGAAGAAGCCGAGGATCAGGATGACCGGGACGACGGTGAAGAACGTCTCGATCGGCATGTTGTAGCGCAGCTGCACCGGCAGTCCGGTCTGGCCCTTGCGGCGGCGGTAGACGATGGTCGCCCAGATGACGAGCCCCCACACGATGGCGCCGATCACGAGAAGCACGATCCACGCGTTGACCCACATGGCGGTGATGCCGGGCGTGAGGTCGGTGGCGTTGGTCGAGTTCTCCGGGAGGAACCCGCGCTGCTGCTCGGCCGTGCAGCCGGCAAGAAGGGAAGCCGCCGCCAGAGCAGCCGGGGCGAGAGCCCACTTCATTCGACGATTGGAACGCACCGCATACCTTTCGAGATGTTGTCTTGCGCCCGCGCCGCGGACACAGTCGATGACTTGCCTTTAGCTTAGCGCGAAGCTGAGGGTTTACTGAACACGGCTCGGGGTGTCACGATCGACGTCCGGGCGATCCCCCGGAATCGTTCGGAGCCGGCTCAGCTGAAGCTGTCGCCGCAGGCGCAGCTGCCCTGCGCGTTCGGGTTGTCGATAGTGAAACCCTGCTTCTCGATCGTGTCGGAGAAGTCGATCGTGGCGCCGCTGAGATACGGCACGCTCATCTGGTCGACGACCACCTCGACGGCGCCGAACCCGACGACGGCATCGTTCTCGAGCGTCCGCTCGTCGAAGTAGAGCTGGTAGATCAGCCCGGAGCAGCCGCCCGGCTGCACGGCGATCCGGAGTCGCAGGTCGTCGCGACCCTCCTGCTCGAGCAGGCTGCGCACCTTGTCTCGTGCGGTGTCGGTCAGGCCCACCTGGTGGGCCGGGGTTTCGGTGGCGGTCGCGCTCACGGTGACTCCCGTCTCTTCGGTCTCCATCAAGTCTACGCCCGTCAGCGGGACCTCGGGACGAGCGGGTAGGCTGGTCCGGATGCCCGGTCGTCGGATCGCCGGTGCCGCGGAAGTGGAAAGGGAGCCTCGTGTCGGAGGATCAGAGCGAGAAGGCCGCCTCGGGTGCCGATGAAACGGTCGGCAAGGGCCGTCCGACGCCGTCGCGGAAGGAGGCCCAGGCCGCGAAGGCGCAGCCGCTCGTCGGCAGCCGCGACAAGGCTGCCAAGAAGGCGCAGCGGCAGAAGGACGCCGAACTGCGCGAGCGCGCTCGCGTCGGCATGATGCAGGGCGATGAGCGCTACATGACGGCCCGCGACAAGGGCCCGCAGCGCCGCTACGTGCGCGATTACGTCGACGCCCGGTTCAGCCTGGGCGAGTTCACCATCCCGCTGATGCTCGTCGTGCTGATGCTGAGCTTCGTCCCGGGCCAGGTCCAGGTGATCAGCATCATGGCGATCTGGGCCTTCCTCTTCCTCGCCGTGCTCGACGCGATCGTGCTCGGACTGCGGCTGCGCCGCAAGCTCGCGGAGAAGTTCGGCGCGGACAAGATCCAGCCCGGTTTCCGGTGGTACGCGGCGATGCGCGCCTTCCAGTTCCGCATGCTGCGGATGCCGAAGCCTCAGGTGAAGCGGCTGCAGTTCCCCGAGTAGGTCCGCCGGTCCACGATCGGCGGGTCTAGGCTGGCCTCATGGCCCGTGACGCATCGACTGGTCCCGCGGTTCCCGGATCCTCCGTTCGCAGAACCGACGGGATCGTCGTGCTCCCCTCCGCGGGACTGGCGGATCGCCGCGGACGTCCGTTGCACGACCTGCGCATCTCGGTGACCGATCGCTGCAACTTCCGCTGCGTCTACTGCATGCCCAAGGAGGTCTTCGGGCGGGACTTCCAGTTCCGCGAGCGCAGCGAACTGCTGTCCTTCGAGGAGATCGTCAGGCTCGCGACCGTGGCGGTCGACCTCGGCGTGCGCAAGCTCCGCCTGACAGGCGGCGAACCGCTGCTGCGCCGCGGGATCGAGGAGCTCGTCGCCGCGCTCGCAGGGCTGCGCACACCCTCGGGCGACCCGCTCGACCTCGCCCTGACCACCAACGGCGCGGCCCTCCCGGTGAAGGCCGAGGCCCTCGCGGCGGCCGGGCTCGGACGGGTCACCGTCTCGCTTGATTCGTTGCGCGAGGACCGCTTCCAGGCGATCAACGACGTGCGCTTCCCCGTCTCGCGCGTGCTCGCTGCGATGGATGCCGCGGAGGCAGCCGGTCTCGGGCCGGTCAAGGTGAACACCGTGTTGAAGCGCGGAGTGAACGACGACGAGATCCTCGATCTCGCGGAGCACTTCCGCGGGACCGGGCGCACGCTGCGGTTCATCGAGTACATGGATGTCGGCGCGTCGAACGGCTGGGTGCTGGACGAGGTGGTCCCCTCCGCCGAGGTCGTCGAGCGGATCTCGGCGGTCCACCCGCTCGCGCCGCTGGCGCCGACCCACCCCGGCGAGGTCGCGAAGCGCTGGCGCTATCTCGACGGCGGCGGCGAGATCGGCATGATCTCGAGCGTCACGAACGCTTTCTGCGGCGACTGCACCCGCGCCAGGGTCTCGGCCGAGGGGCGCCTCTTCACCTGCCTGTTCGCGAGCGAGGGCACGGACCTGCGCGCACTGCTGCGGGGCGGGGCGAGCGATGCAGAGCTCGCCGCGGCGCTCTCGGGCACCTGGCGCGCCCGCGACGACCGCTATTCGGAGCTGCGTTCGGCAGCGGCGCCGGCGCCGGCCAGCGGTCCGCGGCGCATCGAGATGTCCTACATCGGCGGGTAGCCGTACCCGGCGGGTGCGGCTACAGTCCGACCCAGTCGGAGCTGCCCGAGGTGTAGTGCTGCCGCTTCCAGATCGGCACTTCGTGCTTGATCCGTTCGATGAGCGCCTCGATCGCGGCGAAAGCCTCGCCTCGATGCGCGGCGGCGGCGGCCCCGACCAGCGCCGCATCGCCGATGCGGAGGGGACCTATGCGGTGCCAGGCCGCGAGGCGCAGCCCGGTGCGCGCGGCCTCCTCCTCGACGATCCGTCCGAGGAACTCCTCGGCGAGCGGGTGGGAGCTGTAGTCGAGGGAGCGGACCGCGCTCCCCCCGTCATGATCGCGGATCACGCCATGGAAGACCACGACCGCCCCGCAGTCGGCCGCCTCCACGGCGGCGCGCACCGCGGCCTCGTCTATCGGCGTCTCCGTGATCCGCGCCAGCAGCCCGCTCATGCCGGCTCCCCGGGATGCGGCTGCGCAGACCCGTGCACGACGTGCTCGGGGGCCGTGCGGGCGAACTCCTCGATGCCGCCGATCAGATAGTCGGCATCGAAACCGCGCTCGCGGAGGATCCGGGCGGCGCGCACCGATCTGGGCCCTCGGGCGCAATACACCGTGACACGGGAGCCCGGGGCGATCGGTACGGATGCCGCCGGGCCCTCCAGCACGGGCAGCGGCAGGGATTCCGACGGAGAGATCCTCACTCCCGCGCGTTCGTCGAGGCCTCGGACGTCGAGGAGGGCGGTAGGCCCGCCCTCGATGCGTCGTCGCAGCTCCGCACCCGTCACACCCGGAGGCGCTCCGGGGCCGGCGCAGAACGCCTCGTAGTCGATGAGCTCGGCAGGAGCGGTGGCGAGGGGATCGCGAGCGTAGCGGATCTCGCGCGTTCGCGCCCCGAGCGCGTCGTAGACGAGCACGCGGCCGATGAGCGGCTCGCCGACGCCGGCGATGAGCTTCATCGCCTCGGTGGCGAGCAGCGAGCCGATCGTTCCGCACAGCCCGGGAAGCACGCCTCCGGTCGCGCAGGTCACCACCTCGTCGGGAGCCGGCGGTTGCGGGAACAGGTCCCGATACCCCGGTCCGTAGGCGTGCCAGGCGACGCCGACCTGCCCGTGATGGCCGAGGATCGCTCCCCACACGAGCGGAATGCCGGCGAGGCGCGCGGCATCGTTCGCGAGATAGCGGGTCGGGAAGTTGTCGCTGCCGTCGATGACGAGATCGTAGTCGGCGAGGAGGCCGAGCGCGTTCGCCGAGCTCAGCCGCAGCTCGTGCGCGATCACGTCGACCCCGGGGTCGACGCGCTGCGCGGCCTCGGCGAGGGACACGGCCTTGCTGCGCCCCAGATCGACCGTGCGGTGGGCGACCTGCCGGTGCAGGTTGGAGAGCTCCACCGCGTCGTCGTCGACGATCCCGATCGTCCCGATCCCGGCGCCGACGAGGTAGGGAACGCTCGCGCTGCCGAGCCCCCCGGCGCCGATCACCAGTACGCGCGCTGCGCGGAGGCGCCGCTGGGCGACCTCCCCGAAGCCGGGAAGGCGCATCTGGCGCGCGGCTCGCTCGGCCTGCTCTGCGGTGAGCGGCGGGCCGGGTTCGACCAGCGGCCCGGGTCGACTCCCGGCCTCGACGGCGCTCCCCCGGTCAGCCGGCATCGCCGCGATACCCTGCTGCGAGAAGGCCTCGGTTGATGTCCCGCGCCCACATCGGACCCTCGTAGATGAAGGCCGTGAATCCCTGCACGAGTGTGGCGCCGGCCTCCAGCCGTTCGAGCACATCACCCGCGGTCGCGACGCCGCCCACCGAGATCACGCAGAGATCGTCCGAAGCGGTGGCGCGGATCCGGCGCAGCACCTCGAGCGACCGGGCCTTCAGCGGCGCACCGGAAAGCCCCCCGGCGCCCAAGGCCTCGACCTGCGCCATCGGCGTCGAGAGCCCGGCACGGGAAATCGTCGTGTTCGTGGCGATGATGCCGTCGAGCCCGAGTTCGGCGACGAGACCGACGATGCCGTCCAGCTGCTCGTCGTCCATGTCCGGTGCGATCTTCACCAGCAGCGGAGTGCCCGCAGCAGCGGCGCGCACCTCGGCGAGCAGCGGCCGGAGCTGATCCAGCTCCTGCAGGCCGCGCAGACCGGGAGTGTTCGGCGAGCTGACGTTCACGGCGAGGTAGTCGGCCAGAGGAGCGAGCCGGAGGGAGCTCCAGACGTAGTCGGCGATCGCATGCTCGACCTCGGTCGCACGGCTCTTGCCGATGTTCACGCCGATCACGGGCCGATGCGGCGACAGTCGCGCCTGCTCGATCCGCGGCACCGCCGCTGCGGATCCCCCGTTGTTGAAGCCCATCCGATTGATCAGCGCACGATCGTCGACCAGGCGGAAGCTCCGCGGCTTCGGATTGCCCGGCTGCGCGTGCCGGGTGAGCGTGCCGACCTCGACATGGCCGAAGCCGAGCGCCCCGAGCCCGAGAATACCGACGGCGTTCTTGTCGAATCCCGCGGCCATGCCGAACGGGCTCGGGAAGTCGATTCCGAGCGCGCGGACCGCGAGACGCGGATCGGGTGCGCAGGCACGGCGCAGGAAGGCGCCCGCCGCGGGAGCGGCCGTGATCGCCGAGAAGGCGAGATGATGCGCGGTCTCGGGGTCGAATCGGCGCAGCACCGTGTTGAAGAGCGCGGGGTAGAGGCGCACGCTACTCCCCCGTTCCGTCGTTCGCCGCATCGAGCCGCGCAGCATCGATCTTCGCGATGCTGCCGGTGCTCGGATGGTCACGCAGCTCGGCGATCGCGAGATCGAAGTCGTCGAGCGACTCGAAGGCCTGGTAGACGCTCGCGAAGCGGAGATAGGCGATCTCGTCGAGTTCGCGCAGATGCGGCAGGACCGCGAGTCCGATGTCGTTCGCGTCGAGCTGCGCCTGCCCCGTGGAGCGCACGGACTCCTCGACCTGCTGCGCGAGCAGTGCGAGGTCGGAGTCGGTGACGGGCCGCCCCTGGCAGGCCTTGCGCACGCCACTGACGACCTTCTCGCGGCTGAAGGGTTCGACGACGCCCGAGCGCTTGATCACGGTGAGGCTCGCGGTCTCGGTCGTGCTGAACCGCCGACCGCATTCCGGGCACTGCCGGCGGCGGCGGATCGAGAGGCCGTCGTCCGAGGTGCGCGAGTCGATGACCCGGCTGTCCGGGTGGCGGCAGAAGGGGCAGTGCATCAGCGCGATCCTCCGTGTCGGTGCTCGGATACGGGTTCGCCGGGCGCAGGATTGTCGGCCGCAGGATCGTCCACCGCAGCGCGGAAGCGCTCGCTCACCGCCTCGCCGTGCGCCGGGAGCCCTTCGGCCCTGGCCAGCGCGAGCAGGTGCGTCTCCGTCCCCGCGAGCGCAGCGCGGTCGTATGCGACCACCTGCTGCGGGCGGAGGAAGGTGTGCGCGCCGAGCCCCGCCGCGAATCGGGCGGTGCCGCCGGTCGGCAGCACGTGATTCGATCCGGCCAGGTAGTCGCCGAGACTCACCGGGGTGTAGCCGCCGACGAAGATCGCACCGGCGTTCTCGACCAGCGCGAGCACGGCGCCGTCGTCGCGGGTCTGGATCTCGAGGTGCTCGGGGCCGTAGGCGTTGCTCACCCGCGCCGCGGCGGCGAGGTCGTCGACCAGGATCACCGCGGACTGCGGGCCGCTCAGCGCCTCGTGGACGCGCGCGGCGTGGCGGGTGCGACCGGCCATCGTCGCGACCTCGCCCTGCACGCGCGCGGCGAATTCGGCGGAGTCGGTGACCAGCACGGACGCCGCGGCCTCGTCGTGCTCGGCCTGGCTGATCAGGTCGGCGGCGACGAAGCGCGGCTCGGCTCCGCTGTCGGCGATGATCAGGATCTCGGTGGTCCCGGCCTCGGAGTCGATGCCGACGAGCCCGGTGACGGCGCGCTTCGCGGCTGCGACGAAGACGTTGCCCGGGCCGGTCACGACGTCGACCGGCTCGAGCCCGATACTCGGCACGCCATGCGCGAAGGCGGCGATCGCGCCCGCGCCGCCGATCGCGTAGACCTCGTCGATACCGACCAGAGCCGCGGCCCAGAGCACCGCCTCGTGCGGTGCACCGCCGTTGTCGCGCTGCGCCGGCGAGGCGAGCGCCAGGCTCGGCACCCCGGCGGCCTGGGCGGAGACCGCGTTCATGAGCACGGAGGACGGGTAGGCGGCCTTGCCTCCGGGAGCGTAGAGTCCGACCCTGCCGACCGGCTGCCACCGCTGCGTGATCGTCGCGCCGTCGCCGAAACGGGTCACCTGTTCGGCCGGCACCTGGGCCTCCGAAGCGGGCCGCAGCTTCGCGATCAGCTCCTCGAGCGCCGCGCGCACCTCGGGCGGGCAGGTATCGAGCGATGCGGCGATGCGCTCGGGCTGCACCCGCAGTGCGTGCCCGTCGACGCCGTCGAAGTCGCGGGCCTGCTCGCGCAGGGCGGCCTCGCCGCGATCCCGGACCGCATCGACGAGCGGCTTGACCCGCTCGACGGCGGTGCCCGTGTCGACTGCGGCGCGCGGTACCAGGCGAAGCAACTCCGAACGGCCGAGGTGCTGGTGGCGGAGATCGATCGTGCGCATCATCAGGAGTCCATGCTACCGGGCCCGGCTGGGCACCGCCGTACCCGGCGGCGCTGCACTCCTAGCGGTCGACCGGCGCGAGCATGCCGAGCCAGGCGAGCTCGCGCGCATCGGCGACGAGCGCCTCCGCGACGGCGTCGGCATCCACTTCGAGCACCGACGCGAGCGCGTCGGCGATCTGCCCGAGGCTCAACTCGCCGTCGCAGGCGCCGACCGCCGCGGCGAGCAGCGTGTCGGCCGCCACGCGGCGCTCGATCGGCGCCGTCGTCGCCAGGGTGATCGCGCGCGGCGACTCCTCGCCCGGTGCGTGCTCGCGCAGTTCGACGACCTCGTCGGACCGCAGCCAGTGCGTCGCAAGCACCTCGGCAGGGCCCATGCGCGCGGCGCGGGTGCCGGCGTGGAACGCGGCGGAGAGTCGGCTGCCGAGGCCGCCGTCCGCAAGATAGGCCCCGGTGGCCTGCTCGGTGCGAGTGACGCCCTGCTCCCCCGCATCACCGACGCCATCGGCTGCGGAGGGATCCCTCTCCGCTCGCGCGATGCGGATCGAACCGAGTCCGATCGCGACGACCCTGCGGGCGGCGAAGTCGTCGAGCCAGGCGCGCATGAGCGCCTCGAACTCGGGATCACCGGGCCTGGCACCACCGTCACGGGCCCAGGTCTCGGCGTAGCGGGCCGGGTCGATGCGGTCTCGTTCGATCACCCAGGCGTCGAGCGCCGGGCTCGGTGCCGCATCGGATGCGGCGGCGATCCAGTTGCGCACCCGCTCCAGGCCGTCACCGCCCCAGGGAGTCTCCCAGTTGGCGAGGCAGAGGAAGACTCCGCCGGGCGCGAGGTGCGCGGGCGCCTCGCGCACCACGGACGCGGCGAGCTCGTCGCCCGTCCGCCCGCCGTCGCGGTAGGCGTAGATCGGGTCGTCGGCGACGCTCGCCTCCCCGCGCGGCGTGATGACGAACGGCGGATTGGAGGCGATGAGGTCGAAGCGCTCCCCCGTTACCGGCGCGAAGAGGTCGCCGTGCCGGAATTCGATGCCGTGCTCCATGCCGTTCAGACGTGCGTTCGCGCGGGCGAGATCCAGCGCCCGCTCGGAGATGTCGGTCGCGACGACCGGCCCGCGGAGCGCGAGGTGCATCGCGACGATGCCGCAGCCGGTCCCGAGATCCAAAGATCTCGGGCTATCAGCACTGCCGAGGTCCAGCGCGCGCCCGGCATCGTGCGGCGGAAGCTGCGCGATGAGCGAGCGGGTGGCGCCGCCGACGCCCATGACGTGGTCGGGATGGGCGGGGCCGTTGCGCAGCTGGTCGTCGAGATCCGAGAGGATCCACCAGTCGAGCGGCGCGGCGAGCCGCGAATCGTCGGCGACGCGCACCGGGTTCAGCGACAGCGCGGCGCGGCAGCCGGCCTCGGCACCGCGAGCGGTGCCCGACGCCGTGATGAGCTGGAGCTCGAGAGCGCTCGCTGCGCGGAGCGACGGCAAGGCCTCGTCGATGCCCTGTTCGCCGATGACCTCACCGAGTAGGAGCAGTCGCACGAGCGTCCCGAGCGGAGCCGCCTCCCGCGCATCGAGGGCGCGGCGCGCCGGCGCGAACACTCCGCGCAGCCGCGCGTCATCGGCGGCGTCGCCGAGCAGCGCCCGCACCGTCTCGGCTCGGTAGTCCGCGGCGCGCAGGTCCCCGCGCAGCCGGTCGATCAACTCGGGATTCACCCGTCAAGCCTATTCGCCCCTCGCGTGCGGGCGATCACCGGCTGCTCGGGCGTGCGGCTGCATCGCCGCCTGCACGGCCCGCCTGCTCAGTAGGCGACGGTGAAACGGGCGCGATGGTGCGCGGGTTCCTCGATCTCGTCGACCACCGCGACGCCGAAGTCGGCGCCGCCGATCGCCGATCGTCCCGCTTCGTCGGTGAGCAGCACGTCTCCGCCGATCCGGTACTCCCCCGTGTACTCGCCGGCCACCCACGGGCCGAAATCGCCGGCGGGGCTGACGAGGAACCAGTCGAGGGACTCGGGAGACACGCGCAGATCGTCGAGCACCTCGCCCATCTCCAGCGCCTCGGGCTTGTACTCCTCGTCGAATGCCGGGGTGTCGACGAGTCGCGGGCCGTCCTCGGACGCGAGCAGCGACCCGGCCCCGCCGATCACGCCGAGCCGCACGCCCGCCTCGGCGGCCTCGCGAGCGAGCGCGGCGACCGCCGGTCGCACCTGTCCGGCCATCTCGCCGCGCGGGGACACCGCGACGATGACGACGTCCGCGCCCTGCAGCGCGGCCGCGCGGTCGGCGGCGTCGAGGATCGAGCCCGTCCGGTAGTGAACGCCTGCCATCTGCTCCGCGGACTCGCTGCGCGTGATGCTGGTGACTTCCAGCCCTCGCACCACCGCCGCCTCGACGATGTGCGAGCCGGCGTAGCCGCTTCCTCCGAAGATCGTCATCGTGGTCATGGCAACTCCTCACTGTTCGATGGTCGTACTTCGCACAACCATCATCCCGCGTCGCGCATTCCCCGGGGTGAAGAGCTCGGGCGAGGAGCTCGGGCGGGGACGTCGCCGATGTCCCCGGAAGGAGGGCTCAGGCGAACGCGCGGGCAGTCGCGGGGATGGGAGCGGGCAGCACGGTCGATCCGGTGAGGTACGCATCGACGGACGCTGCCGCGGCGCGGCCTTCCGCGATCGCCCAGACGATCAGCGACTGGCCGCGACCGGCGTCTCCCGCGACGAAGATCCCGCGCAGCGCGTCGGCGTCGAAACCGGTGTCCCCGGCGGACGCCTCGTAGTCGGCGCCGCGGGCGAAGGCACCGCGCGCTCCGCGCACGAGCGGGAACCTCGGGTCCTCGACCGGATCCGGGCCGGTGAAGCCCATCGCGATCAGCACGAGGTCGGCCTCGATCAAGTGCTCCGTCCCCGGGATCGGCTCGCGGCCGTTCTCGGTGTAGCCCGTCTCCGCGACGCGCAGCGCACGAACGGCGCCGCGCACGTCGGCGACGAACTCGACAGTCGAGGCCAGGTACCGGCGCTCGCCGCCCTCCTCGTGCGAGCTCGAGACCTCGAACAGGGTCGGGTGCGTCGGCCACGGCTGCTCGGCGCCGCGCGTCTCGCCCGGCCGCCGCCCGATCGCGAGGCTCGTCACCGATCGCGCGCCCTGACGGTGGGCGGTGCCGACGCAGTCCGCGCCGGTGTCGCCGCCGCCGATCACGATCACGTGCTTGCCCGCGGCGTGCAGGTCGCCCGGCTCGGGAGCGAGCCCCGGTACTGCAGCCGTGTCGTCCGTGGAGACGCCCGGACCTGTACCCGGCGCCCCGCGCCGGTTCTGAGCGGTCAGGTATTCCATCGCGTAGTGGATGCCGGAGAGCTCGCGACCGGGGAGATCGAGCGGCCGTGGCACGGTGGCCCCCGTCGCGACCACGACGGCGTCGTAGCGTCGGCGCAGCTCCGACCAGGTCATGTCGCGGCCGATCTCGATACCGCAGCGGAACCGCGTGCCCTCCTGCTTCATCTGGTCGATCCGGCGCGCCACCAGCGACTTCTCGAGTTTGAAGTCCGGGATGCCGAAGGCGAGCAGCCCGCCGGGCTCCTCGTCTCGCTCGTAGACCGCGACGGTGTGCCCGGCGCGCGTGAGCTGCTGCGCAGCCGCGAGGCCGGCGGGCCCGGATCCGACGACGGCGACCGTCTTTCCGGTCAGCCTCTCGGGCGGCACGGGCACCACCCAGCCGTTCGCGAACCCCTGATCGATGATGCTGTTCTCGATCTGCTTGATCGTGACAGCCGGCTGGTTGATGCCCAGCACACAGGCGGACTCGCACGGCGCCGGGCAGGCGCGCCCGGTGAACTCGGGGAAGTTGTTCGTGGCGTGGAGGCGGTCGAGCGCCTCCCGCTCCCGACCGCGCCACGTGAGATCGTTCCACTCCGGGATGAGGTTGCCGAGCGGGCAGCCCTGATGGCAGAAAGCGACGCCGCAATCCATGCAGCGCGACGCCTGCCGCGCCACGACCGCGGGGTCGGCAGCCTCGACGACCTCGCGCCAGTCCATCAGCCGGAGCGCGACGGGGCGCTTGGGGGCGAGCTCGCGCTCGCGCACCTTGAGGAATCCGCGCGGATCAGCCATTGGTCGCCTCCAGGATCTGCTCCCAGGCGCGCTCCCCGTCGGGGTCGCGGCCCTCGTTCTTCGCCGACTCCCGGATCTCGAGCACGCGGGAGTAGCCGCGCGGAATGAGTCGGGTGAATCGTGCCCATGCCGTCTCGGGGTCGGCCGCGATGCCCTGCAGCAGCTCCTCCGCGAGCGCCGAGCCGGTCTGCTCGACGTGGCGCTTCAGCAGTGCGAGCACCCGCTCCCGATGGGCCTCGCCGAGCGACTCGAGCAGGAGCGAGCCGCTGGCAAACTCCGCGGAATTGATCCGCGCCGAGTCGAGGTCGAGCAGCACGGCCTCGCCGCCCGACATGCCCGCGCCGATGTTCCGGCCGGTGGGCCCGAGGACCAGCGCGAAGCCCCCGGTGAAGTACTCGAGCGCGTGGTCTCCGGTGCCTTCCACGACGGCGGTGACACCGGATCCGCGCACCAGGAACCGTTCACCGACGACACCGGCGATCCAGAGCGACCCGGCGGTGGCCCCGTAGCCGATCACGTTGCCGGCGATGACGTTGCCCGCGGCGGGGTGCCCGGAACGGGGGTGCGGCCGGACCGTGATCTCTCCGCCGGAGAGTCCCTTGCCGACGTAGTCGTTCGCATCGCCGATCAGTCGCAGCGTGACGCCCGCGGGCAGGAACGCGCCGAGGGACTGCCCGGCCGAGCCGGTGAGCGTGACGTCGATCGTCTCGGGGGCCAGGCCCTCGGCGCCGAAGCGCCGGGTCACCTCGTGCCCGAGCAGTGTGCCTACGGCGCGATCCACGTTGCGGATCGGCAGGTCGATCACCGCGTGCTCCCGACGCTCGAGCGCATCGCCGGATGCGGCGATCAGACGATGGTCGAAGTGCGCCTCGAGCTCGTGATCCTGCTCGGTTCCGCGCCGCCGCGGCGCCTCCGGGGAGAAGGACGGACCGCGCAGGATCGGCGTCAGATCGAGACCCTCGGCCTTCCAATGCCGGATCGCCTCGTCGACGTCGAGCGCCGCCGTATCGCCGATCGCCTCGTCGAGGCTGCGGTAGCCGAGCGAGGCCAGGATCTCCCGCACCTCCTCGCCGATGAAGCGGAAGAAGTTCACCACGTGCTCGGCCTGGCCGGTGAAGCGGGACCGCAGCTCCGGGTTCTGGGTCGCCACGCCCACGGGGCAGGTGTCGAGGTGGCAGACGCGCATCATGATGCATCCCGAGACGACGAGCGGTGCGGTCGCGAAGCCGAACTCCTCGGCTCCGAGCAGCGCCGCCACGACCACGTCGCGGCCGGTCTTCAGCTGCCCGTCCACCTGCAGCACGACCCGCTCGCGCAGCCCGTTCAGCATCAGCGTCTGCTGCGCCTCTGCGAGCCCCAGCTCCCAAGGCGATCCCGCGTGCTTGAGCGAGTTCATCGGGCTCGCGCCGGTGCCGCCGTCGTGCCCGGAGACGAGGATCGCGTCGCTCAGCGCCTTCGCGACACCCGCGGCCACGGGGCCGATGCCGGACTGCGAGACGAGCTTCGTCGAGATCCGCGCCTCCGGATTCGCGCGCTTCAGGTCGAAAATGAGCTGCTTGAGATCCTCGATCGAGTAGATGTCGTGATGCGGCGGCGGCGAGATGAGCCCGACGCCGGGCGTCGCGTGCCGGGTCGTCGCGATCCAGGGGTACATCTTCTGCGGCGGCAGCTGCCCGCCCTCGCCCGGCTTCGCCCCCTGCGCAAGCTTGATCTGGATCTCGTCGGCGTTCGTCAGGTACATGCTCGTGACGCCGAAGCGGCCGGAGGCGACCTGCTTGATCGCGCTGCGGCGCTCGGGGTCCAGGAGCCGTTCGTCGGACTCGCCGCCCTCGCCCGTGTTCGACCGGCCGCCGATGCGGTTCATGGCGATCGCGAGGGTCTGGTGCGCCTCGGGAGAGATCGATCCGTAGCTCATCGCCCCGGTCGCGAAGCGGCGCAGGATCCCCTCGACCGGCTCGACCTCCTCGAGCGGGATCGGCGCCCGTGTCGGGCTGAACTGCATGAGCCCGCGGAGGGTCATGAGGCGCTGCTGCTGATCGTTGACCCGCGAAGTGTACTCGGCGAAGATCTCGCGGCGACCCGTGCGCGTCGCGTGCTGCAGCTTGTAGATCGTCTCGGGGTCGAAGAGGTGCGGCTCCTCCCCTCGGCGCCAGCGGTACTCGCCGCCGGTATCGAGACGCCGGTGCGCGAGGGCGGCCGGATCGTCCGGGTAGGCGCGCCGGTGCCGCGCGGCCACCTCTGCGGCGAGCACATCGAGCCCGACGCCGCCGAGCTTCGAAGCGGTCCCGGTGAAGTAGCGCTCCACGAGATCCTTCGCGAGGCCGATCGCCTCGAAGGTCTGCGCGCCGCAGTACGACGCGACGGTGCTGATGCCCATCTTGCTCATCACCTTGAGCATGCCCTTGCCCAGGGCCTTGATCAGATGCGCTACTGCTCCCGCCTCGTCGACGCCCTCGATCTCGCCCGCGCGGACCAGCGACTCGACGGTCTCCATCGCGAGATAGGGGTTCACCGCGGCAGCGCCGTAGCCGATGAGCGCGGCGACGTGATGCACCTCGCGAACGTCGCCCGCTTCGACGAGCAGGGTCGCCCGCATCCGGGTGCCCTTGCGGATGAGGTGGTGGTGCACCGCGGAGAGCGCGAGCAGCGAGGGGACCGGCGCGAGATCCTTGTTGGAATCGCGATCCGAGAGGATCAGGAACTCCGCGCCGGCGGCGATGGCCGCCGAGGCCTCCTGGCACATGGCGTCGAGCCGATCGGCCAGGCCCTTGGCGTGGTAGTCGACCGGGTAGAGCCCGCGGATGGTGACCGTGCGCTCACGGGTGGGATCGTCGGCGAGGTTCTGGATGCGCGCCAGGGCGTCGTTGTCGATGACCGGGAAATCGAGGATCACCTGGCGCGCATGCTCGGCGGACTGGCCGAGCAGATTGGCCTGCGGGCCGATGCTCGCGGAGAGGCTCGTGACGAGCTCCTCCCGCAGGGCGTCGAGCGGCGGGTTGGTGACCTGCGCGAACTGCTGCACGAAGTAGTCGAAGAGCAGGCGGGGCCGCGCGCTCAGCACCGCGATCGGGGTGTCGGTGCCCATCGCCGCGATGGGCTCGGCGCCCTCCCGAGCCATCGGCACGAGCAGCAGGCGCAGCTCCTCCTCGGTGTACCCGAAGGTGCGCTGCCGGCGGATGATCGAAGCCGGCGGATGCACGAGGTGCTCGCGCTCCGGCAGATCCGAGAGGCGCATCAGGCGCTCGCGGAGCCACTCGCCCCAGGGCGCCGATGCCGCGAGCTCGGACTTCACCTCGTCGTCCTCGCGGATCCGGCCGGTCTCGAGGTCGACCGCGATCATGCGGCCCGGGAGCAGCCTGCCGCGACGGACGACGCGCTGCGGCGGGAACTCGAGGACACCGGTCTCGCTCGCGATCACCAGAAGCCCGTCATCGGTCACCTGGAAGCGTCCGGGCCGCAACCCGTTGCGGTCGAGCAGGGCGACGAGCTCGTTCCCGTCCGTGGCGATCATCGCCGCCGGCCCGTCCCAGGGCTCCATCATCAGCGAGTGGTACTCGAGGAAGTCGCGCAGCGCCGGATCGATGCTGCTCTCCCGCTCCCAGGCCTCAGGAACCATCATCGCGAGCGCGTGCGGCAGGCTCCGTCCGGCCATCACGAGCAGCTCGAGCACCTCGTCGAAGCTGGCCGAATCGCTACCGCCTTCGGAGCAGATCGGCAGCAGCGGCCGCAGGTCGCCCAGCAGCTCGCTCTCCAGCTGCGATTCGCGAGCGCGCATCCAGTTGCGGTTTCCCCGAACCGTGTTGATCTCGCCGTTGTGCGCGACCAGGCGCAGGGGTTGCGCGAGGTGCCAGGAGGGGAAGGTGTTGGTCGAGTAGCGCGAGTGGACGATCGCGAAACGGGCCGCGAACGCCGGCACGGACAGATCCGGGTAGAAGGCGGGCAGCTGCAGCGTGGTGACCATGCCCTTGTAGACGATCGTGCGCGCTGAGAGCGACGGCAGGTAGAGGCCGGTCTCGCGCTGAATGCGCTTGCGCGTGCGGAACGCGCGCCGTTCGATGTCCGCGGGATCGGCGGCGGTGGCCAGGCCGCCGGCGTGCACGAGGATCGGCTGCTCGATGACGGGGCTCGCGGCGCGGGCGGCCTCTCCGAGCACGTCCGGGCGGATCGGCACGGGGCGCCAGGCGAGAACGTCGAGTCCCTCCTCGCGCGCGATCGAGGCGAAACGGTAGCGGGCGGCCCGGCGCTCCGCGGCCTCCTGCGGCAGGAAGGCGAGTCCGGTCGCGTAGCGCCCGGCGGACGGCAGCGACAGCTCGGGCTCGGCGAACGCGAGCTCGGCACGGATGAAGCCGTCCGGAAGCTCGCAGAGGATGCCTGCGCCATCGCCGGTACCCGCGTCCGAGCCCACGGCACCGCGGTGCTCCAGGTTCTCGAGCGCCTCGAGCGCCAGCCGGACGATCTCGTGGCTCGGCTCCGCCGTCAGCGAGACGACCGCGGCGAGACCGCAGGCATCGCGCTCCTCCGCCGGGTCGTAGAGCCCTGCGGCCACCGGTGGCTGCTGCCGGGATTCCGGGCGCTCGCCCATTCGTCGTGCGTTCATCGACGTCCTCTCATCGTGCGGGACGTCGGTGGCCCGTGGTGGAGTCTGGTGCCCGTTTCGGACCACCGGACATCGTTGTCGCGGTAGGGCACCCTGACAGGGAGCTTCGAGCGTAGCACCGTTTTCTTCGGTTCATTACGCAAAGTATCGCTGTTTCTTCGATGAAATCGAGAGAATTGCGAAACTACCGAATATTCTTCGCCATATGCGGCCGATTGCCGAACACCCGAAGAGACCCGAAACACTCGCGAAACAGAATCCGGGCGCCGGCGAACGGAAGTCTCCGTTTCGCGGGCGCCCGGAACCGACGGGAAGGGCCGGACGGCGGGCTCAGCCCCCGAAGCCGGTCACGTCGCCGATCAGGCGGGTGTGGTCGGCCGGAACGGGCTCGACCGCCGCGAGGGCGACCTCGGCCGCGAACTCGCCGACGTTGTAGAGTCGGCCGGCCTGCTCGCGGCGCTCCTCGATCGCGCCCGGGTTCAAGCGGTTGAGCAACGTCGCCGTCACGGTGCCCTCGATCATGTCCCCGGACACCACGACGAACTCGACCCCGCGCTCGGTGAGCTCGGGGATGCGCTCGCGCAGCGCATCCTCCCCCGCCCGCTTCGAGAGCGCCACCGGCTCGTACTCCGGCATCGTCGGCGTCGTGCGGATGAAGTGGGCTTGATGGCTCGTGACGAACACCACGCGGGAGCCGGTTCCGAGCAGCGGCAGCGCGGCGTCGAGCACCGCGAGCTGCGCATCCCGGTTGAGCTTCAGCGCATAGTCCTCCCCCATGCCGGACTCCATGCCCCCCGATGCGTTGAGCACGAGGATGTCGAGACCGCCGTACTCCGCCTGCACCGCCGCGAACATCTCCGCGAGGGACGCCGGATCGGTCAGGTCAGCGCCCTGCACCAGTGCGCGGACGCCCAGATCCCGCAGCTCGGCGGCCAGCTTCTCCGCGCGAGGAGCCTTGTTCCGGAAGTTGACGACGACGTCCGCACCCGCCTCGGCAAAACGGCGGACGGTATCGGCGCCGATGCCGCGCGAGGAGCCGGTCACGAGGGCGCGACGGCCGGTGAGGCTGCCCGGAGCGAGCGGCTGCGAGGCGTTCGAGTCTGACACGTGGACTCCTTCGAGGTCGGCGCCCGGATGCGGCGCGAGTGATCTTCGGATATCAGCGTAGCGGTGGAGTGTGACGAAACGGGCACGACACTACCGGCGCACGGCCGGGCGCGCTACGCTGCAAGGACTACCGATGGATCGCGACGACGCACCCGCCGGGCGCGCCTCGCGGGCGAGGAGGAGCCATGGCCGAACGGACACTCCGGGGCGCACGGATAGGTTCCACCAGCCTCCAGAGCGAGGAGGGCATCGAGTTCGCTCCGCGCAGGCGCGTCGAGTACATCACCGACAAGGGCACCCGCTTCGCCGTCATGTTCGACGCGGAGGCGGAGCCGCCCGCCGAATGGACCGATCAGCGCAGCGGGGAGATCGGATTCCTCGACGATGACGCGGGCCGGGCCGCGCGCGCCGAGTTCGAGGAGAAGGAAGGTCAGCAGCGCACCCACTGGGACATGCTGATGGAACGGCGCAGCCGCGAAGAGCTCGAAGAACTGCTGCAGGAGCGTCTGCAGCTGCTCCGGGCGCGCCGAGGCGGGGAGGGAACCGACTGACGCCTCGTCATCGCGCGGTGCTCGGTCGGTCTCGCGCCGCTCAGTCGGTTTCGCGCTGCGCTGCGTTGCGGCGGCGGAAGACCGAGCCGTCGATCGGGCCGCGGATCGCGCCGACGATGACACCGGCAATGACACCGGCCGCGCCGAGCAGCATCCACGCCGCCGCGACGACCGGCCCGTACCGCAGCGCGGGCGTCTCCCCGGTCGACAGCGGCACCTCGGCCACCATGGCGTCGCGCGTGAACGGGGTCAAGCGGTCGACGTCCGCGCCGTCCGGAAGCACGATCGCGCTCGTGCCGACCGTGCTGATGTTCACGAGCGCGCGACCGGTCTCGACCGCGCGCAACCGGGCGATGGCGAGCTGCTGCGCGCTCTCGTCCGTGCGCCCGAAATCCGCGTTGTTCGTCTGCGCGAAGATCACCTGGGACTCCACGCCGCCGCCCGTGGGGCCTCGGCCCATCAGCGCGACCGCGTGGTCGTCGAAGATGATGTCGAAGCAGATCGCGATGCCGGCAGCGAAGGATCCGCCGGCGCCGTCTATCTCGAGCACCGCCGAGCGGGTCCCGGCACGGTAGTCGAGCCGCACGAGATCGACCAGGTCGGGCACGAGCGCGCGGAAGAACTCGCGGTTCGGCATGTACTCGGCGAACGGCACCGGTCGACGCTTGTCGTAGCGCACCCCGGTTCCGCCGGCCTCGTCGTAGACGAGCGTGCTGTTGGTGAACGTGTCGTCGGGATCGCGCAGCACCGTCCCCACCACGATCGGGGCGTCCGCGCGCTCCGAGAGCTCGCGCAGCGCGAGTTCGCGATAGGGCTGATCCGGCAGGGCGAATTCGGCGCTGTTCTCCGGCCAGACAATCGCGTCGACCGTCTCCCCCTCGGCCTCGAGCCGGTCGAGGAGCGTCGCCGTCGCCTCGACGTGGTCTCGGAAGACGTCGCCGTTCTCCCGGTCGTCGAAGATCGCCGATTTCGCATTGCCCTGCACGGCGGCGACCCTGAGCGTGCCGGCCCGTTCGACATGCGCGGGCGGGACCAGTGCGAGCATCCCCAGCGCCAGCGACGCGCCGACGACCACGGCGAGCAGGCGGAGACGCCGCGACCGGAGCTTCGACCCCTGCACATCCTGCGCATCCGCCGCGTCCGGCACGGCCGCGATGCCCGTACCGAACCACGCGGCGACGAGCACGGCACCGAGCACTGCGCCGGCGAGGGCGAGCAGCCCGGAGAGGCCGGAGAAGCCGACCCACGAGACGAGCGGGGCGAGCGGTCCCTCGGCCTGCGTATGCGCGAGTCGCCCCCAGGCGAAGCCGCCGTACGGCCAGGTGCTCTGCAACTGCTCCCGCAGCACCCAGAGCCCGGCGACGGCGAACGATTGCACGGCGACGACGGCCTGCGGTGATAGCCGCAGCCGCGCGAGCCCGCGCGTGGCGAGTGCCGCGGCCAGCCCGAAGAGCGCGAACCAGGCGATCATCACCCCGCACAGCGCGAGCCACGGTATCGGGCCGAGGTAGAGCGTCAGCCAGGAGATCTGGGGCATCCAGAAGGCCGCGCCCGCGACCGCCCCGGACAGCGCGCCGAGGCCGGCGCGCTGCTGCCAGACGGCGGCGAGCACGAGCGGCGCGCCGACGAGAGCCATGGGCCACCAGGCGAGCGAGGGCGTGGCGGCATCGAGCGCCAGCCCGCCGAGCGCCGCGAGTGCGAGCGAAACGATCCAGTGCGCTCGACGGGGTGCGGCCGCCGGTGCGGCCGGGAACGCGCTGCTCACGAACTGCTCGCGGTCTCGACGATGCCGCGGCGCACCCGGCGCCTCGCCTCTCGGGCCAGCGCGCCGAGCTCTCCGAGACGTTCGGTCTCGGGCCCGGCTGCGAACTGCGCGTGCTCCGTCGCCTGCGCCAGCTGGTCGAGCAGGTCGATGGTCTGCTTGGCCCAGCGGACGAAATCGCCTGCGCCGACGCCCGCGTGCTCCAGCGTCCGCTCGAGAGGCCACCCGCTCGCCCAGCCCTGCATCGTCGCGGCGAGCCCGGCGTGCGGCTGCTCGGCCGCAGCCAGACGATGCCGTTGCGCGAGGTCGTCGAGCTCGGCCCAGACATCGAGCGTGCGCTCGAACGCCGGACGGAAGGCGCCGCCGGGCCACCGGCCCTCGGGCTCGTCGTCTCGGCGCGGTTCGTAGCTCAGGGCGCAGCAGAGGGCGGCGAGACCCGCCGCGTCGATCCCGCGCCAGGCATCGCGACGCAGGCATTCGGCCACCAGCAGATCGCGCTCGCCGTAGATCCGGCACAGGAGACGCCCGTAGGCCGCGACGTCGAAGCTCCCCCGCTCGCCCGCCTCCACGTACCCGAGGTCCTCGAGCAGTTCGACCACCCGCTCGAAGGTGCGGGCGATCGTGCCGGTTCGGGCCTCCACCCGTCGCCGCCCGCGCTCGATCCGCCGCCGCAGCTTGCGCGCCCGGTCCTCCCAGCGCTTCCGATCCGAACCCGTGGCCTTCCTGGCGGCGGCCTCGTAGCCGGCGAGCGAATCCTGCTCGGCTCGGATCTCCCGCGCCTGCTCCACGACCGCTCGATCCGCCTGGAACTGGGCGAACGAGAGCTCGAGCGTGTCGCGCGCCCGCGAGAACGACATCCGCTGCAGCAGATTCACCGCCATGTTCGGGGTCGGCCGGAAGCTCGATCGCACCGGGAACGAACGGGCGGACGACAGGTGCGCGAGCGCTTCGAGGTCGAGGCCGTCGCTCCCGACCACGATCGCGTGCCCTTCGTGATCGATGCCACGACGACCGGCGCGTCCGGTCAGCTGCGTGTACTCGCCGGAGGTCAGCGGAACGCGCTGCTCGCCGTTGAACTTGTCGAGCCGCTCGATCGTCACGGAACGAGCGGGCATGTTGATGCCGAGCGCAAGGGTCTCGGTCGCGAACACCAGTTTCACGAGGCGCCGCTGGAACAGCTGCTCGACGATCGACTTGAACTGCGGCAGCAGGCCGGCGTGATGCGCGGCGATGCCCCGCTCCAGCCCGGCTATCCACTCGCTCGCCCCGAGTGCCCGCAGATCCTCGTCGTCGATGCGATCGAGCGCGTCGTGCACCCGCCGTCGGATCTCGTCGCGCTCCTCGCGCGTGGTCAGGCGGATGCCGTCGTGCAGGCACTGGCGGACGGCCTGGTCGCAGCCGTTCCGGCTGAAGATGAAGACGATGCCCGGCAGCAGTTCCGTCTCGTCGAGCGCCCGCGCGATGTCGCTGCGCGAGATGCGCCTCGTGCGCCGCACGGGTGCACCTCCGCGCGCCCGATCCCGCGTGCTCCGGTAGCGTTCGTACCCGCGCCCGTTCGAGGGGCGGTGCCGATCCCGCGCGTGGCGATCTTCGCCGCGACCCTCGTGCCGGCCGCCGTGCCGCCCGTCGTCGCGACGGGCGCGGAGATCGCGCAGCTCCGGGTTCAGCCGGCCGCCCTCGGCGAGTCCGCCCTCGCCCTCGACGTAGAGCGGCAGCAGCGCCTTCGCCGTCAGCACGTGCTGGTAGAGCGGCACCGGCCGGTGCTCGCTGAGGATCACGTCGGTATCGCCGCGCACCGCGTGCATCCAGTCGCCGAACTCCTCGGCGTTCGAGACCGTCGCGGACAGGGAGACGAGGCGCACCTCGGCCGGCAGGTGCAGGATGATCTCCTCCCACACCGCGCCGCGCCAGCGATCCCCCAGGTAGTGCACCTCGTCGAGCACGACGAATGCGAGCTCGTCCAACGCCGACGATTCGGCGTAGATCATGTTGCGCAGCACCTCGGTCGTCATCACGACGATGGGAGCGTCCCCGCGCAGGTTCACGTCTCCGGTGAGGAGGCCCACCTCGCCCTCGCCGTATTCGGTGCAGAGCTCGTGGAACTTCTGGTTCGAGAGCGCCTTGATCGGCGCCGTGTAGAAGATCCGCGCGTCCCGTTCGCGACGCGCGAGGTGCACCGCGAACTCGGCCACGGTGGTCTTGCCGGAGCCCGTGGGCGCGGCGACGAGTACGCTGCGACCCTGCTCGAGCCGCTCGCAGGCCTCCCTCTGGAACGGATCGAGAGGAAAGGCGAGCCGTGCGGCGAATGCGTCGAGCGCCGGATGGGTGCTGTCGGCCGGTCCCGCGGCGTCTTCGCTCACGCCGACTCGGCGCTCGCGTTCGACTCCGAGCTCCCGTCGCCTTCCAGGTCGTACTCGGCGAGCTCCGCGGATCTGCGCTTATCGATGCGTTTGTCGTGCAGGATCGCCACTCCGGCTGCGGCGAAGTAGAGCACGACGATCGGGGCCGCCAGCAGGAACATGCTGCCGAGATCGGCCGCAGGCGTCGTGATCGCCGCGAAGAGGATGATGAGCAGGATGGCGAGGCGCCAGCTCTTGAGGATCGATTGCCCGCGAAGCACGCCGATGAAGTTCAGCAGCACGAGGAACACCGGCATCACGAACCCTATGCCGACCGCGAGCAGCAGTTTGATCGTGAAATCGAGATAGGTGCGCGCCTCGATGTTGAAGGCGTCCTCCTGCGGTTGGAAGGTCGACATGAGTCGGACGATGTTGGGCAGCACGCTCCAACCCGCGTAGATGCCGACGAGGAAGAGCGGTACCGCGGTGCCCAGGAAGCCGATCGCGTACCACTTCTCCTTGCGCTTGAGCCCGGGCACGATGAAGGCCCAGATCTGGTACAGCCAGACCGGGCTCGCGAGCAGCACGGCGATGAAGAGCGAGATCTGGATCTTGGTGTCGAAGCCGCTGCTCACGTCGGTGTACTGGATCAGCGCCCGGCGACCGTCGACCTCGAGGTCGAGGATCGGCTGCCGCAGCATGTCCCACACCCAGCTCGACAGGAACCAGCCGGCGACCAGCGCGACCGCGATCGCGATCGCCGAGATGATGAGGCGATTGCGCAACTCGATGAGGTGCGCACCGAGGCTCATCTTGCCCTCTGGGTCCCGCTCGGATGCGCCGGTCTTCTTTGCCACCCCGTCAGTCTACTCAGGCGAAGCCGTGAGATCCGCCAAGGTCACGCGTCGTATCTGGCGAGCGCCCGGTCGGCCCAGTCGCGCACCGCGCGCCTGGCCTGCTCCGGGGCTTCGACGATCGCGTCGGCGGGTGCCGTCTGCACCAGTCGGACCGCCGTCGCGGGGTGCGCGAGGAGCACTTCTGCCGGCACCCAGCCGTGCTGGGCCTCGCCCTGCACTCGGGGCGAGAAGGCCGCCGCTCGCGGAACGGCCGTTTCGCGCAGGCGGAGCACGGCGGGCAGCTCGGTTTCGCTCGGCCCCACCGTCGCCTCCGCTCCGCGCGTCGGCTCCCGATCGCTGCTCTCGGCGAGTCGGCGGAGCTCGCGCATGCTGTCGAGCAGGAAGTTCCGCTCCGCCCCGCGAGCGAGGCAGTATCCCCGCAGATACCATCCGCCCGACGCCTGCGTGAGCAGCAGCGGTTCCACGATCCGCTCCGTCTCGTTCCCGCGCAGGTCCCGGTAGAGGAACGCCACGCGCCGGCGCGACTCGATGGCCGAGGCGATCGTCGCGACGCGCTCGTCCTCGGGGTCCGCGGTCGCCGAGATCGCCTCGCCGCGTTCGCCCGCCTGGGCGCCGCCTCCAACGGCGGCGAGCTTCTCCGCCGCGCTGCGCGCATGCGCACCCTCTGCCTCGGGCAGCAGCGGGATCAGGCTGTGCAGGCCGACGATCAGCGCGGAGCGTTCGCCCGCCGAGAATCTGGGAGCGTCGTCGACCGCCACGACGCGGGTCAGCCGGACGACGTCATCCGTTTCGAGCGCTTCCCAGTCGATGTCGAAGAGATCCTCGTCCTGATAGGTGCGGGTCTCCCCCGGCACACCGGCGGTGCCGAGGAACTCGATCAGCGCGCGCAGAGCCTCGGCGTCGATGTCGAACGTCCGGGCGAGCTCGGCGAGCGGGGTGTCGCCGTGCTCCATCAGGTAGGGGATCAGCGAAAGGAGCAGCACGACGCGGTCGGGGGCGGTGAGGACATCCTGCCGTCGCACGTCCCGCGCCGCTCGCGCCTTCGGCGGACGGGGCGCAGGGGCCGCGCCCGCGGCGGGATCGATGGGGACCTGATCGTGCTGGGCCCGCACCAGCCTGAGCCGGGTGACGACGGCATCGCGCAGCTCCTGCGGCGCGATGACCGAGACCTCGTCCCCATAGCCGGCGAGCTCGGTCGCGAGCTCGTGCAGGTCGAGCGTGCGGAGCTCGAGCTCGTGCTCCCCGGCCCGGCCCGCAGCGGGATCCAGCGGCTCCTCGGCCCGAGCGGACAACCTCGCCTCCGCGATCGAGCCCGAGCCGACCCGCACGATCGCCCGTTGCGCGTCGCGGCGTTCCAGCAGCTTCCGGATGACCGGATCCACGTGCGCGAAAAACCCCTCGTCGAATGCCTCGACGCTGAGGCGCACGGCCCCGATCACGCGGGAGAGCAGGAAGACTCTCGGCTCGTCGCGGTCGAGATCGAACGCGACGAGATGCCAGCGCCCCTCGGCGCGATGCAGGCGCAGCGGGGCGACGCGACGAGCCATCGGCGTGTCGCGATCCGGGAGCTGATAGGCGAACTCGACGACGCGACGCTCATCGATCCCGCGCTGCAGCGGCGCTGCCGCCGGTTCGGAGATGCCCAGTCGCGGCGCGATGCCGAGGTGCTGCACGTCGAGCCCGGCGCCGAGGGCCTCGAGTTTCATGGCCGAACGCCGAGACTCCGCGGTGAGGCTCCCCTCGCGCCAGGCGAGTGCGGCGAGCCGGAGCAGTCCCAGCTCCTTGGCGGTGAAGCGGATGTCATCGGGGACCAGCATCAGCTGCTTCGAAATGCGGTAACGGGTCAGCTGGTTGTTCCCGGACTCCAGTGGCGAGTCGAGCGTCTCGAGAGGGATTCCCAGCGCGCGGAGCTGTTCCTTGTCCCGCTCGAACTGCCGTTCGAGCGCCTCATCGGCGCCCCGTTCGCGATACCGGTCCGCGTAGCCGTAGACCGTCGAGAGCAGCTCGTGCTTCGTCGCTCCCTGCGTGCTCGCCACGAGCGCGAGCACGAGGCTGAAGACGCGCCGCTCGCCGGGGATCCGGGACCGCTGCGATTCCACCGTGGCCATAACCCGCGAGTCGCGCCTTAGCCCACTGCGAGGATGTCCACCACGTGGACGACCGGGTCGCCGTCGTTGGGGTCGAGGATCACGACCTGCGAGCCGGCCGGGTACCCGGTCAGCTGCGCGCGGAAGGTGTAGGAGGGGTTCGCCGACTCCTCCGTGCCGAACGCCGTCATCCCGGAATCCCAGGTGTTCGCGACGACCTCGCCGTTCCAGCTCACGGTCAGCGCGTGGCCGATCACGGAGCTCTGCGCGGTCACCTTGTTGCCCGTACCGACAATGCGCGGCGCGACCTGCATCGTCGTCGGAGCGGCCTGCGGCGGCAGCACGATGCCGGGTCGGCCGGTCTCGTCGGTCGCGACGGCGGGGAACCCTCCGGGCAGCCCGCGAGTCGCGCCTTCCGCGCGGGGGCCCGCCGCGTCGAGCACATCGATCACGGCGACAGCGGCGTTCAGGCCGAGCTGCGACGCCATGCTCTGCGCGGCGGTACTCGCCACGACCAGCGTCTCCCCCGGCGTCGCGCACATCAGCGCGGTCGCGATCAGGGCATCGATGCTGACCGAGTCGCTCTGCTCGCCTTCCAGCGCGGCGGTGACGTCGCCGACCATGCTCTCGGGCAGTGCGAGATGCGGTGCGGCCGCGCGCTGGTCGAGCAGCTGCCCCGACACCGCGTCGTAGATGTCCACGTTCGCCGTGACGATGCCGCCCGGCACGATGCGGTCCGCGCCGGTGTCGGACTTCTCGAGCACCGAGCGCTGCGCGTTCAGGACCGACGTCGGCCCGGTGACCGTGATGCCGGTCGCGCCGCCCAGCTGAACGCCGTCGCTCAGAGGGCCGGGCTGCAACGGGTTCACGCACGCGGCAGCGGATCCCGCGGAGCCGGCGCAACCGGTCAATCCGGCGAGCACCAGCGTCGCAGCGGCGGCAACAGGAACAAATCGACGACGCATGGAGGCCTTTCGGAACAGTCGCTAACCCGCCCAGCCTACCTGATCCGGCGAGTCGCCATCTCGTGCGCCACGCTGCCCCGCTCCTGCCCGGAGCAGGCCCGGCTCGGACTCGGCTCGGGCACGGATCGGAGGCTGCTCAGGCCTCGTCGGCCCCGCGCTCCGCGGCGAGCCGACGCGCATCGCGCACCTTCTTGCGCAATGCCTTATCGCTCTTCGACCACTGGCCGATCGATTCCGGCGTCCACTCGCGCGAGTCCTCCGCCGCCTCTCCCGCAGGGCCGTCGAGGACGTCCGGGGTCCAAGCCGCGACGTCCTCGTCGTTGTACTCGCTCTTCGAGGCGCGGCGCTTCCGCTCGGGGAGCACGGCGCCGGGCGCGAGCCGGCGCGCCGTGATCAGGAACCCGGTGTGGGCGACCATCCGGTGGTCCGGGCGCACCGCGAGCCCCTCGACGTGCCAGCCGCGCACCATCGTCTCGTTGGCCTGCGGGTGCGTGAAGCACCCAGAGCGGCGCAGCTCCTCGGCGACGCGGGAGAGCTGCGTCACCGTCGCGACGTAGCAGAGGATCACTCCGCCCGGCTTGAGCGCGTCGGCGGCTGCCCCGACGCATTCCCAGGGAGCCAGCATGTCGAGCACGATGCGGTCGACCGTCCCCGCCTCGCACGTCGCCGGCAGCGCCTCCTGCAGGTCCCCTACCGTCACCGACCAGTTCGCCGGCGCGGCGCCGGCGAATGCCGCGACGTTCGCGCGGGCGATCTCGGCGAACTCCTCCCGCCGTTCGAACGAGCGCAACTCGCCATCGGTCCCCACCGCTCGGAGCAGGTGGAGGGAGAGCGCTCCGGATCCGACGCCGGCCTCCACCACGAGCGCACCGGGGAAGATGTCCGCCAGGGAGAGGATCTGCGCGGCATCCTTCGGGTAGACGATGGCCGCTCCGCGCGGCATCGACATCACGAAGTCGGCGAGCAGCGGCCGGAGGGCGAGGTACTCCTCGTCGTGGGTGTTGCGGACCACGGATCCGTCCGGCAGCCCGATCAGCTCTTCGTGCCGGATCATGCCGCGGTGGCTGTGGAACTCGCCGCCCGGGACCAGGGTGATCGTGTTGAGACGTCCCTTCGGTCCGGTCAGCTGCACCCGGTCGCCGTAGCCGAAGGGGCCGCTGAGCGCGGGGCGCTGCTCGTCGGAGGTCTGTGCGGTCATCTGCGCAAGTCTAGCGACCGCGAGGGTCGTGAGCGCGCGGACCGTCAGTCCGGTCGAGCGGACGCAGTCGGGCGAACTCCGCCCGGATACCGGCCGCGTCGAGTCCCACGAGCGTCGAGCGGATGTCGTGGGCGGGGGCCCCGGCGAGGTCGACAAGATTCGTCACGCCGATCGCGACCGCGCCCGAGGCTGCGGCGGATCGCAGTCCCGTCGGCGAGTCCTCGATCACGAGGCACGACTCGATCGGGACGTCCAGCGCGGCCGCGCCCCGCAGGTACGGCTCGGGGTGCGGCTTCGGCCGCGTCACCTCGTCGCCTGCGACGATCGCGGAGAAGGTACCCGCCGGCAGGATCGCCGCGGTCCGTTCGGCGAGCGAGCGCACCGACATCGTCACGAGTGCCGAGGGCACGCCTGCATCGCCGAGCGATGCGAGCAGTTCGCGCGCGCCGGGCCGCCAGGTCACCCGGCCCTCGTCCATTCCCCGGCCGACCTGCTCGACCCATTCGGCCACGATGTCGTCCGCCGGCATGCGCACCCCGAGGCCGCGGAAGAGTTCGGCGGCCTCCCAGAGGCCCGACCCGACGAGCTGTTCGCCGATGCCGGGCGTCATCTCTACTCCGTAGCGGGCCAGCATCCGATGCTCCGCCTCGAGCCAGAGCGGTTCCGAGTCGATCAGCGTACCGTCCATGTCCCAGAGGACGGCGGAGAGAACGGGTTCGGGTGCGCGTGCGGTCATCCCAGCCATGCTAGGGCGTCCCCACCGGACCCGCACGTCGCTCGCCCGGAGTCGCGGCGCGGCGAAGACGCAGGAGGCATTCACGGGCCCGGACTATCCTGGTCGTATGAGCGAAACAGATGGCACGGTGGGCGAGGCCCGCGTGCTCATCGCCGCGTTCGAGGGCTGGAGCGACGCCGGGGCGGCGACGACGACGGTGCTGCAGCACCTCGGCGGGCTGATCGAGGCCGAACCACTGCATGCGATCGGCGCCGACGGCTTCGTCGATTTCCAAGTGCACCGCCCCAAGCTGAGCTTCGATGATTCGGGCCGCCGGGTGCTCGACTGGCCGGAGACCCGTCTCTACGGCACGGTTCGACGCCCGGGGAGCCCGGTGCCCGCGCCGAACGAGACGATCCATCGCATCGATGGCAGCCCGGTCGAGGACCTCTTCCTTCTGGCCGGGGTCGAACCCGCACGGGATTGGCCCGCCTTCGCCGAGGAGGTCGTCGAGCTCGTCGCCGCGTGGGAGATCGATACCGTGATCATCGTCGGCGCCTACTTCTCCGACTCTCCGCACTCCCGCCCCATCATCACGGCACTCAGCAGCGACGACCCCGGGACCCGCGCCCGCACTGGCGCGACGCGCAGCGACTACGAGGGGCCGGTCGGCATCGGCAGCGTGCTCGAGCTCGCGCTCGGCGAGGCCGGCATCCCCGTGCTCGCGCTCTGGGCTCAGGTGCCGCACTACGTGCACAGCGCCCCCTCCCCGAAGGCGACGCTCGCGATCCTGGACAAGCTCGAGGAACTCCTCGACGTCGTGATCCCGCGGGGAGACCTGCTCGCGGAGGCCAACGAATGGGAGTCGAACATCGACCGGATCGCGGCCGCCGACGAGGACATGGCGAGCTACATCCGCACCCTCGAGGAGGCGCGCGACGCCGCCACGGCGCCCGAGACCACCGGTGAGGCGATCGCGCACGAGTTCGAGAAGTTCCTGAACATCGATCCCCGCGACTTCACCGACGAGTGATCCCCCGGGCCCGGCGACTCGGATCCTCCGTCTCAGCGCCCCTCCGTGTCAGCGACTCGGCCCCTCCGCCTCAGAGCTTCACGCCCAGCAGCGCATCGACGGCGTCGATGATCAGCGCGGGGTCGTCGACGCCCCGATCGAGCGCAGCATCGAGCGTCGCCAGCATCACCGGAGTGTCGAGGTCGTTGGCGAGCGACTGGCGCAGCTGCTGGAGCACCGCGACAGAACTGGCCGGGTCCGCAGCGGAGCGCTGCGCGCCGGCGCGCCAGGCCTCGAGCCGGCGCGTCGCCGTCTCGAGGTCCGCGTCGAACCACTCCCACTCGGCCCGGTAGTGGTGCGCGAGCAGCGCCAGCCGGATCGCCGACGGGTCGGCGCCGCCCGCTGCGCTCCCGCCGTGGGTGCCGTCGAGCAGCTTCGACACGAGCACGAGGTTGCCGCGCGACTTCGACATCTTGTGCCCGTCGTAGGCGATCAGACCGACGTGGCAGTAAGCGTGCGCCAGCGGTGTGTCGGTGAGCGCAGTGGCGTGCGCAGCGGTGAACTCGTGGTGCGGGAACACGAGGTCGTGTCCGCCGCCCTGCACCGTGAAGGTTCGTCCGAGCTCCGCGGTCGCGATCACCGCGCATTCGATGTGCCAGCCGGGTCGACCGTCGCCCACCGGGCTCGGCCAGCTCGGCTCGCCTTCGCGGGCGGCGCGCCACAGGAGCGGATCGAGCGGATGCCGCTTGCCGAGGCGCTCGGGGTCCCCGCCGCGCTCGGCGCTGAGGATCTCCATCAGGTCGCGATCGTAGGGCGCGACGTCGCCGAGCCGCCACTGCGTCATCCGCTCCGCCTCGCGCGTGTCGAAGTAGAGGTCCGCGCCCTCGGCGTCGTCGCACGGCACCGGGTAGGCGAGGCCGCGCTCCTGCAGGCGCTGCACCGCTTCGGCGATCTCGTCGATCCGCTCGGTGACCGCGACGAAGTGCTCGGGCGGGATCATGCCCAGCCGGTGCATGTCGCTGCGGAACAGGCCGATCTGCTCCTCGGCCAGGGCGCGCCACTCGACCCCGGTCGCGTTCGCCCGCTCCAGGAGCGGGTCGTCGATGTCCGTGATGTTCTGGGCGTACACCGTGTCGATTCCGGCGTCCCTCCAGGCGCGCAGGAGGATGTCGAACGCCAGGTACGTCGCCGCGTGACCGAGGTGGGTGGCGTCGTACGGCGTGATGCCGCAGACGTACAGCGTGGCCCGTTCGTCCGCGATCGCCGGATGCTCGATGCGGTCCGTTGCGGTGTTGAAGAGCCGCGGAGCGGTCCCCTGACCGGGCAGCGCGGGCAGTTCGGGCGTCGTCCAGGTCCTCATGACTCTAGCGGTCCTCCTCCGGTGGTGATGAGCTGATTCGCTGCCGACGCCGTCCCGGTTCCCGGGTCGAGCACGCCCGTGGCGAGCAGCACGATGATGACGACTCCGAGCAGCACCCGGTAGACGACGAAGGGCAGGAAGCTGTGGTTCGAGATGTAGCGCATGAAGACGCCGATCACGACGAGCGCCACGACGAACGCGATCCCGGTGGCGACCATGGTCTGCGCCATCGGGGTGATCGCCGGCTCGCGCAGCGCCTTCGCGAGCTGGTAGAGGCCGGAGCCGAGCACCGCGGGGATCGCGAGCAGGAACGAGTAGCGGGCAGCGGCCTCGCGACGGTAGCCCATGAGCAGGCCGGCGGTGATCGTGCCGCCCGAACGCGAGACGCCGGGGATCAGCGCGAGCGCCTGGGCGAAGCCGTAGATGAGGCCGTGCCGCCAGTCGAGGCGGTCGAGCGTGTGCACGTGGCGGCCCAGGCGATCGGCCAGGCCGAGCAGCAGGCCGAAGCCGATCAGCGTCGCGGCGACGATCCAGAGCGAGCGGAACGCGCCCTCGATCTGGTCCTGGAAGAGCAGGCCCAGGAGCACGATCGGGATGCTGCCGAGGATGATCCACCAGCCCATCAGCGCGTCGGGGTCCCGGCGCGGCACGCCGCCGGTGAGCGAGCGGCACCAGCGGCCGATGATCCGGACGATGTCGCGCCAGAAGAAGACGATCACCGCCAGCTCTGTGCCGATCTGCGTGATCGCGGTGAATGCGGCGCCCGTGTCCCCGAGCCCCATCAGCTCCCCGGCGATGCGCAGATGCGCGCTCGACGAGATCGGCAGGAACTCGGTGAGTCCCTGGATCAGGCCGAGCAGAATCGCCTGAATGAAGTCCATTTTCGCCTTCCGTGGGAGCGCCCGGTCGCCGGGCCAGCGTCCACCCTAGTACGTCGGCGGCTCAGTAGCTGCGCAGCAGGTCCACGAGCACCCGGTGGCCGAAATCGAGTGCATCGAGCGGGACGCGCTCGTCGACCCCGTGGAACATGCCCGGGAAATCGAGGTCGGCGGGCAGCCTGAGCGGGGCGAAGCCGTAGCCGACGATGCCGAGACGAGCGAGCGCCTTGTTGTCGGTGCCCCCCGAGAGCAGGTACGGGAGGACGCGCGCCTCAGGATCCTGCCGCCGCAGAGACGCGGTCATGGCCTCGACCGCTTCGCCCGAGAACGGGACCTCGAGTCCGATGTCGCTGTGCACGACCTCGATCTCGATGTCGGGTCCGACGATCCGCTGCACCTCGTCGAGCATGCCGGGCTGGTCAGCGGGCAGCGAGCGGACATCGATCAGCGCCTCGGCCGCGTCCGGGATCACGTTGTGCTTGTATCCCGCCCGCAGCACGGTCGGGTTGGTCGTGTTCCTCAGGCTCGCGAGGATGAAGCCAGCGCCCTTGCCCGCTTTCAGCAGCAGTTGCTCAGGGTCGACCTGCTCGGGGTCCTCTCCGACGATGGCGGCGATCGCATCGATCATCTCTCGCGTGGTGTCGCAGAGGACGACCGGCCACTCGTGCCGTCCGAGCGCCGCGACGGCCTCGGCGAGTCGGGTGACGGCGTTGTCGTGCCAGACGCGGGAGCCGTGGGCGGCGGTGCCGCGGGCGCGCAAGCGGATCCAGTCGAGCGCCTTCTCCCCGGTCTGCACGAGGTAGGCGCGCGTGCCGTCGAGATCGATCGAGTAGCCTCCGACCTCGCTGATCGCCGTGCCAGCGCCCGCGAAGAGCTCCGCATGATGCTCGACGAGGTGGTGGGCGCCGTAGACGCCACCGTTCTCCTCGTCGGCGAAGAAGGCGAGGATCACCGTGCGCCTGGGGCGCTCCCCGGCCCGCAGAAGCTCGGCGATCGCGGTCAGGATCATGGCATCCATGTCCTTCATATCGACCGCCCCCCGCCCCCAGAGCATCCCGTCCTGCACCACACCGGCGAACGGGTCGACGGACCAGTTCGCCGGATCCGCGGGGACGACGTCCAGGTGCCCGTGCAGCACCAGCGCGGGGAGGTCCGGATCCAGCCCCTCGACGCGCGCGACCACGCTCGCCCGGCCCGGGGCCGACTCGATCGTGACCGGATCCAGCCCCAGCTCGCGCAGATAGTCGGAGACGTACGCGGCAGCCTCGGCCTCGGGGTTCGCATCCCCCTCGCCGCGGTTCGACGTGTCGAAGCGGATCAGATCCCGAGCGATCCTCGCGGTCTCGGAGAGCGTCTGCTGAGTGTCCGTCATGGGACCAGGCTATCGAGGACCTCCGACCGGCGTCTCGACTCTCCCGAGGAATTCCGCCCTCAGCGAACCCGGATCATTCATCCGCGTCGTCGTCCGACTCTTCCGCGTCCGCGTCCAGATGCTCGTGCGCCGCTTCGATGTGCGTGGCCGGTCCGAGGTGCGAAGCACCGCCCTCGGAAACCCAGCCGTCACCCGGAACGTGCGCCGGGTCGGACTCGTGATCCCTGCCCTGATCCTGCGCATGCATGACGCCCTCCTCGGCTCACGGGCGCGGCGGGTGCAGCACCCTCGTCTCCAGGCTACGCCAGATTCCGCAGGAATGGGCCCCCGCCCGGGGATAGACTGCTGCCGGATCGGGCGCTACCGGACCCCGCGATGGCGGCCGTACCGCCCGTCGGCGCGTCGGCCGCTCGCACTCATAGACCTCACTCGGAAACGGAGTTCTCACCCATGACACAGGCCAAGCTGATGATCGTCCTCGGCAGCACCCGCGAAGGCCGCCTGGGTATCCGGATCGCGGAGTGGATCCGCCGCGCCGCCGAGGCCGACGGGCGGTTCGAAGTGGATTTCGTCGACCTCGCCGAGCTCGCGCTGCCGCTGATGGACGAGCCCAACCACCCGCGACTGAAGCAGTACACGAAGCCGCACACCATCGCCTGGAGCGAGCGCGTCGCGGCGGCGGACGGGTTCCTCTTCGTCTTCCCCGAGTACAACCACAGCTACTCCGCGCCCATCAAGAACGCGATCGACTACTTGAACGGCGAGTGGTTCCGCAAGCCGGTCTCCTTCGTCAACTGGGGCGGCAACTCCGGCGGCACGCGGGCGCAGGCCGCCCTGCGCCCGGTGGTGATGCAACTCGACATGGTGATGACGATGGGCAACATCGAGATCAACTTCCCGGCCTCGCAGGTGCAGGGCGAGGAGTTCGTCCCGAACGACCAGCAGCGCTCGGTGATCGGGCTGGTGCTCGACCAGCTCCTGGAACTCGACACCGCCCTGCGCCCGCTGCGGAGCTGACAGCAGCAGGATCTCCTGTCGCGCGGCGGATCCCCGGCTTCAGCGGTCCAGCACCTGCTCGGCCGTGCCTCCCGGCAGCGCGAAGGTCACCTGCGTGCCCCACGGATCGTCCACCACGACGCTCTCCCCCGTATCGGCGAACTGCAGCCCGCGGTGACGCAGGCGCTCGGCGAGTGCATCGAGGTCCTCCCGCGCGGGAAGCGTCACCGCGACGTCTCCGAGCCCGAGACGCGCGGCACGGGGGCCGGCGCCGCGACTGTTCCAGGTGTTCATCGCCACGTGGTGGTGGTAGCCGCCCGCCGACGCGAACAGCGCGCCGGGATAATTCTGCACCGTCGCTTCGAACCCGAGCGCATCGACGTAGAAATCGCGGGCCGTGGCGACGTCTCCGACTTGCAGGTGGACATGGCCGACGTGCGCCGGGCGGGTATCGATCGTCGCGAGCACCTGCTCGTCGAGATGCTTCGTCAGATAGGCGTTGGGGTCGAGGAAGATCGTGTCCATCCGCAGTTCCCCGCTCGCGTAGCTCCACTGCTCCCGCGGCCGGTCGACGTAGAGCTCGATGCCGTTGCCCTCCGGATCGGTGAAGTAGAACGCCTCGCTCACCAGGTGGTCGCTCGAACCGGCGAACCTGCTGCGCGCGTCGTTCGCGGAGCGGTAGACCGTGGCCGCGAGCGAGGCTGCGTCGTCGAAGAGGAACGCCGTGTGGAAAAGACCGGCGTCGCGGGGGTCGACGCCCGGCAAATCGGGCGTGTGCACGAGCCGCACCAGGGGCCTCGTCCCCCGGCCGAGGACGCGGCGCACCTCGCCGCCGACGGATCGTTCCTCGATCGGTGCGAGCGCGAGCGCATTCGCGTAGTAGTCGCTCATCGTCTCGAGATCGCCCACGCGGAGCGTGACCGCATCCATCGCGAGCTCGGCGGCGAGCACGCGCTCATCCGGCACGGCGGTCTGCTGTTCCGTGTTCATCTACTTCTTCACCCTTCGTGTTCGGGGACCGGGGTGCGGCGGGTGCAGGACGCACCCGCCGCTTCTGTTTACTTGTTGAGGGAGAATCCACCGGCCCAGGAGATCTTCTCGCCCGCGGCGAGCGTGAGCTGCAGGAAGCCGATGGCTTCGAGCTCATGCGCGCGCTGCAGCGAGCCGGCATCGACCGCCGCGATGCCGCCGGCCTCGATCGCGGATGCGAGCAGGCTCTTCGCCTCGGCGTCGTCACCGGCGACGAGGACGGTGGTCGCGGACTCGCCCGCCTTGCCCGAGGCGAGCGTCGCGGCGAAGTTGGTGTTGAACGCCTTCAGCACGCGCGCGTCCGGGAGCGCGCGCTGGATCTCGGCGGCCGCGGAATCCCCTGCGGCCACCACGAGCTCGTCGAAGGTCTCGAAGTTCAGAGGGTTGGTGATGTCGACCACGACCTTCCCGGCAAGCTGCTCCGCGTAGGCGCCGAGGATGCCGGCGACCGCCGGGTACGGGACGGCGAGCACGACGACCTCTCCGGTCACCGTGCCGTTCGCCCCCTGATCGTGCGAGATGTGGTCAACCTGCGCGCCGCCGGCCGAGAGGACTCCGTCGATGGCCGTCGCCATGCTGCCGGTGCCGAAAATCGTGAACGTCGCCATGTGGGCTCTCCTTCGGGTGCTCGCCCTCCGGCGGATCCGGTGGGCATTAGTTGTACCTTCAAGTAAATTCTCTCACACATTTACTTGAATCTGCAACTAATTGCTAGAATTGGATCATGGACGCCCTCCTCACCACCCCGGAACGCGTCGCGATCGCCCGCCTCCACGCCCTCCTCGAGCTCCTGCCCGCGGCGCTCGACAAACGACTCGGCGCAGCGGGGGTCACCGCGTTCGAATACACGCTGCTCGAAACCCTCTCCGAAGCCGAACGCACGCGCATGCGGCTGAGCGCGCTCGCCGCGAAGACGAACGCCTCTCTCCCCCGGATCTCGCGCGTCGTCACCTCGCTCGAGCGTCGCGGTCTCGTCTCGCGCGCGGCCTGCGAAGGCGACGGCCGCGCTATCAACGCCGTGCTGACCTCGGACGGCGCCGCGACCCATGCGCTGTCGCGCGGGCTGTACGCGGAGGCTGTGCGCGAACTCATCCTCACCGGGCTCGGCTCCCTCCCCGGCGACGGCGTCGACCAACTCGCGGACCTCGCTCGCGCGATCCTCACCTCGCTCGATACCGCACGAGCGCAGGGCGACGGATCCGGGACGACCCCGACTCCGGAGGGGCCGTCCGGTACCCGGGACTGCGCCGCCGATCCGGCACCGGCCTGCCCGGCTGCTCCCACTGTGCCCGGCTCCTCCGCGCGCTGACGCGCGTTCGCCGCGGCTCCGGCGGGGCTCCAGCGGGGCTCCGCTGCCTCGCCCCCGTCCCCTCGACCTGCGCGGTGTCGAGAACCGCACTCTGGCGCGCACGCTCGAGACGGTACGCGATCGTCCGCGCTGTACCCATTCGACAGACGATCTCGTACCGCCTCGACGATCTCGTACTGCCTCGATGTTCTCGCACGGTTCCGTGCGGCGGCCACGCCAATCCGAGGCCGCCGACGCGGATAGCAAGCGATGCGGGCTCCCGCTGCCCGCGTGCCCGCGTGTCCACGGGCTCGCGCGCTCTCGGGCTCGCGTGCCCCTCGCCCAAGCAGAAACGAAGAAAGCGGTGAGATCGTGGATCTCACCGCTTTCCGTTCGTGCGCGAGGGGGGACTTGAACCCCCACGCCCTAATACGGGCACTAGCACCTCAAGCTAGCGCGTCTGCCAATTCCGCCACCCGCGCGAACGGCCCGCCGGTTCCTTCCGGCGAACAGAGAATAACCTAGCACGGATCGCGGCGGGGCACGAATCAGACGCAGCGATGCCGTGTCGGCGTCGCACGACCTCGGCCGGCGGGCGAACCGCGTCTGGGCGTGTCTGCGAAATCTTCGCCGTTGCGAGCAGCGCTGTGCCGGAGTGCAGTGCAAGGCCGAGGAGGGAGGCGATGTGGCGTGAGCCGCTCAGGACTGGACGCATCGCGTCCCGTCGCGGATCGCGTTGGCGCTATTGCGCCAGGCGGCGACCGACGAGAACGCCGCAGAACGCTTCGGCACAACGCGCAGTAGGCGAGAACTTCGCAGACATGCCCTAGGAGCTGAGCCTGCGGCGGAGCAGTTCGATGCGGTGCTGCAGCTGGGTCACGCTGGCCTGCGCCACGGCCGGACCGCCGCAGACCCGCCGCAGTTCGGCGTGGATCGAGCCGTGCGGCTCCCCCGAGGCCCGGGCGTACATGCCGACCAGGCTGTTCAGCAGCTTCCGCTGCTCCCCCAGCGTCCGGTGCAGGGCCTCCGGCGGCTCGGCGCGCTCCGGCGCATGCTCGACGACGCCCTGCCGTTCCGCGCTCCGCCGCGCCTGCCGTGCCTGCCGCACCTGCAGCACGCGTCTCACCTCGTGCGGCTCGAGCACGCCGGGCAGGCCGAGGAAGTCGAGTTCCTCCTCGCTCTCCACCTCCGCGTACCCGCCGAACTCGCTGCCGTCGAACACCGCCCGGTCGAAGTGCGCGTCCGACGCGATCGCCTGGTAGGCGAACTCCTGCACCAGCTCCTCGGAAGCGCGATCCTCCCGCTCGGCCGCGGCCAGTTCGGCGGCCTCAGCGTCCCACATGTCCTCGGCCGAGCCCGGCCCCTCGAGCACGTGGCCGCGCTCCTTCTCGAGCTCGGCGGCGAGCTGCATGAGCGTCGGGACGTTGGGAATGAACACCGAGGCGACCTCGCCGCGCCGCCGCGATCGCACGAAGCGTCCGATCGCCTGGGCGAAGAACAGCGGCGTGGACGAGCTGGTCGCGTACACCCCCACGGCGAGGCGCGGAACGTCGACGCCCTCGGAGACCATGCGGACGGCCACCATCCATCGGGAGTCGCTCGCCGAGAACTCCTCGATCCGAGCGCTCGCCCCGGCGTCGTCCGAGAGGATCAGGGCGACCTGCTCCCCGGCGATCTGCTCGAGCAGCGCGGCGTAGGCCTTCGCCGCGGCATGATCCGTCGCGATGACCAGGCCGCCGGCGTCCGGGATCTGCTGCCGCACCTCGCCGAGCCGCCGGTTCGCCGCATGCAGGACCTTCGCGATCCATTGCCCTGCCGGGTCGAGCGCCGTGCGCCAGGCCTGCGAGGTGATGTCCTTGGTGTTGCCCTCGCCGAGGCGCGCCTGCATGGTCTCGCCGGCAGAAGTCTGCCACTGCATCTCGCCCGCGTAGACGAGGAACACCACGGGACGCACGACCCCGTCCTCGAGCGCCCTGCCGTAGCCGTAGTCGTAGTCCGTCGCCGAGACCCGGGTCCCGTCGGACTGCGGCGCGTACTCGACGAAGGGGATCGTCGCATCGTCGGAGCGGAAAGGGGTACCGGTCAGCGAGAGCCGCCGCCGTGCCGTGCCGTAGGCCTCGCGAATCGCTTCCCCCCAGCTCAGCGCGTCTCCGCCGTGGTGCACCTCGTCGAGGATCACCAGCGTGTCCGCGCCCTCGGCGAGCAGCCGATGCTGCACGGGCTTCATCGCCACTTGCGCATAGGTGACGACCACGCCGTGGAAGTGCCGCCCGTAGCCCATCCCGTCGCCGTTCGCGTAGCGCGGGTTCAGGCGGATCCCGGCGCGTGCGGCGGCATCCGACCACTGCGTCTTCAGGTGCTCGGTCGGCGCGACGACGATGATCTGCTCCACCGTGCGATTCGCGCGCAGAATCGCGGCGAGCCGCAGGGCGAACGTGGTCTTGCCGGCGCCTGGCGTGGCGGAGGCGAGGAAGTCGCGCGGGTTCTTTTCGAGGTAGAGGCGGATCGCCTCTTCCTGCCAGGCCCGCAGCGTGCCGGCCGTGCCATGGGCCGCGCGCTCCGGATACACCGGGGGCAGGTGCTCGGCGGCACTCGTGCCCGGCAGGTGGAGGCCAGGAGACGAGTCGTTCACGACCTCCTAGACTAGGCCATGACGTGCGCGGCTGCGGACCGGCTCGGTTCCGCCGGGATCGCCTCGGGCGCACGGAGCGGGACGGCGGGAAGGCGGCGGGGCCAGTGCGTGGATCAGCGGAACAGGATGAGCGGCAGCGGATCGAACTGCCCTGGTCGCGCTTCGTCGCGATCGGGGATTCGTTCACCGAGGGCGTCGGCGATCCATCCCCGGAGAGCCCGGGCGGATTGCGCGGCTGGGCCGACCGCTTCGCAGAGGTGCTGAGCGGATACGACGCCGACTTCGCCTACGGCAATCTGGCGGTGCGCGGCAAGCTGATCCGGCAGGTCGCCGAGGAGCAGTTGCACCCCGCGCTCGACCTGCGCCCCGACCTCGTCAGCATCAGCGCCGGCGGCAACGACGTGATCCGCCCCGGCGGCGACCCCGACGACATCGCGGTGCAACTCGAGTACCTCGTGCGGAAGTTCCGCGAGGCCGACGCGACGGTCCTGCTCTTCACCGGCGTCGACACCTCCTTCCAACCGGTATTCCGCAGCATCCGCGGCAAGGTGGCGATCTACAACGAGAACGTCCGCAAGGTGGCGCAGCGGCAAGATGCGGTGGTCGTCGATCAGTGGGCGCTCGAAGAGCTGCAGGACCCCCGCTACTGGGCCGACGACCGCCTGCATCTGAATGCGCTCGGCCACCATACGATCGCGCGCGCCGCGCTCGAGACCCTGAACGTTCCCCACGATCTCGCCCCGCTCGATCCGCCGCCTCCGCCTGCCCGCACCTGGCGCCGCGCCCGCGCGGAGGACGTGGTGTGGGCGAGGGAGCACCTCGTCCCCTGGGTGATCCGTCGGATCAAGCATGTCTCGTCCGGGGACGCTGTCGAGCCGAAGCGCCCGGAGCCGACGGCGCTCCGCCTGCCGCCGGAGCTTCCTGAGCGCCAGGCGAATCGCCCGCGCGGCGCCGGGCGCCGTGACGTAGGCTGAAGGCATGCCGAACATCACGAAGCAGCTCGCGGATACGGTCACCTCGGTCGGCGTCCGCGCCGCATACGGAGACCCTGTCGAACTCGACGGCACGACGATCGTGCCCGTCGCCTACGCCTGGTACGGCTTCGGCGGAGGCGAAGGCCAGGGCGAGGGCAGCGCGAAGGACGAGGCCGGTGCGGCCGGCAGCGGCCAGGGCGGCGGGGGCGGCGGCGCCGCGATCCCCGTCGGCGCGTACATCACCCGAGACGGGCTCACCCGCTTCGAGCCGAATCCCGTGACCCTCCTCGCCGTCGGCATCCCGTTCGTCTGCGTCGCGGGCCGAGCCCTCGCCCGGGTGATACGCGCGCTGAAGCGGTAGACGGCGTGAGACCGGCGGCCCGCACCCGAGCCGCGGTCTGCGGTGCGGTCCGAGTCGCGGTCGCCCTGAGCGCGGCCGCGGCGGTCTGCATGCTCATCGCCTGTGTTCCGGCGGCCCCGCCCACGACGACGGCTCCACCCGCCGGCTCCGAGGACCCGGCCGCGGACTCCTCGCCGGCGCCCGCCCCGACCGGGGACGACCTGCGCCGTCGGCGCGCAGCCGAGCTCGTCACGGCGATGACGGATCGGGAACGCGTCGCGAGCGTCCTGATGGGTACGCGTCCGGGGTCCGCACCGGGCCCGCTGCGCCGCTACCTCCGGGGGAACGGCCTGGGCGGCTTCATCCTCATGGGCGACAACGTCCCCGGATCCGCGGAGGAACTCCGGGAGCTGACGGGCGAGCTGACAGCCGACCCCGGGCTGCCGCCGCTGCTCGCGATCGACCAGGAGGGCGGCGAGGTCAGCCGGATCCCCTGGGACGACCAGCCCGGAGCGGATCGCCTCAAGCACGAGCCGGCGAGGGACACCGAGGCGGCGTTCCGCGCCAGGACCGGGCTTCTGGCCGAGACCGGCGTGAACGTGAACTTCGGAATCGTCGCCGACGTCCCGAACGGCGAGGAGAGCTTCATCTACGGCCGGGCACTCGGCAAGAGCCCGAAGTCCGCCGCCTCCCGCGTGCGGGCCGCGGTCGATGGCGCGCGGAGCCTCGCGCGGTCGCCGCTCGCTCCCGTCGCCTCGACGCTCAAGCACTTCCCCGGACACGGCGCAGCCGAGGGCGACTCGCACGTGGGCGTGCCGAGTTCCACGATCTCCTTCGAGAAGTGGCGCGAGACCCATGCCCGACCCTTCGCCGCCGGTATCGACGCGGGCGCCGAACTGCTGATGTTCGGGCACCTCGCCTTCACCGACGTCGACGAGCAGCCGGCCTCCCTGTCGCCGGAGTGGCATCGGATCGCGCGGGAAGACCTCGGCTTCGACGGCGTCATCGTCTCCGACGATCTCGGGATGCTGCTGAGCTCCGGGCTGCCGGAGTACCGGAGCATCTCGGCGATCATCGTCGCGTGCCTGGCCGCGGGCACCGACCTCGCGCTCGTGATCCAGGGCGTCGATCCGGATGGAATGGCCGAGATCATCGACGACGTCGCCCATGCGGTCGAGGAGGGGTGGCTGCAGGCCGACCGGCTGCAGGACGCCGCCGAACGCGTGGCCGACCTTCGGCTCAGGCTCGGTGAGGCCGCGCACTCCGCCGGGTGAGAGCCAGTCGAGTGGGAGCCAGCCGGGTGAGAGCCCGCCGAGTGAGAGCCGGCCGGGTGACAGCGCATCCGGTCATGGCGCTTCGAGCCGCAGCGCTTCAGGCGACCACGTCCAGGCCTGCCTCGGCAGCGCCTCGGGTTCGAAGCGCTCCAGCAGCTCCGCCATACCGATCGGTTCGCCCGGTTCGGCGAGCCCGAGCGATGCGGCGAGCACGGAACGGATCCGATCGGGCCCGATCCCCTGCGCGGCCAGATCCTCCACGGTGACGGCGCCGTCCCGCTTCGCGAGGCGGGATCCCTCCGGGCCCAGCACGAGGGGCACGTGGGCGTAGGCGATCTCGGGCGGGCTCGGCAGTCCGAGCAGCCGCTGCAGGAGGATCTGCCGCGGGGTCGACGAAGCGAGGTCGTCCCCGCGCACCACCTGGTCGACGCCCATGTCTGCGTCGTCGACGACGACGGCCAGATTGTAGGCGATCGCACCGTCCCCGCGCTGCAGCACCAGGTCGTCGACCCCACCGGTCACGCCGCCGAGGATCAGATCCTCGAAGTCCGGCGGGACGACGCCCTCCGGCACGCGGAGCCGCAGGGCCGGCGCCCTCGGCGCGATGCGCTCGCGCGCGGCGGCTCGTTCCGCGTCGCTCAGATCGCGACAGGTCCCGGGATAGGCGCCCGGCGGTGCGTGCGGGGCGCGGGGCGCCTCGAGGATCTCGCGACGAGTGCAGGTGCACTCGTAGACCAGACCCGCCTCGGCCAGCCGCGCGATCGCCGCCTCGTGCGCGGCCCTGCGACCGCTCTGCAGCACCGGTTCGCCGTCCCACTCGACGCCGAGCGCGACGAGGTCCGCCAGTTGTCCCGCCGCCGCCCCGGCATTCCGATCCCGGTCCAGGTCCTCGATGCGCATCAGGAACCGGCGCTCCGAACTCCGCGCGAAGAGCCAGGCGAGCATCGCCGTGCGCAGGTTCCCGAGGTGCAGATCGCCCGACGGGCTCGGCGCGTAGCGACCGGCGCCGCTCCCGGAACCGCGCCCGGCACCGGCACCGGCATCGGCATCGACAACGAGGTCGCGGGGAATGCTCACTCGCACATTCTCGCATCGCGGCGCGCAGCAGGCGGCCTGCTCCCCGAACGGCGAGTCGCGCCGGCCGAGGGTGCAGAATATGAGGATGAGCAACGATGCAGGACTCGCTTCCGCCGGACTCCCCCGCGCCGAAGGCACGGCCGAGTCCTGGTCCCTGCCCGCCCCGCTCTCCGAGCGGCTCGACGCCGGGCGTCGCCTGCGTCGCCGACTGCCCAGGCGGCTCCTGGGCGAGCTCTCGAACGGGCCGCGCGATCCGCTCGGGATCATCGAGCAGCAGAACGCGGGGCGCCGCCAGGATCTCGTCCCGCTGCGCACCTCTCGCATGTCGCAGAGCCCGTTCGCCTTCTACCGCGGCACCGCGGCGATCATGGCGGCGGATTTCTCCGCCGAGGAGCGCAGCGAACTGCTCGTTCCGGCCTGCGGGGACGCGCATCTCTCGAACTTCGGCTTCTACGCGTCGCCCCAGCGCACACTCGTCTTCGATCTGAACGACTTCGACGAGGCCGCCTGGGCACCGTGGGAGTGGGATCTGAAACGGCTGGTAGCGAGCGCCGTCATCGCCGGGCAGGCGGGCTCTCGCGATGAGGCCGCCATCCGTTCGACCGTGCTCGGGGCGGTGCGCTCCTACGCCTTCGCGCTGCGGAAGGCGGTCGGCATGAGCCCGAGAGATCGCTTCTACACGCACCTCGACGCGGACGGCGGATCCAGCGGCCTGCACCCCCAATCGCAGAAGGTCTTGCGTCGAGCGGTGAAGCAGGCGAAGAAGCACACGGGCGAGCGCGCGGCGCGCCGGCTCACAGCGCCGGATCCGGACGGAAGACTGCGCTTCATCGAGCAGCCGCCGACTATGGTCCGCATCGATCCGGAGCTGCGCGACCGACAGGTGCATCTCGTGCGACGCTACCTCGATACCGCGAACGCGGACATCCGTCTGCTGCTCCGGCACTACGTCGTGAGCGATGCGATAAGGCGCGTGGTCGGCGTCGGGAGCGTCGGCACGCGCTGCGCGCTCTCGCTGTTCCAGGACGGCGATGGCAATGCGATGATCCTGCAGTCGAAGGAGGCCGGTCGCAGCGTGCTCGAGCAGTACGGCGGCATCCCCCAGCCCCGGGCCGTCAACGAGGTCGTCGCCGCTCGCGGCGAGGGCGCACGGGTCGTGGCATTGCAGCGGGTCCTGCAGGCGGTCTCCGATCCGTTCCTCGGATACCTGCGATTCGACGAGGTCGATCTCTACGTGCGCCAGTTCCACGACATGAAGGGCGGGATCGACGCGGATGAACTCGAGGACGAGCCCTTCGAGACCTACTCGCGGGCCTGCGCGGTCACGCTCGCCCGTGCGCACGGGCAATCGCCGCTCTCCTCGATGATCAGCGGCTACGTCGGTCGCGGGCGTCGACTCGGCGAGGTGCTGCTCGAGTGGGCGTACGCCTACGCCGCGCGCAGTCGCGCCGACTACGACGCCTTCGTCACCGCACAGACCCGCTGAAGGCCGTGCAGCGGCCGGACGCGGCGCGCTCTGCGCGCACTCAGTGCAGGAAGATGTCGGGGAACAGCTCTGCGTCGGGCGTCCCGGGGACGGCCGCGTACCTCGACAGGTCGGTGACACCCTGCTCGGCCAGCACGTCTTCGACGATGAGCGTCCGCCCGGTGCGGGCACGGGCGGGGGCCGTCAGCACCGCGTACGCCGCATCGGCGTAGATCTCGGGCGTGCGGGAGGCGGCCATGACACGATCCCCGCCGAGCAGATTCTGCACGGCGGCGGTGGCGACCGTCGTCCGCGGCCAGAGCGCATTGGCCGCGATCCCCTCGGCTTCGAACTCCGAGGCGAGGCCGAGCGTCACCATCGTCATGCCGTACTTCGCGAGCGTGTAGCCGGTGTGGGCGCCGAGCCACCTCGGGCTGAGATTGAGCGGGGGCGAAAGCGAGAGGATGTGCGGATTCGCCGCCTCGCGCAGCGCCGGGATCGCGGCGCGGGAGAGCATGAACGTGCCGCGCACGTTGACGTCCTGCATGAGGTCGTACCGCTTCGGCGCCAGGTCGAGAGTGCGAGAGAGGTCGATGACGCTCGCGTTGTTCACGACGGCGTCGATGCCGCCGAACTCGGCGACCGTCGCGTCGATCGCGCGGGCGATGTCCCCGTCGTCCCGGACGTCTCCGACCACGGCAAGTGCGCGCCCGCCGGCTTCTCGGATCGCCTCGGCCGCGGTGTGGATCGTGCCCTCGAGCCGCGGATCCGGCGTATCGGTCTTGGCGAGCAGCGTCACGTTCGCGCCGTCAGCGGCGGCCCGCAGCGCGATCGCGAGACCGATCCCTCGGCTCCCGCCCGACATCAGCAGTGTCTTTCCCGCCAGGCTCATGCGCGCCCCTCTCGTCTTCGAACGGCATCAGCCTAGACCGAAGCCGGCATACCGCCCGTCGGGTTTGGTCCATCCCTACAGTCGGGTGGCATGATCGAGGGATGCGCATCCTCTCGATCCAGTCCTCGGTCTCCTACGGCCACGTCGGCAATTCCGCAGCGGTGTTCCCGCTGCAGCGTCTCGGCCACGAGGTCATGCCGGTCTACACCGTGATCTTCTCGAACCACACCGGCTACGGCTCCTGGACGGGTCCGATGCTCCGCGGCGAGGACGTGCGGGATCTCGTCCGAGGGATCGATGAGCGCGGCGGCCTCGACGATGTGGAACTCGTCCTCTCCGGGTATCAGGGCGGCGATGACATCGGCGACGCGATCCTCGACGCCGTCGCCCTCGTCAAGCAGCGCAATCCGCGCGCCGTCTACGCCTGCGACCCGGTCCTCGGCAGCGCCGACAACGGCTGCTTCGTGGCGCCGGAGGTGCAGACGCTGATCCGCGATCGCGTCGTGCCGCAGGCCGACCTGATCTCGCCGAACCAGTTCGAGCTCGGATTCCTGACGGGCACCGCACCGCAGACGCTCGAGGAGACGCTGGCCTCGGCCGATCAGCTACGGGATGCGGGCGGCCCATCGCAGGTGCTCGTCACGAGCGTGCTGCGCCCGGATCGCCCCGCCGACACGATCGAGATGCTCGCGATCACCCCCGCAGGCGCGTGGATCGTGCAGACCCCGCGGCTGCCTTTCAAGGCGAACGGCTCGGGCGACGTGACGTCGGCGCTCTTCTCCGCGCACCTGGTCGAGTCGGGCGATCCCGCCTACGCGCTCGGACGGACCGCAGCGAGCGTCTTCGAGCTCCTCGTAGGCACGCTCGCCTCCGGTCAGCGGGAGCTGCAGCTGATCGAGTCCCAGGAGGCCTATGCCTCGCCGACGCACGTCTTCGACGTCGAACGGGTGCGCTGAGACGGTTCGCTCGTCTCAGCGAGGCGGCAGCTGCGGCCCCTCCGGGTAGTCGCCGCGGGTGAGGTCCAGGAAGAGCGCATCCTCGAGCGCTCCGCCGGGCCGCACCTGGTAGTCGCGCAGGATCCCGATGGGTTTGAAGCCCAGCCGCTCGTAGCTGCGGATGGCCCCGTGATTCTTCACGTTCGGGTCGAGGGTGATGCGGGTCACACCTGCTGAGAACTCATGCCGGATCGCGAGCGCCATCGCCTCTTCGCCGATGCGTCGACCGCGGAACGCCGTCGAGAGGAAGATGTGCATCACCGTGGTCGGATACTCGGGATCCTCGCCGCGGAGCACGATCAGCACGCCAACGGCCTGCCCCTCCACCTCGATGAGCCGGGTCGTCTCCGGGTGGTCGATGAACTCGCGGCGCACCCGATCGGCATCGAAGCCGACCCACCAGAACGAGACCTCCGGCTCCTCGAGCACGGCGAGGATCGACGGGAGATCGTCCTCCTCCGGATCGCGCAGCGTGACGAGCGGGCCCTGCAGCAGGGGCTGTCGAACGGTCATCTCGGGTACCTCCTAGCATCGAGCCTATATCGCTGCTCCGCTTCGACCGACGGTGTCCCGCCGGCCACGCGCCCTCTCCCGCTCAGGTGAAGTCGACCAGTCCGGCACGCGCGGCAGTGACGAGGATCTGCACCCGGTCGCGCACCTGCCACTTCGACATGATCCGCCCCAGGTGAGCCTTCACCGTACCCTCCGACACATGCAGCGCCTGCGCCATCTCCGCGTTCGACATCCCCTGCGACAGGCTCTGCAGAACCTCGGACTCCCGCTCCGTCAGCGCCTCCAGCTCGGATCCCAGCTCGGCGGGCTTGGTATCGCGCACGTGCTTCACGAGCATGGAAGCGATCCTGGGCGAGAGGGAGCTCGATCCTTGGTACGCCTGATGCAGCGCCGAGACGATCTCCTCGGCACTGGAATCCTTGAGCATGTATCCGGCGGCCCCGGCGCTGAGCATCGGGAGCACCGTGTCGCTCGAGTCGAGCGTGGTCACCGCAAGCACCCGCACCTCGGGCCAGCGGGCGGATATCTCGGTCGTGGCTTCGATCCCGTTCATGCCCGGCATCTGAACGTCCATCAGGACGACGTCGGGTTGCAAGCGCTCCACGGTCTCGATCGCCTCGAAGCCGCTCTCGGCCTCAGCGATCACCTCGATACCGGGATCCCGGCTGAGGAAGTGCTTGAGCGCGATCCTCACCAGAGGGTCGTCATCGGTCAGCAGCACACGGATCTCAGCCATGTGAAAAGCCTAACCTCCGCCGTACCGGACGAACCGCGGCAGATATAGACCTTTGTCCAAGTATTTTCTGCCGTTTCGTCAAATGTGCAATTCCATCCTCGCCGGAAGGATAGAACTCAACGCACAAAAGACCAATCGAAGGAGGTGCTTATAATGACTTTCTGGCAGCAGCTGGCTAAACTCCTCGGCATCACCCGCTAGCCTACTCGGCAAATAGGAGATACTGAAGAACATGTCGACGCACGCGGAGAGAGCGGATCGTCTCCTCCGTTTCCAGTTGAGTCGCACCGAGGCGTTGAATCGCCCGGAACGCGGCGTCCTACTGGCTCTCATCGCGGGCAGCGTCGTCCTGGATCTCGTCGGAGTCTTCTCCGCACCCGGCGGAAGCCTCGTGCAGCCGGTGCTCAGCATCGTCACCACGCTCACTTTCGCCCTGTACATCTGGTCGCCCCTGATCGCCACCGCGGCTCTGGGCGTCGCGGTCGGGCTCTCGTTCCTCGCGGGCGATGCCACCGGCGCGCTGCTCGCAGGGTCCATCGCAGCCGGGCCGGTGCTGCGGCTGGGGACCACCCCGCTCCTCATCGGCTACACCGGTGGCCTGCTCGTCTCGAGTGCGCTCCTCGCCTACGGGTACGGCACCGGCGGACTCACCTCCACGAACGTCGCGCTCTACCTCATCATCGCGACAGTGGCCGGCGGCGTCGGACTCGCGCTCCGGATGTCCTACGCACGGGGGCATCGACTCGAGCATGAACTCGCCGAGCGCGCGAAGCACGAGCGGGAGGCGATCCTCGCCGAACGACGGTGGATCGCCGGTGAGCTCCACGACAGCATCGCCCACCACCTCACGATCGTCGCGCTCCACGTGCAACTTCTCGACGACGATACCGCTCGGCCCGGCTCCCAGGACGCGATCCGCATCGCGGCGCGCAAGGCGCTCAGCGATCTCCGCTTCGTCATCCAGCTGGCCGAGGATGCCCCGCGCGGCACCGGCGTGCCCTCGGGCGACCTCAGCGCGGCCATCGACGAGGCGCGAGACGAGTTCGCGGCCGCGGGCCACACCGTCGCCTGCATCGGCGACCCCACCGACGAGAGCATCCCGCGCGGCGTGGAGATCATCCTGGCCCGGATCGTCCGGGAATCCGCGACGAACATTCTCAAGTACGCCGGCCCGGGCGAGGTGCGCTTCACCCTCGAGGTCGGCGCGGACTCGATCGGCCTCGAGATCCGCAGCCCGCTCCCCACCGTTCCTCGCAGGGATATGCCCTCGACCGGTACGGGCCTGAACCGCATGGCCGAGCGGGTCCTCGGAGTGAGCGGCGAATTCAGCGCCGGTCCCGCCGAGGACTGCTGGCTCGTCTCGACTCGGCTTCCCGTCAGCTGAGCGGTGTCCCGCTCGAGCGCTCTGGTCGAAAGTCGCGCAGAATCTAGACTTTCGACACTCCTCCCGGCGCACCGCTCAGGCTAGTTTTGTTGTCGGGCCCTCCCCCCGCGGCCCACCGGCCGGTCGTCTACTGATTTCCCTAAAGTTCTCCGATACCGGCCGAAACCCGTAATGGGATTGATGCCTGGGGCGGATGCGGCACAGCATCCGCCCCAGGTACTCATCATTCAAGCGCCTTGCCACCTCTGCGGCTGTTCCTACGCTTGTCACCGCGCATCGTCGGGGGTACGTTCCAGGTATGGACGTCACGCTTCTCGCGATCGTCGACCTGGTGGTCCTGATCGCCGCTGCCGCGTTCGGAGCCGCCTCCCTGCTCGCCTGGGCCCGGCACCGCACCGATGCCTTCCCCGTGAAGAAGATCGTCGCGCACGTCGCGCTGCAGCTGATGAGCATCGGGATCTGGATGGCCTTCGTCATCACCGGCCGAGCAGCGGTCGCATGGGCGGCGTTCGTCGTCATCACGGTCGGGCAGGTCTTCGGCGACCTGCTGATGTTCGCCTCGCATCGCGCACGCCATCCCGGCGCCCATTCCAGCTACCTCGGCATCGGCGGAGAGGTGCTGAGCTTCCGGCGCCCCCTCCCCGCGTTCCATGCGCTCGTCGGCGCGGTCGGCTGGTTCGGCATGCTCGCGATCTGCATCATCGCGACCGTGGCGAGGTGATGATGCAGACCGCACCGATGTACAGCTCGACGTTCATCCTCGAGACGACGAACCTCACGGACGAGTTCCACATCTCCGAGGTGCAGTCCGTATACGGCAACCCCGTCCTCGGCCTCGAGCATCGACCCGAGCCGGAGCACTCATGATCAGCAGGTTCAGCGGCCTCTCCGCGTTCCCGCTCACTCCGCTGCAGGACGACGAGGTCGACGAGCGCGCATTCGCGGGACTGGTCGAGCGCCTGGGTGCGGCCGAGGTGGATTCCATCACCGCCCTCGGATCGACCGGATCCTATGCCTATCTCTCTCCGGATGAGCGCGCCCGCGTCGCCCGTCTCGCCGTGAAGCACGCGGGAGGGACCCCCGTCTTCGTCTGCGTCGCGGATCTGCGCACCTCGCAGGTCCTCGCCCATGTCCGCAGCGCCGAAGCGGCAGGGGCTGCCGGGATCCTCCTGACCCCGATGACCTATCAGCCGCTCACGGCCGACGACGTGTTCGAACTCTTCCGCACCGTCACCGAGCACACGGATCTCCCGGTGATCGTCTACGACAACCCGGGTACGACGCATTTCGCCTTCACCACCGGCCTCTACGCCCGCATCGCCGAGCTGCCCCGCATCGCGTCGATCAAGATCCCCGGCGTGCCGAACGATAGCGTACGAGCCCGGGCCCGGGTGGCCGGCATCCGCGCGGTCGTACCCGAGCACGTCACGATCGGGGTCTCCGGCGATGCTTCCGCCGCCACCGGCCTGAACGCCGGCTGCGACGCCTGGTACTCCGTCATCGGAGGCACCCTTCCGGAACCTGCGCTGACGATCACCCGCGCCGCGCAACGGGGCCGGACGGCGGAGGCCGTCGCGGAATCGGAACGCCTTGCACCCCTCTGGGATCTCTTCGCCGAGTTCGGCGGCAGCCTGCGGGTGACCGCGGCGATCGCAGAGCACCTCGGCCTCGCGCCGGCGCAGTGCTTGCCCTTGCCGATCCAGGGCCTCACCGAGGCGCAGCGCGCCCGAGTCGCCGCGGCGGTGCGCGACCTCGACCTCGGCTGAACCGCCTGGCGCGACGATCTGGAGCGCTGACCGCTGCTCTGCTGCGGAAAGATGCCGGGCGCGACCGATCGCCTACCGGAACGGAGCCCGGCGGGAAGGATTCGCTCTGCCGGGCGTCATGTCACCAGCGGCAGGAGGACCTCTTCGCACGTGCTCACGAGAAAGTCGGTATCGATTGGCTTGCCGAGCACCAGGATCCGGTATGCCACCATCGCAGCGGGAATCTGCGCCAACAGCTCGATGTCCATGTCATTGCGCCGGAGCTCGCCTCGGATCCTTGCGCGTTCGAGGAGCCCGTGGATCACTCGGACTCGAGGGTCGACCAATCGTTCGTGAATCGCCGCGCCGAGTTCAGGGTTCTTCTGCAATTCGGCGCTGAGACCCACGAGAGCCTGCCACATCCGTTGGTCGTTCAGTCCGAGCTTTCGTAAAGCGTGCAGATCGTCTACCAGCGACCCTCCGTCGGGGAGGTTTCGCAGGATCTCCTCGGCGTCAACCGCGACGGCGACGGCATCGATCACCAGCTCCGCCTTCGAATCCCAGCGCCGGTAGACCGTCGCCTTCCCGGCACCCGCGCGGGCGGCAACGGCGCTCATCGTCATGCGCTCGTAGCCTCGTGCGGAGAGTTCGTCGCGAGCCGCCTGCAATATCTCCGGATCACGCGACTCATCACGCGGCCGCCCTGGGCCGCGAGGTCGGGAGGTCTGCTTCGTCATCGTGCCTCCAGGCTACTCGGGCCCATGCTTTCGATCCAAATTTACGGAACTTTTGGTTTCGGAACCAATGGTTCCGTTATGATTACCTGCATGACCTCGTCTCTCCCCATCGATGCAACATCCCCTCACCCGCGCCGCTGGTGGATTCTCGTCACTGTCGCGATCGCCCAGCTGATGGTCGTACTCGATGCAACCGTGGTGAACATCGCACTCCCCTCGGCTCAGAGCGACCTCGGCTTCTCCGACAACGACCGCCAGTGGGTCATCACGGCATACGCTCTCGCCTTCGGCGGCTTGCTGCTGCTCGGCGGCCGCCTGGCCGATGTCGTCGGCCGTCGCGCGATGTTCCTGGTCGGCCTCTTCGGCTTCGCAGCAGCGTCGGCATTGGGAGGCGCGGCGCAGACGCTCGGCTTCCTCATCGGAGCGCGAGCCCTCCAAGGGGCCTTCGCAGCCATGCTCGCACCTGCAGCGCTCTCAGTGCTGACCATGACCTTCACCATTCCCCGCGAGCGGTCGCGTGCATTTGGCGTGTACGGAGCGCTGACCGGAGCCGGTGGTGCAATCGGTCTGCTGCTCGGAGGTTTCCTCACCGAAAGCCTGAACTGGCGGTGGACGCTGTTCATCAACGTGTTCTTCGCGATTGTCGCCGCTATCGGCGGACTCATGCTGCTCCACGGCGGGCGGGCAGAGAAACGACCATCGCTCGATCTCCTGAGCACTGGCCTCGGCGGCGTCGGCCTGTTCTTGCTGGTATTCGGGTTCAGCCGCGCAGAGCCCGAGGGATGGGGTTCGCCTCGAACTTGGCTTCCGCTGGTCGGGTCTGCGATCTTGCTGACCGCGTTCGTGCTTCGCCAGCGACTAGCTGCGGCTCGCGCACTCCTGCCGTTGTCCGTCATCGCAGATCGCAACCGCGGTGCATCTTTCATCGCCATCCTCGCGAACGGTGCAGGGATGTTCGGCGCGTTCCTGTTCGGCACGTACTATTTGCAGTCGATGCTGGCGTATACGCCGCTGCAGACCGGGCTAGCCTTCTTGCCGCAGATCGTAGTGCTGGCCGTCGCCGCCCAGGTGTCCACCAACTTCCTGCTTCCGCGCTTCGGGCCGAAGATCATCGTTGCATCGGGACTCCTCATCGCAGGCATCGGAATGGTCTTGCTCGCACAACTCGACGTCGACAGCACCTACGTCGCGGGAGGGCTTCCCGGATTGCTCGTACTGGGTCTGGGTATGGGGATGGCGATGCCCGGTTCCATCCAGACGGCGACGCTCGGCGTAGAAGCCGACCATGCGGGAGTCGCTTCGGCCATCGTCTCGCCCGCTCAGCAGATCGGTTCGGCTGTGGGTATCGCGGCCCTCAATACGCTCGCGGCATCGGCGGCGGCGCACTACGTACGCGATCACGCTGCGTCGAACCCGCCTGCGCATCAAACGCTCCTGGAGGCTCAGATGTCGAGCTATACGACCGCCTTCTGGTGGTCGGCGGCCATCTTCCTCACGGTTGCCGTCACCACGGCCGTCGTCTTCCACCCTCACAACAAGGACTCCCGATATGCGGCTGAGCACGGTCTCGTTGCGAGCGGACGAGCGTGAGCGTTGCGGCAACCCCAATCGTGCGTTCTCGATCTCCGACCAGCCGGGCTCGAGGAGGGCGGTTGCGGCGTTCAGCACCGACATGGGGTCTTCGCCGGCGTCGACCATTGTCCAAGAGTCCAGGAGGAAGTGCGCGAACAGGCGCACGCGCGAATCACCTGGAGCGCCTGGAGCGCCTGGAGCGCCTGGAAGATCGTAACACCCGATGCCCGATCGCGGACGGCCGCGACCATCCCCTCGCGAACCGCATCGTCGACATCGAAGACGAGAGCCTCCTTCTGAGGGAAGTGCGCGTACACGGTAGCGAGCGATACATCAGCGCGGTCGGCGATCTGCTTGATCGTCACCGCTTCGAAGCCGTGCGCAGAGAACATCTCCCGCGCCGCATCGGCGATCGCCTGGCGCGTCGCGGCCTTCTTGCGCTCCCTGCGGCTGGTGGTGATCGCCAGACAGGTGCTGGGAATGGTCTCCCTGGCGGTGCTCGCCCTGTTCCTCGCCCAGCCCTGGTTGCTCATGGCCGGCGTGCTCATGATGGGGGGCTTCCAAGGGCTGACCCAGGCGCCGCTCGACGGACTCCTGTCGACCTCGGCAGGAGACGACGAGCAGGGGAAGGTCGCCGGAGCGCTCCAGGCCGTGAACTCCGGTGTCCAGATGCTCGCGCCGCTCCTCGCCGGTGTGCTGTACGCTGCGCTCGGCCACGCCTCCCCGTACCTGATCGGCATCGTGCTCGCTACCGCAGCGCTCGTCATGTTCTTCCGGCTGCGCCCCGCACCCGCCAGCGCACCGGAGACCGTGCGCGAAGCCCAGAACGCCTGAACGCAGGTGGTCGAGGGGCCGGCCGGGCCCAGTCACCGCCCGCTCTCCGCCCCCGAGGCCCGTGCCCTCCCCGCAGGAGGAGGCAACCGGGCAATCGGGATCAAGCGGAGCAGAATGAAAAGGCCTTGACCGTCAATCGCCGGCCAGGGCTGGAACTTCGAACAAATGGTGGACCTCCGTAGAGAGTTTGAGAACCCCTGCCCACACCTGAAAACCCTGTCCTTGCGCAGGTCACGGGGCTTCTACAACCACAACCAGCGCTCCTCCGAGCCTACCGTTTCCGACTCCAGGGGGCGAGTGGTGCGATCACTTGGGATGGCTCAAACCCTCCTTCGACCGGAGCAGGTGGACGATCTGGTGGCGCAGTACCGCGAGGGCGCAACGCTAGTGGAGCTGGCATCCGTGTTCGGAGTGAACCGCCGCACGGTCGCCACCCACCTCGCCCGTCGGGAGGTGACGATCCGCCGTGGACGGTTCGATCCTTCCCGCATCCATGAAGCAGCCGACCTCTACCTCAGCGGGTTGACGCTGGTAGAGGTCGGCATGAAGGTCGGGGCGGGGCCTCAGGCGGTCCGGCAAGCGCTCGCTTCGCACGGTGTCGTGATTCGGCCTGACGGGGGCCGTCGTTCGCGGATCACCGCGTCCTCGTCCGCCGCCGGTTGAGCCTAGGCACGAAGGACCGGCACCCGAGTGTTCGCCTCCGCGAGCGCTTCGTGGCGCTGGTGACGACGGATCGTCGCTTCGCGCAGGCGTGCGCGAGTGAGCAGAACGACGCTCACGGGTCCCATGATGATGAACTTGAGTGCGTTCCAGCATGCCCACAGGACGATGAGGTGGAGCCAGCCGGGGCCGTCGTCGGCTGCCGCGCCAGAGCAGATGCTGGCGATCAGGATGTACGGAAGCGCGACCAGCATCGCGGGTATCCCCCACTTGAGTCCGCGTCGGGTGCGGATGGCAGCGAGCAGTCGGTTGCTCGGCATGTAGCGGTGCAGATAGTCGCGGGTGCGAACGCTGAGCGTCCAGATAAGGCGGAACATGACGGGCCTCTCGTCACACGTGTTACTCCGTCGAGGAGGCAGAACGTGTGTTAGTGCCCGAGGGCCGTCCCGAAGGACCCGCAATATGAGGAGAACCTGCCTCACCACCCACTGTACGCCGGGGTCGGCGTTCACGGAACCCTTCGCCCTTCGGGTTCGGGCTCGCGGTGCACACCTCCTGTAGGAGCGAGAGGACCCGAGGATGACGAACCTGAGCCAGGCAGTCCAGGACGAGCGCACAGCACGGATGGTGCTGTCGATGATCGTCGAACCAGACGACGCCGTGACAGGCCGCCTCCTGGGCGACTTGGGGGTGCGTGAGCTGTTTCGACTCGCCGAGGGTGATGACGTGGTGCCGGGCCTCAGCACCGTTGACGCTCAGGTCTGGCGTGCCCAGTTCGAGCGCTCAGATGCTCGGACACTTGCGCAGCACATCGTCGAAGCCGAGCGCGCTGGTATCGGCACGCTGATACCCGACGACAAGGAGTGGCCATCCGCACTCGACGATCTTGGCGACCGACGGCCATACGTCCTGTGGACTCGTGGCACGACATCCTTCCTCATGCGCCCACTCGGCGATCTCGTCACGATCACCGGAGCGAGGGCCGCGACCTCCTACGGCGAGCATGTGGCCGGGCAGCTGGCCTCCGACCTCGCCAACGCTGAACGGATAGTCGTGACCGGCGGTACGTACGGCATCGAAGGAGCGGCCCACCGAGCAGCCCTTGCATCCGGTGGCGACACGATCGCGGTCATGGCGAACGGCGTTGATCGCCCCTACCCGATGGGCCACCGTGAACTGCTTGAGCGAGTGGCCGACCTCGGCCTCATGGTCAGCGAGGTTCCACCGGGCGCAGTGCCGACGCGCCACCGCTTCCTCGCGCGGGCGCGGCTGATGGCCACATTCTCCGCAGTGACCGTCGTGGTTGAGGCCGGCGTTCGCTCTGGATCAATGACCGTCGCCCGGCGCGCGCACGAACTCGGCCGCACCGTCGGAGCTGTTCCCGGTCCAGTGACCAGCGCGACGAGCGCAGGCCCACACCTCCTCCTTCAGGATGGCCTCGCGAGGCTGGTCACCGGCACCGGCGATATCGAGTCGTTGGTCGCGCACAAGAACGGTCCCGACCCAGGTCAAGCGATCGGTCGCCGAGATTCACAGCGGCAACCAACCGCGGACCGTTCTCGACCCGCCTATCGGGACACAGCCTGCTTGGCGACACCGGTGGTGTTGTAACGGAAGCGCGCCATCTCGACCGTCACGTCGTACTGGCCGGCAATTTGGTCAACGGGCGTTCGTCGACGCGCTGCACTGAGAAGCAGTGGGCGCGGGAGAAGAAGTGTGCCCCCGAAGGCCGTGGCCTCCTCCTCTTCCTCTGGTTTGCAGGTCCGGAAGGGCATCCCGTTGAGTTCACGAATCTCAGCAAGGTCGTGTTTCAGCATGATGTGCGCCAGTTCGTGCGCAATATCGCTGTTCTGCCGACCCGGAGTCCGGAGCGGGCTAACGACAACGATCCGGCGATCCTCGATCTCGAAGGTCGCGGCGGAGAAGGCGAACGCTTGCAGTCGTTCCAACTCTTCGAGCTCGCGGACGTCCACCAAGTCTGCGGCATCAACGATCGACACATTCAGGTGTTTGGCGAGATCGCGCGGATCAAGGCGATCGTGCGAGGCGAGTCCAAGTTCCTTCCGAACCCGCGCGGCCTCACGTTCGGCCTCTGCCTTGAACCCGCGACGTAGCGTCACAGCTCCCCAGCCGAAACGCGCGCGGCCAACTTGCTGTGCATCTCACCCAAGAGCGAGTTGAGCCGTTCGGGCACCCCGGGCCGGAGCATCGAAGCGGCGCGGAGGTGGCAAGCAACCACCTGGCGCTGAGCCGGCGCCTTGGCCAGGACGTCGTACATGCTGCGCAGCATCTCTGCGATCTTGGATGCAGCATCCGGTTCAAGGCGCGGATCGGAAGCAAGATGCGCGATCGCCTCATCGATTGGCGCCACCTCGCGCAACGCCGTCGGCATGAAGAACTGCCCGGGCGACAAGCCGAGCCACGCGCACAGAAGGGTGAACGAGGTCAGGTCGGGCTGAGCACCTGCCTCGATGCGAGTGAAGGTGCTAAAGCTGACGCCAGCCTCGGCAGCCGCTTGACGAAGCGACAGCTTCCCCCGACGTTCGCGGAGCATCGCACCTAGTTGTGTTAGGTCGAGTCGCTCCATGCCCGGGGCGGTGTCGGAGGTCCCTGTCATGCTGGACTCGCCGTGTTAGTCGCCTCTGTCCGTCTCCGTTCCATGAGCGCAAGCCTAGCGCGTCGTTGACTCGTTGCTGATACGACACTGCGTGTCTCAACGAGACTGATGCCGCTTTGCTGATACAGTCGTGACGTGCTCCAACCTGGAGGCACGCCATCGAGCGCGAACTACAGAGGAGGTGAGGAACATGGCAGGCAAGCGAGGACGCAGCGCGGTCACGGGCCGGTTCGTGAAGCAGTCCACGGTGAAGCGTCACCCGAAGACCACGACTAACGAGAGCACCGGCAGGGGCAGCAAGAAGAAGTAGGCACCGTGCCGCGCTCCGCACCGCACAGCAATAGCAATGTCGGTGGCAGTGGCTACGGTGATCGACCAGACGAACCAATCAGGAGAACGACTATGAGCGTGACTGACGCCTTCAAGACCTTCCAGGACGTCGTGAACGCCGACATCGCGCACGTCCGCGAAGCCCGCACTCGACGTGATCTCTTCAAGGATGCCTTCGGGGCCGAGGTCGACGTGAAGGAAGTCATCGCGTCCGGATCGCTCGCGCGAGGGACACACAAGGACCCGATCCATGACGTCGATGTGATCGTCGTCTTCGATCAGGAGGAGCATCCTGAGTGGGGAACTCCGGGAGGTTCCGCCGCGGATGCTCTCGATTACACGCGCGGGCGTGTCAACGCGCTGCTCGGGGCGACGAACGGCACCTACGACCACGCCGTCCGGGTGGCCCGGTGGCGCAACCATGCCGTCAAGTGCTTCCTGGATGACCCCGACGATCCTGACGCGTTCACGGTTGATGCCATGCCTGCGCTTCGCCGCGATGGGCGGCTCCTTATTCCGGAAGCACTCTCGGAAGACTGGGTCGCTTGCGACCCAGAGTTCCTGATCGCCGAAGTGGCGGATCGGCACGCGCAGTGGAACAAGTTCGCCGGCACTGTTCGGATGCTCAAGTGGTGGGCTGCCGAGCAAGACACCAAGATCAAGTCTCTCGTCATGGAGGTCCTCGCGCTCGACTTCCTGCCGACGGACGTCAACCAGCCCGCTGCGATCAAGCAGTTCTTCGTCAGTGCCTGCTACCACATCGAGGGTGGGAACGAAGTCGCCGATCCTGCTGGGCTCTGCGGACCGATTCAGCCTGACATCGACTATGACGAGTTCGTCGATTCCCTTCGATCCGCACGAGACAACGCCATCAGGGCCTTCCGGGCGCAGGTGAACAACGACACTGCCGCCGCGATCAAGCACTGGGGCGAGGTCTTTGGCGACGACTTCCCGAAGCCTCCCGCCTCCACTGGCAACCCGGCGCCTGCGGTCGTGCCCGCGGCGCCCCGGCCGGTGAAGGACACTCCGCAGGGATGACTCGCGCAACAGGACCGGATCACGACGCGGGCACCACGGCGCTCAGCCCCGTGCTCTGGACTGAGTGTGAACCTGCGCGACTGGCGCGCGACCAAATTGAGGTCCAGGCATTCGCGCCGTTACTCGAATTCCAGAGCCCCGCAGACGACGGCTTGCCGCACGGCGGATGGATCGGCGTCCTCCCCCGCTGGCCTTTCGAGAGGCCGAAGCCCGAAGCTCTCGATGCGCTGCTCGGGGACCAGGAACTGCGGGTGCTCGTCGCCTACTCCGCAGCGCACCCGATGGTTCCGCCGACCATCTACTCCCTCGATCCGAAGCCGTCGGTCTGGGAACAGACACAGTCCGCATGGCATGTAGCTCCAGGAGGATCACTCTGCCTGCTCCAGAGCGATGGCGGCTGGCAGCCTGAGGCCAGTCTCACCGAGCTTCTGGCGAAAGCATCGGGGTGGCGGATCGAGTACGCCCTCATGAAGGCCGGGCTCATTGATGAGATGTCGGTCAATGGCATCGTCTCTGACCCATCGCACGACCACCTGATTGACCAAGCGATTCAGCAAGCAGCTGCAACACCAGACCCGAACGATGTGGGAGACGCGGATGCCTCCCCGTAATCCCTACATCGTGATGCCCAGAGACGCGGTCACTAAGATCGCAGGCTCCGACCTTTCGCGCGGATCACTGGTGCTCCGCCGTGCTCCCGCAGACGATATGTACGTCGTCCAGGCCGTGGAAACCGGCAAAGACATCCGTCTCCCAGCCGAAGTCCCCCGCGAGTACGCCGCGCTTCGCTCGGGCGACCCCCACCATGCAGCTCAGTGGATCAGAGTGGCACCTAACGACGCTCATCTTCACCATCTTTTCTTGTCCAGACGCCCCGATGTCTCTATCGGGTTCAAGGATTTCAGGGAGCTGGTGCCAGGCGTCGCCGACCCCGGCAACAACCTTGGCGTGGTTGTCACCCACGACCCCGACCTTCCACCGGAGCTGGTAGAGGCCGGGGCTTCGGAGTTTGCGGGATGGGCTGTCCGACGCGACGGTGTGGAACCGCTCCCTATCGAGATCGAGCCAGAAGTTGTTGGCCTGGCGCAATTGGCCGGCAAGTGGCCGATCGAGCAACTCGCCACCAATAGCGTCATGGTTGTGGGCTGCGGCAGCATCGGGAGCGCCGCAGCAGAGGCCCTCGCGGGGTACGGAGTCGGACGTGTGGAACTCGTCGACCCGGACCGATTCCTCTGGCACAACATGCTCCGCCACGCTCTCGGAGCCGAAAGCGTCGGGCGATTCAAGGTAGCGGCCATGAAGGATCACCTCGCCCGACACTGGCCGCAGCAGACCGTGGTAGCTCACAGACGTGACGTGGTTGCCGAGGCCCACCATATCCGGCCCATCGTCAATAGCGTCGATCTGGTGCTCTGTGCCGCCGACGGCATTGCTCCCAGGCGCGTCGTCAGCCACCTGTCCAGGCGCGCACAGAAGGCGGCGGTTTTGGCGTGTGTGCTCGACAGTGGCTCGATCGGAGAAGTCATCAGGCTACGTCCTACGTCCCGCTTCGGATGTCTCCTCTGTCTACGGCAGCAGCTTGCAGATCAAGGGGCGATGGACGCTGAGGCCGATCAGGAGTTGGAGTACGGCACCGGACGCGTCCATCAGCCGATGACGGCTGTGCCGCCTGATCTCCGATACATCGGCACGTTCGCCGCAAAAGTAGCCGTCGCGACGCTGCTGGAATCGCTTCACGGCGACCACACCCAGCAGGTTCCCGGCGAACACGCCATCATCGGTCTCCAACCAGCAGGTGACCTGGCAGCTCCCTTCAACCTCAGCCAAGCCGGCGATGTTCGGTGGTCGTCCATCCCCAGACCCCGCACATCGTGCCCCACCTGTTCGCCAGGATGACAGGTCGAGGAAAGGTGCCCCCGGTGACGATCACCGACGTCGCGCTCAGCTCGATTGCGCGCGAAGCTTCGCGATCCACCGATGGACTCGAAACGGGCGGAATCCTGCTCGGAGTCGACGGCCGCGATGGGATTGATATCAGGCACGCTGGCGGACCTGGGCCCAACGCCACCCACGGCGAACGCAGCTTTATGCGAGACCTCGACCATGCTCGGCATCTTGCGGACTCCGCCTGGCTGGAGGACAGTAGCCAGTGGATAGGCGAATGGCATACCCACCCAACCGGAGGACTCTCCCCGAGCGAGATCGATCTCCACTCGTACATGCGCCATCTGAACGATCCCGAATTGGGATTCGACCACTTCATCGCAATCATCGCCGGGTTCGATTCATCGGCACGAGTGGTCGTTGCAACCTGGCTGATAGAACGGGACCGAATCTGGCCAGTGATACCCACGAGGCTGCCTATCGCGCCTGCTGGAAACAGCGCAGACGCCAATGACGCGGTGAGGCACGCCGCCTTCATCGCTGAAGAACACAAGGAGATGCCATGACATCCGGTTCCGCCACTCCTGACCCCGTAGACCCTGTCTTCATCTCGTACCGCCAGAACGATGGCACGGATGTTGCTGCGGAGCTCGCCTGGCTCTTCCGCGCCGCCGGCATCCCTGTCTGGCGGGACCGAGACGATCTGCCCCCAGGCGACACCGAGGCGCGACTCAAGCAAGCGATAGCGGTCGGCATCTCCGGCGGCGTTCTCGTGACGACACCAGACGTGGTGAACAGCAGAGTCGTGAAGACGCTGGAAGCACCCCAACTCCTCGACCTACATGCCGACCACGAAGTGTTTGCACTCGGCATCACCAACTCGGTGAAGACAGAAGACGGCGGAACAGATTACAACGCTCCCGACCGTCTTCTGGAACTTCGTCCCGGCACCTTGAGCGGTGTAGATCAGCAGCCCGCTGAACGCAACGGTCTGCTCGCATTGATCCGTGGTTTCGTCTGGCACCGAATCGCGTCTCTTCGCGAGCGAATCGAGGTAACCGACCAAACGTTCCATCTGAGCCTCCAGACTCGAAACACGCCACAGGTCTATGACCGGACCGGCGACGAACTGGACATCCGGCTCCGACCCTCTGTTCATGAGCGGCTTCCGAGCGTCGGCGGACTCCAAGACCTCAAGGACACCATCGGTCTCCTCCCCGATGCAGTGACCCGTTCTGGGGCACATCGCCTACGTGTCGCTGGAGGGGCTCATCTCTCCGTGGCCTTCGCAGTCGGGGCTGCCCTGCCATCGTCTCGTATCGGACACATGGACGTGATTGACCAACAGGGCGCCACTTGGGCGAGCGATGGTGAAGCGCGGTTCATCGCCCAACCACAAGTACAAGTCGCAGGAGAGGGGCGAAGTCCTTCGGCGATCACAGCCGGCCGGCCCTCCGTAGCCGTCTATGTCGATCTCCTGCCGCAACGCAGCGACACCGCCTTCGTTCGGTACATCGAAGCCCACGAACCGTTTCTCGCGGCTTGGCGTCATCTCACAAGTGCGAGCGGCACGCTACTCGACCCCTCTGATGCAGGCCTGATCGCCGCCGACGTTGCCGCGCACATTCGTGCCCTGTCGAACGACAACTCCAACGCCGAGGTGCACCTCCTGCTACGGTGCCCGTTCCCACTTGCGCTGCTCATCGGGAGGCTCACCAATACCCTGCGCGTGGTCGTCCACGAGTGGGATGACTCCGATCCCATCACTGGTGAAGATCACCGCGCAAGGTACGTGCCTACCCTTCGTGTACGTACGTCTGCAAGCGCAGGGGTGATCGAAGAGGTGCTTCTCCCGGATGCGTGTTGACTACGGCAGTCGGCGCGCTTCAGAGTGAGCGCTCGGCGCCATAGCGTCCCTGTGAATGCTGCGGTACTTCGCTCACCTCAGCGATGAAGCCACGAACTCGATCGAGGGCAGTTCGTGCTCGGGCGGCGTCGATCTTCTGCGCGGCGGACTCGGGCAGGGTGCCGAGGGGTGCGTCGTCGGTGACGCGGTAGCGGTCGCGGTATGCGGCGATCACGCGTGCGGCCTTGCGCCACGCTGTGGCTCGTCGTCGGTCGGCGGGAGGCGCTCCAAGGGCGTTCGTCCACGGTGCACTCTCGGTCAGCGCAGCTTCGAGTACGGCGTCGGCACGGGCCTCGATCAGCGCTTCTCGCTCGTCAAGGGCTGCTCGCATCTCGGCGTCGATGATGCCATGCGCCTGCGGGATGAGGCCGGCGATGAGTCGCGCTGGCTTGCGTGTCCTGCCGGAGCCTGCGGGACGCGCGGTCGCCCGCTCGACCCGGTAGCGGAGAACGGCGGCGATGTCGTCGGCGTCGCCGAATCCGCGCGCGGCCACGAGGCGCGGGAGGAGCGCATCGACATTGTGATGGTTGGCTTCGGCACGGCGGAGTTCAGCCGCGAGCGGGCCGAACGCATCGGACTCGACGGCGCTCTCGGCCTGTTCCGCGGTAAGCCCGGAGCCGCGGACGAGAGCGGCCCAACGGTCGTGCTGGGCAGCGGCGACGATGGTCTCGTACTCGGCGGCGAGCTGCGCGATGGAGCCCCACTGCTCCTGCTCGGCCACGATGGTCTCGTGCGCCGAGAGTTCGGCCGCGCTGTGCTGCAGAATGCCGTAGAGCACGCTTCGCGCAGTGGCATGCGGGTCGTCGCCGGGGTGTGGCTGCGCGTGGTCGTCGGCGCGGTCGAGAGTCACGTAGGCGTGGTTCGAGTGCCGGCCTCGGGTCATCGCGACGTAGAAGGTCTCCCTCGTCGAGGTCGGTTCGACCAGCACGTGCGCGGTGTCGGTCGTGACGCCTTGGGCGCGGTAGGCGGTGACTGCGTAGCCGAGATCGACATGCTCAGCCACATACGCAGCGGGGAGGACGATGCCGCCGCCGAACCTGCGCGCGCGCCTGCCAGCCCTGATGGTTCCGTCGTCGCGGATCGAGGTGCCGGTCCCGTAGTCGCGTGCGATGGTGATGGTCCCGTCGTCACCGACGGCGGTTACGGTCCAGATGTCGCCGTTGCGCACCCAGTCCCGCCCGGCCAGGGTGCGCAGGCTCCGGTTGTTGAGTCGCGTGATGATGGTGTCGCCGACGCCTGCGGCGGTGCCGTCGCGCAGTTCGACTTCGCGGTCGGGGTTCAGCGTCTTGTTGAGGATCAGGTCGGCGCGGGCGCGCCGGTTCAGTGCGGTCACGTCTTCATGGGTCTCGGCGATCATCACAGACACCAGTCCCGCGTCGCGGTCGGCGCGCCAGGCGTTGTAGGCGGCCTCTGTCATGGCCTCGCCGTCGCCATCTGTGATGCGCTCATGGACGAGGTAGGTGTCGATGGCTTGGGTTCGTCCCTGGCGTAGTTCGAGTGAGGCGGTCTTCTCCCAGGCGTGGGTGAAGCGGTGAACGTCGACAAGTTCGGGGGTGTCGGCTCTGTCTCTGGCGATCATCGCGAACGCGCCGCCGGCGTCTACGGATTGCAGTTGGGCGTAGTCGCCGACCAGGAGTACCTTCGCGCCCGCGTTCTGGGCGAGGTGGGTGATGCGGTCCAGGGACAGGGTGCCGGCGAGGGAGGCTTCGTCGATGATGACGAGTTGGCCCGCCTCGAAGGTGGTGCCGTGGAGGAGGTGGTTCTGCCACCACTTCGCCGTGTTCTCCGTCGCGATCCCGAGATCGTCGGCGAGGACCTGGGCTGCGACCGCTGACGGCGCCAGCCCGACGACGGACCCGGAGCCATGCTCGGCCTCCCAGGCGCGGCGGAGTGCGTTCATGGCGGTGGTCTTGCCCGCCCCGGCGGGGCCGACGAGAACATCGAGGAGGCGTCCTGATACCGCGATGCGGGTCAGGGCGTCGGCTTGGTCGTCGCCGAGCATCCGGCCGTCTGCGTCAGGACTGCGCGTGATCGTCTCAACGGTTGCGAGAGGCACTGTCGGACCGGCCAAGTTCGCCGCTCGTTCGAGGAGTCTGTCCTCGGCCGCGAGCTGGGTCTCGGAGGTGAACACGGTCGAGCTCTTCGGTCGGAACACCGAGCTGCCGTCGGGCCGGCGGAACACGACCGGAGAGGCTGCGAGTTCAGGCGGAGTCAGCCGGAGCGAGACGAGTTCGGCGGCGTCGGCGGTCATCGCGACGATGGCTTCCCGGTCTTGCATGGTGGCGAAGCGCCAGCCCATCGTCTGCCGGGATGCCTCGGCCATGAGATTCCATCGCCGCCAGGTCGAGCGCTTCTCACCGACCACCTCGACGACCGAACGCCCCAACTCGCCAATCACGTCGAGCGGCACGTCATCGGCGCGCAGCAGGAGCGGCTTGTCGTTGTCGGTGACCTCGCGTGCCCACGTCGTCGCGTCCCGGCCGAGCGTCTTCGTGGCGCGGTCCCGCCACTCGGCGGTCAGGTCAGCCAAGGATCGGACCTGCTTCTCTGGGCGGGTCGCGAGTGTGGCTTGGGCTCGCAGTTTGAGGATTGTTGCGTTCGATGGTTGGCGTCCGTGTTGAGCGACGTACTCGTCGATGAGCCGGTTCTTCTCGGCGTCGATGTGGCGGGCGCGGGTAGAGAACTCTGTGACCAGTTCTTCTGGGACTCCCGTGATCGCCCATGCTGGGTTCCGGTCACGGCCCATCTCGCGCGCTTCCCAGGAGAGGCCGAAGGTGCGCGTCATGTGGTCGGCGAACACGGCTTCGTGTAGTTCGGAGAGCGCCACGACGGCGGCGTGCATCGGTCTGCCGTCAAGCGAGCGCCACTTCCCGTCGAGGACGGTCTTGGCCTTGTTGCTGATGACGACGTGCGTGTGGAGGTGGGGGTCGCCGGCGCGGGAGTCGAAGTGATCGAATGCGGTCGCGATGAGTCCGGTGACATCGACCTGCGCAACCGCGCCATCTCCGGCGGTTGCGCCCGTGCGGGTGGCTGCAACCTCGCGTTCCATGAACGCAGCCACCTCCGCAACCGCTCGATGATGCGCCTCCGCGATCAGCGCTTGGACCCCGGCGTCTGCGACCGCCCACAACACTGACGCGGACTTCGGGATCGAGAAGGTGAAGTCGAAGCCAGCTACCGCGCGTCGTGTGCTCCGGGCAGTCTCCTCGGCAACGATCTGCGCGACGGCCTCGCCCTTGGCGCCAGGCGTCATCGTCGGTTCGAGGTCGGCGATGCGCGCCTCGATCCGCTCCGCCTGGCTCCTGTAGGTCGGGAAGGAACGACCGAGCGGCTGGTCGGTGATCGGATCATGGCCAGTCCCCATCAGTAGCTGGAGTTGGTGTTCTGATACTCGGTCGCCCAACTGAATCTCGCCCTTGCCGAGGGCCGCTACGCCCGCGCCGACCCAGCGGCCGGGCGGGGTGCCTACTTCCATGTAGTAGCGAGTGAGTGGCGTCGAGAGCGGCCTGTTGCCGTCGGCTGCCGCGACGGTCTTGAGCAGGTACTTATAGCCGTCACCTGCCGACATCACGCGCATCGAAACCGTCATGCTCACCTCCGCTCCTGCCGGGCAGGTGAGCACCCTCACCCGGTGACCTCTGCCGCGGTAATGCCCGGCTACCTCGATCTGCAAGACGCGTGTGACCTCGGATGGCGGTCAGAGCGAAGGCCGGAGATGGGGGCGTCGGGCGGTGTCGCTCGCGTGGCTCGACGAGCTGCGGGCGTGCCGGAGTTGTGCACCTGACAGTTGGCCAGCTCGGCATCAGTGCTCAACGAGGCACGGATGCCGGGGACGACCTTCACCGGAGCAGACTTTATGCACGACCTCGACATCAGCGGCGAACCACGACTCAGGATCGGGTCGCTGTTCAGCGGCTACGGCGGCCTCGACCTCGCCGTCGAGCACGTATTCAACGCCACGACCGTGTGGTTCTCCGAACTCAACGCGCCCGTCGCCCGCGTCTTCTCGCACCACTGGCCCGAAGCTCCGAATCTTGGCGACATCACGGCCATCGACTGGAGTCAGGTCGAGCCCGTGGACATCCTCATCGGCGGATTCCCGTGCCAAGACGTTTCCACGGTAGGCAAGCGCGCCGGCCTTGCTCCGGGTACGCGCTCGGGTCTCTGGGCGCACATGGCCGTAGCCATCGACGCGCTCCAGCCCGAATGGGTCGTCATCGAGAACGTCCGCGGGCTGCTGTCCTCACCCGCGACGCGGCCATCCGCAGAAGGAGATAACCATGACCGACGCAACCCAGGCGATGCATCCCCCGACGGCGCAACCCTTCGCAACGTGGAACCCGACCCGTGGCATCTGGGAGACTACGCAACTCGACCTCTTCGGGCTCTCGGCGCCGTTCTCGGCGATCTGGCCGACTTGCGGCTGGATGCAGGATGGATCGGCTTACCGGCTTCCCTTGTCGGCGCTCCTCACCAACGCTTCCGCATCTTCGCCCTCGCCCGGCGCACTGTTCCGCACCCCGCTGGCGACGGACTCATCGCGCGGTGGAGAGACTCTCGACCAGGTGCGAGCGAGACGAGGGACGATTGCGCTGTCGCACCAGATCATCGACTTCGCCCTCCACGGACCGGGTGGCTCATCGAACAGGAGAGCCGAATCGGAGACGCTGTGGTCGCTGATCGACGGACTGTTCAGCGATGGGGACGCTACGCCGACGCCATCACTCGTTGGGAACACATCACCGGGCGACCCGCGCAAGCGCCAGCCCTCCTGAACGACGCCGACGGCCCCCGCCCAGCACCGGCATTCGTCGAATGGCTCATGGGCCTGCCGACTGGATGGGTCACCGATAGCGGCGACCTGACGCAGAATCAACAGATCACCGCCCTCGGCAACGGAGTGCTACCCCTCCAGGCTGTGTCCGCGCTGTCACTGCTCGCCGCGTGAACGTGGGCTACGCGAGAGCGGCGTCCTCCGGTGCTCCCGGTGTCGTTCCCAGAGCGGCGAGCAGGCGGACCCGGACTCGCTGCTTGCGCTGCTCGAAGAACGAGGTGAAGTCGGCCAAGTCGAGCGGAAGGCCGTCGAGGTCGTCCTCGGCAAGGTACGTAGCTCGCTTGTTCTCGCTCGGGAAGGCGGTGTCCATCCACTCCGCAGGCAGTCCATCCTGCTTCTCGATGTTGGCGGCCCCACCCAGCAACTGAAGGTTCGGCAGCAGGCATGCGGCGGCCAAGTAGTCGTCGACCTTAATCGAGCGGGACGCCGGCACCGAGGAACGGGACATATTCTCCACGACGGATCTTCGAGCACTTCGCCACGCTCGCTGGTAGGGAGCTGTCAACTGACTCGCCGCTCGTGAGGACACCTGGCGCCGAATATACATCGTACAGTGTATAGTCATCGTATGCTGACTATTTCCGGTCGACTCGACGTGATGAACCGGCTCGGCCGAGCTATGGCCGACCCGACCCGCTCCCGCATTCTGCTGACCCTGCTGGCCGGGCCGAGCTACCCGGCGGTGCTGTCCCGCGAGCTGGGGTTGTCGCGCTCGAACGTGTCGAACCATCTGACATGCCTGCGCGGGTGCGGGATCGTGGTGGCCGAGCCCGAGGGCCGACAGACCCGCTACGAGGTGGCAGACCCGCACCTGGCCCGCGCGCTGACGGCGCTGGTGGATGTCACGCTTGCGGTCGACGAGAGCGTGCCGTGCATGAACCCGGACTGCGGGGTCGAGGGTTGCCAGGCGGGGGAGGTGCGGGCGTGAGCGCGGTCACAGGTTCGCAGGTCGAGCACGTCGACCTCGACGACCACGATGATGACGATGACCGGCCGTGGTATCGGAGCCCGAGCGTTCTGATCCCGATCGCCTCCGGCGTCGCGTTCGCCGCCGGCCTGGTGTGCGAGTGGACCGGCGCGGAGACCGCGGGCCTGGTGCTGTTCTGGATCGGCCTGCTGCTGGGCGCTTACACGTTCGTGCCGGGCGCGCTGCGCAAGCTGTTCACCAAGGGCAAGTTCGGCATCGGGCTGCTGATGACGATCAGCGCGACCGGCGCGGTGATCCTCGGCTACGTCGAGGAGGCCGCCGCGCTGGCATTCCTGTACTCCATTGCGGAGGCGCTGGAGGACAAGGCGATGGACCGCGCCCGCGCAGGGTTGCGGGCGCTGTTGAAGCTCGTGCCCGACACCGCACTCGTCAAGCGCGGCGACGCCACCGCCGAGGTCGAGGCGAAGGAGCTGCGCGTCGGGGATGTCCTGGTGGTCCGGCCGGGCGAACGGATCGCCACCGACGGCACCGTGCGGGCCGGGCGAAGCAGCCTGGACACGTCCGCGATCACGGGTGAATCGATCCCGGTCGAGGTCGAACCGGGCACCGACGTCTCGGCCGGGTCAATCAACACCACCGGCGTGCTCGAGGTCGAGGCCACCGCCGCCGGCACCGACAACTCGCTCACCACCATCGTGGAGCTGGTCGAGCAGGCGCAGGCCGAGAAGGGCGACCGTGCCCGCCTGGCCGACCGGATCGCCCGCCCGCTGGTGCCCGGCGTGATGATCCTCGCCGTGCTGGTCGGCGTGCTTGGGTCGCTGTTGAGCGGCGACCCTGAGCTGTGGATCACCCGCGCTCTGGTGGTGCTGGTCGCAGCCTCGCCGTGCGCGCTGGCGATCGCCGTCCCGGTCACCGTTGTTTCCGCGATCGGCGCGGCGTCGAAGTTCGGTGTGGTCGTGAAGTCCGGGGCCGCGTTCGAGCGGTTCGGCGGCATCCGCCACCTCGCCGTCGACAAGACCGGCACGCTGACCCGCAACGAGCCCACGGTGACCCGCGTCGTCACCACCGGCGCGACCGAGAATGAGGTGCTGGCGTGGGCGGCGAGCCTGGAAGGTCACAGCACGCACCCGCTGGCCGCCGCGATCACGAAGGCCGTCCCCGACGCCCCGACCGCGCACGACGTCACCGAGACCGCCGGGCGCGGCATCACCGGCACGCTCGGTAGTGCCCGTCTCGCCGTCGGTAGCCCCCGCTGGCTGGATGCCGGATCACTGGCCGACCAGGTGCGGGCGATGGAGTCCGAGGGGATGACCGTCGTCATCGTGCACCGAGGCGACCAGCCGGCCGGGGCGATCGGGGTGCGTGACGAACTGCGCCCAGAGGTTCCCGAGGTCATCGCCACGCTGAACCGCCGCGGGATCGGGGTGACGATGCTCACCGGCGACAACGCCCGCACCGCCGCAGCGCTGGCCGACCAGGCCGGCATCAGGGACGTGCGCGCCGAGCTGCGCCCCGAGGACAAGGCCACCGCCGTCGCGAAGTTGTCGAAGTCTCAGCCCACTGCCATGATCGGGGACGGCATCAACGACGCTCCCGCGCTGGCGGCCGCGCATGTGGGGATCGCTATGGGAGCCAAGGGCGCCGATGCTGCGATCGAGTCGGCCGACGTCGCGTTCACCGGCCACGACCTGCGCCTCATCCCACAGGCCCTCGCCCACGCCCGCCGCGGCCGCAACATCATCAACCAGAACGTCGTGTTGTCGATCGCGATCATCGTGGCGCTGCTGCCGCTCGCGATCACCGGAGTCCTCGGGCTCGCCGCGGTCGTGCTTGTACACGAGGTCGCTGAAGTCGTCGTCATCCTCAACGGGCTCCGCGCGGCGCGGCGCACGAAGGCATGACCGATCCCCTTGACGGCTCCGCTCCCTCCCCGGGAAAAGCGGATGCCGTGGAAGCGAGTTCTGCCGGCCCGGCGGCGGCGCGCGTCCGGCTCCGCTGGTTCCTGCTCGCGTGCGCCGTCGCCGCCGGCGCGGTGCTGATCGACCAAGGCAGCAAGGCACTCGCCCTCGCTCAGCTCAGCTCAGCGAGGATGACCGCAATCCCGCTCTTGGGAGACTGGCTCGGCTTACAGCTCGCGTTCAACCCCGGCACCGTCATGTCCTTAGGGTCCGATTCAACGTGGCTGCTCACCGTCATCGCGACCGCGGCGTCCATCGCCCTGCTCATCGCCGCCGCGCGCGCTCCATCGGCCGGGTGGGCGGTCGCGATCGGCCTGGTGTGGGGCGGCGCAGTCGGCAACCTCCTGGACCGGCTGTTCGCCCCTCCCGGATTCGGCCGCGGTCATGTCACCGACTTCCTCGCCTACGGCAACCTGTTCATCGGCAACCTTGCCGACGTCATCCTCGGTTTCGGCGTCGCCCTGGGCGTACTGCTTTACCTCCGAGGCCCAAACCACACCAGGAACGGACAATGATGGTCGCAGAGTATCAACGGCACGCGGCTGCCGGAACCGCTGGGTCGCCAGGCGGCTGTAACGCGGCGGTGGGCGCATGATCCTGTCCTCCGTCCTGCAGGCGATCGGCCTATTCATCGCCACGAACATCGATGACATCATCGTGCTCTCCTTGTTCTTCGCCCGAGGCGCGGGCCGGCGCGGGACCACCGCCCGAATCCTGGTCGGACAGTACCTCGGGTTCGCTGGCATCCTGGGCGCTTCCGTGCTGGTGACGCTCGGGGCGGGAGCGTTCCTGCCGCCGGAGGTCATCCCCTACTTCGGACTCATTCCGCTGGGGTTGGGACTTTGGGCTGCGTGGCAAGCCTGGCGCAACCGCGGTGCCGACGATGACGATGAGGCAAAGGTCGAGGGCAAGAAGGTTGGGGTGTGGACGGTGGCCGGGGTGACCTTCGCCAACGGCGGGGACAACATCGGCGTCTACGTCCCGGTCTTCCTCAGCGTGGGCCCAGCGGCCGTGGTGGCGTACTGCATCGTGTTCCTCGCCCTGGTCGCCGCCCTCGTCGGCCTGGGCAAGTTCGTCGCCACCCGCCGACCGATCGCCGAACTCCTGGAACGCTGGGAACACATCCTGTTCCCGATCGTGCTCATCGGCCTGGGCATCTTCATCCTCGTCAGTGGTGGTGCCTTCGGCCTCTGAACTCGTAGCCGACTGCGTAGATGGCAGCGTGCTGTGGTTGCTACCTGGCGGCTGAGTGTCCCGGTGCGCTCCGCGTGTGAGCGGCCCAGACGACGTGCTCGGCGCCGCTGCCTCAACTGAGCCCACGCTGACCGCGTAGGCGTCGATCACGCGGTCGGTGCCGGTGTTGAAGGCGTCGCGGATATCACTTGGATCACCACATCGCTGGGCCCGGCTCTTGTGTCAGGCGCAGCAGGAGGTGGGGAGTTCGTTGCGGAAGAGGTTCGCGGTGAGGCGGATGCCTTCGGCCATGGTGAGGTAGGGGGCCCAGGTGTCGGCGAGTTGGGTGACGGTGAATCCGGCGGTGATGGCGTAGGTTGCGGCGAGCATCATCTCCCCAGCGGTGTCGGCGAGGGCGTGGATACCGAGGACTTTGCCGGTGTCGGCGTCGGCGACGACCTTGATGCCGCCGCGTGTGTCGTGGTTGGCGATGGCCCTGGGCACGTCGGAAAGTCGTAGGAATCGGCAGGCGCACCGGTATCCGGCGGCGATGGCGCTGGCTTCGGTGATCCCGGCGGAGGCCAGTTGGGGTGAGGTGAACAGCACAGACGGCAACCCGGTGTAGTCGACTCGCTCGTCGTGACCCAGGGCGTTGTGCGCGGCGATCTTCCCAGTCCTCGCGGCGACGTACACGTACTGGGGCACGTCAGTGACGTCACCGGCGGCGAACACAGCCGGGTTCGTGGTCCGCTGCTGCTCGTCTACGATGACGAAGCCGCGCTCGTCGGTCGCGATACCCGCAGCAGGAAGGTTGAGCCCTTCGGTGCGCGGGGTGCGACCGGTGGCAACGAGGACACGTTCACCGGTCGCGTCCTTCCCGTTGCGGGTCGTCACCTGGACCAGGCCCTCGTGCTGGGTGATCGTGGCTGCGCGGTCGCCGATGACGCTGATCCCCTCGGCCAGGAAGGCCTTGCGGAGCTCGGATGACAGTTCCGGTTCGGCGTGCGGGGCGAGCCGACCGATGACGGTGACCTCTACTCCGAGCCGGGCGAACAGCTGCGCCTGTTCCAGGCCGACGAAGCCACCGCCGATCACCACGAGCGACGCGGGCAGTTCCGTCAGTTCCATCGCTGTGGTCGACGTGAGGTAATCAACCTGCTCAAGCCCAGGGATTGCCGGCACGTGCGGCTCGGCGCCGGTGGCGACGAGATACGACTTCGCGCGCACCGGTCGTCCATCCACGAGCAGGGTTCCCGCGTCTGTGAACGTTGCAGTGCCCGGGAGGATGTCAAACCCGTAGGCAGCGGCGATGTCGGCGTACTTGGTCTGGCGGAGCATCCCAACCAGATCATCCTTCTGCTCGATGAGCGCGCTGAGATCGACCATCCCAGCAGAGCTGGGGGCGCCTGAGAACGGGTTCGTGAGGGCGGAGTGCCGGGTGTGCGCGGCCGCGAGAAGCGTCTTGGACGGCACACAACCCACGTTCACGCAGGTACCGCCGAGGGTTCCCGATTCGATGGCGACCACGCTGGCCCCCTCGAGGCGCGCGTGGATCGCTGCGGACATCGCCGCCCCGCCCGTCCCGATCACCACGAGATCAACCTCTGTGTGCTGTGTCACGATGCCTCCTCAAGTTCGAACCGGCCACTCATGCGGCCACTCCTGAAAGAATGGACCTTAAAGTATGCTTGAAGGTCAAGTCGGTGGCGGAGGTGACGATGCGGATCGGAGAACTCGCGGGGAAGGCGAAGACGAGGGCGTCCACGCTGCGGTATTACGAGGAGCGCGGGCTGCTCCAACCTCCGGAGCGTACCCCGGCCGGGTACCGCAACTACGGCGACGAGGCGGTGCAGCGGCTCGAGTTCATCGACCGGGCCCGCGCAGCAGGGCTCACCCTCGCGCAAACCGCCGAGATCCTCGAAGTACGTGACGCGGGCGGGTCGCCGTGCGGTCATGTTCGAGACCTCCTCGACCGGCGACTGGTCGAGATCGACGAGCAGCTTGAGCATCTCCGCCTGCTCCGTACCAGCGTCGCCGAGCTCCGCGCGAACGCAGCACAGACGTCGCCGGAGGCCTGCACACCCGAGTCGATCTGCCGGTACCTCTGACCAATCGGCTGAAGGGTCTTGCTGCCCGGAGGGAACCGTTGTCTTGTCCGCGTAAGGTTGTCGCGCTCGTGGTAGTTCGTCAGGAACTCGTAGAACGTGTACGACTGCGCGGTCTCGGGCTTGAAGTTCCAGAGCAGGAAGGAGCCGACAGGGTATCCGTGCTTCAGACAAATTCACGATGGATAGCTGGCATCAGATACTCGCGCTTGTGGATGGCGGTGAGCATCTCCTCGATGCTGCGCCGGGTCTGGAAGGACATGCGGCTCTCTCGATACGGGCTGACGGGTGGTCAGACTACGGTCTCGTCGTTGACGGCGACGACGGTGTCGTAGAGGCCGTAGCGACGCAGGCCCTTGTGGGACTCGATGCCGGTGTAGGACAAGGAGGAGTCCTCGTAGCGGCGGAAGGCGAAGACGGCCTGGTTCATATGGGTGGCGTTAAAGACGCCGAGATTCACGAGGAGGTGGAAGTCCTCGACGGTCAGTCCGGTGACGGTGCGGAACAGGCCGGGTTCGAGCTTGGTGATGACGTCGGTAAGAGTGTTCTCACGGAAGTCGGTCAGGTACATGAATGCAGGGATGCGGGTGGCGAACTTGACCAGCTTCTCCTGAATCTGCTTCCGCTTGGACTTGTACTCCTTCTCCTCCGCCGTCAGCTCCTTCTTCTCCGCCGGAGTGATGTCCTCGCCCTTCTCCTTCTTCACCTTCTTCACGACGTCACTCTTGTTCACGACGGTCTCGAAGATGTCGTTGCCGAGTGCACGGAAACCCTCGATGTTCATGACGGCGTTGAGGGCGTCGGGGCTGTTCATGATCTTGCGCAGGGTTTCGTTGTCGACGTTGACGAGGATCGCGGACTCCCACTTGCGGGCCAGGAGGGTCGCGGAGGTGCCCGACATGGCGATATCGAGGATGCCGCCGGCATCGACCTGGGTCATGTTCGACCCGTCGTAGGCCAACACGGGCAGGAACTTCACGAGTTCCTCTACGGCTTGCTCGGGGTTCGGCGTCTCCGGTGAGAGGCCCGCGCCGTAGTCGGCGATCTGACGCAGCGCGCGGGTCGGCGCGAAGTCGAACACGAAGCACACCGGCTTGAGGACGGCTTCGGCGCTTGGGTTGTCGCCGTCGGGGTTCTTGATCGACCACGGTGACTGCACACGGAAGGCTGCCTGGAAGTAGGTCTCGGGTGAGTTGAGGTTGCGCAACATCAGGATCGAGGACCACTGCTTGACGGTGACGCCCGTGGTGAGCTTGCCGCACGACAGGGTGATCGTCTTCGTGTCGTGGCCGTCGCCGATCGCCGCCCGCACTGGCGGGAGAGCATCCAGCCCGATGCCCGCGCCGGGACCCGCGACGACGAGGACCTTGTAGTCGTGCCAGAACACGTTCTGCTTCTCCGCGAGCAGGTTCGACATTGCCTCGCAGGCAGCAACGTTGGGCAGGAACCAGAACGAGTGCTGAAGGTACGGCAGGAGTCGGACATCGGAGTACGGGAATGGCGGGCGGGTGCCCATTCGCATCGCGTCGACCTGGGTGGGCAGGTGAGCGCCGCGGACGAGATCGAGCCACTTCTGCACGTCGGTCTTGCGGGTGAACTCGGCGTCCTTGCCGGCGCCCTTTGCCTCGAAGAACTCGTCGAGGTCGAACTCGTCGAACTCTCCCTGATTCGCAACGGCAATCAACTCGTCAGGCATCTGGTACGTGAACAGACGCATCTCCGGGAGTGCCCCGTACGGGTTCCAGGCGTCCGGTTGCGCGACGGCGTACTCGGCCTTGGCGCGCTGCTCATCGGTGTAGGTCCAGTTGAAGATTTGCTCCTCGATAAACTCACCGGTTGCCAGCGCCTTGAATGGCGTGCCCGACAGGTACAGGTAGGCGCGGGTGGTGATCGGCAGGAAGTCGTCCTCGTCGTTGCCGAGTTCGTCAAGCTCCTCGTCGAAAGCCACGAGGCCGTCGTTGTACTCCGCGGCCAGTTCCTTCTGCTTGACTTTCTCGTCCTCGCCCTCGAACAGCTCCTTGGCGGACTCTCGCCACGCACCGAAGTGGTATTCATCGAAGATGACGAGGTCCCAGTTGGTGGTGTGGACCCACTCGTTCTTCGCCTTGATGAGGCCGGTCTTCCGATCTCGCCCGAGTAGGTCCTGGAACGAACCGAAGTAGACCAGTGGCCGAGTCTTGTCCGCCTCATCTGGGTTGCCCCCGGTGGCCGAGGAGAGGTACTGCCAGCCGTCGAAGTCGGCGTGAGACTCCAGGTCGGTCTGCCAGGCGTCCTCCACTGCGGGCTTGAAGGTGACCACGAGGATGCGTTTGGCGCCGAGCCGCTTCGCGAGTTGGTAGGAGGCGAAGGTCTTCCCGAAGCGCATCTTGGCGTTCCACAGGAACCGTGGCACCGCGTGAGAGTCCTCGGCCCAGATGGACTCGTAGTAGCCCTCGGCCTTGTCCACGGCGCTGGCTTGCTCCGGGCGCATCGGAAACTTCTCATGATGGGTTCCACTGAGCTTCACGCCTGTGCGAAGCTCAGTGATCGCCGTGCGCACATCGTCTGGGGTGCACCGCATCCACTCTCGCGCTGAGCCGAAGATCGGGTTCTCGAAGCCCTTGTCGATCAGCCGTTGGCGCACATCTGAGTCGCGAAACACCGTCCCGTCGCCTCGTTCGGCGAGCTCATCAACGTGCAGCGTGTATGCCTGTTGCATCTGCCCCTGAGACTCGCGGATGCGCGCGTTCACATCCGCCTTCGTCGTCTGTCCCACCTTGAGAAGGCCCGCGTAGCCGACTGGTGGATCGTTCGGCGACCACGCATAGATACGCAGTCGTGCCTCGGGCTTCTCCGGGAGAAGCTGATCGATGTCTCTACTCATCGCCGTCCTCATCGGAACCAGGCACGTCGTTGCTCGGACGCTCGGCGATCAACGACTCTATGAATGAAACCTGCTCACTATCGATGTCGTAGCGCTCATAGAGGTCACGATCAGTCCAGACTCGATCCATCGAGAGCCTTGGGACAAACAGGTAGGAGTCGCGAGTGATGTTCTGGGTGATCTTGCGAAGCGAGACGAGGAATCGAACGAAGCGCGTCCGCATGTAGATGGCCAGATTCCGAGCCTCTGTTTCGGAGTCCACAACCCCGATCACGAGGTAGGTCTCGGTACACGCGGTACCTGGGCCGGCCACGACCGGTTCGCCCAGAATCGTAACGTCATCGCGGCCACTCGTTCCGTGGGCCTTGACCAATAAGACCTTCCACTTGTCGACCCATTCGACGTTGCTCGTAATCGCAGATCGCTCCATGTACGACTCAGTCTGGTTTCCATACACCAGGACTGGATCATTCAACCCGACCGGAGTCGCCTTGCCCCTTTGGTTCGTCAGCCCAAATGGCTTCCTGGCAGACACCACATCGCCGAGGAGAGGCTCCGACTCTCCGTCAACTCTGTGCGCCCTCACCTTGTCCAGAATCCGCACGCCCTCGTTGCGACGCACGAGCACGTCATAGGCGTCAAGCATCCGAAGTGCGGGTTCGCCGATAGCCTCGTCTCCGATCTTGGTGGTGACCTCGCACGGTCCCTCATGGTCTCGACTCCACAACCAGTACGACACGCCGCCTCGAATCTTCACGCCAGGAAAGACGTCGTACAGCTGCGGATAGTCGATGAGTTTCGCAAAGCGGTGGTCGGCGAGCATCCGATCCCGGAAATCGTCCAGACCCTTCCCGCCCGAGAACCATCGCGACGGGGTGATCATCACGGCATAGCGAGGGTCGAGCGCGAGTGCCTTCTCGACGAAGAGATTGTAGATGGGCGTGGCCGACGCGCCGCCACCACCGCCTCCATCCCCCAACTGATAGGGCGGGTTGCCGATGATGACGTCGAACTGCATGTTGTCTCCGAACAGCTCGGCGATCCGAGCTCTGATGTCGTCGGTATGGATGAATGCGTAGGCGTGAGTTTCCAAGTCGTCACCGCGTGCGTAGCTGCCTTCGCTAGCACCGCAGTAGGTGCACTTGCGGTTGGTATAGACGGCGATCTCTTCGCGCGTAAGCGGATCAACCCGAAACTCGCGTTTGCCACCGCCCCAGGCGTGGTCCGTGCGATCGAACCAGATGTTGCCGTCCTCGGTCGTGAACGACCTGGCGATCGAGTGCGGGCCGTTGGCGAACTTCGAGCAATAGACACTCCGGCGAGCCAGCAGTGCAGTGAGCTGTGTGATCCCGATGCCGAAAACCTGACGGGTGAGGATGTGATCGACGCGCTGGGCGAGGTCAGGGAACGTCAGGATCAGTCCGTCGGTGAGGCGGCGAGTGATCTCGCGAAGGAAGACCCCCGACTTGGTGAAAGGATCGAGGAACGTGACATCGGGCTTGGTCCAGATGTCGGCGCCGTCGTTGGCGTCTGCCCACGCGGCGGCAAGCGTGTCGAGCATCTGGTTCGCGAACTCCGGCGGGGTGAAGACCTCATCGTTGGAGAGGTTCGCGATGCACGTCAACACATCCGGGTTGTGCCCTCGGAGGGTGAAAGGTGCAAGGGTCACGCGGCGGCCTCGGCGATCTGACTGACGGTCATCGTCGGGTAAGTCTGCGCGGGGACGAACAGGTCCTCGTCATCGAGCTCGCCGAATAGGGTTCCCTCGTACGAGGCGCGCTGAGTGAGGTCGTCGTAGCGAAAGTCGCGCCTCTGGAACTTGCCTTTGCCGAGGTAGCCCCACTCAGGAAAGGTGATCGGCTGGCCGCTTGGCACGGTCATGGTCAAGGCATCGCCCTGGACGATGTTCACGGCGAGAACCGCGCGGGCCGCTCGCGCCCACTGGTCATCGTTGCCGATACACAAGAATGTGTTGAACACCTCGGCGAGATTGTGGCGGCACTCTTCGGCGTTGTCTGCGAGAAGTTCGATACCGTAGGTGCACATGAGCGCGAACAATGCGTAGTGGCGCTTCTCGAACTCGCTCTTGCCGTGCCGAAGCTCGACCGTGGCGAGCTTGCGAGCCAGGACGGGGATGAGGAAGTTGCCCGAGCCGCAGGCGGGTTCGAGTACGCGGGAGTCGATCCGCTCAGACTCGTGCTTAACGAGGTCGAGCATGTCCTCGACCATCCACGCCGGCGTGAACACCTCGCCGTGGTCCGCAACGCGTTGCTTGGACTTCACCAAGCGCTGGGCGTCTTTCAGGTTCATCTTCCCCCCTCCCCGTGCTCGTCGTTGTCATGAGCGTAGGAGCGTCCACCGACACCGGGATGGGCTACGTGGAGCTCTTGGTCACTGGCCGCCGCACCCGCGCGCACCCAGTCGTCTATCTCGCTGGCTTGGAACTTCCAGAGGCGTCCGACCTTGTGGGCGGGCATGGCCTTCTCGGCGATCCAGGTGTAGACGGTGTCTTTGGTGACCCCGAGGTGGGCGGCGATGTCGTCTGCGGACAGCCACGGCTCAGCCACGTTGGTCCTCCCTCGCTCAATGGCCCAGGCAGGCCAACACCCACGATGATACCGGCTGAGGTACGGCTTGAGTTGGGTTTCTCCGGGCGTGGCCGAACGAGACGGGTTTCGAGAGTGGCCGCTGCGTTCTGCCGATCAGCGTGGGATGCGCACCTTGAGCCAGGCGGTCACCGTGTTCCGCCAGCGGTCCAGATCGCTGTTCCAGCAGAGGGTGTGGCCGGCATCGAAGGTCTCAAGCTCAACGAGGTCCGGGCGAGCGTCTCGGAGTGCTTGTGAGAGCCGGATCGGCACGGAGTCGTCTCGGGTGCCGTGGAGGATCAGGGTCGGCGTGTTGAGCTCTACGGCTCGGGATGTCCAGTCGAAGGTGGGAAGTGGGATGCGTCCTGGCAGGCCGACTGTGCGTGCCAGTGGGTCGAGGGTGAGCCACGGGATCGCGAGGTGCCCGGCTGCTGCAGGCCATCCGCTGCGGGCGCAGTTGGACTTGATGACTTCGGTCCAGTTGAGGACTGGGGAGTCGAGTACGAGCGCGGCGATCAGTCCCGGATGTCGCGGGTGGTCGGCGAGCTGGAGAGCGACAGCGGCACCCATCGACCAGCCGAAGATCACGACCTGTTCGGCTCCTCGTCGGACGGCGTACCCGATGGCCTCGTCAACGTCGCTCGTCTCTGCGTAGCCGAAGGTCGTCCGGCCGGTGCCAACTCGCGGCCCTTCTGCTGTGTTGCGGTAGCTGACGACGAGGGAGGTGTAGCCGAGTTCGGTTGCGGCGAGGACGCCGCGGAGGGTGCCGGCGCGGGTGCTGCCGAGGCCGTGGATGTGGATGGCCCAGGTCGCGAGGTCGCCGTCGATGCGCCAGGCCGGGCATGGTCCTGCGGGGGTCGTGATGGTGATGTCGCGTGTGTGGAGTCCGGCGTCGGCTGGGGTGGCGTAGTAGATGCCGCTCCAGGAGGCGCAATCGCCGGTCTTCGGAGTGAAACCCGATGTGGTGCCCGTGATCCTGCGAGCGACGCGGGTGGGTCCTCGATCGACGGTATCTGTGGCGAGCTGCGCCCAGCCGCCGTGCTCGAACCAGAGATTGTAGATGCCTGGCGCGGCGGCCTGGTCGGTGCGGTCGAGCACGATCAGGTCGCCGTCGTCGGTGTACTCGACGCCTCGAACGGTGAGGTCGAACATTCGTGGGCCGACGGGTGCGGTGAGCCGCCGCGCGATGGCCCACCCGACCCCGGCAACCGCTGCCGCCGCGGCCCCAGCGCCGAGAGCGATGCGGCCTATCACGACTCCCGCTCCTCGACGTAGGGAACGGGCGAGGTCGTCGCGAGGGCACTGTCGCTTCCGACGAGGTGGCTCTCGGCGCGTTCGAGCAGGTCGCGGTCGTCGGTGCTGATGTCGAAGGTGATGCGAGGGTCGATCATCGCGTCGCGGATTTCGACGATCACTCGGTGGAGGTGCCCTTCGGGGTCTTCGCTACTGGCGGCGAGGGGGTCGGCCTGGCTCAGCCCGGGCCGTGCGCGCGTCGCCTGGTGCCAAAGCGACTCCAGCTGCGCTGTGAGGGCGACGGTCTGCCTCTGCCGGGCGCGGTGCTGAGCGCGACGGACGGCAGGCTGGATCGCGAACCCGGCACAGAGGAACACGAAGGTCAGGACGGAGAGCGGATCGTAGGCGGACTGGATAGTGTGCATGAGGTCGAGGTGGCCCGTGGCGTGGGCAACGTCCATGACGATCACGGCGAGGCAGAGCGCGACGCCGAACGCCGACCCCAGGCTCAACAGTGCCGCGGGGAGGTGCTGGATGCCGGTGTTGTGCCGGTACTGCCTTATGGCGAGGACGAGCATCGCCACGACAATGACGAGGCAGTAGGTGAAGTTGATGATCGAGTAGACCGCCGCCGCTGGCTGTGCGCCGAGGTCGATCATAAATCGTGTGGTAGTGGTGCCGCGGTCGATGAGCAGGAACGATGCGGTGATCGCGAGCAGCGCGACGAGCAGGACGGGGATGCTGACGGCGGCTCGGACGAGCCTGGGCCGGTACTCGCCGGTCTTCATGACGCCGCGGCCGAGGAAGAACAGCCCGGTCATCAGGAGCGCGTCCGCGATCAGGGTGGCGAGGTTGGTGCCACCGAGCAGTCGATCGACGGCGCTGTAGGCGGCATCCACGTTGAGCGTCATCGCGATGGCGATGGTGAGGGCGGCGTAGGTGATGCTTCGGTCGGTGCGTTTGCGTCGGAAGATGAGCAGGCTCGCCACGAGCGCCCACATGAGCGTTGCGACGAGCGTCTGGATCATCCGAATATCTCCGAGTATCTGGACTCTGCGAACACCGACCCTCGGATGCCGGCGGCGAGCCGGTCGGCGAGGGACTCGGCGGCGATCTCGGTTTCGCTGTCGAGGTCTTGCCGCCTGAGCAGGCGACCTCTGGTGTACGGCGGGATGTTGGGCAGCAGTACCTCCCCGACTGCACAGCCGTCGCCTTCGCCGTGGCCAAGGATCATGTGGGCGAGCTCGTGGAGCACGAACTGCTGGCGATGCAGCGCGGAGTCGCTGCGGGCGTGAAGCACGACGTCTTCGGCATCGGTGGAGAGCCAGAGCGCGCAGAGGCCGTCGTGGGTGTCGAGGTCTGCGAGTTCGACGACGCGGAGCCTACGGTGCCGCCGGTCTTGGACGGTGTGGAGGAGATCGTCAAGGGCGAAGGTATTGCCGAGCTCAAGGCCCGCGACGGCCGCCGATACGGTCTGTTCGATCTTCACGGTTCGCCCCTTCTCTGTAGGGAGCAGGGACCGGTGGCGGCTCCATCGTGCGGTACCGGTCAGTGCTCGGGCATGTGTGTCATTTCCTCGTCCAGGAACTTGGTGATGGCGTGGAGTGCTTTCGGCGAGATGTCGCCGAGGGTGCGGGCAGCGTAGGACTTCACCTTCGCGGCACGCATGGACCGAACCAGGTCGAGCTGTGCTGAGACCTTCTCGGGCGTGGCGGCACCGTCCTCGCCGAGCAGGAACGCGGCGTCCACGTCGAAGAACGCGGCGAGCCCTTCGAAGACGGCGGGGTCTTGGACGTAGCGGTGGCCGTTGACCATGTACGTCCAGCGCGACCGCGACAGGTTGGTGCCTCGTTCTTGGAGGTAGTCGGCGATCTGCGAGTAGGTCGGCTCAGTGCCGGACTCGGCGACGGCGACATCCATCAGGAGCCGCAGACGTTTGGCGAGGTCTTCGGCCGCAGCCTGGCTCTCGTCTTCGGTCATGGCGGTGACCCCCTTCCCTTCGCGACGGGCAAGGCATCGATGTAGTCCACCCAGAAGGTGGTTGTACATGCTCAACCGTACTCGTTGAGCATGCACAAATCAAGGGTTGCGCATGCTCAACGGTCGATGTTAGAACAGGACTCCGGGACACGTTGAGCATGCTCAACGTGGTGTCCCGGTCTCGGCTCGGGCTGCCTCAAGGAGGTGAACGATGTCCAGCTCACGGTCCGGGCGCGGGTGTTCGCGCCTACCTGCCAGGTGTACCGCCGCGCGCCACCGCGCCGCGGCCCACCGAAAAGGAGGCCGGAGCATGGCATCGAACGAGGACGCCCGCGCGGCGCGAGAGGCGAAGCTCGACGAGCTGCACGAGAAGCTGACCGGCGCGGTCGAGTCATTGGTCTCCGGTGACGACTGGCGGCAGGCGCTCGCCTTCGCAGCACGGTTCAGGTCGCGGTCGTTCAACAACACGATGCTGATCTGGGTGCAGCACGAAGCCGCGTTCGAGGCCGGCCGCGTGCCCGAACCCTTCCCGACTCTGGTTGCCGGATACCGGCAGTGGCAGGGACTCGGGCGCCAGGTGATGAAGGGCCAGCCGGGCTACATGATCTTCGCGCCCGTGACGGGCAGGTTCGCCACTGCGACCCCTGCCGACGCGGGCTCGTGGCGACGGCTCGGGCCGCGGGAGAAGCCGAAGGCAGGCGAGGTGGTGCGCTCGCGGATGGTCGGAGCACGGCCGGCCTACGTGTGGGATGCCTCGCAGACCGACGGCGAGCCGCTGCCGGTGCCGCCCGCTCCGACGCTGCTGGAAGGCGAAGCACCGGCGGGGTTGTGGGAGGGGCTGGCCGGGCAGATTCGCGGCGCGGGGTTCGAGGTGCTGCGGGTGCCGCACGAGGGGATGATCTCCGGAGCGAACGGCATGACCGACTACGAGGCGCGCACGGTCGCGGTGCGGGAGAACATGGACCCTGCCGCTCAGGTCAAGACGCTCGCGCACGAGTTGGCGCACGTTGTGATGCACGATCCCGACGACGAGGAGGCGCGGCAGCATCGCGGCATCCGCGAGGTCGAAGCCGAGTCCGTGGCGCTGATGATCGGTGCCGCGCACGGCATGGACACTGCCGGTTACACGATCCCGTACGTCTCGACCTGGGCCGCCCGCGTGGACGGCCAAGAGCCCGTCCAGGTGGTGCAGTCCACCGGCGAGCGGGTGCGGAAGACCGCGCTGGCGATCCTCGACCAGCTCGACACGCTCCAGGTCGGCGACGGCACCCCGCCCGGACTCGAACGCGACGCTCCCAGTCCGCGCACCTCCCGTACGGCTGCGAACTCGGTGGAGACCGATCGTCCGCGTGCTGCGTCGGCGCCAGCGCTGGCAGGGCGGAGGCTGTGATGCCCGAAGCATTCGATGTCCTGGCGGCGCTCATTCGCGTGGATCGTTCACCGAGCCTGGGGCTCGCGGCGCGGAGCCTCGCGGCGGCTGGCGTGCCCGTGTTTCCGTGCGTCGTCGAGGGGAAGCGTCCGCTGACCCGCCGTGGGTTCCTCGATGCGAGCAGCGACCCGGAACAGGTTGCCGCGTGGTGGTCGCGCACACCGAACGCGAACATCGGCATCCCGACCGGCGCTCCATCCGGCGTTGTCGTCGTCGATGTCGATGTCCACGGCCCCCACGACGGCCGCGCGGCGTACCAGCGCGCCACCGACGCGGGACTCGTCGACGGCGCGGGTCTGCTGGCGCGCACACCCACCGGAGGCACGCACGTGTACTTCCCTGCGACACCGGGCAAGGAGCAGCGGTCGTGGCAGGCGGCGGACGTGGGTGTCGATTTCCGGGGCGACGGCGGCTACATCATCGCCCCTCCGTCCCGGCGAATCATCGACGGGAACGTGAGGCTCTACGAGGTCGCCGACATCGCCGCACACTCGGTCGGCACGGTCGATGCGGGCCGTCTGCGGGACTTCCTCGACCCGCGCCCCGTCGCCCCACCACGCGCCGAGGGCACCTCAGTGGCCGTGGATGGGAAGCGGCTGGCGGCGTGGGTCGCCGGGCGGGGCGAGGGCGAACGGAACCGGGGTCTGTTCTGGGCCGCCTGCCGCCTCGCCGAGAACGGCGTCTCGGCCACGGACGCGCTCGATGCTCTGGGGGCTGCGGCACAGTCGGCGGGTCTGGGCGATCGCGAGATCACCACGACCGTTCGCTCCGCCTACCGAGCCACCCAGCCCGCATCCGAAGTGACGCCCGGCGGCCGGAGCCAGAGCGCGGGTCGCTGGTTCGGTCGCGCGGAAAGCCCACCATCCGCAGCGCTGGGGAGGGCCGGGCTGTGAGGCGTGAATCGGACGGGCGGCGCTGGGCCGCCATGACAGCGGTCGCGGGGACGGTGTTCATCGCCGCCGGGGCGTTCTGGCTGTCGTTCACCTCGCTCGCCGATCTGGCCGCTCGCTCCGGGATCGGATCGGGGCAAGCGTGGGCGTGGCCGCTGATCGTGGACGGCATCATCGTCGTCGCCACGGTCGCCGTCGTCGCGCTCGCCGGGCAACGCTCGGCCTGGTACCCGTGGGCGCTGCTGGTCGGCGGCGCGCTCGTGTCGGTGACGGCGAACGCCATTCACGCCGTCGTCGCCGCAGACGCCGACGTGCCAAGGATGCTCGCGGCCTCGGTCGCAGCGGTGCCGCCCGTCGTGCTGCTGGCCATCACGCACCTGACCGTGATCCTCACCCGCACCACCGACCCGGCCACCGCACTTGCCGCCCCTGCGAAGTCGATGCCTGCGCTGCCGTCTGGCGAGACGGAGGTCACCCGGCGCGATGACGGTGTGGCGGATCGGCGGGCGCTGGGGTGGGAGCTGCGCGAGGCGGGCTGGTCGAACAAGCGGATCGCCCGCGAACTCGGTGTGCATCCCTCGACCGTGGGGCGCTGGTTCGCCGTCGCGCACCTCACTGACACCACTAACACCGCCGATGAGCGGGAGGAGACGACCCCATGAACACCACTGGGAACCCGCAGCGCAACGATCCCGCGAGGCCCGATCCCGCACGGCTGGTGCCCGAGGCGCCCCGGGAGCGCCCCGAGCCCGTCGAGGTGACGAGCACGCCGGAGGCGGTGCGGGCCGCGCAGGTCGCCCGTGACGACAAGCAGCATGCGCTCGTTCGCGGGCGCGGCGTGGAGTGGGTGCGCCCGACCGATTTGATCGCTCGGCACTCGGCGCACGCGGCCGGTCGTGGCCTCGACTTTCAGGCCGAGCTCGCACGCCGCACCCGCACCCCCATCGGTGCCGGCGTTCGTCGTCTCGGAGATCGCGCCCGGCGGTTGCCGCCGATCTCGGCGTTCGGGCGCAGCACCGCACCTGCCTCGCAGGTGTCCCGCTCCGGGGTCTCGATGAGTTGACGGTGGTGACAGGTCATGGTGGCGACGGCATCGGCAGGAAGGACGCATTCGTGGGAGCGAGTGCGCACCTGCCTGCCAGGAGGTGCCGACACCATGACCACACCAACCCGCACCAGCACCGCTCCGACGGCCGACGGAGCTGAGGACTTCACCACCGGCGAGGGCCTGCGCGCCCTGCTCAACCGTCTCGCCGAGGGGGGCGAGGATGCCTGGGTTCACGACCCGGTGGCCCGCGACCTGATGGAGTTCGCCGCCGACAAGTACCGCGCTCTGGCGAGGAAGCACAAGCTCGACACCTGGGAAGCGGTCACGGCGGCGTTCGACGCGATGCAGTACCGCTCGACCCGCGAGGCCAACGATCCGTGGGCGATCATCACCCACGCCGTGCGGATCACCTGCGTCTACGAGGAACGCGCCCAAGGGCTGCTCTGCTCGGTGCACCAGGCCCGCCGCGCGCACGTCTCGGCGTTCCACGACCCCGAACGGTTCTCCGAACGCGACACCGCGCTGGCCGACTACCATCCCGCGTTCCACACCACCGACCTGCGTCCCAGCGACCTCGAACCGGAGCCGCGTGAAGGACTCGGGTCGGCGCAGGCGTGCATGTCCGCTGGATTGGCGGCCGAGGACGCCATCGCGATGCTGTGCCTTCTCGACTGGCCCGCAGACACGGCCCGGGCCGCGGTCGAGCACGTCTGCGGAGCGTTGATGAAGGCCGGCACCCGCCAGTCCGCCTACGAGACGCTGCGCCGCGATCGGCACGCGCGGGCACTGCTCGACCTGCCGCGCCGCTCCTGGGCCGCGCTGCTGAAGGCGCTGCTCGGGAACCCGCACCCGGCCTACGTGGCCACCAGCAGCGGTCGCGGCATCCTGCTCCGGCTCCTGCTCGGCGAGACCCTCGACCTGCTGCTCCGCGACGACGATCTGATCCTCGCGCTCGCACTGGCCGCTCCGAGCGGTGGAGGCGGTGAGTCATCGTGACCGAACCACAGATCGGCAGCATCCAGCTCGACCGCACCGTCGATTCGATCCTCGTCGGCACCCGGCACCGCGCCGACCTCGGCGACATCGACGCCCTCGCGGCGTCCATCGAGCGCGACGGCCTGCTGCAACCGCTCACGATCACCATCGACGGCGTGCTGGTGTGCGGGGCACGACGCCTGGCCGCGATCAAGAAGCTCGGCTGGCGCACCGTCAACGTGTGGGTGCGCAGTGGCCTGTCCGACCGGCTCGGGCAGCTCCTCGCCGAGCAGGACGACAACATGCTCCACAAGCCCTACACCCAGCTCGAAGCCGCCGGCCTCTACCGAGAAATCAAGCAGGTCATGGCCGAGGACGCCGCCCGCCGCAAGAGCGCGACCCAGTTCAGCAGCGAGAACCAGCCCGGAAACGACGGTGGTGCAAACCTTGCACCACCGTCGAACGGGCCGCTCGGGAAGAGCCGCGAGCAGGCGGCGGCGATGATTCCCGGCGGCGCGTCGCACACGACGTTGGAGAAGATCGGCTACCTCGAAGACATCGCCAACAACCCCACCCAGCCCGAGACTCTGCGCGCCGAGGCCGCCGCCGGGCTGGAACGGATCGAGGCTGGCGACCCGGTGCATCCGATCTACCAAGCGATCCGCGATACCGACACCACAGAGCGCGAGCGGCGCGAGGCAGAGCTGCACGCCCGCGCCGAAGCGGCCGTGGCCCAGGCGAAGTCGATCAAGAAGGGCAAGCGCATGCCGCCCAAGCCGTTGCCGCTCGTCACGGGCGACGGGCAACCCGTCCGCTACCCGCTCCGGGCATTCATCCAGACCTGGGGCGAACTGACCAACTGGTGGACCCACTACGACGCCGGCGCGCTCGCCGCCGAGCTGACCGATGAGCAGTTCGAGAACTTCCTCGCCACCACCGACGGCACAGTCCGGTTCGCCGATGCGCTCCGAGCCGCCCGCGAAGGCACGGCGGAGCGGCCACGACTCCGCGCGCTATGACCGTTGGCGTGGGTGTCGGGTGTGCACCTGCTCGGCATGAGCCCTGCACCCACTTATCCCCGGAACCGCCGCCGACTCGTCGCCCTCATCGCCGCCGGCATCGTCCTGCTGCTCCTGGCCGGCGTCGGCGTCTACGGACTCCTCACCGGCCCCCGCAGCAGCACCAGCCCCGATCCCGGCCCGGAGTCCGGCCCGGTCACGGCGACACCGCCGACCGTGGCCCCGAGCACACCGCAGCCACCGCGGGTTCCAGCGGTTCCGCGTTCGGCCGATCCCGAGACCTTCGCTCAGGGTGTCGTGTCCACTCTGTTCGCGTGGAACACGGCCTCGGGGCTGTGGCCGCTGGACTACACGTCGGCGATCCTCACGGTCGGTGACCCCAGCGGAGACGAACAGGCCGGGCTGGCCTCCGACGTGGCCGCGTACCTGCCGACCCGGGACGCCTGGATCGAGCTGCGGCAGTACGCCACCCGTCAGCACCTCACCATCGACACCGCGTACGTCCCGGACGCCTGGGCCGACGCGGTAGCGCAGGCCCAGCCGGGACAGCTCGCGGCAGGAACGACAGCGATCACGATCGAGGGCACCCGGCAGCGTGCCGGGGTCTGGAACGGGCAGCCGGTGACCAGCGAGCATCCGGTCGCGTTCACCGTGTTCGTCGTCTGTGCCCCGACCTACCCGACCTGCCACCTGCTGCGGCTCTCGCAGCTCGACAACCCGCTGCGTTGAAGGGGTTGGCATCCGTGTTCCGCAAAGCCGCCATCGCAGCTCTGGCGCTGTTCTTCTTCGCCCCCGCCGCAGCACTCCTCGGGATCGGGGTGCTGATGAACCCCGCTGCCGCCTACTGCGCCGCCCCTGCCGGGACCGTGAACCCTGGCCCGATCCCGGACTCGCTCACCGTGACCACCGCGAACGGCGAGACCTTCACGCTGAATCGCCGGCAGCTCACGCACGCGGCCACGATCATCACGGTCGGCAACGGCATCACCGACGTGGGCCGGCCCGGAATCAAGATCGCGCTGATGGCGGCGCTCACCGAGTCCACGCTGCGGATGCTCACCAACACCGGCGCCTACCCCGAGTCGGCGAACTACCCGAACGACGGCAACGGCGGCGACCACGACTCCCTCGGCCTGTTCCAGATGCGCCCACAATCCGGGTGGGGCACTGTCGCAGAGTTGATGGACCCGAACTATCAGGCGCGGGCGTTCTTCGGCGGGCCGACAGGACCGAACTACCCCTCGCCGCGCGGCCTGCTCGACATCCCCGGCTGGCAACAGATGGACCCCGGCGAAGCCGCCCAAGCCGTCGAGGTGTCCGCCTACCCCGACCGCTACCGCAATTACGCGCCCGTCGCCGACAGCATCCTCGCCGCCCTCACCAAAGGCGGCAGCCATGCTGCTGGTGGCGTGGGTGGCCCGGCGGTCTCGTCGTCGCGGGTGGTGTTCCCGCTGCCGGAGGGCACCTGGGTGCTGACTTCGCCGTTCGGGATGCGGGTGCACCCGATCACGGGAGAGCGGAAGCTGCATACCGGCACCGACTTCGCCGCGCCCGACGGCACCCCGATCCTCGCCGCCGCTGACGGCACCGTGACCGTCGCGGAGTTCTCCGGCGGGTACGGCGGTCTCATCGTCATCGAGCACACTATCGACGGCAAGACTGTCGCGACCGCGTACGCGCACATGTGGCAGAGCGGCATCCACGTCCGTCCTGGCGATCGGGTGAGCGCCGGGCAGCACATCGGCGATGTCGGCTCCTCGGGCATGAGCACCGGCGCACATCTGCACTTCGAGGTCCGGCCCGGCGGCACGAACGGTGAGGCCATCGACGCCGCCGCCTGGCTCAACGAGCACGGGGCCGCGCACCTGCCGACGGCGACCAGCGGATCACCCGCCTCCTGCAACAACGCCACCGCCGGTGCGCCGACCGGTGTCGATGGAGACCCCGACCGGCTCGTCGATGATCCCACCAGCTCGGGCAAGATCACCGCCCGCACGCTCCACCTCTACCAGCAGACCCTCGCCGCGTTCCCCGACACCGGCTGGGGCTGCTACTCACCCCGCCCCGGCACGAAGTCCGAGCATCCCCTCGGACGCGCCTGCGACATCACCTTCGGCAACCAGATCGGCCAACGCCCCAACCCCGCCCAGCTCGAAGCCGGTTGGCGAGTCACGAACTGGATGAAAGACAACGCCGAGGTCCTCGGCGTCCAGTACCTCATCTGGCAAGGCCAAATCTGGTCCCTCGCCCGCGACGCCGACGGTTGGCGCCCCTACAACGGCGGCGGCATGCACGACCCCGCCTCCATCACCGGTGGCCACTACGACCACCTCCACGTCACAGTCAAAGCAGGTGCGTGATGGGCGTCTTTCCCGACTTCGACGGCCTCGGTGGAATCGGAGACCTCCGCGCCGTCGTCGGTGCGCTCTTGACCTTCGTCCTCATCGTCGCCGTGCTCATGCTGATCGTCTGGGCGATCGTGTGGGCCATTGCGACCGCCCAGGGAAACTACGCCACCGCAAGTAAGGGCCGAACCGGAGTCCTCGTGGCGCTCGGCGCCGCCGTCCTCGCCGGAGGCGGCGTCGCCTGGATGAACTGGCTCCTCAACCTCGGCCAGCAACTCTAGGTCCAGACCCCCCGCCGAGCCGCTGCCGCTGTGGCATCGACACCGAGTGAGTCACGTGAAGGCCGTATCAATCTTTTGGTTGATCTTTGTTTCAGCCTCTTCCGCGATGTTCAGGATCGCCGCCCCTGGTGGAGTTGATGGCATGTCAGGTTCTCTAGTTCGTTCGCGCTTCTCTGATCAGTTGACCTCGCGTGGTGGCGCGTGGATCGCTCTCGGTGTCGCTGTGCTCGTGATGGTGGTGTTGTTCGGTATTTTCGGCGGCGCGCAGGCACCGGCGCGCACCGGGCAGGCTCCGGTGGGTTCGGAGTCGATGCAGGTGAGCGAGCTGATGGAGCAGTTCCCGAACGCGGATCGCCAGTCGGTGCTCGTGGTGGCCTCCCGCGAGGATGGAGCGGAGCTTTCCGACGCGGATGTTGAAGCCCTCACGGGTCTGCTCCCGGTGCTCGACGCGCAGGCGGCAGGCGAGTCGTCGGGGCCGATGGTGAGCGAGGATGGGCGGGCTGCGGTTCTCGTTACTCCGATCACCGTCGGTGCGGACAATACCGAGACTGCGGAGGTCATCAAGGAACTCCGGGGCGAGGTCAGCGCGAACGCCCCGGCCGGGCTGGTGCTGCACGTCACGGGTGGCCCGGCGTTCGGCGCGGACGTTGCGGCGGCGTTCGAGGGCGCGGACTTCACGCTGCTGCTGGTGACGATCCTGATCGTGGCGATCCTGTTGATCGTCACCTACCGTTCGCCGGTGCTGTGGCTGCTCCCGCTGATCGTGGTCGCCCTGGCCGACGGGCTCGCCGGACGGGTCACCGCGGCGGCGGGGTCGTTCTGGAATCTGGAGTTTGATGCGGGCATCGTGAGCGTGCTCGTGTTCGGTGCGGGCACGAACTACGCCCTGCTGCTGATCTCCCGGTATCGGGAGGAACTGCAGCGCACCGAGGACGATCGCGCAGCGCTCAGCACGGCGTGGCGCAAGACGGCGCCCGCGATCCTCGCCTCGAACTTCACGGTGGTGCTCGCACTGCTCACCCTACTGTTCGCAACAATCCCGATGACACGCGGCCTCGGCGTTCCGGCCGCGCTCGGGCTGCTGATCGCGCTGGCCGCGGTGCTGTTCGTGCTGCCGCCGTTCCTAGCGGTGTGCGGACGCCGAGTTTTCTGGCCTTTCATCCCGCGACCGGGACAAGAAGCCAGTCAGGGGCGGGCCTGGCGCGCGGTCGCCACCCACGTGTCGGAGCGTCCCGTGGTGAGCCTGCTGGCCGGGCTCGCGCTGCTCACGGTCATGGCGACCGGACTGTTCGGCACCTCGATAGGCCTGGACCAGCTGGAGAAGTTCCGGGTGCAATCGGAGTCCGCTACGGGTTTGGAGACGCTGTCGGCGCACTTCCCGCCCGGAGAGGCGCAGCCGATCTGGATCATCACCGACAGCGAGGCTGCGGGCGAGGTCGCAGCAGCCGCAAGCGAGGTCGAGGGCGTCGTACGCGCCCACCCCGTCGGCACCACAGATGACGGCTCGTTGACGAAGGTGATGGTGACCAGCGAGTACTCGCCCGGCACGGAGCAGAGCCTCGCCCAGATCACCTCTCTGCGGGCGGCTGTGCACCCGGTCGAGGGAGCGGACGCACTGGTGGGCGGCGCGGTCGCCACCGAGCTGGATGCGCGGGTCGGCAACGAACACGACCTGCTGCTGATCGCGCCACTGGTGCTCGCGGTGAGCTTCCTCGTGCTGCTATTCCTGCTGCGCTCGCTGGTCGCGCCGGTGCTGCTGCTCCTGGTGAACCTCGCCAGCGCGGTCGTCGCGATCGGGGCGGGTGCATGGCTGAGCCGGGTGCTGTTCGGCCAACAGGCACTCGACCTCCAGGTGCCCATCCTCGCATTCCTGTTCCTCGTCGCCCTCGGCATCGACTACACGATCTTCCTCGTCCATCGGGCACGCACCGAGGCCACGCGGCTGGGGACGCGTGCGGGCATGGTCGAAGCCGTCGCGCACACCGGCAGCGTCATCACGAGCGCCGGCATCGTGCTCGCCGCCGTATTCGCCGCGCTCGGCGTGCTGCCGCTGGTCACCCTCGGACAGCTCGGCCTGATCGTCGGCACCGGTGTGCTGGTGGACACCCTCGTGGTGCGCACCGTAATCGTGCCCGCAATCTTCGGCCTCGCAGGGGACCGCATCTGGTGGCCAGGAAAGCTGCACGCCCGCCAGGGAGAATCGACTCATGAGTCTCGTACACCTTCCATTGACGTCCACTGACCCGCCCGGCCCGGCCGTCGCGGGGGCGACGGTGCGGGCGATGACGATCGGTCAGCACCTCATGGCGGTCGTGCTGACCGCCATCGGGGTCATCCGCGCTATCGGCGACGGGGTGGGGATGCCTGCGGCGATCATCTCGGGCATCGCGATCCTCGCCTGGCACACCGCCGGCACGATCCTGCCGTCGAAGACCCGGTCACGCAGCCTGGCGGTGTGGTGGCTGCTCGGGTTCGCCGCAATCTGGATCGCCGCGGTCGCGGTCTCCGCCGAGTTCGTCTGGCTCGCGTTCCTGCTCTGGCTGCTCGCCGGGCACCTGCTGCCGCTCCGCTGGGGGCTGCTGTTCTCGGGCTTCGTGCTCGCCGTCGTGATCGTCGCCCCGATCCTGCACCACGGCACTACAAGCTATGCCAACATCTTCGGGCCGCTCATCGGCGGCATCTTCGCCTTCGGCATCTCACGCGGCTACCTGCAACTGCTCCGTGACGCCGCCGAGAGGGAACGTCTCGTCGCCTCGCTTACCCGAGCCCAGGCCGAGACCGCCGAGTTGCAGGACGAACTCGCGCTCGCCCAACGCCACTCGGGTGCCATCGCCGAACGCGCCCGCATCTCCCGCGACATCCACGACACCATCGCTCAGGCGCTCTCCTCGATCCGACTCCTCGCCCACGCCGGAGCCGGCCGCACCGAGGACCCAGACGCAGCGCGCACCCTCGCACAGGTTGAGACCCTTGCCGGTGACAGCCTCGCCGATGTGCGCCGCATCGTCGCCGCGCTCGCCCCCGCGGAACTCGACGACGACGCCCTCGCCGCCGCGCTGCAACGCATGCTCGACCGTATCCGCGACGAGACCGGGCTCCAAGGTGAGCTGCATGTGGACGACTCGATGCCGATCCTGCCGACCGAGGTCGAAGTCGCACTCCTGCGCACCGCACAGTCGGCCCTCGCGAACGTGCGCCTCCACGCCAGAGCATCCCGTGTCGTCATGAGCCTTATCGACGCCGACGACACCGTGCGGCTCGACATCATCGACGACGGCACAGGCTTCGACCAGCCCGCCTGGGAACAGGACGCCGACGCCGGATCGAGCTACGGCCTGCGTTTCATGCGAGCCCGCCTCCGCGAACTCGGCGGCGGCCTTGACATCGAGAGCACCCCCGGTGAGGGCACCGCCCTCTCCATCCACCTCCCGATCCGTCCGGGCCCAGTCTCGGTCACCGTTGCCGACCCCACCACAGAGGAGATGCCATGACCACCACCGTGCTCCTGGTCGATGACCACCCGGTCGTGCGCAGCGGGCTCCGTGCCGTACTCGATGCGGCGGAGACTCTGCAGGTCGTCGGGGAGGCCGCTACCGGCGAGGAGGCGCTCGCCCTGGCCGCACATCTGCGCCCCGATGTGGTGCTCTGCGACTTGCGCCTCGGCAACGGCATCGACGGCATCCAGACCACGGCCGCGCTCCGCGCCCTCGACCCCGCCCCTGCGGTGCTCATCCTGACCACCTTCGATCGCGACGCCGAAATCCTCGGGGCAATCGAAGCAGGCGCAGCGGGTTACCTCCTCAAAGAAGTCGACCCCGACGTCATCATCGACGGCATCCAGCGTGCCGCAGCCGGCGACACGGTACTCGCCCCCGATCTCGCCTCCCGGGTGCTCAAGGGCATGCGCAGCCCACTCCCACGTCTCACCGACCGCGAGATCGACGTGCTCCGTCTCCTCGCAACCGGATCGGCGAACAAGGAGATCGCCCGTGCCCTCTTCGTCACCGAGGCCACCGTCAAGAGCCACCTCGTCCACGTCTTTACCAAGCTCGGTGTTGACAGCCGCTCCCGCGCGATCCATGTCGCGCAGGAGACCGGCCTGATCTGACCGCGACCAGACATCCGCCCATCGAAAGGAATCCCTGACCCGTGAAGAGACTGCTCAACGCCTCGTTCATCTACATGCTCGCCGGTGTCGCCTCCGGCCTGTTCTACCGCGAGTTCACCAAGCTCAACGACTTCCCCGAGGGCCAGTTCACCCAGCTCGGCCTCGCCCATACGCACCTGCTGACCCTCGGGTTCATCGTGTTGCTGATCGTGCTCGCCCTCGAAAAGGTCTTCACGATCTCCCGCAGCCCGAAGCTGTTCGCCTGGTTCTTCTGGCTCTACAACGCCGGAGTGATCCTCACCTCCGCGATGCTCATCTGGCACGGCACCCTAACCGTCCTCGGTCAGGAATCGAACGCGATGATCGCGGGGATCGCAGGACTGGGGCACATCGCGATCACGGCAGGCATGATCGTCTTCTTCGTCGCGCTCCGCCGCGCCGTTACCGGCCGCACGCCGGTGCCCGCCGAAGCCGTAGCGGCCTGACCATGACTGCAGCACCGACCACCCAGGAGAGCGCGCCGACCCGGCGGGAATGGCTCGGCCTTGCCGTCCTCTCCATCGGGCTCGGCCTCATCGTGCTCGACGGCACGATCGTCGGTGTCGCGCTGCCCGCCATCATCGGCGACCTGCATCTCGACCTCACCGACGCGCAATGGGTGAACAGCCTCTACGCCGTGCTGCTCGCCGCCTTGCTTCTCTCCACTGGAAACCTCGCGGACCGGTGGGGGCGCAAGCGGCTCTTCCTCGCCGGCCTCATCGTGTTCGTCGCCGGCAGTCTGCTCGCCGCCGCCGCGTCCACCGCGGGGGTGCTGATCGGGGCGCGTGCGGTGCAGGCAGTCGGGGCGGCGTTCATCATGCCCTCCACCCTCTCCACCGTGAACGCCGTGTTTCGAGGCAAATACCGTGCCGCGGCGTTCGGGGTATGGGGCGCCGTGATCTCCGGCGCTGCCGCCGTCGGCCCGCTCGCCGGCGGTGCGCTCACCCAGTGGGCCTCGTGGCACTGGATCTTCCTGGTGAACCTCCCACTTGGCGTCCTCGTGTTCATCGCCGCGCTCTTCACCGTGCCCGAGACGCGCGGTGAGAAAAAGCGTCCCGGTATCGATGTCGACGGCGCGCTGCTCAGCGCCATCGGATTCGGGGCGCTCGTGTTCGCCGTCATCGAAGGCCCCGACCTTGGCTGGTGGACCCCGAAGAGCGACCTCACCGTCTTCGGATGGGTATGGCCGAAAGATGCAGCGATCTCCGCCGTGCCCGTCGCGTTCGCCGTTGCCGCGATCGCGCTGGTCCTGTTCGTGATCTGGGAACGACACCGCGAGAAGGTGCAGCGCGCCGCGCTCCTCGACCTCGACCTGTTCTCGTTCTCCACGTTCTCGTGGGGGAACCTCACCGCCGCGATGGTCGCTGTCGGTGAGTTCGCGATGATCTTCGTCCTCCCGCTCTACCTCATCAACGCCCTTGGTCTCGACGTCATGGGCGCCGGCCTCGTGCTCGCCGCGATGGCCGTCGGCGCGTTCCTCTCCGGTGCCGCGGCCCGGCATCTCGCCGCGAGGTTCGGCGCGCCCGGAACCGTGCTCATCGGGCTGGGCCTCGAAGTCGCAGGCGTCCTCGCCCTCGCACTGCTCCTGGGGCCCGCGACCTCGGGCTGGCTCATCGCGATCCCTCTGGTCGTCTACGGTCTCGGCCTCGGTCTCGCCTCCGCACAGCTCACCGGTACCGTCCTTCGGGACATCCCCGTCGAAGTCTCCGGCCAGGGATCGGCCACGCAGAGCACCGTCCGGCAGATCGGCTCCGCCCTCGGTACCGCATTCGCCGGAGCGACGCTCTCGATCTCCCTCGCGCTCACTCTCCCCACCGCCCTCGGCGACGCGGGACTCACCGGCGCGGAGGCGGACTCGCTTGCCGACGCCACCCGCCAGTCCGCGGGCACCACGATCATGCAACTCCGCGAACAGGGAAGCAGTAGCAGTCTCGGCGATCAAACCGCGACGGCTGTCGACGCGCTCACGAGCGGATTCGCCGATGCGACCCGCTGGGCGCTCCTGATCGCGACCGTGTTCCTCGCGCTCGGATTCATCGGTGCCCTGCGCCTGCGCCGTGCATCGGTTGCGACTCCCATCAACCCGTCAGCACAGCAAGAGGCTCATCCTTCATGACCACGACAAACAAACCCCAGACCATCAGCCCGCGCATACTCTTCCGGAGCTTCGCCATCGCCGAGATGTTCACCTGGGCCGGCCTCATCACCGCGCTCATCCTCCGCGCGTTCGATGTCGCCAACCTCGTCCCGATCGCCGGAGGCATCCACGGATTCGTCTTCCTGTGCTACTCCGCGAGCACGATCTTCGTATGGGTGAACCAGAGATGGCCTCTCCGACTCGGCCTCACCGGGCTGCTGCTCGCGATCGTGCCATTCGCCACAGTGCCGTTCGAGATCATCGTCGATCGCAAAGGACTGCTGGCCGGCGACTGGCGGCTCGCACCCGGCGGTGAGGCACCGCACGGGTTCATCGAGCATGTCCAGGCCTGGGTACTACGACATGTACTCCTGTCGATCATCCTGCTGATCCTGCTCGTGACGACGCTCTTCATCACCCTGCTCTGGCTGGGGCCACCCGTGCCCCGTGACTAAAGCAGCCGACAAAGCGCCGACTTGGTAGCCCCGTAAAGCGTGCTACTGGCGGGAGTTATCAGCAACCCGTAGGACAGCTTCGCTGGCTGTGGTCTCCGCTGGCCTGCGGAACGAGGTTTGGCGGGTGCACCTGTGGCGTGTACCCCGTCTGCGAGTTCGTGGGCGGGCCGCCCGTCGCCAAGGAGACCTACCGTGTTCGATCTGCTCGCCAATGTCATGTCCGCGCCGTTGCTGGTGCCGATGGACATCAACATCGACCCCAACACCAACGGGCTGCCGGGGATCAACCAGCTGCGCACCATCGTCGGCGCGGTGATGACCATCGGCCTGATCCTCAGCGTGCTCGCGCTGATCGTGTCCGCGATCGTGTGGGGCTTCGGCGCGAACTCCTCCAACCCGCACCTCGCCTCGCGCGGGAAGATCGGCGTCCTCGTTTCCTGCGGCGCGGCGGTGATCTGCGGCGCGTCGGTGACGCTCATCAACTTCTTCTGGAACGTCGGCCAGCAGGTCTGACCCCGCCTGTCGTCGAGAGCTGGTGTCCGTGATGGGCGTGTGCGACGTTCCCGTGATCTCCTCGGTCTGCGATGCCGTCGGCGAAGGAGCCGCGTCGTTGGTCGCGGCCCCGTTCGACTGGCTCGCCCAGGCGATGGGTGCCGCCGCCGGGTGGCTGTTCGAGGCGGTCTGGTCGGTCTTCGACACCACGACCCTGGTGGATGTCACCAAGCCCGGCTACATCGCCGTCTACAACCTGCTGTTCGGCATCGCGGTCTTCGTGATGCTGATCTTCTTCTGCCTCCAACTCATCACCGGCCTGATCCGCCGCGACCCCACCGCCCTCACCCGAGCCGCGCTCGGGCTGGCGAAGTCCGTCCTCGGGTCGTTCGTGGTCATCACACTCACGGCACTGTTGCTGGAAGTCGTCGATCAGCTGTGCATCGGGATTGTGCAGGCCGCCGGGGAAACCACCGAGTCGATGGGCGACAAGATCACCCTCCTCGCCGCAGGGCTTGTCGGGATCAACATCGCCGCACCCGGCGTCGGAGCGATCATCACCATCTTCATGGCCGGCCTCGCGATCACCGCCGCCGCGATCGTGTGGCTCTCCCTCCTCGTCAGGAAAGCGCTCCTGCTGGTCGCGGTCGTGTTCGCGCCGCTCGCCTTCTCTGGTGCCTCGTGGGATGCCTCGCGCGGGTGGATCGGGAAGTGGGCGATGTTCGTCGTCGCGCTGATCTGCTCCAAGCTCGTGCTCGTCGTGATGTTCCTCGTCGCGATCACCCAGGTCTCCGCACCGATCGACGCGGACCTCGCCTCGGTAAGTGATCCCATCGCGGGGATCGTGCTGATGGCGATGGCCGCGTTCGCCCCGTATCTCACCTACAAGTTCATCGCGTTCGTCGGGTTCGACATGTACCACGCGATCGGTTCCGAGCAGGACGCCAAGAGCGCACTGAATTGGCCTGGTTTCAGTTCCGATCTTTATATAAGGATGGAACTACGATGCCAAGCAAATACGACCCTGAACTTCGTCAGCGTGCGCTCCGCATGCT